>NZ_JBHSHZ010000009.1:0-803493 GCF_042653365.1 Flavobacterium sp. GCM10023249
CCTTACTCCTCTCTTTTGTTCTTTCTGATTAATAGCTAAATGTAGAAAATGTAAACTTAAGGCGGTTTGGCTCAATAGCTACTAATCAATAAAAATCACGTTCGATTTTCCGCTGGAAAATCTTATCTTAGCAAGAAAATAATCGTTCACGCAGCCGCTACTGAGCCAAGCCGCGAAACGTTATGCATAATGTTTAGCCAACTTAATTTCTGAAAACATGAAACAATTTTTGACCTTTTTATTTGTTGTGTTAATTCTTTTTTCCTGTAATAATAAGAAAGCTTCAAATTCTGAAAATGGAAATGATAAAATTTCTGAATTCGATTTAAATGTTGTGAAATTAAAAATCCAGAAAAAAACCAAACTTTTCACCGAAGCGCATATAAAAAAAGACACAATATATCTCAACAATAGTTTCTGTCAAGATGCAAAAGTATTTCCTCCAAATTCGGAAATTGTAAATGGAATAAAAGCTATTTCTAAACTTAACTCTGATTGGGTTAATTATGGCGTTTATGAATTTAAAGAAGAGACAACATCATTTTACGGAAATCAAGACTATGTAATTGATGAAGGAAATTATTATCTGGTTTATGGCAAAGAAAAGACTGTTGATAAAGGTAAGTACATAAATATTTGGAGAAATGTAAATGGAGAATGGAAAATTTGTAGTAACATCTGGAATACAAATCTTCCTGCGCAAACTTCCGAATCAGAATAAAAACACTATGCATAACAGCAGTTTTATGCTATAGCGGGGCTTGGTGATTTTTTGGAATGGTTAGTGAAAGTATTTCTTCTTTTCATTCAGCTATTTTCTTTCAGACTCTTCGGTATATTTGTAAACATCAGTAATAAAAACACTCCACTTCTTAAAGCCGGTGGAACATTGGCGGTAATTTTACAAACCATGGGTAACAAGCAACTATTTCATGTTATTTGGACAACTTTTAATGAGTATCCCGTTTGGGACAAAAATGGGAATTGGCAAAAACTCTCCAACACTTATAGTGAATTACAAAAACAGCATATAAACTGTAACTTATTCAAAGAATTGCAAAATGGATACTTAAAAAGTAATTCAAAAAAAGACAGATTGCTTCTAAACAAACAAGCAATCTTGCAGTTAAAATTCGACATTGAGGATCTTTGCAAAGAAAACCATGACAGGATTATTGACGGATTGGAAATTAAAATGCTTACAATTGATGAATCAAAAGTGGAGCTGTTGGTATATTCCAATTTAAATGCATTAACCCAAAAAATATCCAGATTAAAAAGCAGAACTGCAACGCTTCTAAATTTGAAATATCCGGAAGCGTATTTCGGAAAAGGAACCTGGGGAAAGGGATTTTGGTATTCAAATATTCTAAACAAAGAAGATTTAGCCATTTCAATTATAAAAAACTGCCGTTAACAGTGGAATAGGAAAAGTAAAATAAAAGTATTTAAAATGGAAAATGCTGAAAACGAAAAATCATACATTGGTATTTTTGAAAACCAAAATCTATCTGAAAGAGAAAAGTATAAATATTTCGTAAATAATAACAAAGAAGCTCTTGCACTGAAACAAAAAGTTAAGAATATTGTTGCAGAAAAAGGCTTGACCTCCATGATGAATGACACAAAATGGTTGAAATTGCAAAGTGGTATTAACAAACTCCCATTTCCACCTGCATACACTAACAAATTTATTTTTGAAGAAAAAGCATTTGAAGATATTAAAATAAGCGATGATCCACACTGGTTTGGTAATTGGGATCCATTTTATGAAGAAGGGATGTATCTATTTTTTACCATTGAATATCTAAAAATCAAACCTCGTTATGCAGAACATATTGGACGCCATGTAAGTCCTAAAATACATGATGAAACAAAAGAACTTGAAGAACTCCTAAAAGAATTGCAAATACCCTATGAGACAGACAACGGTACTTTTGTAATATACGGATACAAATAGCCCTGCTACACAATCCCGATAGCTATTGTCATTGCAGAGTAAGTATTCTGAAATTTTATCTATTTTTGGAAGCGGTAAAAAATAAAGGGTATACACCACTAATAGTATACAAAAAAGTTAGCGGTAATTTTATCCTTAACATGACGTTGAAACCTTAAAATAGAATGTATGAAAAAGTATCTCCTTCCTATAGTTTTAATTTTCTTTATAGCACAAAATTTAGCGGCTCAAGGATTTAATAAAACCCATTATTTAAGTTTAATTAAAGTGGATAAAAATGAATTTGTGACTTATGCGGAATCAGTCGGCATGATAACAGAAATGGACGAAATCTCCGAAACATTGTTTGCCAGAACAAAAGGATGTGTTTTTGGAAAACCATTAGGAACCAAAAACAATAATGCATCTTATGACTTAGTGCTTTTAGTTTCAACCCTTGACAAAAGCAATAATAAGTTGATTTTAGACAAGGCAAAAGAAATTCCTGAAAAAAAAGGAACCTGGATCGATGATGAGTATTTATACATAGAATGGGACATGGAAAATCCTAACACAAAAGAAATGTGGTATAAAATCCTTGTTTACAAAAGAAAAAAATAAAACGTTTACTGCCTCTACTCTTGCGCCAAGCCACATTCCAAGATCAAATCCAAATTTTTTAAGCTAAAAATTTATTGATTTCTACATATGGCGTTCCTCTGTTTATGGTTGCAAATACTCTTGATCCAATTTTATTTCTGATAATGTTTAAAACTACCATTTTAGGCTTACCTTCTTCCACTCGTTTTTGGTAATATAATTTTAGCTCTTTATCGTGTTGAATGGCACTTATAGCAGACATTGACAATAAACTCTTCATTTTCTTATCGCTAATCGGATGTATTTTATTGCGCCCATTTATACTCGTCCCTGATTGATACGGATAAGGAATCAAGCCGCAATAAGCAGAAAACTGTCTTGAATTTTCAAAACGTGTGTAATTGTACGTGTGCAGTAACATTTGAACAACTAGAACCATCCCTACTCCTTTTACTGTTTTGGAAAGTTTGAAATTAGTTATCATTGTTTGGTCCTGCTTTATCAACTCGTTCATTGCTTTCTCGGTTGTTAGAATATGTTTTTCTATGTTGTTTATATTCTCTTGTAAAATTGACACAGTAACATCTTTTTGATCAAAAACAATCTCCTGCATTCCTTTGTAAAGATTCTTACTTGCTGTGAGCTGTTTGACTAATTGCTCACGCAGGCTCATCATACGCTGCAACTCGATTAATTTTTTGGCAGGAGGTATTGAGGGTGTTAATTCAACTCATCTAAGCCAGGCATAATTGGCTATTTCCCATGCATCTGCTTTTTCACTTTTTCCCCGCTTCAATCCCATAGAACGTTTGATTTCTATAGCATTAACGCAGCAATAACGATAGTTGTTTTCATAAAGATAATAACTCAACAGTAAACAATACCAACCTGTATGCTCAAAGCAAAACAGGGTTTCTTCCAGATTAATTTTCAGCTTTGTAGTCCAACTAATACTTTGTTTAAATCCCTTTACATCATTAGTGAATTTCTTGTGAACATTAATCGTTCTGACATAAAGATCTAATGTCAATTACGATACGTCAATACCAATGGTGTAACTTTTTTCATAGATTTGTTTTTAGGAAAAATAAATACCTTGCTGGGCTATCGCCTTTAGCGGGTTTAAAAACCCATCATTCCAAGTAGTACTGGCAAGACCGAAAGTGGAAACGGGACTTATGCGGCTTATAGGTCTCAACCCTACGGAACGTTTTAGTTCACCCGTTTCCTCTTCGGAAAGTTAATTATTTTAGTAATACAAACTAAAGACGGAACGTTATGCGTAAATTTATGAAACGACACATCTACATAATATTGACAGCTTTTTTGACTGCTTGTGGGACAACATCGGAAGACAAAAAAGAAGCTGAAGTTAATATTGCAAAAATCGATAGAACGATCAATTTACAAACTAACATTGCGCCTGACAATAATATAGAGGAAGACACGACCGACTATAATAATGCAACTTATTTCGTAGTGGTTGCCGACACAAGCCATGACTATTCAATGCTTCATAAAAAAATGTTTGACCTGAGCAGCAAATTAAAATTATCTATTGACACAATGGGACGATTTTACAACAAGACCAAAAATCTTATTGCCTTGCCCGACAATGACGAAGATGAAATATATGCAGGCGACTATTTCCCTAGACGCTTTCCATCGGACAATTTAAGTTTAGAATATTTAAACTTTTACCAAAGACAAGCAGGTGAAAAAACCATTGCTTTGGTGACAGGTATTTACGAAACAGAAAAAAGTGCAGACAGTGCTTTGACAATTTTACATAAAACAGAGAAAAAAGTGTTTAAAATAAAAGCTGACATTTATGTGGGTTGTACGCACTGAAAGGCAAATAAAATCTACGCATAACACGGGTTTTGCGTTAGGCGGGCTGACGTGCAAACTTGCAGCATTGTGCTTTTAATGAACTTTAGTTATAAATTGAAACTTTGTGCTCCGAAACCCGCCCGAACGCAAAGTCTGAAAACGTTAGCGGCAACTTAAGAACGACACTTCATGACAAAAACATCCTTCTTCTTCATTACACTCTTCTTAACTATTCAAACTTTTGCGCAGGAAACTTTTTCTGTTGACGCTATAATGAAAAACCAAAAGTTAAAGATTAAGACCCAATTTGAGTGTGACCAGAAAGGAAAGAACTGTAAAATTATATTTCAGGACCACTTTGACAATAAAGGAAGATTAACAAAACACATTGAATTTAGTAGTGGTAAACCATTTATGACATCATTGTATCACTATAACAAATTCAATAAAGCAGACATTTTTTATATCCAATTTTCAGGTCAGAAAAGTTATGTAAGCCAAGTTAATAAATTCGACAATAATGGAAATATTACTGAGTCTCAAAGTTGTTTTGAAAACTCAGGCTGTTCGACAAGTGAAAAATATTTTTATAACCGCAACAATAAACTTATTAAAAAGATTGAGTTTATTGACGGAAAGCCAGACACCATATACGAATATTTCTACGACAAGAAGGGGAATAACATAAAAGAGACCACTCAATATCCTGCTAATCATGATGAATTAAAAGAGCTTAATTACTTTGATAAAAATAATAGGATGATTAAGTCCATTAGTTATCAGAATGGGAAACCATTTGATAGCACCATTTATTCGTATGACACAAATGGTAATCTTACATTGCTTAACTGGAAAGCAGGTTATAAAAGTTTTTATTCCTACGATAGAGACGGTAATGAAGTTAAATATCTTTCTTTTTCACAAAATAACCAAAAAATCGACCATAGGGTAATGACTTACAAAAACAAATTGGAGCAAACTAGAATTCATTATATAGGAAAATCAATAGAGCGATTCTTTAAATTTAATTATCAATTTTATTAATTAGAACTGCCACTAACAAAGAACTTTGCTTAAAAACAAATACAATTTGATTTTTAATTATTTATTTGCGGTTTACTTCCATGAATTGGATTGAATGACACACCCGATTTAACAATCATAAAAGCCTTGTCGCATTTTGAGTTGAGTCCGCTGGAAAATAGTATCTTCGTAAGAAAATAAGTGTTACCAACTGCCGCTATTGCGCTTATTCACTTGAATAGTACCTATAATCATTGCAAAACTAAATACAACCCTTTTTATGAGTCAAAGTACCCAAAGAAATTTAATTATGTTGCTAATGTTAGTCTGTACTGACTTACTCTTTGCTCAAAAATTTCTTTTACCAAATGAGACATTAATTTACGGTTTCGAAACTCAAAGCGGGAAAAAACTTGTTTTAGCAAAAGACAGAAACGATAAATACATCATTTATCGATTTGGTACAAAAAATAAAATTGAATTTGAGTTCCCAAAAAAAACAAAAGAAAGTTGGAATACATTTACCTATGCATTTTATATGCGTGGAGGAGGAATTCGAAATGAAGGAATGGATTTGAATTACATCAAGTTTATAAATGGAGATTTTAAATACGTCATTTATGACACATATTATGCAATAGGTAATGAAACTTCAATAGGGATAAAAATAACGAACGTAAAAAATAATAAAACTACCGTCATTAAAGGAAAAAAAAGCACTCAAAAAGGAAATCTTGTTGACTTTAGATTTAATAAACTTTTAAAAATTCAAGACGAAGTCGAAGAGTAATTAATATTGCTAACTGCCAATTCCCAAATGTCTATATGAATGAAAATAATTTAAATATTGCTTTCGAAAATAATATAAAACTATATGTTTTGCAGAAAGATACAATACTCTTTGAAAGTGAACTGAAAAAGCAAGGTATAGAGTACTATTGCGATATTGATAATCAAGTAATGGTTGACAATGGCATTAGATATATCTTCAAAGCGACGGACAGCATAAAGCTTGATAAAATTTTGATGGAAAATGCAATAATTGCTTCTACCGAAACAATTTCAATTTATGATTATCGAGATGCAAAGAAAGCTCAAAAGTTGTATTTCAAAGTTACCGGAATTGTGTTGGCGGTAATGGTTCTGCTACTTATAATTGAACATTTCTTCAATTAAAGCACAACTATAACAACGATTGGGTGCTGTTACTAATTGTATTCCATTTCTGAAATATTTTGGTAGTGTCTCACTAACTGTTTTCGATAAAATGGCGTTAAAAGACTGCCTCAACAGTATTTTATACCAAGTAGCTTTCTTTGATAAAGCAGTATTCATTCCTCAACAAATGCTATACTGCTTCGATATGTTAGGAGCAATTAAAAATCTGGAATCATCCTTCAATTATTAGAGTAATAACTCCCTACACTTTGTGTTCGTTTAAAAAAGAAGCTACCACAATGTGGTAGCTTCTTTTTTAGTATCGCAGTTTACTATTCTTTATAAGCCATTGCTTCTATCGTCATCATCGTCTTCGTCGTCATCATTATCATCGTCGTCGTCGTCATTAATTTCATCGTTGTCATCATCGTCATCATCATCATCACTTATTCCATCATTATCATCATCATTGTCTATTCCATCAGACAATCCATCATTGTCATCATCGTTATCGTCATCATTATCCTGACCGTCATTGTCAAAATCATTATCTTCATTATCATCCTCATCATCATTGATTCCGTCATTGTCATCGTCTTCATCATTATCATCATTGATTCCGTCATTATCATCATCCTCATCCTCCTCGTCATTGATTCCGTCATTATCGTCATCGTTGTCAATGTTATTATTAATTCCATCAAGGTCAAAATCACCTTTCTTATTCAACGCAACAGTAGACTCATTTTCTGCTAATTCGTCAGAAGTACATGCATTTAAAAACAATAGACTTACCAGTAAGGCTATTAAATAGGAAATAAATTTAAGATTTTTCATAGATTAAGGTTTTAATTTAAAGCATTTCTACTACCAAAAATAACTACATTTCATTAATATTCAACGCGATACGAATCAAAATTAAGTAGGTATTTGTAAAACTTATCATTGCATCAGACAAAAACTATCGCTCAATAGAATATCGTATTTTTCAAAAGTAGCTAATAAGAAAACGAGGATTTAGACTTTTTGGGAGTATTTTTTTGTATTTTAGTCACTCTCCTATGAATAGAATAGGAACTAAAATCCAAAATTCTGTACTACAATGGATTTTCAGGCAAGATATTTAAACTAAAAAAAGTCCAAATTGATTGAAATACAATATACTCTACAAGAAAGTGATTTTTTAGAATTACATCTTTACTATTTTAAAAGTGAAGGAAAATTAAAACGTCTTACTTTAATAACTTGGATAGGATTCTTACTCGTAATTGGAATTCTCTCGGGAATACTAATTTGGAAGGATGATTTTTTTTTAGTTATTGTGTTAGGAAGTACTGCTGCACTACTCTCTATTTTTCATGGCAACCAAATGAAAAGAGTTTATCAAAAACATTTCAAAAAGACAATAAAAATTTACGAAAGTAGATTTGGCCAAGAGGTTTATTTAAAAATTACTGAGTCTCAATTACATGTTGAAAGCATAGCTGGTAGCACCAACATCAATTTTACTGAAGTAATTGAGCTTTCAGAAACCCAAAATCATTTTTTTATAAAACTGAAAACACAAGCTATTATTATTCCTAAAACCGAAGTAAAAAACATAGCAAATTTAAGCGCAAATTTAAAAGATCTGGCTAAAAAACTGAATGTAAACTACAGAGATGATCCGAATTGGAAATGGTAAAAACTGGTGAATTAAACGGATTTTACTATATTGATAAGTACAGCTGATTTTACAGGATGTTTTGATACCTAATTTCAGTAAATATTTAAAACAACCCGAATTATTTTAACGCTTTATAAAGAGCTTACAAAACAATAAACTACAAACCCCATGAAATTAAAGATCACCCTTTTTCTTGTATCAATTAGTTCGTTTTTGTATTCGCAATCGCCATTAGATAGCATTAAGCAATTCAATTATAAAAATCATTTTGAATTGATTCTTAAAGAAACAAAGAATGAAAAAAGTGACTATTCGTATTCGAAACAATTAAAAAAATTCATTAATGATGAGCCCCAAACTAATTTTGAGGTTTTAACTTTATTGATTGGGTATTCGGATAATGAAAACTTTACTCCTTACATAGATATTTTAATTACAGATAAAGAAATTTACGATTTAAATGAAGATGGTAAATTCAATGAAGCTATAGCATTTGGAAATAAAGCGCTTTTAACAAATCCCTTTATGATTAAAGTCATGAGAATTGGCGTATGCCTATGAAAAGACTGGAAATTCGGAAAAGGCAACAAAATTTATGGAACGAACCGGAAAAATATATCGAGCAATGTTTTATAGTTCATCTAAAACAGGAGTGTCAATTGACAGCCCATTTTTCTCGTTAGGACCTAAAGACGGACAATATTTCCTTAAGTATTTTTGCAAATTCGTACTAGGCAATATGGGTTCAGGTGATGATAAAAATGGCTACTTCATTGATATTTTAGAAGCTACTGTTGAAAATAAAAAAGTAAATTTTTATTTTAACATAAATCATGTAAGAACAAAAACGATGAAGAAATAGTTTCTTTTTAATACTATCCGACTTAAACTTCATTTGGGAAAATAGATTTGTCTCTAACGAAAAAAAATTACTTCCAAAAGATTCTATTTTATTGAATAGCAAGTGGTAAGTTGAACACTAAATAAAACAATTAGAACATTCACCAGGAAATTGGAAAATCTAAAATAAAACAATCACTATGTTTACTCAGTTTTTTGACTTTATAAATCTTCATAATGGAGAAGAACGAAAAGAAAAGGTTTTAGAAACGATACAATCCAATGTGTCTTTTCGTGGTTCAAACCTTTGGGTTTTAGCTTGTGCTATTGTAATTGCATCGGTTGGGTTAAATGTAAATTCAACTGCTGTGATTATTGGTGCAATGCTCATTTCTCCACTAATGAGTCCCATTGTCGGAGCAGGATTTGCCTTGGCTATTTACGATTTTGACTTACTTAAAAGATCGGGGAAAAATTTACTCATTGCAACGGTTGTTAGTTTAATAGTTGCAACAATCTATTTTTTCATTAGCCCATTCAAAGAAACACAATCAGAATTATTAGCCAGAACATCACCGAATATTTATGATGTTTTAATTGCCTTTTTTGGTGGCTTGGTTGGTGTTATTGCTTTGACAAGAGTTGAAAAAGGAAATCCGATACCCGGAGTAGCAATAGCAACCGCTTTGATGCCTCCACTTTGTACAGCAGGTTATGGATTAGCTACTGGCACTTATTCCTACTTTTTCGGAGCATTTTACCTGTACACCATTAATTGCTTTTTTATATGTATTTCCACTTTTTTGATCGTTAAATATTTAAAGTATCCACCCGTAAAAACATTAAATACGAAGTTTGAAAAACAAATCAGATATGGAATTACTATCCTGATTTTAGTTATGATCATTCCGAGTTTTTATTTAGCCTATGCCCTTTTTCAAGAAAAAAAGTACAGCCAAAACATTGAGCAATTTATTACAACTGAATTTGTGAACAAGGGGTATACTCTAATCTATCAGAAAACAAAATTCAATTCAACTCCTAAACAATTAGAACTCGCATTTTTGTCCAAAAAGTTCAATCAAGAAGAACTGAAATTGTTAAATCAAAAACTGATACAATACGACATTACCAATACGAAACTTACTATTAAACAAGACACAAAAGATCTAAAAGGTGAAATTCTAAATGAGTTGGGAAATCAAAATAAAAAATTATCTGAAAAGGATATTCTGATAAATACACTTCAAAATGAATTGAGTGAATATAAGATTGACAATACGGAAACAGTAAAAGAAATAGCAATACTGTTTCCCGAATTGAAAGAAGTATCGATTGGCAAACACATTACAAACCAAAATACAGACAGTACTAAAACAATGACTGTTTTACTGTATCAAACAGACAAAACCAAACAAGAAATTGACGTCAATAAAATTGACCGGTGGTTACAACTAAAATTCAATACAACGAATGTAAAAATAGTGCGTCAACAATAAGAACCACAAATTAAATTGCTGGTTTCCCGCTTCATAAAAAGCCTCACTTTTCAGTGAGGCTTTTCTATTCTTATATTGTGGTTGCTGTTTTGATTACACTACGAAGATTCTGCCTTCAATTCACTATTTTCGCTATATTTGAAGAGGTTTGTGTAGTTTTTTCACAAACTGATGTTATAGAAAGTATAAAGCCAAGTTTGTGTTGAAAAACACTAAAGAATAATTATAAACCATTTCTAGATTAAATGAAAAAAATAATTGTTGTCCTATTGTTTATAGTTAGTTTTTCTTGCAAAAAAAACAATCAAGAACAAAAGCTAATTTATAAACAACTTCTAACGTATAAAAATGAATTAAAAGCAGAAACTGAAGCTGTAGAATTGCATATCAATTCGCTAAAAGAAAGAAAAGTCTACAAAAATTCAGGTAAATTAGACAGTTCATTCGTTGCATTTGAAAATTCATTTAAAAAATTGAACCCAAAAGATCGTTTAAAAAAAGTCCAAATTCTAGATTCGTTTACTAGAAAATATCCATTGTATTTGAGATCTACTACTTCCGATTACAATACTATATCTGATACTATTTTCAATACCTTAATAGAAATTGAATTTTATAGAATAAAAAAAGAAACTCAAAGTATATTACTAAGAAATGGTTGCAAGTAAACAGAAAATTAAGCACGGAAAAAAGTAATAAATTAAACACCTTCTTGTAACAGCAGTAACTGTTGCACAAATTCTATTTTTACAAAAGAATTCCAAAAAGCATCCTAGTACAGCTCTTTTAAAGTATTTAAGGAAGTATTTTGGTTATATTTGAAAAGGTTTGTGCAGTTTTTTCACAGACTGATGTTAGGCACAATTATGAGAAACACAATAATCCTATTAATATTTCTAATGACTTTTAGTGTTCAAAGTCAGATTTCAGAAACTTGGGATCTGAATATTAACACTTACACTAATAACTCATCAAATTACTTCCAAAAATTTCCACCAATAGAAATGGCGAAATTTTCAAATGGCGATAACGTAGTTTTATCCCAAAATGGAACTTTAGCGAAAATAAAAACTAACGGAGAAATAGTTTGGCGTAAAGAATTAAAAATTGGCGCTCAACAAAGAATATTAATAGACACTAACAATAATCTTATTTTTAGTTGTGGAAGTGAAATAACTAAATTTAACTCCAACGGAGAAATTATTTGGAATCAAGACTATTCTAATAAATTTGATGAAAAATATCTGACATTTGATGCCATAACTTCTGACAAAGACAATTTATATGTTGTTGGTCATTTTTTTCATTCAAAAAATATTTGTCAACTTTCTATTGATACAAATGGAAAAATCTTGTGGAAAAAGAAATTTAAACAAGATGTTGATTATGAGTTTTCATTTTTACCACCAAAACAACTAGTTCTTTTTGAAAATAGACTCTATATTTTAGCTTATGACAATTCAAAATCAATTTCTTATTTATATTCATCAAATTTAAACGGTGGAAAAAGGAAGTACAAACAATTAGATTTTATAATCAAGAAACTAAAGTCAAAAGACAATACTCTGTTTGCTTTAGGACATTTTAATACTCTTGCTGATAAATTGATTGTTGGAAAGTTAGACGATCAATTGAACCTGATAGAAAAATCTGAAATAGAACTACCTCGAAATTATGATTACAAAAAAGCAATAAGAAGTTGGTCTACAGTACCACCAACAAAGGAAGAATTTGACAAAAAATATATAACTTCCTATGCAGTTAACGATTTTGTATTTGAAAATGCTCATGATATAATAGTAGTCGGAAATTCATATGGTAAACCTTGGATTACCAAAATTAATTTAAGTAATCAAATGGTTTGGAATTGGGATAATGAGGATTTTCGTTATTATAAATTTAATAATGAATATTCTCAACATAATTCGAGTCTTTTTTCGATTGCAAAAATTGGGAATCATTATTTAATTAGTGGAATTTGTGATGAAGAAGATTATAAAGAAAGTGGATTTACAAAACACATCAACATTTTTATTCGAGAAATTAAAATTGAAAAATAACTGTCCCTATCAGCAGTAGCTGTTGCACAATTTCTATTTTTACAAAAGAACTCCAAAAAGCATCCTAGTACAGCTCTTTTAAAGTATTTAAGGAAGTATTATGGTATATTTGGAAAGATTTATGAGGTACTTCATGAACTGAATTCAAATGAAATTTAAAAACAAAACTTAAGAAAAATGAAATACTTTTTTATTTTAATACTTATATCAACCTTTACATCACTTGCTCAAACGAACAAAAAAAACACTATAAAAATAGTAAAAGATGAACTAGAAAATTACAGCTTAGTAAATCCTTCAGATTCCACATTTGTACTAATTACTAATTCAATAATTAAAGGTTTTGCTTTAAAAAAGGAGCTTCCAAATGGAGAATACAGTATATATGTGAATAATAAATTAAAATCAGTGTATACAATAAAAAATAATAAGTTTGAAGGACAAAATTCAATTTATTATGACAACGGAAACATTTCGCGTATTCGATTTTTCAAAAATGGCGAAAGAGAGGGTTTACATAAATTATTCTATGAAACGGGTGAGTTACTTGAAGAAGTAAATTATAGTAATGGAAAAACTGTTGGTGTATCAAAAACCTATTATACAAATGGAAGCATTAAAAGTAAGGCATATTATGAAGAGGATAAATTGAAAAAAATTGAAAAATTCGATGAACAAGGTAATCTTTTAAGCACAAAAGATTATAATCAATAAACAGAATACAACAGTAGTAGCTGTTACACAATTACTATTTTTTTAAAAGAACTCCCAAAAACACTACACTTCTTTTGTTTTTTTTTAGGATTCCTTGGACCTATTACATTATTGAAACTTCGAAAATTCTTCTCATTCCTTTATTGCTCAAATTGTTGTGGCATTTTTTTTATCTGAACTATTTTGCCACACTTTTTCCTGTGGCAACTTTTTTTTTGAAAAAATTTTTGCAACGAAATCTGTGGCTGCTTTTTTTAAGATTTTATTTTGCCACAGGTTTTTTGAAAACCAAACGGGTATAAAAATAGCTTGGTATAGAGATTGTCAATGTGTTGAAAAGTGACTAGTTTTAGCCCCTTTTATGCTTCTCGAGGCTTATGAACGTGCAAATGTAGAAAACGGTTATGGTTGTGTTACTTCATAAAAAAAGCCCTGCATTACTGCAGAGCTTTTAACTATTTAGATAAAGAAAGATTATTTCTCTCCTTTTTCCATTTTAGCTTTCAATTCAGCTAATGCATCGATATCACCTAAAGTAGATGCCGGAGCATTGTTGCTTGAAGATGTAGTTTCAACAGAAGCTTTCACATTTTTCTCTTCTTCTTCACGGAAGATAGCAGTGTGAGAAGCAACTACTCTTTTGAATTCTTTGTTGAATTCAATTACTTTGAAATCAGCAGCTTCACCTTTTTTCAATTTTTTACCGTCTTCTTTTTCTAAGTGACGAGTTGGGATAAACGCAACTACATCATCTCCGAAATCTACAGTAGCACCTTTGTCAACGATTTCAGCGATTGTTCCGTTGTGGATAGTTCCAACAGCGAAAGCATCTTCGTGCTTATCCCAAGGGTTAGCAGTAGTTTGCTTGTGACCTAAAGATAATTTACGAGCGTCAACGTCTAATTCTAAAACAACAACGTCTAATTTCTCACCAACGTTGATGAATTCAGATGGGTGTTTGATTTTCTTAGTCCAAGATAAGTCAGAGATGTATACTAAACCATCGATTCCTTCTTCTAATTCAACGAAGATACCGAAGTTAGTAAAGTTTCTAACTGTACCTGAATGCTTAGAACCTACAGGGTATTTAGAAGTGATATCAGTCCAAGGATCTTGCGACATTTGTTTGATACCTAAAGACATTTTTCTTTCTTCTCTGTCTAAAGTCAAGATAACTGCTTCAACAGTATCTCCAATTTTCACGAAGTCCTGAGCAGAACGTAAGTGAGTAGACCAAGACATTTCAGAAACGTGGATTAAACCTTCAACACCTTCTGCAACTTCGATGAAAGCACCGTAATCAGCTAAAACAACTACTTTACCTTTCACTTTATCACCAACACTTAAGTTAGCATCTAAAGCATCCCAAGGGTGAGCGTTCAATTGTTTTAAACCTAATTGGATTCTTGTTTTCTCATCATCGAAATCAAGGATTACAACGTTTAATTTTTGGTCTAATTCAAGAACTTCAGATGGGTGGTTGATTCTTGACCAAGATAAGTCAGTGATGTGGATTAATCCGTCTACACCTCCTAAGTCAATGAACACACCGTAAGAAGTAATGTTTTTAACAACACCTTCTAATACTTGTCCTTTTTCTAATTGACCGATGATTTCTTTTTTCTGTACTTCAATATCCGCTTCGATAAGCGCTTTGTGAGAAACAACAACGTTTTTGAATTCATGGTTGATTTTAACCACTTTGAATTCCATCATTTTGTTTACATATTGATCGTAATCACGGATTGGTTTCACGTCAATTTGAGAACCTGGCAAGAAAGCCTCGATTCCGAATACGTCAACGATCATACCACCTTTAGTACGACATTTAACGAAACCATTAACGATTTCACCTGTTTCATTTGCAGCAATAACTCTATCCCAAGCTTTGATTGTTCTCGCTTTTTTGTGAGATAAAACCAATTGACCTGTTCTGTCCTCACGGATATCGATTAATACTTCTACTTTGTCCCCTACTTTCAAGTTTGGATTGTAACGGAACTCGTTTAATGAGATAACACCTTCAGATTTTGCGTTGATATCAACAATAGCATCTCTTTCAGTAATTCTTACTACAACTCCTTCAACTACTTCTTCAGCATCTGTAGAGATGAAAGTTTTTGCTACTAGATCTTCAAATTCTTGTAAATTTTTAGCATCAACTGCATCAATACCTTCAGCATAGTTATGCCAGTTAAAGTCTGCTAAAAATTGTTCTTGTGTTTTGTTTAATTCAGACATGTCTGATAAATAATTTGTATTCTGATTCTCTTGGGTTTCTTGTTGTGATAGAAAAAACAGAAGCGTTTTACATATAAATGATTGATTACCTTAAGGAAACCCTACTCACCAAAAGGTGTGCAAAAGTAAGAATAATTATTTAATTACCAAAGCTTTGGTTTATATTATTAGAATTTTTGATTGTTGGATTATTGACCTAAAGAACAGGAAGATAAATAGATTGAAGAATCCATCATAAAAAAAGCCGGCAAAAACCGGCTTTATCTTTTTTATTTTAGTGCGTTACACTCTCCACATCTCTAGGATTGTGCTTGTGTTTGAATAAAATAGCGAAAGCTATGGCAATAATCAAAGCATACACTGCGAAAGCGAACCAGATACTATGCCAGTCTCTGTTTCCGTTGATTGTATAAAATTTATCAATTAAGATACCACTGATTCTTCCGCCAAAATAAGCTCCGAAACCATTGGTCATCATCATGAATAATCCTTGCGCAGAAGAACGCATTTTAGAATCGGTTGTAGTTTCTACGAAAAGAGAACCTGAAATGTTGAAGAAATCGAATGCCATTCCGTAAACGATACAAGAAAGGATAATCATCCATAATCCTCCTTCCGGGTCACCATAAGAGAACAATCCAAAACGCAATACCCAAGCCAACATTGAAATCAACATTACCTGCTTGATTCCGAAACGTTTTAAGAAGAAAGGTATCGCCAATATGAATAACGTTTCTGATATCTGTGAGATAGACATAATGATTGTTGAATATTTCACAACGAATGAATCAGCATACTGAGGGATTTTCTCAAATTCAGACAGATAAGTATCTCCATACATATTGGTCAACTGTAAGGCACCTCCTAAGAACATAGAGAAGATGAAAAACAAAGCCATTTTATAGGTTCCGAATAATTTAAAAGCATCCAAACCCAATTTTTTTGTTAATGGAGCATCTTCATCCATCAACTTTTGAGGAGGACATTGTGGCAATGTAAATGAATAAATTCCTAAGATAACTGCAGAAACAGCTGAAATATAGAACATGTTAGCTGATGCCTTATTCCCTGTTAAATTGGTAATCCACATTGCAACAATAAAACCAACAGTTCCCCAAACACGAATAGGAGGAAAAACCTTTATTACATCGAAATCATTATTTTTAAGAATGGTATACGCTACTGAATTCGACAATGAAATGGTTGGCATATAACACATCATTGCTCCGAAGATAACCCAGTAAAAAGTTGATGGATTCTCCACCTGCGGTAAGTACGCAATGAACAATCCACCTAAAACATGCAAAATTCCATACAATCTTTCTGCATTCAACCATTTATCAGCAATGATACCTGTAATAGCAGGCATGATAATAGAAGAAATTCCAAGTGTTGAAAATATAGCTCCAAATTCTGCTCCGCTCCATTGTTTCGTTCCGAACCAATAATTTCCAACAGTAATTAACCAGGCTCCCCACACAAAGAACTGAAGGAAACTCATCACGGTTAGTTTAAATTTAATATTCATAATTTTGTTTTGGTTTTTGTTTGATTTTAAAAGGGCGGTAAAGCTAACATTAAAATTCAAATTCGCAAAGAATTACATCGATTTCGTGATTTCTTTTTCTGCCAATTCTAAAACTTTTTGGAATTGTTCTTCACGGGTAAGATTTGAATTATCAATTTCTACAGCATCATCTGCTTTGACCAAAGGAGAATCACTTCTACTAGTATCAATATGATCGCGTTGTAGCACATTTTCGAGAACACGATCGTAAGAAACCAACTGACCTTTTTCTGTCAATTCATCAAATCGACGTTGCGCTCGTACATCGGCACTGGCATTCATGAATATTTTTAGTTCGGCATCAGGAAAAACCACCGTACCAATATCTCTACCATCCATCACAACTCCTTTGCCTTTACCCATTTCTTGTTGTTGCTTAACTAACATGGCTCGGACTTCAGACACTTCAGCTACCTGACTTACAAAACCGGACACTTCCAAAGTTCGGATTTGTTTTTCAACATTTTTATCGTTCAAATACATTTCAGCAAAGCCAAGTGACGGATTGAATTGAAATTTAAGATGAATGTTATGCAATTTTTGAACAAGAGCTTGCTTGTTAAATTCAAAAGCGTCAATAAAATTATTTTGCATAGCATACAAGGTCACAGCGCGGTACATTGCACCAGTATCCACATACACATAACCTAGTTTCTTAGCAATTTGTTTTGCTAAAGTACTTTTTCCTGTAGACGAAAAACCGTCAATTGCAATTGTAATTTTTTTCAATCTATTATAAATTAATCATCAAACCGAACTGACTTGTACTTGAAGCCAGAGTATATCTTGAATACGAATAATCAAATCGGAATTTATTGAAACGTATACCGAAACCAGCTGAAATTCCAGCAAAAGTTCGTTGTTCCACCAACTTTAATTCGGCGGCACGTCTGAAGTTGTAACTCAAACGAAAATTAATCCCTTTGGTAGGTAAAATTTCGGCACCAAAAATCACATGTCGGAACGCATTTCCAAAAAAAGTTACTTTTTCTTCAATTACTTCACCGTCAATTGTTTCTTCTCCTCGTGCTGGATTTGCAAAGGCCACTTTCCATTGTTGCAAGTTTTCCAATGTTAAATGCCATCGGATGGGCACATTTTCCAGTTCTTGAGATACCCCAGCTATGATCTCTAGTGGCAACTTTTCTCTTTCACCATTGTACGTTGTAATTTGAGTTCCGAGATTTCGAATTACCAAACCATAATTTGTATTGGTTTTTTCATCTTTATAAATTGCACCCAAATCAGTAGCCACTCCTAACGAATTATAGCTTTCCAGAGTTGAAGAAATAAATTTTGCATTCGCACCAACATACAAATCGGTATAAGGAACATTATACGCATAACCTAAAGATAGGGCTACTTCTCCACCTGAAAATTCACCAGTAGCCTCCCCTTGTTCATTTCTTCCTTCAAATTTTCCGTAATTGATATAAGTAACCCCTGCATGAAACGTTTGCAAGTGTCTATCATAGGTATAGGCATAAGCCGCAGATCCATAACTCACATCCGCCAAATAGTTCACATAATTCAATCCGAGTCTACCACTCATCTCATCATTAATTGTGGCAGGATTGAATAAGGGCTGATTGACATCATAATCATAATTGGTAATGACCTTACCTCCCAAAGCGGCTTGTCTTGGAGATGCCACATTACTTAAAAACTGGTAAACACTCTTACCTCCTACTTGTGCAAAAGCCGAATAGTGAATTAAAAAAAAGATAAGAATACCGAATTTCTTTAGCATGGAATACGTGACAGATAATTATATATAACGTCGTGGCGAAGATATTATTTTTTACAAAAAAAACGGCTAAAAATTTTAGCCGTTTCACATTATAGTTTTTTCGCGTTCTTCACCTTGTCTTTAGTGATCGCAATTTCGAGTACTTCTGTCATATCATTTACATAATGAAAAGTAAGGCCTTCTAAATAATCCGCTTTGATTTCATCAATGTCGCGCTTATTTTCGGCACAAAGAATAATCTCTTTGATCTTTGCTCTTTTGGCGGCTAAAATCTTTTCTTTGATTCCACCTACCGGCAATACTTTTCCTCGTAATGTAATTTCACCCGTCATTGCCAGATGTTTTTTCACTTTCTTTTGCGTTAGTAAAGAAACCAAAGAAGTCAACATTGCTATACCGGCACTTGGCCCATCTTTAGGCGTAGCACCTTCCGGTATATGAACGTGAATGTTATATTTGTTGAAAATTTCAGGGTTAATACCTAACAATTCCGCATTGGCTTTTACATATTCCATCGCAATGGTTATTGACTCTTTCATCACCGTTCCCATATTTCCTGTAAAGGTTAAGTTTCCTTTACCTCCTGAAATAATTGACTCAATGAATAAAATATCACCACCAACACTTGTCCAAGCCAAACCGGTTACTACACCAGCCGTTTCATTATTTTCGTATTTATCACGCTCCAATTTTGGCGAACCCAAGACATCAATAATATCTTGATCTGTCACTTTTACATTGTACTCTTCTTCCAATGCGATCGACTTGGCTGCATTACGCACCATTTGCGCAATTTTTTTCTCCAATCCACGAACTCCAGATTCACGTGTATAGCCTTCTACCACTTTTTCTATTTGCTTTTTACCGATAGAAATTTGTTTTGAGGTTAATCCGTGTTCTTTGATTTGTTTCGGTACCAAATGCTGTTTTGCAATTTCTACTTTTTCTTCAATAGTATAGCCTGTCATGGTAATAATTTCCATACGGTCACGAAGTGCAGGTTGCACATTGGCGATATTATTTGAAGTCGCAATGAACAATACTTTTGATAAATCGTAACCCATTTCAAGGAAATTATCATAAAATTCCTTGTTTTGTTCTGGATCAAGCACTTCTAATAATGCAGATGACGGATCACCATGATTACTTATCGAAAGTTTATCGATTTCATCCAAAATAAAAACTGGATTGGATGTTCCTGCTTTCTTGATACTCTGAATGATTCTTCCCGGCATCGCACCAATATAGGTTTTACGATGTCCTCTAATTTCAGCTTCATCACGCAAACCACCTAAAGACATACGAACATACTCGCGTCCTAATGCTTCAGCAACAGACTTTCCAATCGATGTTTTACCAACACCCGGAGGTCCTGTCAAACATAAAATTGGGGATTTCATATCGTTACGCAATTTTAAAACTGCAAGATGTTCAATTATACGCTTCTTAACATCATCCAATCCAAAATGATCTCTGTCCAAAATTTGTTGCGCGCGTTTCAGATCAAAATTGTCCTTAGAAAACTTATTCCATGGCAATTCCAGGAATAACTCCAAATAATTGCGTTGTATTCCGAAATCGGGAGAATTAGGATTGGTACGTTGTAATTTTGAAATCTCTTTATCGAAATGTTTTCGGGTTTTAGCATCCCAATCCATTTCGGCCGATTTTTTGCGCATTTCTTCAATTTCCGCTTCATGTGAAACACCACCCAATTCTTCTTGAATGGTTTTCATTTGCTGTTGCAGAAAATACTCTCTTTGCTGCTGGTCCAAATCAAAACGTACTTTCGATTGAATATCATTTTTCAACTCCAATTTTTGAAGTTCAATATTCATAAATTTCAAAGTACTCAGCGCTCTATCTTTCAATTTATTTTCTTCCAACAAACCTTGCTTTTCGGAAGCATTCAGATTCATATTAGAAGAAACAAAATTGATTAGAAACGGATTACTTTCAATATTTTTAATTGCAAAAGTAGCTTCTGTTGGAATACTTGGACTTTCTTTGATAATTTGTATCGCCAACTCACGAACCGAATCGATTATTGCTTGAAATTCCTTGTCGTTTTTTCCCGGACGAACCTCGTCTACTTCTTTGATAGTCGCTCTAATGTAAGGCTCTGTTGTTGTAACCTTATCGATTTCAAATCTTTTTTTCCCTTGAAGAATAACAGTCACATTACCATCCGGCATTTTTAACACACGAAGAATACGAGCAACTGTACCCACCTTATTGATTTGGCTTTCGTTCGGATCTTCATCCTCTTCGTTTTTCTGCGAAACCACGCCAATAATTTTATCGGATGCATTGGCATCATTAATTAGTTTGATTGATTTATCTCTTCCCGCCGTAATAGGGATTACAACACCTGGAAATAATACCGTATTGCGCAAAGGTAAAATCGGCAAATCGGAAGGCAATTCTTCGTTATTCATTTCCTCCTCGTCTTCGGGAGTCAATAACGGAATTAAATCAGCTTCATGATCCAATTCCTGAAGTGACAAACTGTCAAGCGTAAGTATTTTTTGTTGGGACATATAAAAATTAAGTCATTTTGTCATTAAACATCGGCACTTTCCATTACAAAGATACTGTAATAAAAAGAGCCATTCTACTGAAAACCAATAAATAAGAAAAATATTAACGGAGTCAGCATACTAAATAGACAAGTTTTATGCCATAAAAAAATCCCGATGTAAAAATCGGGATTAATGTAAAATTATTTTTTTTGAGGCACTCTCAAGAGCAAAATCAGACCAATAATAAAGAAAACTGCTAAAAAAACAATAGAGTTTCTCATGGATCCAGTGACCTGGTCGATGATTCCATAAATAGACATACCAATTACTATACCTACTTTTTCTGTCACATCATAAAAACTAAAATAGGAAGCTGTATCTGTAGTTTCAGGTAAAAATTTAGAATAGGTTGAGCGAGCCAACGATTGGATACCTCCCATCACCAAACCAACAAATCCTGCTATCGAATAAAATTCATTAGGGGTTTCAACAAAAAAAGCAAAACCACACAAAGCCGCCCAAAAAGCATTCAAGAATATTAAAACATTTATATTCCCATATTTTGCTGATGCTCTCGAAGTTAAAAATGCCCCCAGTACAGCAACAATCTGAATCACTAATATACTAATAATCAAACCCGTTACTTTTTGGCTTGGTGTTTCCCAAGCAATTTCCTGTTCTCCAAAATAGGTAGCCACTAGCATCACCGTTTGCACAGCCATAATGAACACAAAATAGCTCAACAGATATCGTTTCAATACTAAATTTTTCTTTACATCATCCCAAACAATACCTAACTCTTTAAAACCATCTAAAACAACAGCTCTCGTTACTTTATGGCCGGTTGAAACTCCTTTAGGCAGATAATAATACGTAATATGACTAAAGCCAATCCACCAAATACCGGTCATCACAAACGAATACTTCATCATTTGCATACGTTCCGCATCGTCGTCAGCAAAAAACATTACCATCACTAAATTAACAACCAACAACAAAGTACTCCCAATGTAACCCATTGAAAAACCTCGGGCACTCACTTTATCCTGTTGTTCAGGATAAGCAATATCTGGTAAATACGAATTATAAAACACCAAACTTCCCCAAAAACCAATCAATCCAAAAAGATAAATCGTGTAACTCACAAAAAAGCTATTGATATCAAACCAATATAGCCCGATACATGAAATTCCACCCATATAACAGAAAAATCGTAAAAAAACGAGTTTATTCCCTACGTAATCGGCAATTCCTGACAAAATTGGAGACATAAAAGCTACAATTAAAAATGCCAAAGCAGTAACAAAAGTAATCATGGCTGTGTCTTTAAAATGGTATCCAAAAACATCCACATAATCTCTTTTGGCGTCTGTAAAAATAGCTTTATAAAATATTGGAAATATGGCCGAAGCAATAACTAAACTGTATACAGAATTCGCCCAATCATAAAAAGCCCAAGCGTTTAATAGTTTCTTATCTCCTTTTTGAAGTTGCTCCATATTGTTTTTTTTTGAGTATAAAAAAAGTCCCTTAATAATGTAAGGGACTTCGAAAATACACTTTTTTTCTTATTTCGCAGAGGAATTAAATTTTGCAGCCTCAGCTTTAATTCCAGGAATCCATGATTTGATATTATCAATACGAGTTTGGTTACTTGGGTGTGTGCTTAAAAATTCAGGTGGCGCTTGTCCACCAGATTGTGCTGACATTCTTTCCCAAACGGATACTGCATTTTCAGGCGCATATCCAGCAATAGTCATCAATAGCAATCCAATTTGATCCGCTTGCGTTTCATGGGCTCTGCTAAATGGTAACATTCCTCCTACTTGACTTGCTAACCCATAATATTGCATAAATTGCTGTTGCTCTTGTTCTGTCTTATTTCCTGTAGCTACAGCAACACCAACAGCTCCAGCCTGTTGTAATAATCCGGCACTCATACGTTGTTGTCCGTGATTCGCCAATGCGTGAGCCACCTCATGACCTAAAACTGCAGCTAAACCAGCATCGTCTTTAGTGATGGGTAAAATTCCGGTATATACTACAATTTTACCACCAGGCATACACCAAGCATTGACTTCCTTACTGTCAACCAATTTATATTCCCATTTATAATCTTTCAAATAATCTACATTTCCATTTGCTGTTAACCAACGTTCGGCAGCTACTTTAATCTTATTGGCTACCGCCTCTACCCTTTGTGCATCTTTGGTTCCGGTTACCACTTTATTTTCAGATAAAAACTGGCTATATTGTTGGAATGACATTGGAAAAATCTGACTATCGGGAACCAAGGCTAATGTTTGCTTTCCTGTAAACGGATTAGTAGCACAGGAATACACCAAAGCCAAAAGTCCAATTGAAACGACTATTCTTTTCATCTTAGTTAAATGTTTGTTGTTATTATACGTAAAATTACTACTTTTCATTCATTCCTTTTTACAAAATCTGAACGAATTTTATCATAATTTTAAGATTCAAATTCTATACCAAACGACAAAAAACCATTAAATTGCATACGATTTAAAGTAAAAAATTTTGAAACCAAAAAAAAATCAGGGTATCGAAGTCCCTAAACCATTGATATACACATTACAGTTCGTCCAATTTTTTTCAAAAGATTTAGTAACCAAAATTGGAGCTAGGATTTTCACGACACCTATAAAACACAAAGTGCCAAAACGTGAACATGAAATGGAGGCTAATGCCAGACAAGAAAAGGTGATGATTGCTAAAATTAATAAAGAAATAGTAACCTATCATTATGGAAACAGTAACAAAAAGGTACTATTGGTTCATGGTTGGTCTGGAAGAGGAACACAGCTAGTGAAATTTGCAGACGAATTAATAAAAAAAGGGTATTCGACAATAAGTTTTGATGCTCCCGCCCATGGAAAATCAACCACATCGACAACATTGATGCCTGAATTTATTGCATCGATTTTAGAATTGGAAAAAAAATACGGCCCATTTGAATTCGCTATCGGACATTCATTAGGAGGCATGTCATTGTTAAATTCGGTAAAGCAAGGACTAAACATAAAGAAATTAATTGTGATTGGAAGCGGTGACAAAATCATTGACATACTTAAAGATTTCGTTTCAAAATTGCGATTGAATCCAATCATTGCGGAAAAAATGAAAGATCATTTTGAAAAAAAATTCGGCGAACCTATGGAAAGCTATGCGGCACATGAAGCTGCTAAAAATGTTATGATTCCAACATTGGTTATCCATGATGAAAATGATTATGAAGTTCCTGTTTTTTGCGGTAGAAACATTCATAAAAATCTTCCCAACGGAGAACTTTTCATAACTCAAAAATTAGGTCATCGGAAGATTTTAGGCGACACAACAGTTATTAACAAATCAATATCATTTATTTATGATTAACATTTTAAAATACACCGTCCTATTGGTTTTCCTGTTTGTTTCATCGTGTCAAGGCCAGGAAAAAAAAACAACTTCTAAAAAAGAAATCAAAACCATGAAATACGCAGTAGAAAAAAGTGACGCTGAATGGAAAGAACAATTGGGTCCAGAACGCTATAGAATTCTAAGAGAAAAAGGAACAGAATATTCACATACTGGAGAGTACAATCTTCACTTTGAAAAAGGAACTTATGTGTGTGGAGGCTGCAGTGAGCCTTTGTTCACAAGCGATTCTAAATTTGAATCCCATTGCGGATGGCCTTCTTTCGACGAAGCTATTCCAGGTAAAATAGAATACAAAAAAGACTTAACTGCCGGGATGGTTAGGACTGAAATTTTATGTGCAAAATGTGGTGGCCATTTAGGACACATTTTTGACGATGGACCCACCAAAACAGGAAAGCGTTTTTGTGTTAATTCTGCATCACTCGATTTTAAAAAATGATAAAAAATTGTCATTCTTGTTAAATTTTTTTACTTTGCAATCCCAATTATATAGCGAACACCATAATGACCAAAATTACTCGATTATTTGATTTTCCTTATTATCAATTAGATAAACAAAATAAACCGGATGCCTTAGTAACAAAATACGACGGAGTTTGGGTTAAAACGTCCACACAGGAATATATTGACAAAGCCAATGCAGTTTCAAGAGCGCTTCTACGACTTGGAATTCAAAAAAACGATAAAATCGCCATAATTTCATCCAACAATCGAACGGAGTGGAATATTATGGATATCGGCGCTTTACAGACGGGAGCACAAACAGTGCCAATTTATCCGACAATTTCACAAGAAGATTACGAATACATTTTAAATCATTCAGAATCTAAATTTTGTTTTGTCTCAGATATCGAAGTATTGAACAAATTAAATGCTATCAAGCAAAATGTTCCATCGTTAACTAAAGTATTTACTTTTAACGAAATCGCAGGTGAGGCACATTGGTCAGAATTAGTAACACTTGGCGCAGACACTTCCAATCAAGACGAAGTTGAAGAACGTAAAAATAGCGTTCATCCAAATGATTTAGCCACCATTATATACACTTCAGGAACTACCGGAAAACCTAAAGGGGTAATGTTATCACACAGTAACATTGTCTCCAATGTAATTGACAGCTCGAGCAGAATTCCTTTTGCTGCTGGCAAAAACAGAGCATTGAGTTTTTTACCTGTTTGTCACATTTTTGAGCGTATGATATTGTATTTGTACCAATATTATGGCGTTTCAATTTATTTCGGTGAGTCAATCGAAAAGTTAAGTGACAATATAAAAGAAGTTAAACCTAATGTAATGTCAGCCGTTCCAAGACTTCTGGAAAAGGTTTATGACAAAATATATCAAAAAGGAACTGAATTAAGTGGCCTGAAAAAGAAGTTATTCTTTTGGGCAATTGATTTAGGCTTACGCTACGAACCTTACGGAGCCAATGGTTTTTGGTACGAATTTCAATTAAAAATAGCCCGAAAATTAATTTTCAGTAAATGGCAGGAAGGACTAGGCGGTAACCTAGATATGATGGTTTCAGGAAGTGCTGCTTTACAACCAAGACTAACACGCGTTTTTGCGGCAGCAGGAATTCCAATCATGGAAGGATACGGTTTAACCGAAACTTCTCCCGTTATCACCGTTAACGACCAACGAAATAAAGGTTTTAAAGTGGGCACCGTTGGAAAAGTAATTGACAACGTTGAAGTTAAAATTGCTGAAGACGGTGAAATACTTTGTAAAGGACCTAATGTAATGATGGGCTATTACAAAGATGAAAAATTAACCAGTGAAGTTATAACTGACGGCTATTTCCATACAGGTGATATTGGTGAATTTGACAACGAAGGTTTCTTACGAATAACAGACCGTAAAAAGGAAATGTTCAAAACATCTGGTGGAAAATACATTGCTCCACAGCTTTTGGAAAACACTATGAAACAATCCCGTTTTATTGAACAAATTATGGTAATTGGTGACGGTCAGAAAATGCCTGGTGCATTGATTCAGCCAAGCTTTGATTTTATAAAGGAATGGGCTGCTATTCATAAAATCGAAATCGGAAAAACCAACGAAGAAATTGTAGAAAACAAAGCGGTCATTGAAAGAATCCAACAAGAAATTGATACTTTTAATACCAAATTCGGAAATTGGGAAAAAATCAAGAGATTTGAATTAACTCCTGATATTTGGTCAATTGATGGCGGACAACTTACTCCTACCCTAAAACTGAAACGTAAAGTAGTTCTTGAAAAATACAAAGGACTTTACGATAGAATATACAACTAAAATATAACGTTATGAAACTTAATTTGCTTCTTTGTTTTTCGCTTATCACTATACTTTTGTTGGGTTGTAAAAACAAAGAAGACAACATTAAGGACAACTACTTCAATTTCTCCCAAAGAGACGACCAAGCTACAGGAGGAATTAAAATGATTCCAATAAAAACTCCTGCTGGCGAATTCAAAGTTTGGACAAAACGCATTGGTAACAATCCAAAAATAAAAGTTTTATTACTTCATGGTGGACCAGGCGTAACACACGAATTGTACGAATGCTTTGATGGCTATTTCCCTAACGAAAGTATCGAATACATCTATTATGATCAATTGGGATCTTATTACAGTGATCAACCTAACGATAATCGTTTGTGGACCAACGAACGTTTTGTAGAAGAAGTTGAACAAGTCAGAATTGCCCTTGGCTTAAACAAAGATAATTTCTATTTATTAGGACAATCTTGGGGCGGAATACTTGCCATGGAATACGCTTTCAAGTACCAGAAAAATTTAAAAGGCTTGATCATCTCCAACATGATGTCAAGTGCGCCAGAATATAATAAATATGCAGAAGAAGTATTAGGTCCGCAATTACCAAAAGAAGTATTCGAACAAATTAAAAATTTTGAAAAAAACAAGGATTATAAAAATCCAAAGTATGCCGATTTACTTTTTAAATACTACTATACCGAACATATTCTTAGAAAACCACTAAACGAATGGCCTGAAGCCGTTAACCGTTGTTTCAAACATTTAAACCCGAATGTGTATATTTATATGCAAGGACCAAGCGAATTCGGAATAACCGGTGATGCTACACTAAAAAATTGGGATGTAAGAAATCAATTGAAAAATATTACTGTTCCAACATTAGTCATTGGTTCAAAATATGACACAATGGATCCAAAACACATGGAATGGATGTCGAAAGAAGTTCAAAATGGCCGCTTTTTATACTGTGCAAACGGAAGTCATCTCTCACAATACGACGACCAAAAAACCTATATTCCTGGCGTCATTCAATTCCTCAAAGATGTAGATCAAAACAAGTTTGATAAAAAATAAACACCTCTAAACCAATTTGTTAGAATAAATTTATTAAATTCACTTCACTAACCAAAAACAAAAAAAGATGAATTTAAAAAATTTTATTATTGGGGGAATTCTAGGCGGCATTGTCGATTTTTTATTAGGCTGGGTTTTTTATGGAATGTTATTTAAAAACATCTATCCACCAAGTGAAAATGAAAATCTTACTTTTATTTTTTTAGGCTGTTTAACTTATGCCTTCTTATTGTCTTTCGTTTTTAACAAATGGGCACATATTGCAAAGTTTACAAGTGGAGTTACAGCGGGTGCAATCATTGGATTTTTTTATGGACTTTCAATGAATTTCTTTATGTATTCAAACATGGCATTCAACCCAACAAATATGCTACTTGATGTAGCCATCAACATATTCATGTCTGCAATAGTAGGTGGAGTTATCGGATTAATTTCCGGCAAACTGAAATAATTATAGAAAATTACACTTCAAAACTCCCTCAAACAAAGGGAGTTTTTTTATTTGTTATAAATTCTGATAAAAATTTTCATAATTTATTATGCGTGCATAATATTTTTTATTACTTTTGATTTACTAGAACAAATTTATGAAAGATAAAACTATAGACTATGTATTACGTGCAACCTGGCAAGCAGTATCACGTATGTACAACGAAGAGGCAACCAAATATGGTGGTTCGATGGCTGTAGGATTTGCACTTTTAAGTATAGATAAAGAAGACGGTACACCTTCAACTAACATTAGCAGTCGCATGGGAATGGAACCAACAAGTTTAACCCGAACGCTGAAATCAATGGAAGAAAAAGGATTAATTTACAGAAAACCAAATCCTGCCGATGGTAGAGGCGTTTTAATATACCTCACAAAGGAAGGAAAAGAGAAACGTGAATTATCAAAACAAACCGTTCTTAAATTTAATGAAAGTGTCAGAAAGCATGTTTCGGATGAAAAAATCCTACACTTCATGGAAGTTGCCGAAATAATCAATGAATTAATTCAAGATAAAAACATATTCAATCAACCAGAAGAATTAGAAAATGAAAAGAGTTATTAAAAAAGTTGCGGTAGTTGGATCCGGTATCATGGGTTCAGGTATTGCTTGTCATTTTGCTAATATCGGTGTCGAAGTTCTATTACTAGACATTGTTCCTCGCGAACTTAACGAAATTGAGCAGAAAAAAGGTTTAACACTTGAAAATAAAGCAGTCCGCAACCGTATCGTAAACGATAGCTTGGCAGCCGCTTTAAAATCGAAGCCCTCTCCTATTTACGATCAAAAATTTGCAAATCGTATCTCAACAGGGAATTTAACTGATGATATTACCAAAGTCAAAGATGTAGACTGGATTATCGAAGTAGTTGTAGAACGTTTGGATATTAAAAAACAAGTTTTCGAACAACTTGACCAACACAGAAGACCTGGCACTTTAATTACTTCAAACACTTCTGGTATTCCAATCAAATTCATGAGTGAAGGAAGAAGTGAAGATTTCCAAAAACACTTCTGCGGAACACACTTCTTCAACCCAGCACGTTATTTGAAATTATTTGAAATTATCCCTGGTCCACAAACTTCATCAGAAGTATTGGATTTCTTGAATAACTACGGTGAACAGTTCTTAGGTAAAACTTCAGTTGTAGCTAAAGATACTCCGGCATTCATTGGAAACAGAATCGGAATCTTCGGAATCCAAAGTTTATTCCATTTAGTAAAAGAAATGGGATTAACGATTGAGGAAGTTGACAAATTAACTGGTCCGGTTATTGGTCGTCCTAAATCAGCAACTTTCCGCACAGTCGATGTAGTAGGTTTAGATACTTTAGTACACGTTGCTAATGGAATCTATGAAAACTGTCCAAACGACGAAGCACACGAATTATTCAAATTGCCTGATTTCATCAACAAAATGATGGAAAACAAATGGTTAGGAAGTAAAACAGGACAAGGTTTCTACAAAAAAGAAGGAAAAGATATTCTGTCATTAGACTTAAACACTTTAGAATATCGTCCTAATAAAAGAGCGTCATTTGCAACACTTGAAATGACAAAAACTATCGAAAAACCTATTGATAGATTTAAAGTACTAGTAAAAGGAACAGACAAAGCAGGAGAATTCTACAGAAAATCGTTCTCTTCAATGTTTGCTTATGTATCGAATAGAGTTCCTGAAATTACAGACGAATTTTACAAAATTGACGATGCCATGAAAGCTGGTTTCGGATGGGAAAATGGACCTTTCGAAATTTGGGACGCTATTGGTGTTCAAAAAGGTATCGAGTTAATGAAAGCAGAAGGTTATGAACCAGCTGCTTGGGTTAATGATATGGTGGCTAGCGGAAATACGTCTTTCTATACCGTAAAAGAAGGAGCGACTCATTTCTACAACATTGCTTCAAAATCTCAATCTAAAATTCCAGGACAAGATGCATTTATCATCTTGAACAATATCCGTGAAACTAAAAAAGTTTGGGGTAATGCAGATTGCACTGTTCACAACATTGGTGACGGAATCCTTAACTTAGAATTCCACTCAAAAATGAATACAATTGGTGGTGGTGTTCTTCAAGGAATCAATAAAGCTATCGATTTAGCCGAAAAAGAATACAACGGATTAGTAATTGGTAACCAAGCCGCTAATTTCTCTGTTGGTGCGAATATCGGAATGATTTTCATGATGGCGGTTGAGCAAGAATACGATGAGTTGAACATGGCCATCAAAATGTTCCAGGACACAATGATGCGCGCTCGTTACTCTTCAATTCCAGTTATTGCTGCTCCTCACGGAATGACATTAGGAGGTGGATGTGAACTTTCAATGCACGCTGATAAAGTAGTTGCTGCCGCTGAAACGTACATCGGATTGGTAGAATTTGGTGTTGGTGTAATCCCTGGTGGTGGTGGTTCTAAAGAAATGGCTTTACGTGCTGCTGATACATTCCGCAAAAACGACGTTGAATTAAATGTGCTTCAAGAATACTTCTTGACAATCGGTATGGCCAAAGTAGCAACTTCTGCTTACGAAGCTTTCGATTTAGGCATCTTACAAAAAGGAAAAGACGTTGTAGTTGTAAACAAAGACCGTCAAATTGCTGAAGCGAAGAAACATGCCTTATTAATGGCTGAAGCCGGTTATACACAACCAGCACGTCGCAAAGACATTAAAGTATTAGGAAAACAAGCTTTAGGTATGTTCTTAGTGGGAACAGATCAAATGGTAGCCGGTCAATACATCTCCGAACATGATCAGAAAATAGCGAACAAATTAGCTTACGTTATGGCAGGTGGTGATTTATCTGAACCTACATTGGTTACTGAACAATACTTGTTAGATATCGAAAGAGAAGCTTTTTTATCACTTTGTACAGAAAGAAAAACATTGGAACGTATCCAATTTATGTTAACTAAAGGAAAACCGCTTAGAAACTAGAAACAAGAATAAAGAAGCAAGAATAAAGAAATTTTCTTTCATCTTTTCTCTTTCTTCTTTTCTCTAAAAAGTAAAATATGAAAACAGCATATATAGTAAAAGGATATAGAACAGCCGTTGGTAAAGCACCAAAAGGATTGTTCCGTTTCAAAAGACCTGATGAATTAGCCGCTGAAACCATCGAATATATGATGGCGCAATTGCCAGGTTTTGACAAAACAAGAATTGATGACGTAATGGTTGGAAATGCCATGCCGGAAGCAGAACAAGGACTTAATGTTGGTCGTTTGATTTCATTAATGGGATTAAAAGTAGATGATGTTCCGGGTGTAACTGTAAACCGTTACTGTGCGTCAGGATTAGAAACTATTGGTATGGCTACAGCTAAAATCCAATCAGGAATGGCACATTGTATCATTGCTGGTGGAGCCGAAAGTATGAGTTATATTCCAATGGGTGGTTACAAACCAACGCCTGATTATAAAGCTGCTGCTGCTGGTCACGAAGATTATTACTGGGGAATGGGATTAACGGCTGAAGCTGTTGCAAAACAATTCAACGTTTCTCGTGCTGATCAGGATGAGTTTGCGTACCAATCACACATGAAAGCTTTAAAAGCACAAGCTGAAGGTAAATTTGATGCTCAAATTGCTCCTATCACTGTTGAACAGACTTTCTTAAATGAAGCCGGGAAAAAAGAAACCAAATCCTACACTGTAACCAAAGACGAAGGACCAAGAGCTGGAACTTCTGTAGAAGCATTAGCTGGTTTAAAACCTGTTTTCGCTGCAGATGGTTCGGTTACTGCTGGTAACTCTTCCCAAATGAGTGATGGTGCTGCTTTCGTTTTAATCATGAGCGAAGAAATGGTAAAAGAATTAAACCTTGAGCCAATTGCACGTTTGGTAAACTTCGCTTCTGCGGGTGTTGAACCAAGAATCATGGGTATCGGTCCTGTAAAAGCAATTCCAAAAGCAGTGCAACAAGCTGGTTTAAAAATCTCTGATATCGAGTTATTCGAGTTAAACGAAGCATTTGCTGCACAATCTTTAGCAGTAATCCGTGAGTTAGACTTAAATCCTGAAATCATCAACGTAAATGGTGGTGCGATTGCTTTAGGTCACCCTCTAGGATGTACAGGTGCAAAACTTTCTGTTCAGTTATTTGACGAAATGAAACGTCGTGGTAACAAATACGGAATGGTAACCATGTGTGTGGGTACTGGTCAGGGAACTGCTGGTATATTTGAATTATTGTAATTAGAAAAAAGTTAAAGAGGAAAGAGAAAAGAGGAAAGAGAAAAGACTTATGAAGCACAACTTTAAAAATCTAAAAATTTGGTTGTTATCGATGGAAATTACTTCTGACATACATAAAATAACATTAGATTTTCCAAAAAATGAAGTGTATGGTTCAGTAAGTCAAATGAATAGAGCATCTGTTTCAATACCTTCCAATATTGCAGAAGGATCAAATAGAGTAAACAATCATTTCAAACACTTTCTAAATATTAGCCTTGGTTCTTCTTTTGAATTACAAACACAATTACTAATAGCATTACAAAACAATTATATAACCAATGAAAAAGGGATAGAATTAGAAAACAAGATTATAGAATTACAGAAAATGATTTCTGGGTTCATTTCTAAATTAGAATAATCTTTTTTCTTTATTCTTTTCTCTTTTATCAAAAAAATAAAATTATGGAAGATATTACAAGAGGAGGTCAATTCCTTGTTAAAGAAACAAAATGCGAAAACGTATTTACTCCTGAAGATTTTTCGGAAGAACAAATTATGATGCGCGATTCTGTAAAAGAATTCGTTGATAAAGAATTATGGGCTGAAAAAGTTCGATTTGAGAAAAAAGACTATGCGTACACTGAAGAAACTATGCGTAAAGCGGGTGAGCTAGGATTCTTAGGAGTAGCTGTTCCTGAAGCTTACGGTGGATTAGGAATGGGATTTGTTTCCACAATGTTGACTTGTGATTACATTTCTGGAGCTACTGGTTCATTCTCTACTGCTTTTGGTGCACATACAGGTATTGGTACAATGCCAATCACTTTATACGGATCAGAAGAGCAAAAATTAAAATACGTTCCAAAATTAGCTTCAGGTGAATGGTTTGGTGCTTACTGTTTAACTGAGCCAGGAGCTGGTTCTGATGCAAATTCAGGAAAAACAAAAGCGGAATTATCTGCTGATGGGAAATCATACAAAATCAACGGACAAAAAATGTGGATCTCAAATGCAGGTTTCTGTAATGTAATGATCGTTTTTGCTCGTATAGAAGATGATAAAAATATTACTGGTTTCATCGTTGAGTATGATGCTGCAAACCCTAACGGAATCACTTTAGGTGAAGAAGAACACAAATTAGGTATCCGTGCAAGTTCTACTCGTCAGGTATTCTTTAATGATACAGTAGTTCCTGCTGAAAATATGTTGGCGGGTCGTGGTGAAGGTTTCAAAATTGCAATGAACGCATTAAACGTTGGTCGTATCAAATTGGCGGCTGCTTGTTTGGATGCACAACGTCGTACAATTACAGAAGCAGTTAAATATGCTACTGAGAGAGTTCAATTTAAAACTCCTATCGCAAGTTTTGGTGCTATTCAAGCTAAATTAGCTAACATGGCAACCAATGCTTATGTAGGTGAATCAGCATCTTACCGTGCTGCAAAATCTATCGAAGATCGTATTCACGCTAGAGAAGCGGAAGGTTCTACTCATCAAGAAGCTGAATTAAAAGGTGTGGAAGAATTCGCAATCGAATGTTCTATCTTAAAAGTAGCAGTTTCTGAAGATATCCAAAACTGTTCTGACGAAGGAATCCAAATCTTTGGTGGTATGGGATTCTCTGAAGAAACTCCTATGGAATCAGCTTGGAGAGATGCTCGTATTGCTCGTATCTATGAAGGAACTAACGAAATCAACCGTATGTTATCTGTAGGTATGTTAGTGAAAAAAGCAATGAAAGGTCACGTAGACTTATTAGGCCCTGCAATGAAAGTTGCTGAGGAATTAATGGGTATTCCTGATTTTGACACTCCAGATTACACAGAATTATTTGCTGAAGAAAAAGAATTGATCGGTAAATTGAAAAAATCATTCCTAATGGTTGCCGGAGCAGCTGTACAAAAATACGGTCCGGATTTAGAAGCGCACCAACAATTATTGATGGCGGCTTCGGATATGTTAATCGAAATCTACATGGCAGAATCTGGAATTTTACGTACTGAAAAATTAGCGAAAGCGAAAGGTGCAGAAAACGTAAAAGAACAAATCGCTATGGCTCAATTGTACTTATATCAAGCAGTAGACATCATTAGTCAAAAAGGTAAAGAAGGAATTGTTTCTTTTGCTGAAGGTGACGAACAACGTATGATGTTAATGGGCTTACGTCGTTTTACAAAATACGTAAACATGCCTAATGTGGTTCAATTACGCGAAACTATCGCTGCTAAATTAATCGCAGAAAACAAATACTGTTTCTAAAATTTAAATTTTAATTAGTTTGGTGGGAAAGGTCACAGTAGTTAATTCTACTGTGGCTTTTTTCTTTATAGAAAATCTAAACTAGATTTCGTTTTATTTAGTAAATTTACCTAAACCAAATTCAAATTTATGCATTCCAAAAAATTACTCACTCTCGTACTTACTGCTACGTTACTAGTAGCAGGTTGCAAAAATAAAATACAAAAAGGATATGACTTTGTTCGGGAATACAACGAAGCTGCCTATATGTTCAAAAATGATCTTATTTACCGAACCGAAGCCAAAATCCAAGGAGAAAGAGCTTTGGAAGAAATCATTATTGACATTGATTTTGATCTGAATTTAAAGAAAGAAGAATGTAAAGAAGATATCGGTGCCAAAATGCTACCCAAAACCATTTCAAGTGCTTTGGTTATGGATCAGGCCGGTGATTTGATTAAAGATGGTGCTACTGTAAATCTGACATTCCGTTCGTTGGACAACTTCATCCTTGAAAAAATAAAATTGGATAAAGCAATGATGGATAAACTTTTGGCTGAAAACAAAGGCTTAGAGAATTCTGAAATCAGTTTTGGCACATCCAAAAATGCCGAATTACAAAAAATACTAGGTGCAATCAATAGTAGTTTACCATTAGAAAACGAACAAGATCACACCAAATTATTAAAAATGGAATTGGACAAAGGGAATAGTCTTGTATGTATTACTGAAGTGCCCGATGAATTTGCAACTATGTTAAGAGATCCAGAAACAGTTGCCTTTCTCAAAGAAAATATGCTAAGAGATGAAAAAGTCAAAAAATTATTAGAAATGAAGAAAACCTACAACATCTCTAAAGTAATTTACAGGTATCAGAATACGAAAAGAAAAACAATTGCAAATATTGTAATCGACTAATATGGAAAATAATAGCCCCTGGAGAATCGTTTTAAGTGTATGCTTGATTTTGTTTGCTGTTTTTCGCATCGCTACACGATGCTCTAACAGTTCGAGATCCAACTCGTATGACAATTCCGTACAAAGCAATCAGGATCAAATCAGTACGTCATTGCGAATGATCAATGAACAAATCAGCAAAACAGGTGAAGATGTATTCAATGATTCGTACGCAAAAATCAGTACTCTTGACAGTATTTTTTTAGATCAGTTTTCAATACAGAAACTAAACAAAGACACTTTAGTGCATGTTGATTTATTGTCCAAAATACGAATCCCAAAAGAAGCGTATCTTCAAAATACGCATGACGATTCCTTGCGTTTTGGTTCAAAATTTAAAGACGACGTTACCTTATTGGTTCATGATTTCGAAAGTAAATCAAAGGCTGAAGAAAATCTGAAGCAACTGAAAAATCATTCCGATTTTAAAGTCAAACCAACTGAAAACAATTCAGAATTGGGCAACTATATGGAGTATTCTTTTTCGAAGAATGATAAAAAAGTGAACGGTTTTGCCTATTCGCATAATGATGATGAATATCAGCTCTTCATTGAATTCGAATCGGATAGATTATCTGAAAAAGAAATAAAAGCATATGCTTTACACTATTTAAAAGAAAACCTTGTGGTTAAAAACACAAAACTTTAAACGACATACTATGAAAAAAATAACCATCATAAGTCTTTCCGTTTTTGCATTGATCATGGCCTGTAAAACAACTTCAGGCAATAAAAACGAATTAGTATTGATGTTGCAACCCAAAAGCGATACACAAGTATCCGGCTCGGCTGCTTTTACTGAAAAAAACGGTGTGGTTTCCTTTGTAGCCAATATCAAAGGATTAACCCCCGGAGAACATGCGATACATATCCATGAAAAATCGGATTGCTCTGCACCCGACGCGTCATCTGCTGGTGGCCATTGGAATCCTACTTTCAAGAAACATGGCAAATGGGGTTCATCCGAATACCACAAAGGTGATATTGGAAACTTCACTGCCGATGCAAATGGCAACGCAATCGTAAAATTCGAAACCGACGAATGGTGTATTGGTTGTGATGATGAAACTAAAAATATCGTAGGAAAAAGTATTATTGTTCACAAAGGAAGTGATGATTTTACTACACAACCTACAGGAAATGCAGGTGGCAGAGTGGCGTGTACCGCGATAATTAAATAATAAGAAGTGAAAGAAAAAGGGAAATTAGGAGTCATAATTGGCTTAAGCTTGCTATTATTTAGCATTTCACTCACACAAACATGCATTGTAATTGATTTTAAAGAAATTGTTGCAATCCCATCATCCAATTATTTTCTAATGGGTAGTACGGCAATTCTAGGTGGTGCAGTATTGGAATGGATCATTTGGTTTGCAAACCCACTATGTCTATTAACGATACTACTTTTGATTTTCAACAATAAATTGGCGATTACAACTTCCCTGGCAGCGTTGTTTTTAGCTTCCTCTTTCCGTTTTTGGAAAGAAATCTTGGGAGCCGAAAGCGGCAGTATGGCAAAAATCATTTCTTTTGAATCGGGATATTATCTTTGGGTAATTTCAATTGCTTTGCTTACAGCAGGAACCCTTCACCATTTTCTAGCGACAGAGAAAACAAAATCTACCACTTAAATGACCAAACCCCTACTCTATTTCAAAAACGCACAGGAATGGCGTGAATGGCTGCATGAAAATCATTTAGACTCTAATGGTGTAGAATTAATTTTCTATCGAGTAGATTCTGAATTTGAAAGTATGCGCTGGGAAGAAGCCGTTCAAGTAGCTTTATGTTATGGTTGGATTGATTCTACTGTGAAACGAATGGATGATATAAAGCGAAAACAAGCCTTTGGACCACGAAAAGACAAAAGTGTGTGGAGTAAACTCAATAAAACCTATATCGTACAACTTGTTGCCGATGGGTTAATGCATGAAAGTGGCTTGAAGAAAATTGAAACTGCCAAACAAAATGGCTCTTGGACTTCTTTGGATGCTGTCGAAAACCATGAAATTCCTGATGATTTACAATTGGCATTTGATTCAAACCCAATTGCTTTTACGAATTACCAAAATTTCAGCAATTCCTATCGCAAAAGCTATTTGTATTGGCTAAATCAGGCGAAGCGAGAAGCAACTCGAAAAAACCGAATCGAGGAAATCATTCGATTGTGTGAACGCAATTGTAAACAACGATAAAGCGCAAATTGTGCTATTGGATTTGCGCTTATAAGTTGTAATTGGAGTCTTTGAGGTTATAATTTTAACCTTTTTGCTTATAATTTTAACCTTTGAGGCTATAATTTTAACCTTTTTGCTTATAATTTGAGCCTCTGAGCTTATAATTTGAGCCTCTGAGCTTATAATTTTAACCTTTTTGCTTCTAATTTTAACCTCTGAGCTTATAATTTGAGCCTTTTTGCTTCTAATTTTAACCTCCGAGCTTATAATTTTAACCTTTTTGCCTATAATTTTAACCTCTGAGCTTATAATTTTAGCCTCTAAGCTTATAATTTGAGCCTTTTAAAACAAAACTCATAGTATTCCTTGTCAAAACTGCAACTGTAATAAAGTGAGATTAGTAAGCGATTCGGAACTGCGGTTGATTTGAGGTAGATTGTGCGCGTCATTTATACACTAACGAAGCAAAAAACTGCAATAAATCGAACACAATGAATTATCTTTCTATAATTAAAAATAAGCAATACCAAACAAAACTATATTTAGTAGGTTACTTATTTTAGACAAAAAAATAGTTTGGAAAATTTAGAACATAGTAAACGGATTCGAAGAGTCTTAGACTACATTGAAAACAATCTTCAAGAAGACCTTAGATTGGAGACCATTGCAAAAGTAGGACTCTATTCCCCTTATCATTTTCATAGGATATTTAAAGCCATTATCGGCGAAACCATTCAGGAGTATATTGTCAGAAAAAAAGTCGAAAAAGCAGCATTACAATTGTCCAAAAACAAAACCAAATCCCTAACTGAAATCTATTCGGAAATTGGCTTTAACAGTCATTCTACTTTCACAAAAGTATTTAAAAAACAATATGGCATTCCCCCTACACAATTCAGAAAATTAGCTCCGGAGCATTTTAGCAAGATTGCACAAATGAATGGCAATATTGAACAAAATACCGTCATTTTTGAACACTACATTTACACTATTGAACAAATACAAAAAATGATGGAAAACACAAAAATTGTAGTGAAACAAATGCCCGAAATGCATCTTGCTTCAGCATTGAGCATAGGCGTGCATAATGTAGAAAAAGCCTATGAAAAGGTAATCAATTGGGGGATTTCAAAAAATCTATTCCCTAGCGAAAATGTCAAAATGATTTCTGTTTATCATGACAGTGCCAAAGTAACGCCACTTGATAAAATCAGAATCAATGCTTGCATGTTGGTTGACCAACCTATTCAACGAGAAGATGCTATTTTTCCCGAAACCTTAGCAGCTGGAAAATATATAGTAGGTAGTTATTGTATTACCCTTGCTGAATTTGAACAAGCATGGAATGGTTTATTTTTATGGATGAATGAAAAAGGGTATCAATTTAGAAAATCCTATCCTTATGAAATTTATCATACCAATTACAAGGAACATCCGGAAGGTAAAATGAGTGTGGATTTTTGCATTCCTATTCTCTAAAAAAATCAAAAAAACCAATCTCCATGACAGAGATTGGTTTTCCAACTGAACTAATTTATATTAACCTACTTTTTCTTTTTTAATCGATCCTTAAATACTTTCTCAAATTTTTCCAATTTGGGTTGAATCACATATTGGCAATAACTTTTGGACTTGTTCTTTTCATAGTAATTTTGATGGTAACTTTCTGCTTTGGTAAATCCTTTATACGATTCAAGTGTGGTTACAATTTTAGAGTCGTAAGCACCCGAACTATTTAATTTGTTGATAAGGTCTGTCGCACTTCTTTTTTGACTTTCGTTAGCATAAAAAATGACCGATCGGTATTGTGAACCTTTGTCTGCGCCTTGACCATTCAATTGTGTCGGATCGTGAACCGTAAAAAAAACTTTAAAAATTTCGTCCAGATTCGTTTTATTAGGATTGTACTTTATCTGAACCACTTCGGCAAAACCAGTAGCTCCGGTAGAAACCTCTTCATACGTTGGGTTTAGACTACTTCTTCCTGAATAACCCGACTCAGCAGAAAGTACGCCATCAAGCCCATCAAAAACCGCTTCGATACACCAAAAACAACCTCCTCCCAAAGTAATCGTTTCCGTTTTCGGTTTCGATTGTTGTGCAAAAAGCACCACAGGAAACCATAGTAACACATACAGTAACTTTTTCATCTTTAGGCTATTTTGATTTGCTATCCGGTTCAAAATCCAAGGAAATCGAATTCATACAATACCGCTTCCCTGTCGGTTCTGGCCCATCGTCAAACAAATGCCCCAAATGCCCATCACAACGTCCGCATAATGCTTCAATTCTATTCATACCATAGGATGTATCTTCTTTAAACACGATACTTTTTTTATTTTCCTGTTCAAAGAAACTTGGCCATCCACAAGAACTTGCAAACTTTGCATCCGAACGAAATAGCGTATTTCCGCATGCAGCACAGTAGTAAGTTCCCTTACCTGTATAATTCCAATACTTACCCGTAAAAGCAACTTCGGTATTCGCTTTTCTAGAGACTAAGTACAAATCATCCGATAAAATAGCCTTCCATTCCGCATCTGATACCTGTAGTTTTTTTTGGTCTGTGTGTGAATAATATTTGTGTTTCGCTACTTTTTGTGCTTGCAATGGAGAAATCAATCCCAATAGCAAAACAAAACAACTGATTTTTAAAAACTTAACTAACATTTTTCTATAATTTAAAATTAGTACAACAAATGTATACTGCTATCAAAATCAAATTTGTAAGCTAGATGACATCGCAAAAAAAGCTTAACAAATGTTTATGAGTAAAAAAAAGTTCCTTTAGAAAAGGAACTTTAAAAACTAAAAAACTTTAATTAAAAAAAAGCACTTTACTGAATGTTTTATTATCTGATTCAATGACCCAATATCCTTTTTTGGAAAGGTATGTTTTATAATTGAGCGTTAAATTCTTATTTGTTTTTTGCAAATACTGCTGGAAATCAGGTGAACTGTTTAGCAGATACAATGCATCCTTGTCAAACTTAAAGTTGGTATAGTTCGCATCTCGCAAATCTCCTTTTACCACCTCTTTTGAAGCAGTATCCTGAGACTTTGTAAATTTTAATAAGGCTTCTGATTTCTTCACACCATAACTATCATTCATGGTTACAACATCCAGGTAATTGCGCTCTTTTGAAAAAATACTACAGAAAACTTCATTTTCTCTTAATCGTATTGAAAAATTAATTTTTGAAACATCCTGCTTTTGATTAAAACCTGAAACATCTTTCACCTCTTGCTGCGATTCCCAAAGTAACTTCCCGTTCGGATCAAACTTAAAAACATAAAAACCCATCGGAATATTCGAAGTATTGGTTATTTCCTTTTCTTCGCTTCCAAATAATCCATAGACATATACGTTACCAGTATTTTTATCCACCAAGTAATTATTGACTGCCAATTCGCTTATTCTTTTATTGGCATTGGAGGCATCGACAACACCACCCCCATTATTTGACAACAATAAGAAATATTTTGGCGCACTCACTAAATAGGAGAAATCTCCTATCCTACTTCCGGATACATCATAAATTGTTCTATAGACTGAGGCCGATTTATAGTTACTATTGATTGACTTCGTTATAAAACTGATTGTACTTTCATTAATGCGAACATCAAAATCAAATCCTTCCGTAAAAACTGCTGTTGTCTTATTCTCTAACTTCGTTAAATCCGGTTTTTCCAACTTGTTCTTACTCACTTTGCTTTCGAATAAATCGATAACTTTTAGAAAAACATCATCATTTTTTAAATCAATTTTTGTGTTTTCTTTTTGGTTTACAAAATCCAATCCGTAAATATCATTAAAGTATCTAAAACGTTCATTGATTGCAAAATACTTACTTGGCACTCCATCAAGAATTAATTTATATTCTGTTGGAAATTCGTTCTTTTCCGGCAATTTACCAATCAAAAAAGCGGTTTCGATGGGTGAAAACACACAATTCGCTAATCTTTCATTGGCCACTAATTTTTGTGTAAAACCTTCTTTATCAAACGACCATACATCGGTAATAATATTTCCATATACTTTCGATGTCTTTTCACCCAAAGTCATTACTATCTTGTCTTGATTGGGCAGATAAATAATATCCAATGGTTGCTTCTTTTCTTTGAAGGCAACTTCACTTATCACTTTTTGTCCAAAAGTGATTGTCGATACAAATAGTAGCAAAAAATTCAACTTTCCCATAAAATTAAAAACTCTGTTTAAAGGATAATCCTATTGTAAAAGCTCTTGTTAAACCATCAGGTCTAGCCTCTCTCACAACAAAAGGAGTTGCGATAGAAGTTTCAATACTACTATTGTCACCAATCTTATAATTGGCAATTAAGTTTCCATTAATAGTTAGCCCTTCAGAATCTGCAATTTCAACACGGTTTCCAAATTGATTCACATACGAATCGGTTCCTAAATGGTATATAAACAACATATTGGGTTTTAGAGACAATTTTTCATCGAGTACTACAATTGTGTAAGTAGATCGAAATAATACATCGGATTTACGATGAAACAAATTGGTAGATTCAAATTTCTCTGTGGGAGCTAAAGAGGATAAATAAGAGTTTTTATTGTCGTTTAAAGGAATTTGAGCCGCAATATTAAAATCCCATTTTTGTACACTTGCCTCAAATCCTCCAATAATATCAAAAGTACCCAAACTGGATTGGTAAGGCATTGGTAATGATACATTATTGATTTTGTCATTCCCTGATGTTAAAGGAATTTTAACACCAAGAAGCCCAGACCATTTCACAGTATTGGCATCAGGATTGAATTTGTAATTACCGGTTAGAAAAACGTCACCCAAATTACTTCTTGTGCCAAAACTACCATTCGCCACTGTAGCGGTTACTTTCGCATTTACCGCAAATTTATCGGTAAACATACGGGTATAACTAGCATAGGGAGAAAAAATGGTTACGTCTTCTTCTCCAATTCCATAGACGCCTCCTATTTCAATCCAGTTCTTTTTTTCAGAAGAAGCTGCTTTGAAAGGGTTTCCAACCGAACAAAATCCGGCATCACTACATCCTTGGGCTGTAACCTGTTGGATACAAATAAACATCAAAGTAAAAATTGCAATTTTAAAATTGGTAAACATAGTTATTTAATTAAGTTAGTTAATTCGGAGTCAGTCTAGCAATAGCATACAAATGATTGTATTGCTGACAATGTATAAGCACATACGGATAATCTGCTATATTGGTTTCAGAAGGAATTAAATAACCACTATTTCCATTACCTGCAAAATTTCCAAGATTGACATATTGTGTTGGCGAATCCGATTTTGACAAATAGACTTTTAAATCCGGACCTGAGGACACATTTGCATTTTCAATTTCTACCTTATACACGCCATTATCGAAATACACTTTCACCATTCCACTGGCGTTAACACCCGAAGTGGGTTCAAAACTCCCTGTGTATTGTACTACAGCACCATCAAGAATCGAGACATTATTGTTTTCTCGAGTCAATTCGCCTTCTTTTTCACACGATAGCATAAACAAGGCAACTAAGAGTAACAAAAACTTTTTCATAAGCTAAAGATTTATACTACAAACTTATTTCGTTCTATCGTATCAAAATGTCAGCTAGGTTACATTAGAATATATTTGTTATAGTTTCTTTTTTTACATTAATTTGTTGCATGATAAATCCTTCGGCACATGGCTGGGTAAATAAATTTTTCTTTGAGCAAAATGCACAGGAACAATTCAAGGTATACGATCTTGAAAAATTCTATGTAGCTACAAGAAAAACAGGGTTTTTGGTGGGTTATGCGACACATTTTGTGACTTCAAAAACAATCGATACCAAAGGCTGGACTACGGATGAATTTTCTAAAATTGCACTCTTAAATTCGCTGTATGGCGTTTATCAAATTGTAACTAAAGACAATAATTCTGAGGAATTTATTAAAAAGTGCGTTGCTTTTTACCAAGAACTGCATCCTAAAAATTCCGGCGTACTAGATATTTTTTTACCCACCGATTCTGCAGAAAATAAATTAGAAAAGATTATTGCCAATCGCATAAAAACCAACGACAATATCATTAGCAAGAATTTTTCTCATATCCTGACTAATGCCTTGCTATTTATTGATGTATTGGCTTTTAAAAGATGTATTGAAGAGGATAGTTTACCCAAAAAGTATTTAAAAAAAATCGAAGAGATTATTGTGAGTGTGGTATCCATAGCACTAAACACTAAGGAGACCAAATCAAAATACGATGATTTGTTACAAAAACTATTCGAATCATCGGTTCGCTATTCGAAGTTTGAAAAATCAGCCAAAGAGACATCGCTTGAGAACATTGATTTCTCCTATTTAGAAGACGATTATGAGCGTTATTATTTGATTGATATTGCTAATATGGCACTTTGGAATGATGGAGTAATTGAAAAGTCGGAGCGTGATTTTTTATTTGAATTGGCAAAACAACTCAAAGTATCGGATGATTTTGCGAAGAATAGCATTAATGACATGAATGCCTTTTTAACCGAAAATAAAGCGTCAATACATTATTTCAACTATTCGAACCCTGTAAAACATTTCTATGACCAAACCACTTCGAATGTACAAACATTGGTTCAAAGAAATAAATCAAGATTACTATTAGAAATCTCGCAAAGCAAAGAGTTGGTCACTCTATTGCGTAAATCCGCTTCGGAAAAATTAACGCTTGAAGAGAAAAAGAAGATACGTAATCAACTACTTGACATTTGTAAAAGCATACCCTCATTGACTATATTTCTTGTTCCTGGCGGAAGTTTATTATTACCCATTTTGATCAAATTTATTCCGCAATTGTTGCCTTCTGCCTTTAATGAAAATTTAGATAAAAGCTAGAACCAACTTCTTTTAATAAAATTTAAAATAAATTAATTATCAATTAAAATTATAGTTAATTATATTTGCATCAAATTTTACTATAAATGACTATTACTCAATTACAATATGTTTTGGCGGTAGCCGAACACAAAAATTTCACACTGGCTGCAGAAAAATGTTTCGTTACACAACCTACTTTGAGCATGCAAATTCAAAAAGTGGAAGAAGAACTAGATATTATCATTTTTGACAGAAGTAAAAAGCCAATTCAATTGACTGAAGTTGGTCAAAAAATTGTAGCTCAAGCCAAAAACATCGTCAATGAAGCCGACAGAATTAAGGACATCGTTGATCAACAAAAAGGATTTATTGGTGGAGAATTTCGCTTGGGAATAATTCCAACGGTAATGCCTACACTACTACCTATGTTTTTAAATAACTTCATTAAAAAGTATCCGAAAGTAAAATTGATCATTGAAGAGTTAAACACTTCTGAGATAGTTACTAAATTAAAAAACGGACATTTGGATGCCGCAATTGCAGCCACTCCATTGGAAGAAGAAAAAATAAAAGAAGTGGTTTTGTACTACGAACCGTTCATGGTGTATGTACCGCAGCAACATCCAAAATTCAATAAAGAAGAATTAGAGGTTGCCGATCTTAATGTAGATGAAATTCTACTATTACAGGACGGACATTGTTTTAGAGATGGTATTTTGAATTTGTGCAAAAACAATTCAAATGGTGGCGAGAATAAGTTCCAAATTGAAAGTGGAAGTTTCGAAACACTAATCAAACTAGCTGATGAAGGATTAGGTATCACTTTATTGCCCTACTTGCATACATTGGATTTAAAAGAAGAAGACAAACTGAAATTAAAACATTTCATCGAACCTAAACCGGCTAGAGAAATCAGTTTACTCTTTCCTAAAAACGAATTGAAAATTCATATCATAGATGCGTTAAAAAATACGATATCAGGAGTTTTACGAGGCGCTATTGCGTTTCAAAATGTGGAAATCATCAGTCCGTTACAGAAGAAATAAAAAAGGAGCTTTTAAGCTCCTTTTTAAGTTAAGTTCGTGGTATCTGGGTTAGACTTCAACAATGTGAATGCATTGTCTCAATTCTGGTCTTTCGCTTGTGAAATACAACAGCCAATTTTTTAGATGTTCTAGTTCATAAGGAAGCAAATTTCTAACAGCTTTCTTTAACTCTTTAGTAAACAGTTTAAGATCAAAGCTAACTTTTTCAAGTACGTTTTTGGTGTAATCGTAAATCATTCGAGGCATAATAACTACAACTTTAATAATGAAACACTTGATGAAGAACTCGTTGTAAAAGTAGATAAAAATATCGATAAAATACAAATAAAATCGATGAAATGCATCAATTGTATTTTATCTTATAAAAAAACTTACATAATCATCAAAATACATAACTAAAAAAGGAGCTATAAAAGCTCCTTTTTAAATTATACATTAAGGTATATTTCACATTTTCTAAGTTCTGGTTTTTCTTTTGTAAAATCAAAAAACCAAATTTTTAATTCTTCAACTTCGTACGGTAATAATTGTTTTACTGCTTTAACAAGTTCTTTCCCGAACAAAGCTGGATCAAAACTAACTCTTTCCAGAATCGATTTTGCATAGTTGACCATTTGTCTTGACATAATTTCAAATTAGTGGTATTATACACTCAAATATACTAAAAATATGGAACTTAAATGTTATAGTTTTCTAAAAATTATTCACTTTCTTAAAGCCAACCATCATCTCTCGTTTACCAGGAGGCCCTTCCATTTTTACCACAGAAAAACCAACTTCTTTAAGAGATCGTTTTACAGCACCTCGGGCAGCATAGGTTACTAATAAACCTTCTTCTTGTAATGCAGCAAACATTTTGGCGAAAATTTCGGTGCTCCAAAGTTCAGGTTGGTATTGATATCCGAACGCGTCAAAGTAAATAATATCAAATTGATTACTATAATTTATGTCTTGAAAAAATTGTTGCTTTTTGGTTAAGAAAAATGCATCTGAAATTTTATGTTGTATTTCCCAAGAGCACTGATGCATTCTTTTAAATACATCCTCCTGTTCCAACTTACCGAGTGTATCGGCGTAATTCATTGCAAAAGCTTCCTCTTCCTTAACGGGATAAGCTTCCACTCCAACATAATCGATTTCAAATCCATTTTTATCACCTTCAAGATAAGTAACGAAAGCATTCAATCCGGTTCCAAAACCAATTTCTAAGATAGCCACATTTCTTTTGGATTGTTGTAGTAAACCATTTTTTATAAATACGTGCAATGCCTCCTGAACAGCACCATTTACAGAATGATAACATTCACCCCAATCTACTAACTGTATTGTAGTGGAACCGTCGAGTGTGGTTATAATTTTTCGCTCCAATTCTACTTAATATAAAGTTTTTTAATGCGCACTATTGGTCCACCACATTTAACTTCGTGGCACTTTACACATTCGGTAATACTATTGTTAAAGTGCTTTTTTGCATTTTTTGGATCTTCATATATTAGTTCCTGAGACACAATGAAAGCATTAGCATGCTCTTTAAAAAAAGCATCATTTTCCTGTTTGTCTGTCATGACAGCCTCATGAATTTTATGAAAATGTTGAGGAAATGCGCCAATTGTATCACCGTTCACAATTCGTTGTTTCAAACGCTCGTTATCAACGTACATTTGTTCCATGAGCATTGCCATTTCGGACATCTCATACATTTCAAATTTCTTTTCCTCTTTGGGCAATTCGCATTGTTCCTTCTTCTTTTCACATGAAGAAAATACAACAATGGATAAAAACAATAGAGTGATTCGCATTAGGATTTCTTAATTAAAACACCAGTAGCCTGAAATGCATAAGTCACTTTTGGCTTTGTAATTTTATTGATTTCTTCTTGTGATTTTTTTGCATCTTTAGCATAGTGACGCAATTCTTCAACCGAAACCACATCGATAAATGCTTTACCATTAACAATTGCTTCACTGCCATCTGCATTCAATGGAACAAAAAATCCATAATCTTTAAATCGGACAAAAGAATTTTGGCTATTTGATAAATCCATATTCATCCAGCAACCTTTCTTTTTACATACTTCTTTAATTACTGATTTGAATTTGATGTTTATGGTATCTCCTTTTTTTAATGATTTGTATTTTTTGAGCATCGCTTTTTCAGTCAACACATTGGCAGGCACAAATTTTTCTCCAAAAACAGCATAATCATTCGAATTAATAGAAGTTTTAGCTACTTTTTTAGTTTTAGTTGGTGTTTGGGCATTAGATCCAAATCCGGCCAATAATAAAGACATTACTACGGCTAAATGTATTCTTTTCATTTCTATAACTTTTTTGTTTGTTAATGCAAATCTATTAGAAATAGGCGAAATGCTATACATACTTTAAAACTTTTCTAAAAAATATAACATATTGATAACTTAATTACGAAAAATTTAAAATTATCAAAAAAATCATTCAAAGTATTTCAATTCTTGTTCTTTATTTAACAATAAGTGCTGTTTTTTCATAAATTAGCAAAAAATAATTTTAGGTAATGGGCTTAGATATTCAAAGTGAAATTGATATTATTAAAGTTAACTCTTCTAAAATCAACGAAGTAGATTTTGAAAACTTAACTTTCGGGAATGTTTTTACTGACTACATGCTAGTGTGTGATTTCAGAAATGGTGCTTGGGAAAAGCCTGTTATTAAACCATACGAACCATTCACTTTAGATCCTTCAGCAAAAGTTTTCCATTATGGGCAAGCTATATTTGAAGGAATGAAAGCGTATAAAGACGAGAATGATGGCGTTTGGTTATTCCGTCCGGAAGAAAACCATCAACGTTTCAATAAATCAGCTGTACGTTTGTGTATGCCTGAGATTTCTGAGAACATTTTTATCGATGGTTTGAAAGAGTTATTGAAAATCGAGAAAGACTGGGTTAAAAAAGGAAAAGGAAATTCGTTATACATCCGTCCATTTATGATTGCTATAGGAAGTGGTGTAATTGCACAACCTTCTACACAATATCGCTTTTGTATTATTTTATCTCCCGCAAGAGCTTACTACTCTGGCGAAGTAAAAGTACTTATAGCTGATTATTACAGCCGTGCTGCCAACGGTGGTATCGGAGCTGCCAAAGCTGCCGGAAATTATTCAGGGCAGTTCTATCCAACTCAATTGGCTCACAACGCAGGTTTCCAACAGGTAATTTGGACTGATGATGCAACCCATACTAAATTAGAAGAGTGTGGTACAATGAACGTGTTTTTTAGAATCAATGACACATTATTCACTGCACCGACAAGCGAAAGAATTCTAGACGGTATAACTCGTAAAAGTTTGATTGATTTAGCCAAACGAGAAGGAATCGATGTTGAAGTTCGTTCGGTATTGGTTTCAGAATTAGTGGAAGCTTCTAAAAACGGAACCCTTAAAGAAATTTTTGGTGCGGGAACTGCTGCTGTTGTTAATCCGATTATTGGTTTTCAATACGATGAAACCTATTATGAATTGCCTAAGTTAGAAAATTCATTTGCAGGTCTTTTAAAAGAAAAAATGACCAACATCCAACATAAAATTGATGAAGATACTTTTGGTTGGACAGTTAAAGTATAATTAAAAAGCGGTTGAAAATTCAACCGCTTTTTTTATTTTAATATAGCTTCAAAATTGGGTTTGAAATAGTTTGGTCCCTTTAATACTTTCCCGTCTTCACGGTAAATCGGTTTGCCATCCTCACCCAACTTACTCATGTTACTGCGTTGAATTTCATCAAAAACTTCTTCAATTTTATGCTGCAATCCATGTTCCAAAATTGTCCCGCATAAAATATAAAGCATATCCCCAAGAGCATCCGCTATTTCTACAATATCATTATTTTGAACTGCTTCCAAATACTCTTCATTTTCTTCCTTCATTAAATTGAAACGAAGTCTATTTTTATTTTCACCTAAATCGCCCGTTGGTTCATTTTTTATTCCCAAACCGAAGGCACTGTGAAATTCGTGTACCGATTGAATTTGTTTTTGCATTTTTTACGTCATTTATTACTGCGCAAAATAACATATTGAATTTACAATTACTATTTTTGTCAAAAAAAAATATGTTCAGTCAAGGTCAATTATTATTTGCTTTATTTTTTGTTATCAGCTTCATAATCATCATGATTTTCTCCTATAGAAAAGACAAAAAACTACACAAACAACATTACAAAGGAAGCATTTGGATACTGATAGCATTTTTAGTATTTATAGGACTTCTGTTTGTAATCAAAACACTATTAAAAGATTAATTAAAAAATGATTCTTTTAACATTTTTTTCCTAATTTTACGCAACTCACATTACCCGAATCTATGAAGATAGCCAAATATCTGATCTTATTAATGCTACTTTGCGCAGGTACCCTTTCTGTTTTTGTAGCTACTAAAGACGGCAGTTATTCCATCGAACGAACAAAAGTTATAGAAGTTCCAAAAGATGTTGTCTATAAATATGTTAGCGATACTCAAAACTGGGATTCAATTAACCCATGGAAAGATGAAAATTGGAAAATCAATAAGATGGATACACTTGACAACGAAACGATTATTCACAATATAACCATCAATGATGTTGTCAACGAGCTTACTTTAACCATTAAAGATACACTAGCAAAAAAAACCGTATTGCGCTGGACTACAGCAGGAAACCTTACTTTCAAAGACAAATTCCTAAGCATAATAGGACGTGGCGTTAAAAATGATTTTGCCGATGAATTTGACGAAGGCTTAAACTCAATCAATACGATTTTGACCCGTGAAGTGAATACATTCGACATCAAAGTAGATGGATATGTAAAAAGAGATACAATTTTCTACATCCAAAAGGTTGTTGCAGCCAAAGCAGAAGAAATACCACAAAGAATTAAATTGTATGTTCCTAAACTTAGAGAACTACTCATAGCGACCAACACACCTACTAATGGAGATCCATTTTTAATTTATCATGCCAAAGACACAGTAAATAACTTGTATAAATTTTCGGTTGCTATACCGACTCAAAAGAAAATTTATACTTCTGCCGATAGTGAATTCTATACAGGGCAAATTAATCCTTCAAGTACTGTAAAAGCTACTTTAAAAGGAAATTACAATCATAAAAAAGAAGCAGTGAAGCAACTCCGAGATTTTATGGTTAAGAATGGTTTAGAACAGAGTGATAAATTCAAAGAAATTGAAGTCATTACTAAAAACATAACGACAGACAAATCAGCTTCAAAATGGATTACTGAATTGTACATTCCGGTAAGACCGATTAAAAAAGAAGTCACTGTTCAAAAGACAAAACCAGTCAATCAGGATTCTATCACCAATGCCATTGTAAAAGACATTCTTAACGCTGATAAAAACAGGAAAAACAAAACTGAATAAGTGAAAATGAAACATAAAAAAACCGGGAATATCCCGGTTTTTTTATGTTTCGTATATCAATTTTATTTTTTCAACAGATCCCTTACCACTTTTTCTGCTGCATGCAAACCAAACAAAGCCGGCATCCAACTATTGGTTCCGTAGAAAGATTTTTTAAAGTTAGAACCGTCAGTCATTTTCACACTATCATAATCAGGTCTTTCATGGGAATAAACCACTTTGACTCCACTTGAAATACCTTCTGTTTTTAAACGCTTACGCACTTGTTTCGCTAACGGACAATAATCTGTTTTAGAAATATCCTTAACACACACTTTACCAGCTTCAAACTTCCCTCCTGCACCCATATTACTAATAATTTTCACTTTTTTGCGTTTAGCAGCAATGATTAAATTCAATTTTGGAGTAATACTATCAATACAATCCATAACGTAATCATAATCATCCGTAACCAACTCAAAAGCTCTTTCCGGGGAAAGAAATTCCTGAACAACCGTTAAATCCAATTCAGGATTGATGTCCTTCAAACGAGCTGCCATCAATTCTACTTTGGGCAAACCAACGGTAGAATGCAAAGCAGGTAATTGACGATTGATGTTTGTTATATCTACCACGTCACCATCAACAATGGTTATTTTTCCAACACCGGCACGTGCCACAAATTCGGCAGCAAAAGAACCTACACCACCCATACCAACAATTAGCACATTAGAATTTTTTAATTTTTCTAATCCTTCTTTCTTAAACAATAACTCTGCTCTTTCTTGCCACACTGCCATTTTTATATTCTTTACTTTAATTTATACTTCAATTCCCTTATTTTTGAAAAACCCGTTTAAAATTATTTTCAACTTGCTTTTCAATGTCTATTTTCTTTATTGATGCTGCTTTAGCATAAACTTCTTCGATGGTTTCTTCAACCATATCGGTTTCCATAAAAAACCTTTCATTTGGCACTTGTTCAAATACAGAAGCCAAATCTGAATTTCGCAATAAATATTTCCCAAACGACAAATAAAATCCGTTATCCAATAATGATTTGGCCACCTGAAAATTTTTAGAAAAACCATGAATAATCATTGGTTGTTCAATTTTCAAACGCTTTTTTATTTCGATAACTTCCTGATATGCCGAAACGCAGTGCAAAATTACAGGTTTTTTATAGAATTGTGCAAGAACTAATTGTTTTTCAAAAACCAATGATTGATATTCTAAAGAAATTTCAATCCTTTTATCCAAACCACATTCACCCAAAGCCAAACAATTGGGCAACTGTAATTTCTCCTCAATGATTTTTAAATGCTTTTCCAATTGATCTGCATCAATATACCAGGGATGAATGCCAATTGAAAAATTAGAAATCGTTTCATCAAAATCATACGGATATTGATTGACAATTTCCAATACATTATCAGCAATAGACGCTTTATGTGTGTGCAGATTGAACAACATTAGTCATGGAACTTTTTAACACCTGCTTTGATCTCAATGCTCAAATCATTTTCCATTGGAACAATCGGACAAGAATACTTATAATTATAAGCACAATACGGATTATACGCTTTATTGAAATCAATCAGAACAGTTTCAGTTTTAGGAATACGTATATCCAAATAACGCCCGCCGATATAGCTTTCTTTTCCATTTGTCAAATCGCTAAACGGAAGAAATAAATAATCTTCGTAGCCAGGTCGTTTCATCAAGTCCAAATTCTGATAAACATACAATTGTAAATTCTTTTCATTCATTTTAAACTTCAAAACACCATACACTCTGTATTTTGGCTTTCTATCGGTAGAGGTTTTCATTTCAAAAACTTCACCTTCAATGCGCGTAAATTGTGCTTTAACAATATAATTTTCGGAAATTGGAAAAAAATCTAACGTTTTAAAATGCACCAAATCCTCTTTCATTAATGGACTTGACGTACTATCGGCAAATTCTTTATTCAAATGTTGTTGGTACTCTAAAGCGGTTTCCATTTTCTCCTGAGCGAAAGAAAAGCCAAAGGCAAACAAAAACACTAATACATATAACTTTTTCATTGTTGTATTTTTCACAAAATTAGGTTAAACAATTTTTACTGCAAAGGAGTATTTTAGTAACTTTGAGACTCATACTTCAAACAATGCCTATAAACGCCTTTCAACGCTACATCAACAACTTCAAGGGATTTTCAAAAGAAATTTGGATACTGACTTTAATGACTTTTATCAATCGTGCTGGAACGATGGTACTTCCTTTCTTATCAAAATATTTATATGAAGATTTACATTTCAGTGCAACTAAAGTGGGAACCGTTTTGCTCTTTTTTGGTCTGGGTTCTATGCTGGGATCTTGGTTAGGTGGCAAATTATCTGACAAGGTTGGTTTTTATAAGATAATGATTTTTAGCTTGTTCACTAGCGGTATAGCATTCTTTGTGTTACAGCATATTACAAGTTATGTTGGATTTTGTATTTCTATCTTCCTGATTATGGTTATTGCAGACATGTTCAGACCAGCGATGTTTGTATCATTGGGCGCTTATGCAAAAAAAGAAAACCGAACTCGTGCGTTAACCTTGGTACGTTTAGCTATTAACCTAGGTTTTGCAGCCGGTCCGGCCATGGGTGGGTTAATCATAATGAACATAGGATATAAAGGCTTGTTTTGGGTTGATGGAGCAACTTGCATTCTAGCGGTTCTAATTTTTTGGTCATTTGTAAAAGAAAAAAAACATTCAAAATATACGGATAAAGAACATCCCGGCGAAATCCTTACAGATTCGGTTTTTAAAGACAAAACATTTTGGGTTTTCTTAGCTTGTTGTACAATCACTGGAATTTTATTCTTTCAATTATTTACAACGCTACCTCTCTACCATAAAGAGCAATTTAACCTAACCGAATTCCAAACCGGACTATTGATGATGATGAATGGTCTCTTAATTTTCTTTTTAGAAATGCCCATTGTAAGTTATGTTGAACGCAAACAATTGAATAAAGTAAAAATAGTTACGTTAGGTGCCTTTTGTATGACTATAAGCCTTTATTTACTTGTTATCAATCAATGGAGCGGCATTTTAATTGTGATGATGCTATTCATGACCTTCGGTGAGATGTTTGCTTTTCCATTTTCGAACTCCTTTGCCATGAGCCGCGCACCGAAAGGACACGAAGGTCGCTATATGGCTATTTTTACTATGTGTTATAGTTTGGCACATATACTAAGTGGTAAAGTCGGACTGGAAATCATAGATTATTATAAAAGCTATCAAAACAATTGGATTTTTATGGGTTCTCTTGGTGCACTTGGAACCCTATTCGGTTTATGGACTTTAAAACTTATAGCCAAAGAACGTGCATTGAAAGCAGTAGAAACTAATTCTATTTAATTTATATCAACTGAGATGGATAGTATTTCAATTCATGAATTTTTCACGATTAAGTTCCCGTCACCTCGGGAATTTTTTATTTTAACATACAAAACAAAGTAAAAAACAAACTCTTACACTAAAAACGAATTCAGAAAACTTAAAATTTAGTTAAATAACTACAAAAGCAGTTGTGTAACTATTTTTATAGTTGTATGTTTGTTTAACAATTTACAATCATGCAAAAGTTAACAAACAAAGAAGAGGAAATCATGCACATTTTATGGAAGCTTAAAAAAGCATTCGTAAAAGAAGTCATGGCAGAAATCAAGGAGGAAACTCCTCACTACAACACACTATCGACCATAATCAGAAATCTTGAAGAGAAAGGATACGTAGCGCACAATGCCTTTGGTAATACACATCAATATTATCCGGTTGTAACGATGGAAGAATATCGTAAACGCTTTATGAAAACGGCTATTGAAAATTACTTCAACAGTTCGTATAAAAATTTAGTTTCGTTCTTTGCTGAAGAACAAAAAATATCAGCAGAAGAATTACGTGAGATTTTAGATATCATTGAACAGAAAAAATAATGGAAGCTTTTTTCATTTACCTACTCAAAGCAAGTGTACTGATAACAGTATATTTTTTGGCCTATCATTTTTTGTTACGCAAAGAGACATTCTTCACAACAAACAGATGGTTTTTACTGGCAGGGTTAACAACATCGGCGGTTATGCCTTTGTATTTTATCACAAAAATCATCATTGTGGAACGCCCAAAAGTAGCAATGGAAGATTTAATAGCGTATTCACAAACAGCAACACTCACTCCGCAAACAGAAACAGCTTTTACTATAGATTGGTTTCAATTCGGGTTAATTGCATATGGCTTAGTGGCTTTCTTGTATTTTAGTAAAATCATGACCAATTTGGCATCATTATTCAAACTATTACACAAAAAGGAAGTTGTTAAAAAAGAACAATTCAGCTTAGTAGACTTAGATGACAATATTGCACCCTTTTCATTCTTTAACTATATTGTTTACAATTCAAATCTTTACACAAAAGACGAATTGCAAAGTATCTTATTACATGAAAAAGTACACAGTCAGGAAAAGCACTCCATCGATGTAATGATTGCCAAATTCTTTTGCATCATCTTTTGGTTTAATCCTTTCATGTGGCTCTATAAAAAGGCAATGATTCAAAACCTGGAATACATCGCCGATCAAAAAGCCAGTCAATTAATCGACGATAAAAAAGTATACCAAAAAGCACTTTTAAAAGTAGTTACTCATCAAAACTGCTTATCGATTACTAATCATTTTTACCAATCATTAATTAAAAAACGAATCGTTATGTTAAACAAAAATCAATCACACAAAAGAAATTCCTGGAAGTACGCTTTAATTTTACCAGCATTAGTAGCCTTTATCTTATTATTTCAGATAAAAGTCATTGCCCAGGAAAGAGAAATTGTTCAAAAATCACAAGAAGGCGGTGTTTATATTAAAACCGATAAAAATTCAAGTGATGATGAAATGAAAAAAGATGCCAAAATAGCAAAGGAAAAATTTGGGGTAACTTTAAAATATTCAAAAGTCAAAAGAAATAAAAAAGGTGAAATCACCGGAATCAAAATTGAATACAAAGACGAAAACGGTCAAAAAGGAATGGCTCAATTTGATAGTGACGAACCAATAAAACCGATCTATTTTCATAAAAACAGAAATACCATTGGATTTGGCAAATCAAATGAAGTACAAGTGTTCAAAAATTTTAGAAAAAACAACAATCCAGTAATTGCAGATATCGACGATATTGAAATTCCCGACATGGAAGATATGATTGTTGATATCGAAACTCCAGAACTACCAGAATTCGCTGATGAAATAGAAGCTCCAGCAGTACCAAGAACTCCAAAAATGATCAGAAAAAACATCGTGATTAAAAAAAATGGAAAAGATGCACAACCGGAAGTCTATATCAACGGAAAAAAAATGGATATTCCATTAGCGGATTTAGAAAAAATGGACAAAGACTTTGAAGGGAAATTTGAGTTCAAGGGCGGCGATAACGGTCCGTTCGAATTCAAATTCAATGATGATGAAATTTTCAAAATGAGCAGAGAGGATATTGAAAGAATCAAATCGGATGCCATGGAAAATTCAAGAATCCATATGAAAAAAATGAAAGAGCACATGGATAAAATGCGTCCACAATTAGAGAAAATGAGAGAAGACAGATCTAATTTCGAATGGAATTCTGATCAAGAAGAGGAAATGCAAAAAGCACGTGAAGAAATGCAAAAAGCCCGTGAAGAAATGCTGAAAGCTCGAGACGAAATGATCAAAGCAAGAGAAGAAATGCAAAAAGCAAAAGCCGAACAGCAAAAAGCACGTAAAGCCTAAAGCAATAAAAAAGACTGCCATTTGGCAGTCTTTTCTTTTTTATATATTTGCTTAAAAAAAAGTATGTATAAAGTCTTAGCTAAAATCAACAAGGTCGTACTTCCAAGTTTTACGAAAAAGCAACTAGATCCTGCAAAAGCAAAAAAATGGCAAATGGCCATTTTAGCATGGCGTTATTATGTAACTACTCGCGCTCTGTCTAGTAAGTAATTGCCGCAAAGATTTCGTTCTTTTTTATCTTTTCTCTACCCGATAAAAAAGAGAGTTCCATTAAAAAATTACACTGTACAATCTCACCACCCAATTTCTCAACCAATTCACAAACTGCCTTGGCGGTACCACCTGTCGCTAATACATCATCGTGAATTAACACCTTATCCCCTTTTTGAATAGCATCAATATGCATTTCAAGAACATCCTGACCGTATTCCAGTTCATAGCTTGCCGAAATGGTCTCATAAGGCAATTTATTCGCTTTTCTAACCGGTACAAATCCTGCGTTTAGTTTTTCTGCCAATAAAATACCAAAAAAGAAACCTCTCGATTCTACCCCAACCACCTTATCAATTGTAATTCCATTCAAGTTAGAAACTAAAATTTCAAGCATTTTTTCCCTCGCTTTTGGGTTTAACAAGAGTGGAGTGATGTCTTTGAATAAAATTCCTTCTTTCGGAAAGTCTTGAATATCACGGAAATACTGTTCTAAATTCATTTTTATTGATTTTTTTAAAAAATTTACTTTGCAAGTTACACATTTGTTTCTATATTTGCACCCGCAAACAGCATAATACTCATGAGTATTTGCAAAAGCAAAAAAGGCCTCGTGGCGCAACTGAATAGCGCATCTGATTACGGCTCAGAAGGTTACAGGTTTGAATCCTGTCGAGGTCACAAAAGCCCACCGGTAGGTGGGCTTTTTTTTGTGTCTGAAATTTCCGTATCTCTCATCTATATTTGTCTGATTTTTAGCTATATTTGCCAGCTAAAAATGGATTTAAGTGAATTTTGAAAAGAAAATAACGACGCTAATCAATTGGTTTTTATCTCGACCAAAAGCTTCTGGTTGTATTGTTTTCAGTTTCTTTCTTTTCGTTTTAGGACTCAGCATTTTCTTTAAATACCAAGTTAATAACGAAAATGAAAAACATGAGATGAACAACATCCTAAATGTTGTCAAGAAAAACATAGAGCAAAATTTAAAAAATAATTACGCAGCTGTCATTACACTCGCTTTATCTATTAACGATTCAGGAGAACCCAAAAACTTCGAACAGATTGCAGAAAATCTCGTTAAGAGCTACGAAAATATCAATGCTGTTCAATTAGTTCCAGGCGGAGTAATTAAATACACCTATCCACTCAAAGGAAATGAAGCCGCTACTAATTTTGATATTTTACATCATCCACTACATAGAGCTGCTGCATTAAAAGCTATCGAATCTAAATCGATTTATTTTTCGGGTCCGGTAGAACTTAAACAAGGCGGTTTGGGCGTTGTGGGAAGGTTACCTATTTTTAAAAAAGGGAAATTTTGGGGTTTTTCTGCAGTCATTGTAAAATTTGATGATTTCATCAAATCAACAGGTATTAGCTCTTTTAAAAGCGATAAATATTATTTTCAACTTTCAAAAGTTAATCCGATAACTAAGAAAAATGAATTTTTCTTGGAAGACAAATCCGACTTCAGCGACAAACCATTTAATGTAGTCGATATACCAGAGGGAGATTGGAAACTTTACATTATTTCCAAAAAAAATTCCCATTTACCAGAATATATAATTCTTACCTTATTTTCTTTATTTGTTAGTTTCCTTTCTGGATTTTTCACCACTACCCTTTTAAAAAAACCGGCTGAATTACAAGAATTGGTAAAAAAGCAAACCAAAAAAATAACACAGAGCGAACTTTTATTCAAATCGATATTTGAACACGCTGGTTTGGGAATTATTCATACTAATTCGATTACAGGAGATTTTATTGATGCTAATGATAAGTTTAGTGAACTAATAGGTTACAATAAGGATGAAATCAAGAAAATGAATTTCATGATGATTACCCATCCTGATGATCTGGAAGAAGACATTGATAATATGAAAAAGCTCCGTAGTGGAGAAATCAGTCAATTTTCAATGGAAAAACGTTATTTTCATAAAAATGGAAATATAATTTGGGCCAGAATCACAATTTCACCACTTTGGGAAAAGAATGAAAATTCAAATAGCCATATTGCCATTATTGAAGATATTTCCAGAAGAAAAGCAACCGAAAAAGAAATTTTAGAATCCAAACAAAAAATAAACGATATCATTGATAGTATTGACGGAGTTGTTTGGGAAGGAAATTCAAAAGATCCGGGAGTAAGTTTTGTGAGTAAGAAATCATTTGACATTTTGGGTTATACACCCGAAGAATGGATGTCGGATGAAATGTTCTGGCGAAAAATAATACACCCTGATGATCAAGATTGGGTAATTGATTATAGCAATCAATGTGCACAAGACAAAACACCATTCGATTTTGAATACCGAATGATTCATAAAAACGGTAACGTTGTTTGGGTAAGAGACATCGTGAGTGTTTACCACGAAGAAGTAACCTCAACCCGTTTCCGAGGTATATTAATTGATATTACAAGATCAAAACAATTTGAGATTGATCTTAACAACTCGCTAAAATTAGTTACCGAGCAAAACAAACGATTGTTAAATTTCTCACATATCGTATCTCACAACCTTAGATCACATACCAGTAATATTGAATCATTGATCAATCTGATTGAAGTAAGCGAAGACGAGGAAGAACGAAATGAAATGTTAGGATTACTTAAATCGGTTTCAGAAACATTAAGTCAAACAATGATCAACCTGAATGAAGTCGTTTCTATACAAACTAACATCGATCAGGTAGTTGAAAAACTTGAGCTTAATAAATACATCCATAAAACATTACAAGTGCTTCATAATAAAATATCCAAATATGAAGCCAACATTATCAATACCATTTCGGATAGCACAACCGTCTATTTTAACCCGGCTTATCTAGAAAGTGTGCTTCTTAATTTTATCTCAAATTCTATCCGATACAAACATCCGGACAGAAAACCAGAAATTAAATTACAATCGTATACAGAAAACAATTATCTTGTACTGGAAATTCAAGACAATGGTATTGGGATTGATTTGAAAAAAAATGGCAAGAAGTTATTCGGTTTGTACAAAACATTTACCAATAACATAGAATCGAGAGGAATTGGCTTATTCATCACCAAAAACCAAATCGATGCCATGAAAGGCAAAATAGAAGTCGAGAGTAAAGTAAACGAAGGGACAACATTTAAAATTTATTTTAACAATGCAAAAGAAAATATACATCATTGATGATGACCCTATTTATAAATTAGTGACGCACAAGCTCATTAAAAAAACTAATCTTTTTGGTGAAACACGTGATTTTGCTAATGGAAGTGAGGCGTTGAACTATTTTGAATCAACCACAGATTTTCCTGATGTTCTCCTTCTAGATTTAGAAATGCCCGAAATGGACGGCTGGGAATTTTTAGAAGAGTTTTGCCACTTGAAGAAAAAAATGGATCATAAAGGTATCATTTATATCGCTAGTTCTTCTATTGCACTCGAAGACAAAGCTAAAGCCGAACAATACAAATGCGTTAAAGAATTTCTAAGCAAACCTATCAATTTGGATAAATTGAGAAAAATTGCTGATCAAGAATAAACTATATTTGCACCAAATTTAATGAAATGAGTGCAGAATTTATTTACGACAAAGAATACAACCATCATACTTTTTCACAATACGAAATCAGTAACAACGAATACGAAAACTGTATTTTCGACCATTGTGATTTTACCCAATGCAACTTCGTAGGAGCCATATTTGTTGACTGTACCTTCAATCATTGTAATTTTAAAGAAACTAAAATTGGTCATGTGGCACTTCGTGGTGTGCAATTCAATGATTGCGATTTTACATCCGTGAATTTTGCCATGACCGATCAAAAAATTTACGAATTCCATTTCACGAATTGCTTATTGGATTATTCCATGTTTTACAAACTAAAGCTAAAAAGAATGCAGTTTACCAATTGCAGTATGGTTTCTGTCGATTTTATGGAAAGCGATTTAACAGAAGCCTTGTTTGACAACTGCAATTTACGATTGGCTGTTTTTTCAGATACCGATTTAACCAAAGCCGACTTATATAGCAGCCACAACTTTTCGATTCATCCCGTTAAGAATAAAATCAAAAAGGCTATTTTTTCCAACGAGAATGTAAAAGGCTTATTGGATCATTTTGAAGTAATCATCAAGTAACTACGATAAACTCCATCCTGTGCTCATCTGAAAACAACGTGGAAATTCATAATCACAATGCCCAACCTCATCAAATACACCTTTTCTGCAACAATATGGCAATACGAAGGGCCTAATGGCTGGTATTTTGTATCTCTCCCACTGGACATTTCAAAAGAGATAAGAGAAAACTTAAAATGGCAAGAGGAAGGTTGGGGCAGATTAAAAGCTACCGTACAAATTGAAAACCAGGAATGGAAAACAGCTATTTGGTTTGATACTAAACAAAACACCTATCTCCTACCCTTAAAAGCTGCCATTAGAATCAAATGCCATTTAGAAAAAGACCAAGAAATTACCGTTACTATTTTGGTATAAAAAAACTACTTACACTTCATGAGCTTTTACTAAAAGTGTAAGTAATAAAAACTATGTCTTACAATTCAGTTATGATTTGTTCAACTTGTAATCTTGATTTAGGCTTTACTTCGGGTTGATTTGCATCATTTTCATCTCGTATTCCAATCGCTACAGCAAACAAAGGCTGGTAATCTTCCAATTGTAGTATCTGTTTGTATTTCTCTTTTTCAATACCTTCCATAGGTGTCGAATCGATTCCTAAACTAGCACACGCCGATAAAAAATAACCTAATGATAAATACACCTGATGTTGCAACCAGGCTTTGATTTCATGTTCCGGCAATGGTTTTATAAACTGACGATAGTAACCTACTGCACCTTCAGGTAAATTAGCTTCGATTTGCTGCTCAAATTTATCCAAATCATCAATCGCACTAAACACCACCGTGTAACTCGATTCTAACACCTTAGGAGCGTTAAAATAAGAAGCCTCAGCAAGTTCTTGTTTTATATCTGGATTGGATACAAAAATAAAATGCCACGGTTGACTATTAATTGAAGATGGTGACAACTGCAAAATGTTTTTCAATTTAGTAATTACCTCATCCGATAACTTTTCATTGGCATTATATTTCTTAGTTGTATAACGCTTTTGAGCCAATTCTAAAAAATCCATATTTTCTTTTTAAATTAAACTATACTTTTTATAGTTGCAAAACTATTTATAGTTTAATACATTTGCAATAACGGTCAAATTGTATAGTTTAAAAAATGTATAAAATAGACGATAAAAAATTTCCTTGCAGTACAAGTCTTGCGATGAAATATATTGGAGGCAAATGGAAAACCGTAATCTTAATTCACCTTTTTTCTAAAAAGAGATACAATGAATTACGCAAAGAAATACCCATGGTAACCGAAAGAACATTAAGTATACAACTTAAAGAACTAGAAAACGATGGTTTAATTTCAAGAACGGTCTATACCAGTAAGCCACCACTTAAAGTAGAATATGAATTAACCGAACTTGGCAAAACAGTAATTCCATTGTTGAATGCTTTAGCAGAATGGGGGAAATTTATGGGCGAATCTCATTTAAAAGTGGCTACTGAACCTTGCTTCGTAAGTTAATTGGAGATTTAAATTAAATTAATATCCTACCATCTTCCATGGTTATGATTCGATGGGTGCGATTGGCAAAATCAGGATCATGTGTTACAATTAATAAGGTTTGATTGTGTTCTTGCGTCAATTGATTGAAAATATCAAACACAATATCACTGTTTTTCTTATCCAAATTTCCAGTAGGTTCATCTCCCATAATAATAAGGGGATTATTAATTAATGCTCTTGCTATCGCAACGCGCTGCTTTTGTCCACCGCTCAATTGATTCGGCATTTTTAAGGCATGCTCATGCATATCCAATGTTCGAAGATGTTCAATTGCATTATGTTCTATTTCTGCTTCGGATAGACGGCCCAATTTCAAACCAGGCAGCATCACGTTTCGCAATACATTAAACTCGTTCAATAAATAATGAAACTGGAAAACGAAACCTATATTTTCATTGCGAATTTGAGCTAATTCTTTGTCGGTTTTACCTGTAATCAACTCTTCATCCATAATGATCTCACCTTCATAATCCGTATCCATAGTCGATAATAAATATAATAAGGTAGACTTCCCGCAGCCCGATTTTCCCACAATAGAAACAAACTCACCATGTTCCACTTGCAAATCAATTTCTTTGAGAACCTGAATGCGGACAGGATCATTAAAATATTTGGTTAATTTTTTAGTCTCTAAAACAATTGTACTCATTATTTTCCTCTAATAATTTCTACAGGATCAACTTTACTGGCTTTTAAGGCAGGAAACAAACCTGCAATGAAAGTGGTAATTAAAGCAAATGTTATTCCTATAATATAAAACAACGGATTATAGTTTACCGGAAAGGTTTTTATTGTAGGCAATGCAGCCGTATTAAACGGTATCACATCAATAATATTCGAAAAAACAAACCCAAATATAAGTCCCAACACACCACCACAAATCCCAATTACCATAGATAAAAACATGAAAATCCATTTCACATCTGCACCTGAAAAACCAGTGGCTTTGAGAATGGCAATACTATCCATTTTTTCAAATATCATCATATTGAGAATATTATAAATACCAAATCCTGCTACGATAAGTAATACAATACCTACTGCGTAGGAAATAATACTTCGAATAGTCGTACCCGTTTCAAATTGTGAATTCGTCGTTTGAAAATCTATAGCATCGACGCTATACTTTGTTCGATATTCATTAGCCAATGATGGAGCCAAGTCAATATCATTAATTTTTACTTGAACATCTGTAATATAACTTTTTGGAACTCCCAAAATTTTTTGTGCCATAGCCAATGAAGTGTAACTGGTTACATCATCTATTTCAGCAATCCCAATTTGAATAATTCCTACAATTTTCATTGAAGTCAAACTCCCTTTTGGCGTAGTTATCTTGATAATATCACCCTTTTTAAGAAGCATTTTAGTCGACAACCCTTTGCCAATGATGATACTATTATTTTGCTGCAGGTCTTCCACTTTCCCTTCTACCATATAATCGTTTAAGGAAAAAAGTTTTTGTTCCGTAAGCACATCAATACCATTAACAACACCTGAAATTTCAATCGTTCCCGAGTTAAAAAAAACAGGAGTAGTAATTTTAGGTGCAACGTCGAATACCCTGTCATCCTGCTTTAAACTCTGAATAATTGCTTTAGCATTGTAAATAGATTTTCCTCTATCCTTAGGCTTAATAGAATTGATAAAATTCACATCATTTTTGTATTTTTCTGAAATAGTGACAGGTTGGTTTTCGGAAGGTTTTATTTCATTGTACAATCGAACATGAGGTGTACGGTTAATGATCAAACCATCAAGCAAATCATTCATTCCATACATGAAACTAACCAAAGTAATAAACATGGCTATACCAAATGTTACTCCCACACCTGCAATCACAGTTTGTTTCAATCGGGAGCGCATTAAATGCAATGCAATGGAAAAAACGAGTTTACAATTCATTATTGGGGTAAATAAATAGTTTCATTAGCTTTCAAACCATCGAGAACTTCAACATTTTGATAATCACTCAAACCAATTTTAATTTTTCGTTTTTCATCTTCATTAACCAAAACATAATTATCATCAATGAGATAATTACGGGGAATCGTTAGCGCATCTTTTTTCGAATTTATAATAATGTTCGCTTCTGCTGTAAGATTGGGATATAATTTAGGCGGCGATTTTACAAAATGAGCTTCAATTTTAAAAGTTCTGGAGCGAATATCCATAATAGGATAAATTTTATCAACCGAAGCTTCAAATACTTGTCCTTTATAGCTATCCATCGTTACTACTATTTTTTGACCTACAGTCACGCGAACCATATCATTCTCATCAATTTCAAGTTCCAATATGTAATTATCCTTCTTCCCAATGATGGCCAATGGTGTTTGTGGATTGACCATTGTTCCCTCTTTTACCAAAACATCAAACAATTCACCGGAAAAAGCACTTTTTATGGTAAAATCACCTTGGGCTTTTTGATTGATTTTTAGATTCACCTTACTTCTACTTTGTTCATTTGCCAATTGAGCCTTAAGTTGAGAAAGTTGTTTTAAAGCAGTCGCGTAGGTCGCTTTTGAAGTTTTATAAGCTAATTCCGTCTTTTCAAAATCGACTTCTGAAATGGCATTGTATTCCTTAACATTCTTACTACGCTTGTATATTGATTCATCGAGAGCCAATTTATCTTTCGCACTTTGTACGCGTAATTCCGCCTCAGCAATTTTATCTTGAATATACCGCCCGCTTTCCTGACTCATCAAATAGGCTAAACGCGCATTTTCTGTAGCCAATTGTGCTTTTTCACTTTCGATTGCAAATAAAGATTGACCTTTAGTTATGGATTGCCCGGCGCTAACATTGATATCTTGCAAAACACCACTAACAGTAGCATAAACCGTATATTGATTATCTGCTTTGATTACACCTGAAGCATATACACTTTCGGTAACGGCTCCTTTTTTAGGTTGAATTTCATTTGTTTCTTTTTTTCCGCAAGAAAACATTACTAACAGAGAAACTAGTAGTACTTTATTCATGTAAAAAATAATTTTCCGATACTAAAATTACGGAATAACTACTATAATTACGTGACAATTGTCAGTTTATTCATTACATTTATAGTAAATCAGCACACCTACCATGACAGTTGAACTTCTGATCTATTTTATACTCTTGGCATTACTATCAGAAATTGTAGGAACAGTCGGGGGTTTTGGCTCATCGATGCTTTTTGTACCCATAGCTGGTTATTTCTTGGATTTTCACTCTGTATTGGGTGTAACTGCAATTTATCATCTGTCCAGTAATATTTCTAAGATCTATTTCTTTAGGGATGGTTTTGACAAGAAGCTGGTAATCAACATGGGAATTACTTCTATTCTATTTGTGATTTTGGGTGCATTCTTAAGCAAATCCATTTCTTCAAAGCTACTGGAACTACTCCTTGCTCTATTCCTGATAAGCCTAAGCGTGTTGCTCCTTTTTTTTAGAAATAAAAGATTGAAACCAACTAGAACAAATGCTATTCTAGGTGGTAGTATTTCCGGATTTACGGCAGGCCTTTTAGGAACTGGCGGTGCAATTCGAGGAGTTGTTTTGGCGTCATATGGTTTACAGGCTAACGTATTCATTGCAACATCTGCATTGATAGATTTAGGGATTGATGCTAGTCGAAGTGTCGTTTACTCGCTAAATGGTTTTGTACATAAAGACGATTTGTATCTAATTCCTATTTTGTTAATTGTAAGTTTTACAGGCACATATATCGGAAAGAAAATTGTGAATCTAATGTCAGAAAAACAATTTCAAACCATGGTTCTACTGTTAATTCTAATTACCGGAGTAGTAACTCTTTTCAAAGCGATTCCCTTAACAATACTGCAAAAAAGTTGAATTTTAGCAAGAATTGACAAGAATTACTTAAATAAAGATTACTGCCATACCCATACTCTCTTCAAGCTTTTTCGTATATTTATACTTTGATTTCCAAATACTTACCCATTGTGTTTTACTTGTTTATGGAATCCAGAAACCATATAAAAAAACGGGGCAAAACCGAAAAGCCATACGAGTAGGAACTCAAAATTTTTTATTATGCCAAAGTATGTTATTGAAAGAGAAATTCCCGGTGCAGGCGATTTGACGACAGAACAATTAAAATCCATTTCGCAAACATCCTGTGGAGTTTTAAGTGATTTGGGACCACAAATACAGTGGGTTCATAGTTATGTTACGGGCAATAAAATTTATTGCATTTACAATGCACCCAACGAAGAAATGGTTCGTGAACACGCGCAAAAAGGCGGTTTCCCAGCCAATGCAGTAAATAAAGTACACACCATTATTGATCCTGTCACTGCAGAATAAAAAAAAATCCCATCAACAGATGGGATTTAATAATTTAGCTTATTTAAGACTCATTAAACTTTGCTCAATAGTAGCTATTTTTGCTAAAGCGTCTGCTTCTTTTTTGCGTTCATTGTCTATAACTTCGGTTTTTGCGTTGGCCACAAATTTTTCATTGGACAATTTCACCTGAACCGATTTCAAAAAGCCTTTGATATAGTTCAATTCTTCCGTTAATTTAGCAATTTCAGCCTCAATATCAATATTACCTGTAATCGGAATAAAGTATTCGTTCGATTTAACGCGGTATGACAATGCGCCATCTACTTTTTCAGTAACGTATTCTAAGGTACTAATATTGGTTAGCTTCATAATTACAGCATCAAAAAAGTTAGCTGCCTTTTCATTATTAACTACTTTCAATTCAATAGCATCTTTGAATGGAATGTTTTTGTCTTTTCTGATGGTTCTGATTCCTGAAATTACATCCGAAGCCAATTCAAAATCAGTGATGATTTTTTCATTGTAAGGTTTCATTTCCGGCCATTGTGCAACAATCAAAGCCTCTTCTGGTGTTCTGTCAGCAATATACTGCCATATTTCCTCAGTTAAGAAAGGCATAAATGGATGCAATAACTTCAGGTTTGCTTCCAACATTTCAATGGCTTTATTAAAAGTTGCTCTGTCAATCGGTTGTTGGTATCCCGGTTTAATCATTTCAAGGAACCAAGAACAGAAATCATCCCAAACCAATTTATAGATAGCCATCAATGCATCGGATATTCTGTATTTTTCAAAATTATCTTCGATTTCAACTAATGCTTTTTGCAATTTAGCCTCGTACCAATCGATTGCAGCTTTAGACGATTCAGGCTGTTCACTATCAGCCACTTCCCATCCTTTGATCAAACGGAAAGCATTCCAGATTTTGTTCGCAAATCCTTTACCTTGATTGCATAATTCTTCATCGAATAAAATATCATTTCCTGCCGAGGCACTCAACAATAAACCAACACGAACTCCATCAGCTCCAAATTTCTCGATCAATCCAAGCGGTTCGGGTGAATTACCTAATGATTTTGACATTTTACGGCCTTGTTTATCACGAACCAATCCTGTCAAATATACATTCGAGAACGGTTTTGCATCGGCATATTCGTATCCCGCAATAATCATTCTGGCAACCCAGAAGAATAAAATATCCGGACCAGTTACTAAATCATTCGTTGGATAATAATAGTTGAAATCTTCATTCTCGGGATCCATAATTCCTCCGAAAACGGCCATCGGCCACAACCAAGAAGAGAACCATGTATCTAATGCATCTGCATCCTGCCGCAAATCAGTTGCTTGTAAATTCCCATTTCCTGTTTTTTGCTTTGCCAATTCCAAAGCATCAGCAGGAGTTTCAGCCACAACAAAATCTTCTTTCCCTTCACCGTAATAATACGCTGGAATTTGTTGGCCCCACCATAACTGGCGAGAAATGTTCCAATCGCGGATATTGTTCAACCAATGCGCGTAAGTATTATTAAAACGACTTGGATATAATTTAATTTCATCCGATTCTAGAACTGCTTTTATAGCTGGCTTCACCAAATCTTCCATTTTCAGGAACCATTGATCCGATAAACGTGGTTCGATTACCGCTTTAGTTCTTTCCGAAGTACCAACGTTGTTCGTATGAGTTTCAATTTTAGCCATCAACCCAAGTGATTCTAATTCTTTTGAAATTTCTTCACGAACCACAAAACGGTCTTTACCTTGGTAATGCAATCCGAACGAATTCAAGGAAGCATCTTCATTGAAAATATCGATAATTTCCAAGTTATGTTTGGCACCCAACTCTTTATCATTTACATCATGAGCTGGAGTTACTTTCAAACATCCAGTACCAAATTCCATATCCACATATTCATCAAAGATGATTGGAATTACACGATTACAAATTGGAACGATTGCATTTTTTCCTTTCAAATGGAAATAACGCTCGTCTTCAGGGTGAATACATACAGCTGTATCTCCTAAAATTGTTTCCGGACGAGTTGTCGCGATAGTAACAAATTCGTTTGAACCTTCAATTTGGTATTTCAAATGGTACAATTTACCTTGTCTTTCCTCATAAATAACCTCTTCATCTGACAAAGTAGTCTTTGCTTCTGGATCCCAATTAACCATTCGGTAACCACGGTAGATCATTCCTTTGTTGTATAAATCCACAAAAGAACGAATAACTGAAGCTGACATATCCGGATCCATAGTAAATTTAGTACGATCCCAGTCACAAGAACAACCCAATTGTTTTAATTGTTCCAAAATTGTTCCACCGTATTTGTCGGTCCATTCCCAAGCATGCTTTAAGAATTCGTCACGGGTTAAATCGTTTTTATTGATTCCCTCTGATTTCAATTTCGCTACTACTTTAGCTTCGGTAGCAATAGAAGCATGATCAGTTCCGGGAACCCAACAAGCATTGAAACCTTTTAAGCGGGCACGACGAATTAACACATCCTGAATCGTATTATTTAACATATGCCCCATGTGTAACACTCCGGTTACATTAGGTGGCGGGATTACAATCGTATAGGGTGTTCTGTGGTCAGGCTTCGAGTGAAAATACTTATTTTCCATCCAGTAGTCATACCATTTCTTTTCTACTGATTTTGCTTCAAATTGTGCAGGTATCATGATCTTTTATTGATTTTTAAACTATTAAAATAATGTTTCAGCTGAACTGAAATCGTTTTACAAAAAAATACGTGTGTAAGCTCTCCTGCCCGTGTAACCTTTGCATGGGGCAACGGGAAAGAATAGTTGAGTCTAAAGACAGACTCGTTCTTGAAAAAGTATGTAGAATTGACTTTGGTACACTTTTTGTAATTTATATGCAAAAGTAAGGAAACTGCGTAAATATAAAAAGAAGAAAATTTTTTGTAAGTTTACGGAAACAAATCTAACTTTACTTGCTAAATTAATTGATATGAAAAAATTAATGTCGTTAATAGCTGTTATTGCTATCGGTATTTCAGCTCAGGCCCAAAGTGGTGCTAAAATTGAATTTAAAGACAAAGATAACACTATTGATTATGGTACTGTTACAAAGGAAACAGACAATGGAATTAGAGTTTTTGAATTTACCAATACAGGTGATGCACCTTTGATTATTACTAATGTGCAATCTACTTGTGGTTGTACTGTTCCAAGTACACCGAAAGAACCAATTTTACCTGGAAAAAAAGGAAAAATTGAAGTGAAATATAACATGAACCCAGGTCCAATACGCAAAACGATTACTGTAGAATCCAATGCTGTGAATTATGAAGGTGGTAAAGTTCCTTTAAAAATAAAGGGAACAGTTGTAGCACCTGCAGATGTTAATGTTTTAGAAAAGAAAAAGTCGTTGATGACACAATAAAAAAAGCCCTGAAATTCAGGGCTTTTTTTTTATTCTTCAGTATTAAAAAGCTTTATCATTTCTCTCCGACTGTACATTTTTAACACTACTTTATTTTACTTTTTTTATAGGATACTCTTCATTCCCTGGATTGATGTTCGAAATAGGTTCTCCAGAGATTATATAATTTCCATCCTCTTTTTGAATATAAATACTTCCAAGTTCATCATACTTCTTATTAAACTGAATCTTGATTTTATCTTTATCAATTAGCTCAGCTATTAAATTTTTATAAGTTTCCGGTTTTTCGCCATCTGAAACATAAATGACATCTATCGCTTTTAAACTTTTTATATTTATTTCAAAACTGGTAACTAACTCATCTCTGTTTTCTCTTTTGAAAAAATAGTTACCAGACCAATCATTTGCATTCAAATTTGTTTGTTGGGCTGGTTCCGCTTGATTTACAAAACTTTTTTTGACAAAAGTGATTTTTCCTGTATTTGAATCAACTTTAAACTGATTCCATGATTGAATGTAAATATTATCCTCTTCTTCAGTTATTGCAAGTGTCCAAATATTTAATTTAGCATCAATATAAAAATATTGTGTTACTGCGACTAAAGCTTCAGCGTAATTTTCCTGTTTGTATAATGTTAAGGTATCGGTTACTTTATTTCCTTTTTCTACAGTCAGTTTAATATGCGAATATATATCAGCATCATTTTTACCTGAATTATCTTTTGTTAGCTTCAGTGAAATTTTATCTTTCTTTTTTTCTTCAATTGAATTATCATTCCAGGAAGCATATTTATCATAATCAAACTTAATTTCTCTTAATACTTTTCTTTTTTCTTTAAGAGAAGTGGCATCATTTAATTTGTTTATAAATCCTTCCTGACCAATCATTTCATCACCGATATCAGTTAGTTGGTTTTCAGCCTCAACAACTGCTAGGGGAGCATTATTTGAAATTACATCTTTTTCTTTTTTACAAGAAACTAATACCGCAATTGTGAAAATTAAAACAAGTTTTTTCATCATTTTTTTATCTCTGTTATTTTATCATCACTAAAATTTCCCGAATGGAGATGGCTATTATGTAAAGCACCTCCATCAGAAGCATTCTTTATTTTTTTGCAATAATCATTATTACCAACCAATACTTCCGTAAATTTAAATTTTATAACTGCATCAACGAACTTTTGATCTTTATTTAAATTATTGTAATAAATTGTATCGACACTTCTTCCATTTACGTGTTCTGCACTTGGAAAACAAGAAGCCTCTTTAAAACAACTACCCGTAGTTACAATTCCATCAGAAAAACTACACTCAGCGAGAGCTCCGACAAATCCTGCAAAAACTCCCGGTCCAGTATATCTCCTTTTAGTTTGTGAAAACTCATATTTAACAACAATACCACCGTTTGAGTAACTTAAACTATCTGGCATTTTGATAAGTTCAATATCCTTTCCATTTGATTTATATAGCCTCCATATCTTTCCTTTAGTAGGATGTTTTCCATACTCAGCAATATCATCATTTTTATATTTCACTCTCCTGCTTGTACTACCTTCAGAAACATTATCATCAGATAAAACTTCGGCGTGAGTTGGTTTTGTTTTAAATACAACACCTACATCTTTCCCTTTAGTGTTATGCCAGTCTAATATGCAAATAGCATGCTCTTTGTCACTTTTATCATGATAAACATACTTGTATTTCTTTTCAAATCCTTCTTTAATTTCTTTTGGAATTCTCTTTTCAATTTTACCATCATGATAAACATGATATGTAACAATATCTTTATCAGTTGTATTTTTAAGAATTATTGGACAGGTGCCAAAAAAGTTTAATTTATAACCAACTCCTTCATTATAGAAGTCGTTGATTGCTTCCTCAAATTCCCAAACGTAAGAACTTCCTTTTTTACCTTCATAGAATTGTTTTTTCCCTTTCTTATCAAAGAAGTATTCATCTTTTTCACGTTTGAACATTGGATTATCATCATAGGCATCTTTACTACTATCATAGACTACATAATCTTTTTCTGTTCCGTGCCCACAAGCATTAGGGTAGTTAACAGCCAAATACAAATCGGTTTTGGTTTTTAATTTACCTGTAAACTTTTTCTGTTTGAAAAACTTTTCGACATATTCTAATTGCTGGGTATTAGTCAGTTTTAAGAGTTCTGTTCTTTTTACCCCTAAATCAATTGCAGCTACTTTACCTATTTGGATTAATCCAACATAACCGTTCTTCGAATCATCTTTATGCTTTTTGAATGTCCCACATGTTGGACTGAATGTTCTCCCAGTTTCTAATGCCATTACGGCCATTAACCAATTTGCGCCCTCATTTTTTTCCTGAGGTAATCCTAAATTTTTAGCTACTTCAACAACCTTCTTTCTAAAATCACAACTGACTTTATTACCCCAAATTAAATCATAATCTTTACAGATACACCCAGTCTTTTTCTCATCTTTCTTTTCCGGCAGCTTAACATCCGAAACCTTTGCTACCGTTGTACTTTCTGCTGGTTCATGTTTAAATGCCTTGGTATCGACATCGATAACTGAACTTTTGATATGCGCTTTGCTCTCGATAACTTCTATATCGACAAAAAGTTCCTGAGTACTGCCTTCGAAGAAATCGTCACCGGAACTTTTCGGTATCTTATCCAACGAAAGATTGATTGTAAAATCATCACCTGTAAGTGTGAAATTTTTCACCAATAGCAGTTCGTTCTCTGTTACATCTTCTTCATACAATTTGAATCGTATTTCCTTACCTTTTAATCCCGTTGACTTTATATTCACTCTGAGCGCTGACTGTGTTACCGTTCCTGATATAGGACGACCATTCACATCTGAAAATGAAACATTGGATATGCCTGCTTTCCCCTGTGTTGCAGGTGGCGTTGCTTTTTTAGGCTGTTGTAAAGGAACATTTTTCTTGAATGGTGGAACAATTGGTTTAGGTGGTTGTTTTTTATCCGAAAGATGATCTCCGGTTTCAGTTTTACGTTCCCTTTGAAAATCCGGGTTTCTAACATTCAAGTTTGCACTAGCTTTCGTTTCGCCCGAAGCAAAAGCGGTGACATAATACTCGTGTGTACTACCTTCACTACTGTCACCTTTCGCTAAATACGCATTAGCCACTTTTTTGAAATCCGGTTTCAACACAAACTGTTTGTGGGCTACACCTTTATCACCCACCTCCACTTTACCGTCTTCCACTAAGTTTTTTTCGTTTTCACTACTATGACCGTCACCGGTGGCATCATCTTCCCATAACGAGATATAGATAAATTGTCCTTTTAATCCTGTAGTTTCGACGTGAGCATTAACAATTTCTCCGTAGGCCAGCGGTTTGCTTATAGGATTATTATTGATATCACTAAGTTTCACACTTAGAATTTCTGCCTTTTCAGAAGGTTCTACATTAACAATTAACGAACCTGCACCGTTGGGATCGGGTTCATTTAAAAAGGCAATAATTTTATATTTATTATATGCTGCTTTTTCCTGAAAGCGGAAATGCCCTTCATTTTTTTCAAGTATTTTCTGCGGGTTGGTATCGTTTTGAAGGTAATGTAGTTCCCATTTGACATTGGCAGGGTTACGATCCGCTTCAGGAGTTCCTTCAAACCATTCTTCAACTTCATAGGTCTCCCACTCACCTACTTTAACTAAATTTTTTCCTTTGATAGTCTTTACTCCGCTTTTTGATTTCTCTTCATTGAAAAAAGGAATTTGAAGCGTATCTCCTTCTTTGATATCAAGACGGTAGGTTGGCGAACTGAAAAAACCGCCACCATAAGAAACCAATGGAACATTCGGATTTGCTTGTACCAATTCCGCTTCCGAAATACCATATTGAGAACAAATACTTTGAACCGTATCTTCTTTTTTAACAATATGCGTTTTAAAATCGTTATATCCCTTTTCCATTATTCAGCATGATTGGTTACTTTTTGTTCTTGTGCAATTTTGAAAGCTCCGGTATCTACAGCAGGATTAAGTTGATTCGTAGCTGTTTTATCCGCCTTTCTAGCCTGTTGTTGTGCTGGTTTAGGTTTCTGTCCATGATCGGTGATAGTGATACAATCAGGACCGCCAATAGGACATGTCGCTTTACTGGATTCCATCAGCGCTTTCCCTCCATTTTCGTCTAAAGTAATTTTATCGTAAAAACCACTCCATTTTGTAACTTGTGCCTGACAAGGTTTATAACCGCCTCCTGGTAAAGGTTGTTGTTTGCATGGGCCGAAAGTATTCTTTTCGAATGTTTGACCAATATCCTTATGGGTAGCCATTAATTTTTCACTACCATCTGGATCATTAATAAAAGTCTTTTTTTGGGTTTTTACTTTCAGTTTATCCGGGGCATTGCCATACTTACATTGGCAAGTTGCGCCTTGACATACGAGGTGTTTATCAGCCATAACTACATTTTAAAACAATTAAATACTACTCTCAACCCTTTGTTTTGATTCACTTATCGCCCAATTTCCCTGTTTGGAATTCATCGTTAATTTGATTTCTTCATTTCCTGAAAGTACCATTGATGCTTCACAAGAAAGAAGACTATTGTCTTTAGGATGAAATGTATATTTACCATACATATCAATCCACTCCGATTCTGATTGAATTTCAATATGTATTTCATCTTTGGTCACAATTTCATCATTATTCATTCCTTTTTTTTTCACCAAAACTTGTTGCATTGGAATATCTATTGAAAAATCCATAAATGGTGCCGCTTTCCATTGAGTCACCTTTGTATTATCTTGATAGTGCCCATACAAGGGTTTAAAAAAGAAATAAACAAAAAGATGGTTTTGCATTATACTTTTAAGGAGATTGCTATTTTTTATATTAGTGTCGGTCATTTGAATATACTCCAACGCAGTGTCACCTTCATAATAATTAATGAGCTTATTTTTAATGATCTCCCATCTTTGTAACATTTTTTCATGCTCAAAAATTTGTTCGATTTCACCCAAACTAGTGACCAAGAATTTCAATGGAAATAAAGCATTCCCACAATCGAAAGCCAATTGGTCGAAAACCAAATCTGGTGTACTTCCATCGATTAAAAGATTCTTTCTGTCGAGTTCATATACAAAACCATTTTGGCTGACATTATTCAATAATGTAACCTGCATTTCATATTGAATTGTTTTATCAACCCAATCACCCGAATATTGTCGATGAATCACTTCAAAAGTTTTTATTCCCGGTTTTGGGTGTAGTACAAATAGTTTTGTTGAATCTTCTATTGAATTCATGATTGATTATCGAATAGATTAGCAATTATTTTAATGATTTACACATACTATTTTTGAAATTTTCAAAGAAGTTTCATTATTGAATCCTTACAGATTTCATTATTATTTTTAAATTCCAAATAGAGCGATTCCCTTTTATGCCTATTATTTAACAACTTTGTGAAAATCTCAAAATTTCTTCTCAATTGGATATTTACATCAATGTATTGTTTTTGTTTTTCCAATGGAATTTTAGATTCCGAAATTGTACTGTTCTTTTCAAAGTTTTCAACATTTTGAAGAAATTTATACCCCTCAGTTTCTATCGTGGAAATTTCATTATCGTCCATTGTTCTGAACCAAACAACACATTTTTTTTCAATTTTATCTAGAACTTTGAATTGCTCAACCAAGTAATCAATCACTACTTTACTTTCATTATTTGGATTTAATTGTAGATAAGTAGTGTATTTCTCATCTAAACTTGATTTTGTGTTTTGTGAAAAACCATGTGTAGCGCTTAGTAACACTAAAAATAAAATGATTATACTAGTTTTTCTCATTATCGTTTTCCGTTTATTTTCAGTAAATGTTTCTATGCTTTATATATTCCAAACCGAATAAATTACTCTTCATATGAATCTCTAAATCTCATATGGCTGTTAGGGTAAATTCGAATGCTATCAACTTCTATTGGTTTACCATTTAGATTTATACTTAGCTGACTATTATCTTCTTTAATTTTTATATTAAAAATATTTTCTTTTACTCCCGAGTTTTTCAATAATTCATTAGTTTTTTCCCAATCAAAAAAGATACGAGCTATATACCGTTCATTTTTACCTGTTTCCCAAAATAAATGAATCACTTCAGGAACAGCTCTATCTTTACTAATAGGCTTTGCTACCAATGAACCAAACATTACTTCATATTCACCATTAAAATATTCATTCCCTAATTCAAAAAATTTAGCTCCTCTATTTTCAGAATTCACTTTATGACTCCATTTGTATTTCAATCTGTAGTTATCCCATAAATCAGGGGATACATCTGGCAAATACATACTTTTCTTTGCTTCTTCATAGCGTTCCGGGTGAATTCGGTATTTTTCCATGTAGATTTTTTTTACTTTTTTAATTTCTTCTAAATCAGTAATTTCCATAGCTTTAAAACGCCCGATTTCGTATGAAATAAATGCATATCGCATCCACACTACAATCATCCCTTTAGGAGCAAAACCAAACACCAAAGTACTAAATGGCTGATAAGTATATCTATATCGCTCGAAGTCATCATTATACTGATCTAAAGAAATAAATTCTTTAACGGAATCTTCACCATTATCCGATGTTGGATAACATCGATTGGTCATTTTTTTTATAAATTCTAAATCGAAATCTTGGTTAATCTTATAATACTTATCTTCATAACGTGAATAATACGTAATATCGAATCCAATTGGAGTACCATGTTGCTCTGTCCACATAGCTCCAGAACTACCCCATTCTCCACTTGTACTTCCATAAGGTAATCCAGCAGGAACTCCTTCAAGTGTTTTTATTTGGTCTAAAATTGGTGTAACTTCATATTTTTTATTAGGCTCTGATATTTCAGTACGAAACTCTGGTAATTCTTTATGCATTTGACAATGGGAATGTGTTGTTAATAATAAAATATAAATTATTATTTTATAAAAATATTTAACCATGATGTATTTCTCTTTTTCGTACTTCTTGTTTTAAAGCCCCTTCATTTCTTGCTGATAGTCCAAATAAATTACTTTTTACTGACCAATGCAGATACTCATTACGCAAACGATGTAAATCATTATTATCCATATAGTTGATATAGTGAATAGACTTTACTTCATTAAAATAATTTTTAGAATATAAATCAAAATTTTTAAGTTCTTTATTGTATCCTACTACATAACGATTACGAATGTTAATTTTTGCGTTATAATAATCTTTAATTTGATTATAAACTATGTTTATAAAAGAATCTTTAATTTTATAATCTTCTAATTTATCTGGCTTGTATTTAACATTAAAATCTTTCGATTTTTCTATCATCAAATCCAATGGTATTTTATCGTAGCTATTAAACAAAACCCTTCTACCAACTAACCCATAATTATACTGGTTTTCATACCATTTAGTATGTCGATCAAGGTCTTTTTCATAAAAAAATTGCTTTTTTATTTGAGGGTCTTTAAACCATCCTTCTTCCACTACATATTTTTTAAATAAATCATACTCCTTGTCCTTTCTTTCTTTAGCCATGTTTTTGTGGTCTTCCGTTTCAGCAATCTGGATATTATCAATTACTGAAATTTCTTCAACATTGTCAAGATAAGATCCTCCTATATCAGAATGTACTCCTGGAAGCGTTAGTTCCAAGCCAGATAATCCAGCACTGTTAATATCAGAAAGATCAAAATTTTCCCGATACTCATCATCGGAAACTAAATGAAAAACATATTTAGCTTTTTGAATACTATCTAATTTCAATTCTTTAACATCGTTTCCATGATATGCACCCAAAGAAGCAACTGTATCATAAATTCCAACAAAATTGAAAATGATTTTTTTAATTTTCATACCTAGATGTAACAAACAGGCTCCAAAATAACCATAGTTGTCCAAAATTTTGGTATTTTCTAATACTAAATTAAATTGATGGATTTTGTCATTAAACAAATAATCTGGGTAAACTTTATATTTATTTTTCTTATCACTAATCTCATCTTCTAAAGAATAGTTTGCCATTTTACTGGCTACATGCAAAAAATGCCTTGCAGCTGCTGCCCCTCTACTAAAACCATATACATTAACAAATAAAATATCAATTTCTTTATTATTATATCCCTTTTCAAACATTTGTTTTGCAGCATCCATACATCCTTTTGTTACCTTTGCAGTTACACCAGTATCTCCCATACCAGTAGCCACTCCAGGAAATTTAGAATCGCTTTTTAAATTTTCGGTTCCAATACCCTCTATGTATACTTTAACTTGATTTTCTACATTAGAATCTACTGCATCATAACCTCTGGCTACATTGGTATAATCATTCTCAAAACTATCATCATTTTTATTCCCTGTTTTGATATAAGCTTGATGATTACCCGAGCTTGGATTTCTTGCTTCAGTATTCGTTTTATTATTTTGGGTACCGTCAAAGAAGAGATTCAAATTCACATTGATTGAATTAGATAAAGTGTCCTCCTTATTTGAAGCCTTATAATCGGATTCGACCACGCCGTCTGCCTCGCCTTTCCATTGGTTTTTCATGGGCGTACTGAACTCATAATTGCCTGCATTGGCAGTTAAGTTCATCTCGGTAGAAGTATTAATTAAATCCCCTTCAACAATTCTTGTGATACCCATCTTTTAAAATGCATTAGATTTTTCACCACTTTTTTTCACCACTTTCTGAGAAGCGTTTACCACTATACTTTTTTCAGTTGTACTTAATTGTGCCGATTTCGCAATTTCGGTACGTTCGGTCGTTTCGGATTCCCTGTTGCCTTTTACGATTTCAAGCAAACTGCCCATTACATTGACCAAGTAATTTTTTCCAACAGAAACATTATGGAAAGCTCCGGCAATAAGATTTTTATTTGCTCCAGCAGTTTCAGTAATATCGACACCCGCAATAACCGATAAATTCTGTCCTACATTGATACTCATATTTTTACCAGCAGTAATTGATATATCATTGGGTGCATTCACACTGATATTTCCTTGACCATCCATTAACCAGGTATTGCCACTTGGATCTTCTATAAAAATGCTTCCTTGAGCATCATTAAAAATCATTTTGGTTCCTGAACGGGTATGAATGACCTTCTGATCATTGCCTGATGTATTGTATCCTGAAATTTCAGCACCGTTGTATTGCGTTCCAATCACAAACGGTTTTTCCGGATTCCCGCCTTCGAAAGAAACAAAAACTTCCTCTCCGATTTCGGGTATAAAATAAAATCCTTTACCTGATCCTGCATGAGGAGTAACCAATCTAGTCCAGTCGCTTTCATGATTCCAAAAGAATTTCACTTTAATTCGTCCCATTCCGGCTGGATCATTGTTATCCGTTACAACTGCAGCTTGAGTTTCTGCTTTAGGATATACCAACGGATTTGTGTAAGGTGGTACTTTGACATCTCTTGGAATCGCTTCAAATTGGCATTCGTAATGACCGAATCCTTTAGAATAGTGATGAACCCCTATGGCAATAAATTCTCCTTCTATAAAATCCTTGGTTATGGTAAGTGTTCCTCCTATTTGTAAAGGAATCTTACTCAAACCGGAATACGTCACTACATTAGCTTCTTTTGCTTGTTGTTTTGTTTCTTGTATTCTCTGAATATCTTGAGCTTCGTAAGCATTACTCACAAAAGCATGATTCTCATTTTCTCTGTTATATACATTACCCGATGCGTTTTGAGCATTTTGAGCAATGTAGCTTTTGGTATTATTTTGGGGTTGCAAATTTTGCGCATCAATTTCTGACGCCAAATTATAATCATACCCTTTGTAGGCAATCTTTTGTGGTTTCAATCTACTCACTACCTTAAAGCTATGTAGATTGACACCATTTTGCAATGATGCTTTCGATGTTTTAAGCGATCCAAACTTCAAATAATCACCGTCGTAATACATCCATTCTCCATATTGAACAGCTAACCTTTGAAGAAATTGAAAATCGGTTTCATTGTATTGTACGATGTAAGGAAAAACAGTTTTATTCACTGTATTCACATCGGTTCCTGTAAAAATCCCTTTGACAATATTCTGGTCGGTTTTCCTTACAATATCTTCTAAAGAATTCGAAAAATGGGTTTCACATTGTTGAATTTCATCCAATAAGATAGTCGGACTTTCACCAATGATTTGAAATCCCTTAGAAGCACCGTCATTATCTAAAATTTCCATTTGTGAAATAATTCCTTTAAACTGAACATTTTCACCCCTAGCACTATCTTTAAATACAATCAGTACTTTGGCCCCCATATATTGTTTAATGAAGTCCGCCTGATCTTTAAAATTCATCACAACATCTCCGATTCGCCATGTAAAACTAAAGGTGTGATGCCCTAGTAGACTTTGGTTTATCATTAGATTATAATATACAATTTGTCCGCTGTAACTGCCTATCTGGATACTTACCCTTTCTTGCATGGCATCGGTCACTTTTTCCATAATTCCATTCATAACGCTCATAGTGATTGTTGTTAAATTTTAAATAGGTGCTGTTCTCTTAAATTTTTGTAAAACTGTATTTAGTCTCTTATTCCACTAATCAAATGAATTGCTTCTTTGGTTATGGTATCGTATAAAATTTGTTGTTTGTAGGGAAAATAAACTCCTTCGAAAACTATTTTATTTTTTAAATCAAACTGTTTGATTAACGTTTTATCCTTCAGATTATCTGTATAAAATGACAAATCGTTTTCAACAAAAGGGTAATCAACCCTTGTCTTTCTGAATTTCGAATTCAACTCATTTTGAATTGGAAACTCTTCATGCTTTGTTAACTTTTCCATGAAAGAATCGTTTACCTTGTATGTAAAATAACCCGAACTCATAAAAGTTGGTGCAACTTCGGAAAATTCACCTTTACAATCTTTGATTTCATTTTTCATGGTATCGGACAACTTAATCAGTTTTGACAATTGTTGTATTGGATTTTCCTTCTTTTCGAGAAAAGAACAACTAAAAAGAAATGCGGAAACCAGAAACATAGATTTTATTTTTCCCATGTAGCTTCAATATTAAATTCCTGATAAACATCGCCTCCAAAACTTGGAATTTTAAAATTCATTTCAGACTCCAATTTGCTGGAAATCAAAACTGGTAATTTTCTCTTTATGGTTTGACCTCTTGGCGCACTATCCACTAAATTTTCAATGCTAAAACCAAGTGTTTCATCAAGTTTGTTTTGCCAACTTTTAGGCAATCTTGTACCCGAATACCAATGACTTCTATTATTAATTATGGCTTTTATTTTGTAGGTATTGTTCACTTTTACCCAATATATTTTTGCTTTGTACGAACCTAAAAACCATTCAACGACAGTATAATAATCTTTCATTCCGGTCTCAGCACCCACAAAATGAAAACTGGCTTCGAATGGATTGGGTCTCATTGCATCTGAGACCTCAAAAAATTTCCTTTTGATGGAATTATTTGTTTTGGTTCCTGAGAAACTGGGAGATTTAGCAATATCTTTTGAAAACGCACTGTTGGTATTGAATATGATTTTGTCACCATTCCACGATGCATTAGGCAACATTGGAGAAGTTTCAAAAAACCATATAGCAAACAGTTCATCCCAATTAGCAGTGGTACCTGCTTTAGGTAATTCCGGAAATCTAATTTTTAAAATTTGTTCAAGTTTCTTTTTTATCCACTCATATATCTCGTATTGATCAACAGGAAAACTGTTTGATTTTAACTTATGTATGATTTCAAAATCGGACAGGAACAAAAGTTTTGATTCATAAGAAAGCATAGAAATTTCTTTATTTTATAAATCCAATGACCATGGTTTGCCTAAAACAGCACCACTAAAGTCAATATCTTTAGCCGAAAGCAGCAATTCAATTTGCATCGGCACTTCGTTATTTGATCTAAAACTCTCATGAAAATTGATACAGAAAGCTTTTTCAAATTTTAACTCTTTCATTTTTGACATGGCATCACGTCTAAAAAAAGTAATTTTTCCGTTTTTAGTTTGCGTACTGCTTATCATCCATTTCATAAAGTCAACACTTTTGGTAGACTCTACAACAAGTCTAATATTACCTCCCTGAGCAATTGTTTGAGGTTTTCCATTATGATCAACTTCCTGCGTAATGTGCAGGTCAAACTCTAATACATTGTAGGTTTCCCCATCTAATTCAAATTTTGCTAAAAAAGACATGTTATATTGTTTTAAAGGTCAGAATTCCATTAAAAATTGTCGAAAAACCAACGAGATAAATTTTGGGTCTTCATCCCGTTGGAATTATTTCGACATCACAAATAAGTACTATTTAAAAAATAGCTTATTTCTTATACCCATTCGTTTTCATAAACTCCTGTGCCCATTTCGATTTTTCTTGCCGAAATAGTAAAAGTTTCTGTTAACGGGTTTTTTCCTGTTGAATCAAAGTTTTCTTTGTGTTTAACCAAATAGCCCTCAGTAAATTTCAATTCTTTCAAAGTTGCATCACTGTCTCTTTTGAAAAACTTCACACTTCCGTCTTTACGCTCGAAACTGTTAGTCATCCATTCGAATAATTCAGTTGATCCTGTTCCTTCGATTGTTACATCAATTTTACCTCCTCTTGTTACTGTTGAAGGACGTCCAGTTGCATCAGTTTCCTGAAACAAACCATAGTTTACGTTTAGTACGTTGAATTCTTTACCTCCAACGCTTAATCTTGCTTTAAATGACATAATAAAAAATATTTAAATAATTAATAAATAAAAACATAGTACAATTAAACCCACTCGTTCACATGCTCTCCAGTTCCCAGTTTAATGGATTTTGCAGATAAAACGAAGGTTTCAGTTAATGGATTCTCACCCTCAGAATCGAAATTTTCTAGATAATTCACAATATAAGCTTCTGTAAACTGTAATTCTTTGAGAGTTGCATCACTATCTCTTTTAAGGAAAACGATACTACCATCCTTACGTTCGAAACTATTGGTCATCCATTCAAACAAATCTGTTTCACCAGTGCCTTCCACTGTAATTTCAATTTGCCCTCCTCTAGAAACAGAAGAAGGTCTGCCAGTAGCATCAGTTTCCTGAAACATCGCATAATTAACATTCAAGATGTTTCGCTCTTTTCCAGCGACTTTAATTTTAGTTTTAAATGACATATAAAATGTATTAACGTTTTACAATTAGCTTAATCGAATCAAAAGACAATAAAAAACCACACCAAATAACGGTGATACAGAAATAATAATTGAATTGATTCTTTGTAGTTAATTAATTGAATTGACTACATAAAAAAGTTGATTATGAAGTGGCACAGATTTGATCTGTTGATCAACTCATTCTTTTGAAGTTTGAAGTAGTTTCATATTAAAAATGCTGAATTAAGGTTAAATAAAAAATAATACCAATGAATATAAATATATAAGTGACGAATGTAAGAATTTTACTTCAAAAATAAAAATAAAATCGTGTTATTTTTCTTACTTATTTTAAATCCCAGTAACCATAAGTCATTCGAAAGCATCAACTTATAAAAAATCAATACTTTCTAAGGCATTTAATATCTTCATTTATTTGTTTTGCAGTTTTTTTATCGACTCTAAACTCATAATCTTTCTGATAGGTATGAATCATAAAACCTTTGATAAAACTTTTCATGATGTATTTTATATCGTATTGCCTTAATTCTACCACAATATAACCTTCACAATTCACTTGATACTTGTTTATCAACTCATACTTATCATCATTAACAAAAGACAATTCTACTACATCATCTTTCTTAATACATGCATTGAATGAGAAAAGTTTGATATACAAAAATACTTTTGACCCTTTTCTTTTTCCAAGTTGAAAAGAGATATAATCCTGGTCTGTATTATACACTTTAAAATAATAAGGTTCTGTGTGGGCATAAGGTCTTTTATCCAGAAAATTTTCTTTGCTACGTGTAATTTTAACTCTGTTTTTAAACCTAATCTTAAGAGAATCTCGAGAAGACATTTGTGCCTGAACTCCAGTAACGGATAAACTAAAAAAGAGTACAGCAAGTATAAGTTTTTTGATCATAGTTATAGATATGAGTTTAAAAAAAGGGATTTTTCAATCCCTTTTTAGTTGCTTCTTATTTTTGTTCGTATTCAGTATCCCATTCTGTACCATCATCCCCTTTTTGACCTTCCATTTTGATCATGAAATTTTTAGCAGGGAAATAAGGCTTCATATGGATATCCAAATAAATTCTGTCTTTTTGAATTGGATCTTGTTCAAATCGTCTGATTTCGAAATTTTCAATCAGTTTATCCGGTCCTGTAATACCATCCAAAAACTGAACAATTTGTCCCATGATTTCTTTACGTGTTTTAGCCGTGAAGTTTTCAAAAGCTCTTCTATTTAAGAAGTCCATTAAAACTTTGGTTACATAATCAAATACACGAACAACAGAATAGGTTTGTAATCCTAGGTTATCTCCATTAAATAATGTTTTACCAGAGAAAGCCATAACTTTTCCATATTCATTCACCATTGGAATCAATCCCATGTTTTCCAAATTGGCAATTTCACTTTTTTTCAAGTCGAAACGAACACCGTCAACCTCGTTGATTCCTCCGAATTTTTTACCTGCAGTCACCTGAGACATTAACGTTTTATAAATTTTTCCGGCCAAAGCAGCTGATGGCGGTACAAAAAGATCTTCTGACTCTCCAACGGAATCAAATTTTCCTCTTCCTACTAACCAGTTACATGTCATTAACACATTCGAACGATAAATATCACCTCCGGTCAAATAAGCTGCATCAAACATTTCCATCACATCATCCGGTTCATCAAGATGTGCGAAATCCGTTACCAACATCACTTTATTTTCATGAGCGATTTTAGCCCATTTTTCGACAACTTTATTGCTTCCTAAATAACCTGGAATCACTAACAAACCGTAATTATTTTTTAAATCCAAACGATCATAATTGTCTACTAATTCATTGTGAATTGCATCAATAAAACGAGTGTTATCAAGATCTTGCAACTGATCCAATTCTGCATTGATAATTGTTGCATTTCGAACTTTATCCGTTTCAGTATTTTTATAGAACAAACCGATTGTTCTGTATGATTGTTCTAATTCTTTTGTTTCATGTATAGCAATGGCTAAGTTTTTCAATAAGGTTTCTTCAGCAACTTTACTTTTATCTTCGCTTTGTGCCACCATATCGGTTAGAGATTCATTTTCTTTTAAAACCGAAGCCCACATTTGTAATGTTTTCTTCAAAGTTTCTCTTTCCACTTCTTTATTCGCTTCACTCATAAAAATCTGACGACGCGCTTTACGGTCTGGATTCATATTTTGAGCACCTTCAATGGCTGTTTCCAATAAATCGAAACCACCATACTTAGCTAATTTCTCAACATTCAGTTTAAAACCGCTTTCTTTCTTTTTTGGTTCCAATACAGCAGTATCGGTATTTTGAGCTTGTAATTGTTCTTTAGACATACTATTAATTTTTACTGTTTATTGACTGTTATACTTTTACTTTTGATTCAATTCAGAAATCAATTCTTCGATTGTTTCCAATAATGCTTTTTTAGCATCCGGATTATCTAAAGCACTTTTTAAAATTTTGTTTGTTTTCAATTGCTTGATAATTTTCTGATACTGATCCTTTTCAGTCTCTAAATTGGTAAGGAATTTACTTTGAGCAGTGATTCCTTTGATACCAAAATCTCCTAAATTATTGAACTTAAGCTCTTCGTTTTTAGATGCACCATCAGCATCTTCAAAAGCCACTTTTGCTGTGGGTTTGAAATGAGAAAAAACCTGTTCGACATTTGTCAAGCCTTCAACTAATTCTGGTTTAACTGGTGTATCACCCGTTAACTTTTGCGCAATTAATGTTCTGTTTTGAGGGATTTCCAAGATTGCTTCGCTAGCATCTAACTTTACCTCATTTCCTCCGATTCCGTAATTTGATAACATAAGATTATAATTTGTGTTTATAAATAATTTAGTTCGCTTTGTTGATTTGTCTGCAAACCTCTAAATCTCTTTTTACAATTTCCAACTCGCTTTTATACGTTTCAATTTGTTGCAAAAGTTTGTCCATTTCTTCTTTGCTTTCCCCCATCATCTGAATACTTTTTTTAGCATCAATTAGTTGTCTGTTAGTCAATATGATATTGTCATACATATTGTCACGCAATAAACTGTCTTTCGTTGGAATAGACTGCTGCATACTGATAATGGTTGAAATGGCTTTTTGCTGATTATAATAAAAGTCTTGTCCGGGAGCATTTAACGAATCAATTGACGATTTCAGATCTTCCATATTTTTGGCAAAATCTTCTTGAAACATAAATTCCCTAGTCATGATTTCGTTGTCTTTTTTCAATTCACTATTTTCTTTCCAGGGCAAATAGTAATCAAAGAAAATAGCCCCAATAATAACAAACATGGTAATCCCAAATACACCTATAAAAGCTACGAAAGATTTTGCTCTTTCTTTTTTGTTTAATACTTCCATTCTACTTTTTAATCTTCTAAAAATGTTTTATTTCTTTTCGATGAGTCCAATGCCATATTTTCAAGTTCCAGTCTTTCTTTGACAAAAATCCCGTTATCTTTTCGCTTACCGATATAATCCAAATGATTAAGTGTCGAAAACAATTCGTTGGTAATTTGCATGAATCGAAGCGTTTTCTCGACAGTTTTATCTATCTGAGTGTGATTGTAACCGACATTAACCAAATCAGTAAAAGTTCCTTCAAATTCTCCTTGACTGATACCGCACCATTCTGCGATATAATTCAAGAGCTCCTCCTTACCAGCTCCTGATTTTGAATCGATATAGTTTTTCATCATTCTAGCCAATGAAATCACTTGATCAAACATATATGCAGGTGGTTGATACTGTGAAAACCAACGAAATGAATTGATTGTCACTCCTAAATACATCGTGATTTTTTCTGACAAAGCCTGAATAATCAATGCCAATTCATTACTTTGATTACGTCTGTTAATTTTCTGAGAAATCTGAACAGTAAATAGTTCCAATTGCCCGAAAAAACGATCAATCTTAGTATGAATTTCCATTAACTTTTCATGACTTTGAACTGAAGTACAAGGAGGTATATAGTTCGTCATAAGGTAAGTTTCATTTTTATTGACAATAATTTTACCTAAAGTCAAATGATAACCTCCATAATTATTCTCGTTGTTCTTTTCAGGAACCAAATTCAGATTGAATGAAGGCAAAACGTTAGGATAACGAGGAGGATTTTCTTCAGGATCCGGGTTTCCAAACGGTTTTTTATCAAATAAATTCACCGAAACATTGACTAATAAAACCACATCCTGATCGGAATCAAGTTCGTATACCGCTTCGGGATATGGCATTTCCATGTTTAGCATATGCCTATTGTTTGCACTGATAGCAATGCGACTTCCGTTGGGTGTAACTGCATGACATTCTTCTACTTTCACCCTTAAAAGTTTATGATTATCAATAACCAATGAGATTTTCATTGATTCTTGTGCATTTCCTAAAGGAAGCAAACCATAGTTTAAAGCATTTAACTGAGTTCCCATTGCATCCCTGACCACATCACTGATATGATCTTGCATTCCTATGAAATGAGATTTATTAATTTTCATTCCATCTACCCAGTTCACCGGGAAATGATTTAGTTTTTCTAGCATAAAACCTTAGTTATAATTTTAATTCATTATTATCTTTCCTTGCTCCAATGATTCTTGTTGCCAATTCCCCTCATCCAAAGGCTTAGTTCTCAAACATATAACCATACTATCCTCTTGAATTCCATTCATATACATAGTTAATTCTGGATCGATATATTTAGATACTCCATACCAATTCGGTTTCAGATAGAATACCCAATGTTGCGGATTCCCAAATTCATCTAGTAGTTGAATGGGATGATCCGAATTTCTTGTATTATAATCATTAACAAAATGATAGAAAAGTCGTCCAAAATCCATACGAATAGGTGATTTGGCTCTAAACTCAGTTCGTATGTTTGAAGTAGGACTTTTATAAAAAACAAATGTGATCACCACCATATCTCTAAATTCATCGTCCTTTGGCTCGGCAAAGGCCCCAAATTCTGGGAATGGCCAGGTTTTATAAATTTTAGCAGGTATTGATACAGATGTTTTAAAGGTGGCAAAAATCCAGGTCGGTACTAAAAACATTAAAATACAAGACGCGATAGTAAATGCATAGGTAATTCCGTTCATATAAGTATACAACAGTAAAAAAGGAATGGTTCCAAATACAGCAATCAACATATTATAAACACCTTCCAACCAATAACTATCTAACTCATACTTCAACAGATAAGTTCTATAGAAAATAACATGCAGAGTACCCAAACCAAATAAAAGCACCTGATAAAAAACAAATTCACTATAAAGACTACTAATTGCCTTAGATTGTCCTAAAAAGGAAACCAAAGCAAAAACCAGTAAAGCCGAAAACAAATAGATGTAATACTTAGTCTTATACTGTGTTTTGAAATTTTTCACTTTATCGATAAAGAACATGGATAAAATAGCACCTAATAGCAATAAAACTACAAGGATAATTAGCAAACTAGGATCGATTAATTCTTTAAAATTGGGTCTAAATGCAGGTTTCATAATTATATTCTGGTAGTTATTCCCAGCACAGTTTCTTTTTGGTTAAAATCAAATAATTCTATTTCTTCAGGAAGAAGAACAGTTGTTTTTACATCGACTTCCATAGGCAGGAAATGTTCATAAAAAAGGGTAATAAATTTTTTAATTCCTCCTTCATGAATATATTCTGTGAATGCACTATTTCTTAATGGTCCGATTCTGAATTCGAGGTTTAAGGAATAATCCAAATACGACATTCCTGATATCATGTCAAGTCCTAATTGACAATTATTCAAGGTTACACTTTGCTCACTGTTTGATTGATCACGGTAACCTAACTCAATGATCTCCACTTTTTCTTCCAATAGATATTCAAGACATTCTGCCGTTTTATCCAATTTCCCAACCATTTTATGTACAAAAGGAATCAATCGGATAAACTTCGCAACTAATACTTCAGGCATTGATTTGTCAATATCCCAAAACTCATAGAAAAATTGAAATGTCTTTCCTTCATTCAATTTGAACAAAAAATCTTTTTCAGCCTTTTCTCTAATCAAACCGTTTAAAAAGAATTCATTTTCAAATGGCAAAAAAAACAACCGGGCTTCTTCTTCTTCTTTTTGCTGAACACGATACTCTTTCGTCATATCGTCTACCGACTGGTTCAATCGATCCGTTTTGGGGTAATGAAAAACGCCTTCCGGTAGACCATCATAAATCCCATCCCTTGAAACGTCAATTTTCAGAAACTGCGTTGCATCATAATCATAATCGATTATTTCACAACCCAAAATATCGGTACTGTATGGTCTTTTAAATTGCCCTTTGAAGTTGATTAAAAAATCAGGATTGTACTCCTTTTCTTTCTCCAATAAAGGTGCTAAGACTACTTCAGCTTTTAAATCAAAAGGCAGCGCATTAATTTTTTTCTTAACTTCTTCTATCCTATTCATTGCAAACTAATTTGTTTTATCATCATCTGTTTTAATCCTTCCAGAAGCAAAGTACCTAGTTTGAAAATAGTCATCATTAAAATTAAATATTCTTAATCCTGATGACTTAGTGGTCGCTAATATTCGGTCATTCTTAAGATAAATAGCCACATCAGAAATTGGATTATCCTTATTGTATCGTAGAAAAATCAAATCTCCTTCTTCTAAATCAATTCTCGATAAAAACAATTCGATGTCTTTGGATTTAAATATTCCTAATGCCGTTCTTGGCAAACTCTTTTTATAAGCTTTGCTGTACAAAGCTTGTGCAAAAGGAACCATTGCCAAACTATCTTTTGAAAATGATCTGTTTCCATAGGGAGTACCTAACCATTTATCGATATATTCATAAAAATCGTAACTCTTTATTTCATCAGGTCTTACACTCAATAAAACAGCATATTTTTCTTTTACTCGAATCTGTTCATCGGTAAGACCTTCTTCATATTGATCTGCTAATCGATGATTCGGTTTAGTTTCTTTAATCCCTAATTCATCTTTTATTTTATTTTCATCGTATTTCAACTTCAACGGGACCTCATCAATATATTTTGGGTTACCACAGCTAATTCCAAGAAATAACAATGTTAGTATTGAAACTTTTTTAATTAAGGAGTACATAATAAATTATATATTTGTAATTTATTTCTTACAAAAGAAATACTTATTTCAGAAATAAAAAAATGTATTAATCAATTTTAACTATTAAAAAAAGTTAGAGGCTAAAAAACACCACGTAAAACTCTTCTTACAAAACAAATATATAATTTTATATTTATGTAAGAATTTTTTTTCAAAATATTAGTTATAAATTTTTTTTTTCACTAAGTTCGTCAACAAAAAAATTATGGCTCGAGGAGCAAAAGGCATACAAAGTTTATTACTGAATTTTGATTATAGAATATTATTAGTTTTCATCTCCATACTATTTTTTGGAGCTGTCTTTCTGTTTTCAAAACTGATTCATTCTGTGGATTGTGAAAATGCCACATTCTATGTAGTGGCAAAAAACAGAATTGTTGGAGAAACCATTGAATTTTATAATGAAACCCCAAATGCAAGCACATGGGAGTGGAATTTTGGTGATGGTTCCAAAAACCAGTTTGAAAAAAATGTTACTCATCATTTTAAAAATCCTGGAAAATACAGAGTTACACTTAGCATTAATGACAACTGTATCGCCTACAAAGATGTAGTCATTAAATCAATCGGTGATTTGGCCAAACGTACAAGAATTCCAGAAATTATAGCTCCGAAAGTCGTTAAAGTAGGCGAAGAAGTCGTTTTTGATTACTATTACAACGGCAATGATATTTTTTCATGGGAATGGAGTTTTGGAGAATCTTCGAGACTTGACGATACCGAAAGCAATCCCGTTCATGTCTATAGAACGCCTGGACAAAAGAAAGTCACACTCATAATCAATGGGAATATTGCCAGCATGACATCTGCAACTATTTTTGTAAAACCAAAAGATCCGGAAATTGCAGATACACAAATTGAAGATGTAGAAATCAAACCTTTAAAACTTAGACCCGGTCCTTCACAAATTGATCCCGCTGAGGAATATGCTATGACGCTTCCTGTCGTTCCGCCTTCGTCGAAAAAGAGACAAAAAACGAACAGTCAAGGGAAAAATTTAGCACCTTCCATTTCTGAAGAACAATTCGAATTATTACTGCATCAAGTAGCAAAACAAAGTAAAACAAAAGATGATTTTGGCCCTTACTTATGCGAAGATTATAAAATACCTGTACTAATAAATGATTCGAAAATTATGCCTTTCGATGAATTTTGCAAAAAAATCACAGGCAAAACATTAAAAATTTCGAACATCCGATTATCAACCAATAATGACAATTGTGTTGTGAATGTTGAAATAGCATATAAAATAAAAAAACATCTTATTTGGATTACTGATTAACTTCCAAAAACATCCTTATGAATAGAAATCCAAGAGGCTTAAAACAAGTATTTGCAAATTTTGAAACCAAAATCATAACTCTTTTTGCCTTACTATTAGTTACAAGTATCATAGTTTTCAGCTTTAAATACAAAAAACATGTCGATTGTGATACTTCCGATTTTTACATCGTTGCCGAAAACTTTTCAGTAGGTGAAGTTATTGAATTTCATAACGAAACCTTAAACGCTACTGATTGGAAATGGGATTTTGGTGATGGTAGTCCAAGAGAAACCAAAAACCATGCATTACATAAATATACAGAACCAGGAATATATACCGTTACATTGGTGATTAATGGTTTTTGCCTGAAAGAAAAGAAAATCCAAATTAAGGATCATGGAGAAATTTTAGACCGAACAAAATTACCCACAATCATCGCTCCCAAAATTGCAACTGTCGGTCAAAAAATCAATTTCACTTACAAATACTATACGAATGAAACATTTTCATGGGAATGGTGTTTTGGAGAAACGGGTCAGATTGACAATACAAATGAATTTGCAAGTTATAGTTTCAGGACTCCAGGCCCTAAAACAATCACCCTTATTGTAAATGGCGAATATAAATTCAAAACCTCCAAAATCATTTACATCAAGCCTCGTCCAACCTTCAAAAAAGACAGTGAGATGATGTTGGAAGAAGGATATACTTATGAAAAACCTGTAAATGCTTTTTACAAACCAAAAGGTAACCCTAAACCCGACTATTCCGATACTTGGTTAAAACCAATTCCAACACGATCAAAAGAAAGACATATCACCGAATTCGCACCCGATATCTCTGAAAATCAGTTCGAATTGCTCATTCATCAGGTAGCCAATCAAACCAAGCAAAAAGAAGATTTCAGTAAATACATTTGTGATAATTATCAAATCCCTGTTATTAAAAACGGAGATCAGGTGATTGCTTTTGAAGAATTCTGTACAAGAATAAAAGGCAAAGAGATAAAAATTGAATCCTTACGACTAACCAGAGATAATCTGAACTGTATTGATGGATTTACCATTACCTATAAAGTCAAAGGACTTCTGGGTTGGACCGAGGACTAAGATAACGATAAGAAAAGCTAAAACATGATTACAGAAAATATCATTTTTCACGAAGACTTGCATTCCGCTCTTGAAATTGCAAAAAAAACTGCTCAGGAAGCCAAGCAAAAAGAATATACTGCAGCACATTTACTAAAAGCCATACTTCACAGAGATTTTACCCTGCTGAAAGAATTAGAATCTATGGGAAAAGACGTGTTTTTCATCGAAGAATGGGCAGAAGTACGTATGGATGAACTTCCAAAAACAATTAAACCTACGGAAGCGGAAGCACATGAATCTATCGATGAAGTAATCAGTGAAGCAGATGCTGTACGAGATATCTTAGGCAGAGAAGAAGTCGATTTGTTCGCTATTATGGTAGCATTGGCTACTCCTGGGGTCGGTTTTAACTTTGATCAAATGAAGAGTTTCCCCGTAACAAGAGCTGAATTGCTGACGGAACGAGAAGACGGAAAACTCAATTCTGAATTGCTTAATCTACCTTCAGAAAGATCCATTTCCAAATACATTCATAAATATTGTTTCAATAAAACAGCGAAAGCAAAAAAGAATCCGATTGAAATTGTTGCCAGAGATAAGGAAATCAAGGAAATTACAGAAATTTTATGCCGCTTTTCGAAACCCAATGTATTACTAAACGGATATCCTGGTGTAGGGAAATCGGCCATAATCAATGGATTTGCCAATGCAATAGTCACACACCAAGTTCCAGAAAAATTACTTAATACTGAAATTTTTGAATTGGACCTTGGAACACTTATCGCCGGTGCGTCCTATAAAGGCGAAATAGAAGACAGATTAAAAAAGTTGATCCAGGAATTAAAAACCTATCCCAAAGCCATTTTAGTTATCGATGGAATCCATGTTTTACTGGATAAAAATAGTGATAACGCAGGTATATCAAGCATCTTAAAAAGTGAACTATCCAAAGGATTAACCTTGATAGCAACCACAACTATAGATGAGTTCACTAAAAAAATTGAAAAAGACGAAGTTCTTTCAGGCATGTTCGAGATGATTAAAGTAGATGAACCTGACGATGAAAGAGCATTTCGTATCATCAAAACCGCAATAAAATCTTACAATGATCACCATACTATTAGAACTAATGATGAAACTATTAGAGAATCTATCCGATTGTCTAAGCGTTATCTAAAAGAAAAAAGTCTACCTGAATCGGCACTTAATTTATTAGACAGAACCATGTCGGTGATTAAAACCGCAGGTGAATCCTTCCTGTCTGAAAAAGAAATCCTAAAATCCAAGTTAAAAAAAATTAAGGATCAGGACAGCGATAGTCAATTTCAGGAAGCTTCTTGGCTCTATAGCGATATCAAAAGGAAAGCGCATTATTTGCTTACCCAAGAAAATTTTGAAAACGAAAACATTTCGGAAATCACTTTGGACGATTTATTCCTTAAATTGGACAATCTACTAGAGAAGCTCACTACTATTGCTCAAGAGAAAAAAGAACACATTGAGCCCATTGATTTGGGAGCTATTGTTGCTCAAAAAACAAATATTCCTTTGGGAAAACTTCAAACCGAAGAAAAAGACCGTCTACAAAACATGGATGCGATCTTGAAGAAACGTGTTGTAGGTCAGGATTTAGCAATACAAATTGTATCAGAATCCGTTCTAGAGTCTCGATCTGGTTTAAGTAAAGCTGGTCAACCTATTGGATCGTTCTTCTTTCTTGGTCCAACGGGAACTGGAAAAACGGAATTGGCCAAATCTCTAGCTGATTTCTTATTCCAAGATGAAAACGCCATTATTCGTTTTGATATGTCCGAATTCAAAGAAGAACATTCTGCGGCATTACTCTACGGGGCGCCTCCAGGCTATGTAGGTTATGAAGATGGTGGTCTATTAGTGAATAAAATCAGACAGAAGCCCTACTCTATTGTACTCTTCGATGAAATTGAAAAAGCACATCCTTCTGTATTTGACGTTTTTCTTCAAATAATGGATGAAGGAAAATTGCATGACCGTCTCGGAAAAGAAGGTGATTTTTCGAATGCACTTATTCTTTTTACGTCCAATATCGGATCTCAATTTATCGTTGATTCTATTACAAACGGTAGCGGATATCCAAGCTCAAATCAACTAATGGAAATCATGACCAAAAATTTCCGACCTGAGTTTTTGGGACGTTTAACTGAAATCATTCCTTTTGCACCAATCTCCAAAGACAATGCGATGGGGATCTTTGAAATTCATTTGAAAAAGGAATTGTTTGACTTAGTAAAGTCATTAGAAATTACCTTACATATTTCAGAAGAGGCGAAATCATTCCTAGTTGACAACGGATTCAATGCTACCTATGGAGCAAGACCTTTAAAAGGCATTATCCGATCGGAATTGAGAAGACCACTTGCTAAAAAGATTATATCCAATGAAGTCAAAGAAGGTAGTGTGGTAACCATTGCTTTGGAAAATGGAGAATTAACTTTGTCAATTGTATAAAAAAAAGGAGCTATTTAAGCTCCTTTTTTATTTATTCATCAATTAACAATTAAACGATACGGGTATGTATTTGAGGATACCTGATCGAGTTTATGCAATAAATTATCGCATAAATAATTCCATTCATTATCGGTAACCGGATATTCCGTATCGGTATTTTTAGTCACTTTAATATCGATTGTTCTTACAAAACCCGTTTTGAGAGAAGTATCAATCTTCGTTCCTTTACCTACTTCAACTTTGGCTATTGAAAATCCAAAATGATTCATTGTAAACGTTTTTATATCTGCGAAAGTAACAATACGACCGTGCGTTAATAAAGCCTCTCTGTAAGAAAGTATCTTCTCTCCTGATGTAAGGCGTGTTTTTCCTCCTACACTTGTTTGCACCAAATACATGGAATTTGCAATAAAATCAGTTCCCGACGGCAAATCTAATTTCGTACCCGGTTTAATTTCATTAGCCTCTTCCCCACAAGTTGACCAAAAGCTGACAAAAAATGAGTCGTTTTCATTTCTATCTTCATTGCTATTCGGTTTTATGATAACATAGGGAAAATTGGATTTGAGAAACGAGTTTTCTTTCGTTTGTTGCTCTAAAGTTGCAATGAGCTGATTCATTTCTCCAATCACATTTCGAACAAAATCACCTCCTAAAACAGAAAAAGAGGCACTTTCATCCTTTAACAATTCCAATAGGTATTGCATCATTTCTGAAGCATTGCGCTCATCAAAACGCTCCACACCTTTGTGTCTTAATGTGGCTTGGCCGGATTCTATACTGGCTCTGGAAAAATCTTTCAGATGATAATTAAAACCTGTCGTGTCCGTAATCTCTTCAAGATCCAAAAAATGATCATTGTTAATTAGGGGAACATAGTTAATATAGGGGTCAATTCTTTGAGCCAAATTGATTAACCTTTTGTTGATAACAGGAAAACAATTCAACGAAAAACTCAGACTTTCAAAAATAGTATTGTTGATAACTTCTGGGAATTCAATCCTTAACCAGAAAACGTCTTTTTTTGCCGTTAATTTATCACTTTCGAAAGTATTTGCGATTTCTTCTGGAAGAGTAAACATATCGGGTTGGAGTGCAATTTCTTCTGTAAGATGAATGAATTTATCAGCATAAAAAGTATTGACTTCCGAATAAATTTGGTTGATGCGATTGTAATTTCTGGTTATAATTGCATCAACGTCAAAATCTTTCGTAGTGACATTATAACCTTCATTGAACTTAATTTGTCTGTCTCCAATAAAAAATTTGGCTTGTTTGAGATAATGATAAAATACTTCCCGTTGGTGCGAATTTTTAATTTCAACATAAAACATCAAATTCTTCAAAATTTCGTCAGTATCCAAACATTGAATACCTAGCCAAAAAGTTGAAGACTTCAACGATTTTGGCGATCTCAAATAAAATTCCTTATGAATTGTGTTATTGAATTGGTATAATGAAGAACCAAAAGCCATGAATTCCACTTCGGCTGTAGTCAATTGAAATGGTGCAGTTGGCCCAAAAAAGACTTCTTTGATAGTCGGTTTCACCGGATCATAAATGTTGGGAATATTCCTCTTGCAGAAAAACTGATGTTCCAAAGAAACTTTATAATTATTCTCAGATGGCTTAGCGTGAACAATTGTTCTCGATGGCAATGCCCCAGCATTTGAAGCGGGCGACATAATTTCGATCAGACGTTCAACAATTCGGGTATGGGAATTATTCAGTTCTACGGACAATTTTTCCAATTCGGAAGCACATGCTTCTAAAAGTAATCCAACAATTGGATCGAAGGAAGTTTCCAGTTCACTGTCATTATATCCCCAAACTCTTGCGGCTCTTTTTAATATTCTATCTTTAATACGTTCTTGAATCTCCATAATTTTAAATATAAGAAAGCGGTCCTACGAAAAAGTAGCCATAAAAATTAAACGGTCTATTGGTTTTTTTCACATGCCCTTTTATCACAATATTGATCTTTTTTTTCATTCTGAGATTATGATTATAAGAAGCAGCTTTGGCTTCTGTGATAGACACTTCAATTTCGGTCAATTCTAATCTATACTCATGTTGTTTCACTGCATTTTTGAGGGCATCTCTGATTTTATCTTTTAATGTATTTTGATCTGAAAGCAAGTCAAAATCCATCTCCCAAATTTTACATCCGAATGTTTCATCAAATTTGCATTCGCCAAATGACGAAGTGGCCACAAGATTTATAAATTGTGCTATTGAATGTTCGATATTCGTTTTTTCAATCTCTTTCTTCCCAATCAAATCCTTAAAACTAATTGGTGTTTTATAATATATTCCGTACATCTTACAGGTAAATTATCTTATTAATTTTTCCACTTTTATCCAATTCAAACTCCTTAATGCTTTTATTTCGTTTCATAACTTGAATTTCAACATTTGGAATTGTTTTAATGAACTTTTCTCGGTAGCGAATATCTCCAATAAATCGTTGTCCATTACTGTTATCAATCACACAAAAGAAATTGTCCCTTTTCGAAGTAGTAAAAAGAGTTTCCGGAATTTCACCTGCTACAAGATTGGCTACCGCATCCCCTTTTTTTAAGGTATAGGCTAGATAATTCTCTTTAAGGGTACGGTATCTAGATACCTCAAAATGTTCGATATTTACCTTTAACGGTTCATAGGAAATAGAAGGTAGACGTGTAATTTGTTTTTTAAACCATTCCAGACCAAAAAGTGAAAAACGTCCAATACTTTTAGTTGTCAATTCCTTCAATAATAAAGTATCTCTGGTGACCTGATAAAATGTGGTTTCATTCGTTTTATCATCAGTAACACTCATTTTATAAGTCATCAATTCGAGTTCGGATACTTTATTGTTTTTATGCAATTTTACTGTAACCAACCCTGATTCTTCATCGGTTATGACAATAGTTATGGTGTGTTTTGTAAGAGCAGAATCGAATTCACTCATTTTCTCTCTCTCTCCTACCCCGGCATATAAAGGTGAACCGGGATTATCTGTTATAGACATTGAAAGTCCTAGTTGTGGAAGTGGCATTACATTTTTTTATAAATGTAAGAAAAATACTTCAAACAAAACAAGCTTTGAAAATTGTTTTAAAAAAAAGCTATGACAATCAAAATAACCAAATGATTACCAAACAATTATAATATTTTTTGAAGCTGAAATTTACCTTTTACTATAACTCCTTTTCTATCGACTTCGAGACGAATCATTTTACCCTCTTCGGAACGCAAAATCTCTACAATTTCTTCCAATTTATATTGATAAGCATAATGTCCGTTGATATTAACAATAATATCTCCTTTTTGAAAACCTGCTTGTTCTGCGGGAGAATTAGGTCTTATCTTAGTAATTTCATATTTTGGTTTTAATGAAAACTGATACTTAAAACTTATTGGAGAAGCATCTCTTAAGTCAACATTTATAACATTCGCAGGAACCAAATTTGCTCTAAACACCGTTTGCTCTTTAACCCAATGAAGACCAATGTGTCCAATCTCCAATCCACTCATATTATAGTTGAAAGGTTCCTTGAAATCAAGATTCTTTTTAAGATAAATCGTACCATTAGCATAATCAAACAATACATGGTATCGCTTAAGTATTTCTGAACCAATAGAACCATTTCTGCCTGATCCCATGTTTACATGACGAATCGATTCTTGATTCGGAAAGGATATTGTTGCATTATCGATAACACTGGTTCCCAATTTGATTTTTTCTACCCGAGATCTTTTACCAAAAATTTCTCCACTAAAACCGTTTCCTAAAAAATCATCAAAATAATTTTCTGGAGAAACAATGTTATTTTCCTTGTTTTCAAAAAGCCAAATAGCATCGCTACCTCCAGAATCTACTAACAATCGAGTATTAATTTCTTTTCCATTTAATGTTACCTGAGCGTTGAGATACGGTTTTTTCATTTCGATATCCAAAGGTAAAACATCATAAGCTTTCCTTCTTTTTTCAGAAAAACCTGAACTTTCTTTATAAATAGTAATTTTTTTGGCTTTGTAATTCACTTCTACAAGATGATTCTTAAAAAACTCATATCCAATGATACCATGGACAGGAATACCTATCTGTGAAGAAAAATTGATTCCTTGATCCAAAATTATAAATACATCATGATTTGAATCTTCAAACTCCTTAATTTTCAACGTATTCGTTTTAGAATACAAAGCATCAATAGGTTCTCCATTACCCAATCCGCGCATTTTTATTTTCCTTACATTATTGAAAGTAATTGAATCTGTCTCTTCAAGGCTAAATAAAATCGTATTATCAACTCCGGTATCTAACAAAAAACTTAATTCAGCCCCATTAATATTTACAGGAATAATGATTAGATTATTACTGATTTTGAACGGGATTGTGATTTTCTTTTTCTCAGAATTAAATCGAAACCCTTCCTGAGAAAAAGAAAAGTTAAACGCGCTCAAAAACACGATTATGAGGTAAATTTTTTTCATTAAAATGTTGGATTGATGATTGAACCTTCTCTATAAAGTTACAAATTCCCTAGGTAGGATTTTCTTTATGAAAAGTTAATGTTTTTATTTTCAGATTCTTTGTAAGTTCGCCCAACAGGAATTTTCACACCATTTACAACTAACTCATTCGCAGCATAAACTTCAATTTTATCTATTGAGACAATAAAAGATTTATGCACCCTTCTGAATTTATTTTTATCCAAAATGTCTTCAATTTTACTTATTGGCATTTTGATTTTAACATCTTCTGTTTTGGTATGAATAATAATATACTCTCTGAAACTTTCTATGAAAAAGATATCATCAGAAAAAATTTTAAACTGACGTTTACCCACATGCATCAAAATGTAATTACGCTCACTATGCTCGATCAAGGCCTCTTCAGCTTTCAAAAAATGCTTAAATTTTTGAACCGATTTAACAAAGCGATCATAAGGAATAGGTTTCAACAAGTAATCAACGACATCTAAATCATAACCCTCCAAGGCATAGTCATGATATGCCGTAGTCACAATTACTGCAGGTGGATCTGTTAATTTTCTTAAAAAATCGAATCCTTTCAAAATGGGCAAATGAAGATCCAGAAACAATAAATCAATGGTTTCATTTTTTAAAACCGAATGAGCGTGTATTGCATCGGAACAAATTTCAACCAATTTCAGCTCTTCATCCCTAGCTATAAATGATGCAACAATTTCTGCGGCAATAGGTTCATCTTCCACAATCAAACATCTGTATTTTCTTGAATGCTGTTTCATTTGTTAAAATCAATTTTTAGAGAAACCGAATAGATATTATTCTCTTTCTTGGTTTCAAGATTGTACTTTTTAGGGTAAAGTAATTCCAACTGCCTATTGATATTCTGTAATCCGATTTTTGTAGAGTCTGTCCTATTTCGTTCGTCAGTCGAATTGGAAACCTCATAATGCAATAGATTGTCTTTTAATTGCAATTTAATAGTGATGAACGCATCTGAAATGCTCTCCGAAGCTCCATATTTGAATGCGTTTTCAACAAACTGTAATAAAATCAACGGCGAAATTTCTTTAAAAGGCTGATCAACTTCATGAATAAATTGCAAATTCAGCTCTTTATGTCTTATTTTCTGAATGGAAATAAAATCTTGTATATTTTCTATATCTTTCTCAATTGGAACAGTATCTTTTGCCGATTCAAAAATATTATACCGCATAATTTTGGATAACTTCAAAATAATATCCGGTGTTTCATCCGATTTTTTAATTGCCAAACCATAAATATTATTTAGGGTATTGAATAAAAAATGAGGATTAATCTGTGCTTTCAGAAACTTCAATTCGGTTTGCAATTTTTCCGATTTTAATTCACTCAATTCATTTTTCATGACCAAATGTTGACGGAACTTTTCAAAACCCAAAGCCAATGAAGCACCAAAACCAATATTCATCAAAGCATTGAAAATACCAAACAATGAAAAACTATCCACATCCTCCTTGACTCTATATATTACTTCATAAACAAAATAGTGACAGGATACGCGGAAAGTGATTACAAAAAAAGCAATACATAAAATAACCGCTACTACCTTAACTACAACAGATCTAAAAAAAGCTTTTTCAGAATCTATGATTGCTAATAAACAATAAAAACAAGGTACGATCGACAAGTCAAACACCAGTATCGAAATAACCGAAAAATTGAGCACATCCAACCAATCAGTCCGTAAATGTTGAGGAAGATAGGTACTCAAGTAAGCATACTCCGAATTAACTTGATAGATAAAATATAATATCCAAAAAATAAGATGAGATGAGACTTTGTTTTTCATTAATACGAAAATCATGATTATATCTTTTAAAAGTAGAAAAATATCTACAAACAAACGTTTGTGGTCTACGAATTACTCTAAATAATCACATTTCTTTTCTAAAAATACCTTTCGGGAACCAAAAAGACAGGAACACAAAAATCAAAATAAAATTAAATTCAATCCCATTTCTACCTCCTCCAACAACATACCAACCTTCCCAAGCATGTACCATAACGATACCCGAAATCAACACTAGGATATTCAAAATCGCCGTAGGTTTTAAATGTTTATTTACCAATAAAGTATAAATTGAAAACAAATGGATTAATTTAACGGCAATGGCTACAGGTAATCCCAAAAACCCAAATCCTTTGGGAGACAAATAATCAATTCCAAAAGCAATCACATCCCCAGAAACGATAGATGGAACGCTGTGCATAAACATCACTACTGCCATTCCAAATCTCAGCAAAAAAGTATCTTTCATATTTTTTTATTCAAGTGTAAGAAATGATTTCAGGATTGTAACCATCTTAGCTACCAACAGCAATTTGGCATCTATTTTTTAACAAATCAACCCGTTATAAGCCTTTTTATTTGGATAAAATGTTGCAAATTTGCATCACCAAACTTTTTAATTATGCCTAAAATATCAAACAAGGGCCAACACATGCCTGAATCACCAATCAGAAAATTGGTTCCATATGCTGAAACAGCAAAGAAAAAAGGTCACAAAGTATACCACCTAAACATTGGTCAACCTGATATCAAAACTCCTGAAGTAGCTTTAGAAGCGATTAAAAACAATGATATCAAAGTTTTAGAATACAGCCATTCGGCAGGATTTGAAAGTTACAGAACAAAACTAGCATTGAGCTATCAAAAAATAGGATTGCCAATCCATAAAGAAGATATTATCGTTACAACCGGAGGAAGTGAAGCGCTATTATTCGCTATGGGTAGTACAATGGATGCTGGTGATGAAATCATTATTCCTGAACCCTTTTATGCTAATTACAACGGATTTGCAACAGCATCGGGAGTTAGTGTAATTCCAGTAATTTCTGGAATTGAAACCGGTTTTGCATTACCCCCAATTGCAGATTTTGAAAAGTTAATCACTCCTAAAACCAAAGCGATCCTTATTTGTAATCCCGGAAATCCAACCGGTTATTTATACTCTGAAACTGAAATACAACAATTGGCTGAATTGGTAAAAAAACACGATTTATTCCTAATTGCTGATGAAGTTTACCGTGAATTTGTGTATGACGAAGGTGCCAAACACTATTCTGTTATGGATGTTCCTGGAATCGAAGAAAATGCTATTATGATTGATTCGGTTTCAAAACGTTACAGTATGTGTGGTGCTCGTATTGGTTGTATTGTTTCCAAAAACAAAGCAGTAATGGCTACAGCGATGAAATTTGCACAGGCACGTTTATCTCCTCCAACCTACGAACAAATTGCTAGCGAAGCTGCTTTAGATACACCGCAAAGTTACTTTGACGAAGTAATTGACGAATACAGAGACCGTCGCGACACTTTAATTCGTGAAATGAATAAAATCCCAGGTGTGAAAATTGCTACACCAAAAGGCGCATTTTATTGTATTGCACAATTACCTGTAGCTGATGCTGATGATTTTGCGCAATGGTTATTAGAGTCATTCGACTTCAACAAAGAAACGGTTATGGTAGCTCCTGCCGCAGGATTCTATTCTACTCCTGGAATGGGTAAAAATGAAGTGCGTATTGCCTACGTTTTGAAAAAAGAAGATTTAATTAAATCGGTTCAAATTTTAGGTGAAGCCTTAAAAGCTTATAAAGGATAATTTTCACATTACTAAATAAAAAAAAGGCTTTCGAAATCGAAAGCCTTTTTTTGTTACTTCATTATCTCTTCATTGCGAAATGACCTCTGAATACTTTTTGTTGTGCATTTTCTTCATAATGAACAACAAACCAATAATCTGTCGAAGGCAATGGCTGATCCAAATAAGTTCCATCCCAACCTTGTCCTGATGGATATATTACTTTCAATAATTTACCCATTCTATCAAAAATCTCAATTTTGGAATTAGATTGAGAATTTAGAAATCCTATATTCCACACATCGTGAATACCATCTCCGTTTGGTGTAAAATATCTTGGAAAATCCACTAAATCAACTTGACCGGTAATTGGACTACATACATTGTGAATATCTCTTACACTAACAATATGCGCACCAGGTGTTACACCTGTAAATACATTACTAGATTGGTATTGTCCGTTGTCTAACTGATACTCATAATTCCCGGTTGGACTGGCAATCACTTCTATTGATAATGTTTCTGCAAAATAATTAGAAGTCACAAATGCTAAACTTTCTGGTGCCGATGAAGTCTGAACTGTTGCCGATGCACTTGCCGTTGAACAAAATGGTGCTGCAATTGTCGTTGCTACCAAACTGTAGGTACCCGGTGCAGTTGCTAAATATGTACTTTGAGTTCCAACAGTATTATTTTGATCGTCTTTCCAAACAAATGTATAATCAGTAGCACTTAATTGTGAATCCAATAACAATGTACTTAGAACTGTTCCAGTTGCACTATCAACACACACATAACCGCCGTCTAACGATACTACAGGAATTGCATTTATAGTTACAGTTACTGGTTTAATATCCGAACAGGTTCCCACTGTACTCTTAATATAATACGTTCCACCTATTGCCACTGCACTAGGAGTTGCCAATGCAGTTGTAGCTGCAGCATTGGTCCAATACGTCAAAGTACCGCTTCCTGTACTGCCAGCTGTTACTGCTGCTGCGGTCAAATCCACTGTTGATGGTTCACATACCGCTGCCGGATTTGTAATCACCAATATCGGACTTGGACTTACTGTAACCGTTACCGGTTCAATATCTGTACAAGATCCTACTGCACTTCTAATATAATACGTTCCACTTGTTGCTACTGCATTAGGGTTAGCCAATGGTGTAGTTGCCGCAGCATCGGTCCAATAACTTAAAGTACCATTACCCGTGCTACCTGCTGTAACTGCCAAGGCTGTCAAATCAACGGTCGCTGGTACACAAACAGCTGCCGGATTAGTGATCACTAAAGATGGTGTTGGATTAACTGTTACTGTTACCGCTTCGATATCCGAACAGGTTCCCACTGTACTCTTAATATAATATGTTCCACTTGTTGCCACCGCATTAGGACTTGCCAATGCAGTTGTAGCTGCAGCATTGGTCCAGTAACTTAATGTACCGCTACCTGTACTGCCTGCCGTTACTGCTGCTGCCGTCAAATCAATCGTTGATGGAGCACAAACGGCTGCCGGATTTGTAATCACCAATACCGGACTTGGACTTACTGTAACCGTTACCGGTTCAATATCTGTACAAGATCCTACTGTACTTCTAATATAATACGTTCCACTTGTTGCTACTGCATTAGGGTTAACCAATGGTGTAGTTGCCGTAGCATCGGTCCAATAACTTAATGTACCACTACCCGTACTGCCTGTTGTAACTGCTGCCGCTGTCAAATCAACGGTCGCTGGTACACAAACAGCTGCCGGATTAGTAATCACTAACGATGGTGTTGGATTTACAGTTACGGTTACCGATTCGATATCCGAACAGGTTCCTACAGTACTCTTAATATAATATGTTCCACTTGCTGCCACAGCATTAGGACTTGTTAATGGAGTGGTTGCCGCAGCATTGGTCCAGTAACTTAATGTACCGCTACCTGTGCTGCCTGCCGTTACTGCTGCTGCCGTCAAATCAATCGTTGATGGAGCACAAACGGCTGCCGGATTTGTAATCACCAATACCGGACTTGGACTTACTGTAACCGTTACCGGTTCAATATCTGTACAAGATCCTACTGTACTTCTAATATAATACGTTCCACTTGTTGCTACTGCATTAGGGTTAACCAATGGTGTAGTTGCCGTAGCATCGGTCCAATAACTTAATGTACCACTACCCGTACTGCCTGTTGTAACTGCTGCCGCTGTCAAATCAACGGTTGCTGGTACACAAACTGCTGCCGGATTGGTAATCACTAACGATGGTGTTGGATTTACAGTTACGGTTACCGCTTCGATATCCGAACAGGTTCCTACAGTACTCATAATATAGTAAGTACCACTTGTTGCCACCGCATTTGGACTTGTTAATGGAGTGGTTGCCGCAGCATCGGTCCAATAACTTAATGTTCCGCTACCTGTACTGCCCGCCGTCACTGCTGCTGCCGTCAAATCTATTGTTGATGGCGCACAAACTGCTGCCGGATTGGTAATTACCAATACCGGACTTGGACTTACTGTAACCGTTACCGGTTCAATATCCGTACACGTACCCAAAGTACTCATAATATAATACGTACCACTTATTGCCACTGCATTAGGGTTAGCCAATGGTGAAGTTGCCGCAGCGTCGGTCCAATAACTTAATGTACCACTACCCGTGCTTCCAGTTGTAACCGCTGCCGCTGTCAAATCAACGGTTGCAGGAACACAAACTGCTGCCGGATTGGTAATCACTAAAGAAGGTGTTGGATTTATTGTAACGGTTACCGCTTCGATATCCGAACAGGTTCCTACAGTACTCATAATATAGTAAGTACCACTTGTTGCTACTGCATTTGGACTTGCTAATGGTGCAGTTGCCGCTGCATCGGTCCAATAACTTAATGTACCGCTACCTGTACTACCCGCCGTCACTGCTGCTGCCGTCAAATCAATCGTTGATGGTGCACAAACGGCTGCTGGATTGGTAATTACCAATACCGGACTTGGACTTACTGTAACCGTTACCGGTTCAATATCCGTACACGAACCCACTGTACTCATAATATAATATGTACCACTTGTAGCTACTGCATTAGGACTTGCCAATGGCGAAGTTGCCGCAGCGTCAGTCCAATAACTTAATGTACCTCCACCGGTGCTTCCAGTTGTAACCGCTGCAGCTGTCAAATCAACGGTTGCAGGAACACAAACTGCTGCCGGATTAGTAATCACTAACGATGGCGTTGGATTTATTGTAACGGTTACCGCTTCGATATCCGAACAGGTTCCTACAGTACTCATAATATAGTAAGTACCACTTGTTGCTACTGCATTTGGACTTGCTAATGGTGCAGTTGCCGCTGCATCGGTCCAGTAACTTAATGTACCACTACCTGTACTACCCACCGTCACTGCCGCTGCCGTTAAATCAACTGTAGTTGGCGCACAAACTGCTGCCGGATTGGTAATTACTAAAGAAGGAGTAGGATTTATTGTTACAGTTACCGGTTCAATATCTGTACAAGATCCCAATGTACTCATAATATAATACGTTCCACTTGTTGCCACGGCATTAGGGTTAGCTAATGGTGAAGTTGCCGCAGCATCTGTCCAATAACTCAATGTACCTCCACCGGTGCTTCCAGTTGTTATCGCTGTATCGGTTAAATCAACTGTAGTTGGCGCACAGACTGCTGCCGGATTGGTAATCACTAACGATGGTGATGGATTTATTGTAACGGTTACAGGTTCGATATCCGAACATGCACCTACAGTACTCATAATATAGTAAGTACCACTTGTTGCCACAGCATTCGGATTCGTTAATGCGTTTGTTGCCGCTGCATCGGTCCAATAACTCAAAGTACCGCCTACAGTACTACCTGCCGTTACTGCCGGAGCTGTAATATCAACAGTTGCTGGTTCACATACTGCTGCAGGATCTGTAATGACTAAAACCGGTCCAGGATTGATAGTAACACTAACTGAAGGCGCTGAATAAGAAGGACATGTTCCAGAAGCTGCTATAAAATAACTTACTGTATAGGTACCGGGTGTGCTACCTTCCGGAGTTATTGCTCCAGATGTCGGATCAATTATTAAACCAGCAGGAGTTGCCGAAAAAGTACCATTAGATGTTAAGGCATTTAATGTTGGGTTTTGTGGCGTACTGACACTATCACAAAAAGGATCAGCGTAAGAAAAAGTCCCACTAGGTGATGCTACCAAATCAATGGTAAACGATCTAAAATTAGAACAACCTGTTGTATTCTGATCGATCACTTCAACCCAAATCGTTTGAGGGTATGAAGGAGAAACAGGAACATAAGTACTTAAAGAAGCATTTGGAATCTGTGTTCCAGGAGCACCTGCATTATCTACATAATATTTAAAAACAAAATCAGCTGCTGGATAGCCATTCAACATGTAAACATTTTGATTGATGTTGAATGGAGGTGTACCACACTGAACGATATTCTGTGGGTCTCTTGTAGGTAGTGGTCCTTCAACATCTACCGAAACATCATCCTGAATTACAACTTGTGTACCATCGCATCGGGTATAGGTAGCCACTGCAGTGTAGGTTGTAGGTCCACTAACGTTCACCGTAAGATTATTAATACCTGTTCCACCGCTAACTCCAGGTCCTAAAGAAGTAGCGCCATTGAACCATTCAATAGACACATTTGATCCCCCTGCTGCTGATGGTGTAAAACGCCATGCCTCATTCGTAGCACTCCAAGCTCCAGTGTTTCTTCCCGGAGGAATTGCAGCCAAAGTACCTGCCTGATTCATAACACCTATAACACCAACTCCACTCTGCCATCCTGTACAAGGAGTTCTATTTTTCACTAAAACATCAATGGTATTGGTTGTTTCATATAAAATGATTTGTGATGTTTGCAAACCAACCCCTGAGCCACAACTAAATTGAGGTAATTCGTTAAAGTTCGCAACAAAAGCTCTGTTGGGATAGGTACCTGTTGTATAAAATCGTACTCTTTGTACTGCAGGATTAGTTACTGGAGGGGTTCTGATATCAGTATCTTGATACACCCCATAAATAGCATTTTTTTCTCGAAATGTTGTTGGATTGGTTGTTGGCAAAGTTGAAGAAAATGACCAGTCGCAACCACTATGTGTAGAAGAAACATCAGTAGAATTTGGCAACTCCGTTCCACCAGGTATACCCCCTGGAACAACAGATGGATGAATATTAAAACTTATAATACCATTCGATCCAATCAGAATATGTGTATAATTTACACCATAAAAACAAAATGGAAAAGGCAACTCATACAATCTAGACCAAACATCATCATTATTAGTAGTAGTAATCTCTTCACCACTTGTAAATGAATACGCCGGGGCAAACGGAATGGACGTTACCGTATAATTATTGGTATTAGTAGCGTAGGTTTGAAGAAAATCTGCTTGAAGAGTTGTTGCATCACCAGGTGCACAGACAGGTAATGGTGGTACCGTATTAACATAAACAGTAGGTGCATTTTGACCAAAGGAATTCCCCCATACAATTGATAAAAACAGCACAAGTAGTTTTATTTTCATAATTTAGTTCTATTTATTTTGTAAAAAACGTCGAAATTTAGCAATTTTTTAACCATACACGGTTTTTTTTTTAGATTTTTTTTAAGAAATAATCTCATTCCATAAATTCAATATAATACGTATATTTGCGTCATAATTGTAAATACGAGAAATAATAGAATGGCTCATAACGAAGATTTTCAAGACGAAATTGGAAATAACCATATAGCAACAAGTGCAACCAATCCTTTACGTAAGGACGCATTTGACAAAACCGATGACGAAAAAATTGCATTGATTAAAAAAGATGTGGAAAGCATTTTGATTACTCTTGGAATGGATTTAACTGATGATAGCTTAAGCGGAACTCCTAACCGTGTGGCAAAAATGTTTGTAAAAGAAATATTTGGTGGGTTACATCCTAATAAGAAACCTGGCTCTTCTACTTTTCAAAATCATTACAAATACAATGAAATGCTTGTAGAAAAAAACATTGTAGTGTATTCTACTTGCGAGCATCATTTATTACCTATTATAGGTAGAGCTCATGTTGCCTATATCTCTAATGGTAACGTAATCGGCTTATCCAAAATGAACCGCATTGTTGATTATTACGCAAAACGTCCGCAAGTACAAGAACGTTTGACCATGCAGATTGTACAAGAGATGCAACGTGTATTAGGAACAGAAGATGTTGCTTGTGTAATTGACGCAAAACACTTGTGCGTGAATTCAAGAGGTATCAAAGATATCGAAAGTAGCACCGTTACTTCTGAATTTGGAGGTAAATTCAAAAACGAAGCAACAAGAAAAGAATTCTTAGATTATATCAAATTAGACACTAAATTTTAAAACATAGCCCTGATAGCAGCGGCATCCTTTAAAATGGTCATTGAAAAATGGCCATTTTGAAGATATAGCGGATAGCAGGACCGAGCATCTTCCAAAAACTGAGTGTTGTGCTCCTAAAAAACAAATCAAAAAATGGCCTTATATCAAACTCATTCATTGCAAGTTTACAATACGATTTCGGGTGAAAAAGAAACTTTCACTCCATTACACGAAGGTAATATTGGTATGTATGTATGTGGTCCAACCGTTTACAGTCATGTTCACTTGGGCAACGTTCGTACATTTATGAGTTTTGATATGATCTACCGTTATTTTTTACATCTAGGCTATAATGTACGCTATGTAAGAAATATCACTGACGCAGGACATTTAACGGATGATGGGAACGTGGAAAATGATCGTTTCGTTAAACAAACCCGTTTAGAAAAATTAGAACCAATGGAAGTGGTACAGAAATACACTGTTTACTTTCATAAGGTTTTGGATGTATTCAATTTCCTACCTCCCAATATCGAACCCACTGCAACAGGCCATATCATTGAACAAATTGAATTGACACAAAAGTTAATTGAAGATGGATTTGCCTATGTAAGCAATGGCTCCGTATATTTTGATGTTCAAGAATACAACAAAAGAGGCATGAATTATGGCGAACTAAGCAATCGCAATATTGATGAGTTGTTTGCCAACACAAGAGACTTAGACGGTCAGAATGAGAAGAAAAACCCTCAGGATTTCGCGTTATGGAAAAGTGCTTCTCCGGCTCATATCATGCGCTGGAACTCACCTTGGGGTGAAGGATTTCCAGGTTGGCACCTAGAGTGTACTGCGATGAGTACTAAATATTTAGGTGAAACTTTTGATATTCACGGTGGCGGAATGGATTTAAAATTCCCACATCATGAATGTGAAATCGCACAAGGGAAAGCACGCAACGGTGTAACTCCCGTAAAATACTGGATGCATACCAACATGCTTACCATGAACGGATTGCGCATGAGCAAATCTACCGGAAATTTCATTCTACCAATGGAATTGCTTAATGGCGACAATGATTTCTTCGAAAAAGCATTCAGCCCTAGCATTGTTCGTTTCTGCTTTATGCAAGCACATTACCGAAGCGTATTGGATATTTCCAACGAAGCAATGGTAGCCAGCGAAAAAGGATTCATCCGCTTAATGGAAGGTATTAAATTAATTGATTCATTACCAACCAGTACTAAGTCTAGTGTAGACATTACTACATGGAAACAATCGTGCTACAATGCTATGAACGATGATTTCAATACGCCAATTTTAATTGCGCAATTGTTTGAAGGTATTCGTTACATTAATTTAATTAACGACAAGAAGGAAACCATTACGGAAGCAGATTTAGCAACACTAAAAGCCACACTACAGCTTTTTGTCTTTGACATATTAGGTATCAGAAATGAAGCGGAAATAGCCAACAACTCTGATAAATTGAGTGGCGTTATCGAAATGCTAATTGGTATGCGCAATGAAGCGCGTGCCAATAAAAACTGGGCTTTATCTGATGAAATCAGAGATCAGTTAGCCGCACTGGACATTGTCCTGAAAGACGGAAAAGAAGGAACTACATTTACGTTTTAATATAGAAACCCGCTTAATGGCGGGTTTTTTATTACATATCCGGTTATTGTATAGACCTGATTATCCCTTAGCAAATCATTACAACACTTCCAACACAGATAAAACATTGTTTTTTTCACTATGCAGCCTATAGGTGGTTTCATTCATCTCCTGGAAAAACGAAATAGCCAACACACTAAACAATATACCGCTCCCATCAGGCAGGCTTTCGGGGGTTAGAAATAAATTGATGGGTGTAGACCGTTTTGGAACGGTAACCGGTAAACTATAAGTGACTGTATATTCACGGCTCGCAAAATCTACATCTAAAACAGCTAACAAAAAAACAGCATGGGTCGCTCCTTTCGGGAAAAACAATTGCTTGTCCGGAGTAAAATCAGGAATGCGTAATATCCCTGCTTGACGGTCCAATTGCCAGTTACTTTGCAACACCTCACCCAAACGCGCATGGCTATTAAAATCAAAACCGCTGATAAGCGCTTTCCCTTGATCTGTTTTCAAACCTTCCGATACTTTTCGTAAACCACGCGGGGAATTGGTATCCATATCTTTGATCCGACTCATAACACCTAACATTCTTCCGGCCAATTGGGTGTCTTTGGCTTTAATCAATAAAGAAGCCAATGCGTTGCGTACCAACTTTCCTGCACTGCTGCACTGCCCAAATTCAGTATTATTCTCTCGTGTACGTTCAAATTTCGGGGAATGAGCAATGCGTTGCTTCCTGTGAAGGTCTTTACGTCGCACAAAACGCTCTCCTCCCATCTTGTAAAAAACCAAATCACCTAACTGCCCTTCTACCTGTAGTATCCCTTTTGCTTTAGCCATTATTTTCTTGTTTTGAAATGAAATGTAAGATTTTACTCCAAATTTCAAGCCAATCTTTATTACAATTGCCGTTTTGGTCGCTTTTTGCCGTTTTTGGTCACTTTTTACCGTAAACAGACATGAAATAGTGCTCAATTCTTGGAAAAGACGAATCAAAAAGCCCCATATATAAGGCATCCCCAATAGTTCATCCATAGTTTATCCATAGTAAAGTGCTATATAAGTAGTATATAAGTGTACTATAACTAGTATATAAGTGTAGTGTAAGTATACTCTGAGTATAGTAGAAGACGAAATTACAAAGGGATTCAAATACGCCTTATAGACTTATGCGCTTTTAGCACCGAATAAAAAAGAGGGAAAACAGAACCATTTATTTTAATCCTAAAAAAGTGCACGGTAAGTTATGTCGGAATCTATATTTTTCTCAACTTAGCATCAAATCAATTTCATATCCAATGCTGAAAAAAATTTTAGTATTCCCTCTTATATTCTTAGTCCGGTTTTACCAGTACATACTATCCCCGCTTATGCCGGCTGCCTGCCGATACCAACCCACCTGCTCTAGCTATATGATCGAGGCTTTGAAAAAACATGGTCCATTTTACGGTTTATTTTTAGGGTTGAAAAGAATTGGAAGATGTCACCCTTGGGGAGGAAGCGGTTACGATCCTGTCCCATAAAAAAAACAGCAATAAAACCGTACAAAAAAATCTTGCTTAGTCCTTTTTTAAATACTATTTTTGAATCAATCGATATAAAAAACTATGACTCACTTTTTATCCTTTGTTTGGAATCCTTCGGAAGGAATACAAATAGGCTCTTTTACCCTTCGTTTTTACAGTTTAATGTTTGTTATTGCTTTTGCATTAGGCTGGTATTTAATGGCACCCATCTTCAAACGTGAAGAAGAACCTCAAGAAAAACTAGATTCTCTATTTGTATACATGGTGGTTTCCATATTATTGGGAGCTCGTTTAGGACATGTCATTTTTTACCAACCTGAATTGTTTGCAACCGATCCGCTAAGTGTCTTTTTACCTTTTCATTTTGTTCCGGAATTTAAATTTTCAGGCTTCCAGGGATTAGCCAGTCATGGTGCGGCAATAGCAGTAATCATTGCCATGTATTTATACAAAACACGCATTTTAAAACGTTCTTATTTATGGATTTTAGACCGAATTGTTATTCCGGTTGCTTCAGGCGCCATATTTGTTCGTTTAGGCAACTTTTTCAATTCCGAAATTTATGGACCGGTAACTTCAGGAGATCACTTCTATGCTGTTAAATTTGTTCGTGAAACTGAATTTTGGGAAGATCAAAGTCCAAATTTTATCACAAAAACCAACGATATAGATAAAGCGTATGATCTGATTCAGAATGATCCCCGCTTCATAGATACCTTAAATGCGATTCCTTTCCGACATCCAGCCCAAATGTATGAAGCCATCGGATATGTATTTGTATTTGCACTTTTATTTTACATGTACTGGAAAACCGATGCACGCAAGAAAACCGGCTTACTATTTGGAACTTTCTTAGTTACTTTGTTCTCTATCCGTATTTTAGTAGAATCAGTAAAAGAAAGCCAAGGCGGTTTTGAAAACCTATTAGGCTATTTAACCACCGGACAATGGCTAAGTATACCTTTTGTTTTGGTTGGTGCCTATTTAATCTTTAAAGCTAAAAAAGAAACAGTATAACAAAAACATCATAAGACAAAAAAAGAGCTCCAATTGGAGCTCTTTTTTTATTTATATCTTTTGTTTTATTCTTCAACTGGTTTTGGTTTTTCAACCGGAACCGTTTCGGTAGTTGTAGGAATCACTGCTTCCGTTGTTACTGGTTCTTGATATACCGGTGCAGATGATTTTGTAAATGCGCCGTAACGCTGTTCTACTTTATCCCAATTCACCACACTAAAGAAGGTATTGGCATATTCTCTTTTCTTATTTTGAAACTTCAAATAGTAGGCATGTTCCCAAACATCTAAATTCAATAAAGGCACTCCTACAATTCCTAACCCTTTCATTTGTGGTGCATCATTATTAGGTGTAGTGATGATGCGTAAACGTCCGTACTTGTCTGATAACAACCAAGTCCATCCGGAACCATTCAACTTAACAGAAGTCTCTGAAAACTGACGCACAAATTCTTCAAAAGAACCAAAATCGCGATTGATAGCTTCTAGCAAATCCCCTTCCGGTTCTCCACCTGCTTTTGGCGCAATACCTTCAAAGAAAAAATTATGATTGTAAACCGCACCAGCATTGTTGCGGACTTCAGCATCTGAAAAATTGAGATTCTTTAAAATCGGTTCCAATTCCAATACCTCATACTTCGTACCAACAACCACTTTATTTAAAGCGTTCACATAAGGAAGCAAATGCTTTGAATAATGCAATTCTGTAGTTGTTGCATCAAAATAAGGCTCTAAGGCTTTGTAATCAAATGGTAATTCAAACAATTGAAAAGCTCCTTCATTTGCTTTTAAATCGCTTGGCTTACCTCCTTTTTGCTCTACTGCAACTATTGGAGTTGCCGGTACATCAACAACTTCTACTAGAGTGTCTTTCTTACATGAAAAAATCGTAGAAGCTAATAAAGGAAAAATAACTAATTGTTTCTTATTCATTTTTTTCGAGTGATTTCCTCAATTAAATCTATATAAGCTTGTTTTGCTTCGTCTTCAGACAAATGACTAACTTGCATCCATGCATTCAACTTAAACGCATCGACAACATCATGCGTAGAGTAATTGATACTTCCGATATTTCCGAAAGCCGCTTGCTTATAAAAAGCGTACAAACGAAGCATAATATCTTGTGGAAGCGAATCTTGCTCCATATTAGAAGCTATTTCAAAAGCTTCTTTAAATTGACTATCTAAATCTTTTTCAGACATAAATTATGCAAGTGCAATGATCGTTTGATTACCAACTGCCTTCTCTTGTAATTTCACATTTACTTTAGTACCGATTGGCAAATAAATATCTACTCTTGAACCGAACTTGATAAATCCTGCATCAGTTCCTTGAACTACATTCGTGCCTTCTTCAGCATAATTGACAATGCGTTTTGCTAATGCACCCGCAATTTGACGATACATGATTTCACCAAAGACTTTATTTTCAATCACTACTGTTGTTCTTTCATTTTCGGTACTCGCTTTCGGATGCCAGGCCACAAGGTATTTCCCAGGATGATATTTACTGTATTTCACCAATCCCGAAACTGCATAACGAGTTACGTGTACATTTATTGGCGACATAAAGATGGAAACCTGTAGTCTTTTATCCTTGAAATATTCCGGCTCAAAAACTTCCTCAATTACAACCACTTTACCATCCACTGGCGCAACGATTTGATTATCATTTGCCGCTATGGTACGGTTTGGATTTCTGAAGAACTGCAAGATCATAATAAAGAAAAAAAGTAGCACCAGATGTAAAGCCAAACGCAACCATGATACTTCTACTAATTTATCTACCAATAACAATCCCACAACAAAACTGATTGTGGCAATCAAGATGATTTTATAACCTTCTTTATGAAACATATTCTAAAATTTTAAATAATAAAAAAACAAATGGAGCTACAAATATAATACTATCCAATCTATCGTATATACCTCCGTGACCCGGCATAATATTTCCACTATCTTTAACATTGGCCAAACGTTTGAACTTCGATTCCACTAAATCTCCTATGGTCCCAAAAACACTAACAATGATTGCAATTCCTATCCAAATTAAAAAGGAAAAAGAGGTTACATAATACTGACTGATAATTATTCCTGCCACAATGGCAAAAAACATTCCGCCTGCAAAACCTTCAATTGTTTTTTTGGGCGATATTCTCTCGAATAGCTTATGCTTTCCTAAAGATTTCCCTACAACATAGGCAAATGTATCGTTTGTCCAAATCAATATAAAGATACCAATAATTATTGAAGGTATGAAATAACCTCCTACAACAGGTAATTTTGTTATACAAATAAATGAAAATACAATATATCCAATCAATGTTGCCCACTTAGACTGGGCAAATGGTTTTTGGTTTTTAGAAAAAAGCCAAAAAGTCAATAAAACCATCGTCATCACAGCGATAAGAACCAATGCTAAATCAATCCATTGCGGGGAAGAAAAAACAGAAAAATTAATAAAAATAATTGCAGAAGCAAGTATAGCTAATACTTTGGGTAATTTGACAAGAGCAGTAAATTCATTCACGGTTTGTAACATGAATAAACCGAAGAGGATTAAAAAAGATTCTCTTGAAAAAAGGGTAGCTGATATTAATAGTACAATATAAACTAAACCGGATAATGAACGTATTACAGTTTCATTCATTTTACAGATCCTCAAGTAGTAAAAGGTATAAATTCTTTGGAGAACTTCCGTAATGCAAAAAGTCTTCTTCTTTGGTTTCCTCGAAATATTTTATGCTAGTAATGTTGGTTGGATAATCTGTAGTATAGCGTTTTTTAATTTCTCTCAATCCATCACTTTTGCCCAATACGATTTGACTGGTTGAAGCAACTACAATGATGTTTAATGGTAATTCTGCTACCTTTTTTTGTTTGATTTGAGAAGAAGAAAACATAATCGAACCTTCTTCCGCCACTAAGCTTTCACAACAAGTAAGAAGAAATTTTGGATTGGTTGCATTTTGATACGAGATATTATTATCCTCCAGCATCTTGAACAAACGTGGTTCGATGCATAATGCTTCAGACTCAAACCAATCATTCTCTTCCATGATATTTTCAAATTGTTCATTGAGTTCGGCAATATTTTCACAGTACAAAAACTTTCCACCGTTCTTCTTAAAATTATGAGTGAACTGCTCATCCACTGGAAGTTGCGCGTTTACATCTTGAAAAGGATTATAATCGTTATCATTTGCTTCACTGGAAGCGTCACTGCTAGTGCCAAATATTTTTCTGAAAATACTCATCTATTGCTTTAAAATGTGCGAACTCTTTGATTCATCAATCAAAGATAAAAAAATCTTAACCTAATTTTCCGATTAGATTAAGATTTTTACTGTTTTTATTAACGAAGTTTTTAACAATTATTCTCCGAAAATTTCTTTTTCGAAAGGTCTTTTGCCAAATATGTTTTCTAAATCGTCTTTGAAAATCACTTCTTTCTCGATTAAAATATCCGCAAGTTGCTCTAACTTACCTCTATTTTCCTGCAGAAGCTTGATAGCTCTTTGGTATTGTGCTTCAATAATTAGTGATATTTCTTGATCAATAGTACGTGCAGTTTCTTCAGAATACGGTTTTGAGAAATTGTAATCTGTTTGCCCTGATGAATCGTAATAGGTAATATTTCCTAATTTTTCATTCAAACCATACACTGTAACCATGGCTCTTGCTTGTTTGGTTACTTTCTCCAAATCACTCAAAGCACCTGTAGATATATTGTCAAAAATTACCTTTTCAGCAGCACGACCACCCATGGTTGCACACATTTCATCCAACATTTGATTAGGACGTACTATTTGACGCTCTTCTGGCAAATACCAAGCAGCTCCCAAACTTTGCCCACGAGGCACAATAGTCACTTTTACAAGTGGTGCAGCATGTTCCAACATCCAACTTACCGTCGCATGTCCTGCTTCGTGAATTGCGATTGCTCTTTTTTCCTCTGGAGTGATGATTTTATTTTTCTTTTCTAAACCTCCTACAATTCGGTCAACAGCATCAAGGAAATCTTGTTTATCTACAGCAACCTTATTATTTCTAGCTGCAATTAATGCTGCTTCGTTACAAACATTGGCAATATCTGCTCCTGAAAAACCAGGTGTTTGTTTAGCCAAAAAGTCAGTATCTAAGTTTTCTACTTTTTTAAGCGGTGCCAAATGCACTTCGAAAATTTCTTTACGTTCGCGAATATCCGGCAAATCAACATAGATCTGTCTGTCAAAACGACCGGCACGCATCAATGCTTTATCCAATACATCCGCTCTGTTTGTAGCTGCCAAGACAATTACACTGGTATCGGTTCCGAAACCATCCATTTCGGTCAGTAATTGATTCAATGTATTTTCACGCTCATCATTAGAACCTGAGAAATTATTCTTTCCACGGGCACGTCCCACCGCATCAATCTCGTCAATAAAGATAATGGCAGGTGATTTTTCTTTCGCTTGTTTGAATAAGTCACGAACACGAGATGCTCCTACCCCAACAAACATTTCTACGAAATCAGAACCTGACAAAGAAAAGAAAGGCACTTGTGCTTCTCCAGCAACAGCTTTCGCTAGTAACGTTTTACCTGTTCCCGGAGGACCAACTAATAAAGCACCTTTAGGTATTTTTCCTCCTAAATCAGTATATTTTTTTGGATTTTTAAGAAACTCAACGATTTCTTGAATCTCTTCTTTAGCCCCTTCTAGACCAGCTACGTCTTTAAATGTAGTTTTTACATCGTTCTTTTCATCAAAAAGCTTCGCTCTTGACTTTCCAATGCTAAAAATCTGACCACCGCCACCTCCGGCACCACCACCAGACATACGACGCATCATGAAAAACCAGAAACCAATTAAAATAATTATGGGTAGAAAATTAAACAGTACGTCTGCAAAATCACTTGACGTCTTGTAATCGTAACTTGCTAATTTTCTTCCTTTTTGAGCATCTTCCAATCTTTTTTGAAAAATTTCATCATTACCAATTTCCAAGGTATAGTGTGGTCCCGAATTCGTTTTTCCTAACCAATTATTTTTGGGTAATTTTTCATGACCTTTTAGAGCTAAAGCTCCAGGTTTTAGAAAAACTTCTGCCGATTTTTTATTATAAACAACGACTTTATCTACCTGTCCGGCATCCAAAAACTCGTTAAATTTAGAAATGGTTGTTTTAGAAGGTTCAACCCAACGAGATTGTCCTGAAATCCATATAGCAAAAAAGATGACTCCTATAATGCCATAAATCCACCATGGATTAGGTTTAAAATTATTTTGCTTTGTTTCTTTTGACATAGCTATTTTTGATTAATATTTGTTTTCAATTGTTGTGATTTTCGCATCACCCCAAAGACTTTCTATGTTATAGTATTCCCTAATATGCTTTTGGAAAACATGAACCACAATATGAACGTAGTCCATTAATACCCATTCGCCATTGTCAGTTCCTTCTACATGCCATGGTTTGTCTTTAAGTTCTTTTGAAACTACTTTCTGAATTGAATTAACGATTGCATTCACCTGTGTGTTGGAGTTACCATTACAAATTACAAAATAATCGCAAACCGTATTCTCTAATTCTCTTAAATCAAGAATATCTATATCATTTCCTTTTACGTCTTCAATTCCCTTAATGATATTTGCTAATAAAATATCATTGTTTACATCTTTTTTCGCCATTTAATTCTTATAAATATTTTGCACAAAGTTATTGATTTTTGTCTTTATTTTGAAGACAAAATGCAAATGTGCTTTCTTGACAAAGTTCCAAAATTTGACACATGAAATTAATCAAACTCGATGCCATAGATTCAACCAATGATTTTTTAAAAGGACTGTCACAAGATCAAGCCCTAGAAAACTTCACTGTTGTCACTGCCAAATCACAGACAAAAGGAAAAGGACAACATGGCGCTACATGGCACACAGAGACTAATAAAAACCTAATAACCAGCATCTTAATCAAAAATACTTTAAGTAACATTGAAGGTATTTTTGCCCTTAATATTTCGGTAGCTTTAGGAATAACCAAGGCATTAAAAAAGTTTAAAATTCCTTCAATTTCAATCAAATGGCCTAACGACATAATGGCAGACAATAAAAAAATTGCTGGCATATTGATTGAAAATTTGATTAAAAGTGACGGTTCAATTGAATCAATTGTTGGTATTGGATTGAATGTCAATCAAACTAATTTCGATAATTTGCCCAAAGCTTCCTCGTTAAAAAACATCACAAACACTGAATTTGACCTCGATGTAATTTTAGAAACCATCGTAATGGAAATTCAACTTCAAATCAATTGTATTGGTCAAAATCAATCCAAACAGCTTTGGGAACAGTATGAAGAAAATTTATTCAAGAAAGGAGTCCCCATGGCGTTTGAAGAAGCATCGGGTGGTAAATTTATGGGAATAATCCGAGGTGTTACTCCAACCGGAAAACTCGTCGTACAAGTAGAAGATGATTCGTTTCGTGAGTTTGGAATAAAGGAAGTGCAATTATTATTTTAAAAAAGAAAACCCAAGCAAAATACTTGGGTTTTCATTAAATCTTTATGAGCTGACTTACAGCTTTGTCATGTTTTGTGCCAACGTTTCGATGAATTTAGTAATTGGATTTTTGATCATCATCGCCATCATTGCATTGAATTCGCCATCAAAAAACAATTGTACACCCGTAGTATCTGCACCTTCTTCAGTTAAGTTAGCAGTTAATGTAAATGGTAATTTACTTGAAGCTGCCCCTAATACAATTTTAGAGTTTGGAGTCGATTCTTTTTTTACCAATTTTATTTCAGGCATACCTTTCAAACCAAATTCGAAACAATTTTCGTCGATTACTTCAAATTTAGCGATGTTATCTGGCATTAACTTTTCGAAGTTTTTTACTTGCGATAATTCGTTGAACAAGTATTCAGCTGATTTTGAAACCGATACTTTTGGGCTTTCTAAATTCATTCTTTTGTAAGATTATTTAATTGAAAGACATAAAGAAAGACTTTACATCTTATAAAAATGTTTTTAATTCCTATAGTGTTTTACAAAAACTATACCTCAACACTCCATTCCGAAGGATTTTTACGCCATTCTTTTAACGTATCCTGTTCTGCTTCGGTGATGTATTCTTTGGCAACCGCTAAATCCAATAAATTATCATAATTACTCAACGTGAATAAATCTACATTGGCATTTTTAAAATTATCTACTGCCACCTGGAATCCATAGGAAAAAATGGCAGCCATTCCTTTTACATTTGCCCCTTCATTACGCAAAGCTTCTACAGCTAAAAGACTACTGTTTCCAGTACTGATCAAATCTTCCACTACCACGACATTTTGCCCTCTTTGCAAAAAACCTTCCACTTGGTTCATACGGCCGTGTTTTTTTGGTTCCGGACGTACATATACGAACGGTAAACCTAAATCTTCGGCAACCAAAACACCAATTCCAATGGCGCCTGTCGCCACTCCGGCAATAACATCCGGCTTCCCGAATTGTTTTTCAATATTCTTTGCAAACTCGTCTCTGATATAATTTCTTATGGCAGGAAACGACAAAATTACCCTGTTATCACAGTAGATTGGAGATTTCCAACCTGAAGCCCATGTAAAAGGATTTTTAGAATTCAATTTAATTGCATTTATTTGTAAAAGCAATTCGGCAGTTTTACTAGCTGTATCTTTATTAAAAATCATACTGCAAATGTATAAAGTTTTTGTAAACGACAAACCTCTTTTCTTGACAAATCAGATTGTCAAAGAGACTGATTTTAAGTTTTTTTTACTTGAAAGCATTGATATTGAACAGCTTATTGTAAGCTACTTCCAGAATAAAATCAATAAAGCCTATTTGTACCATCCTGACGAAAAGGAAATTATTAAAAAATTAAAGGAGAAAATCCCTGTTAACAAAGCTGGTGGAGGATTAGTTTATAACAAAAAAGGGGAAGTTTTATTCATTTTGCGCAACGGAAAATGGGATTTACCAAAAGGTGGATTGAACAAATCGGAAGAAATTGAAGACGCTGCCATTCGTGAAGTAGAAGAAGAAACCGGTGTAAACCAACTTAAAATCACCAACAAACTGCAGAAAACGTACCATATTTTTAAACGAAACGGTAAGTACAAACTCAAAATCACACAATGGTTTGAGATGCATACCGACTTTGACGGAACTACGGTTGGTCAAGCTGAAGAAGGCATCGAACAAGTTGCTTGGCTAAATCCGACACAAATAGAAGACGCTTTGAAGAATTCGTACGAAAACATCAAATTACTTTTCGAAGAAGAAAAAAAACTACAACGTTCCTAAACCGCACTTATTTTTCTACCCTATATACCGGATATTGCAGATGTGCTTTTTCATAGTACACTGAATTTTTATGCACCCAATCCAGTTGCATTTCTGGACTTTTGGCAAAAGTACTATCCGTTTTCAATTTTTCATCGAACTGTTGTTTAAGAATCGGGGTTTCCTGAAGGATTTTTACTGCCAAATCTTCAAATAAATAATCGGAGTAACCTTCTTTTTGTTGTAGAATCGTATCGAAGAAATTCCAATTGAAGAACGAATCTGTCATTTCGGGCTCAAGTGCTTCTATAAGGTATTTTATTGCTTTTTGGTTCGTCGGGATGATATAATCTCCTTTCTCGAAACGTACTTTTTCCGATACTTTCACCACTGATGTATTGCGATGTGGGTAATGTCCTTCGTAGGCTTGCGTAGCTGTCGTATAATTGGCAATGCGGTAACTTCCCACTTCTAGTATAGTATCTTTTTTTAAGAGCGAATACTCGCAACCGTTTTCTTTCAACAACGCAATCACGTTCCACCATGATTTTGGAACGATATACGCTTCAGGAATTATGACACTCTTTGTTGCCTTATAATGCGAATAGAAATCGATTGGCTTGTCGAAAGGTTGACTTCTGTCGTAAAACAATCGGTTGCCCGTAGTTACCTCACTTTTTTTGATTATTCCTTCGTAACCTAAAAAACGACGTTTGACCATTTTGGAAGAATCGATAGTCCACGAATAAGGATAGACACTTTTCGGTTGGAATAAATTCGCATTTGCTTTTCGAGCCTCTTTAATCGACTTTCCGTTCGAATCGGCATAATGAATTACACTCGATAGGAATTCATAAGTTGCTTTTACCCTTTTGTCATAGTCTTTCCACATATGCGTTTCCACCACATAACCAATAACATTGAACAGCGAAGTATATCCTGTGGTATATCTTGGTGAATCATTAAACTGCACAAACCCTTTGTCCGGAGTACCGCTCCATACGTTTACATACGGAGTACTTTCAATACCTTTTGCTTTCAAATCGGCTTCCAATGCCGGTGTGATTTGTTGTGTCATGAAATTGTCCAGCTCCTTCCCTATTTTTGACGGCTCTGTTTGAATAAACGTTAACGTATACTGGTAATCGGCACCATTGCTTACATGATTGTCGATAAAGATATCCGGATTGACTTTATGAATTATTTCCACCAAACCTTTTGTATTCTTCGTATCCGACTTCATCATGTCACGGTTCAGGTCATAGTTTCTTGCATTTCCTCTAAAACCGTATTCTTCCGGGCCGTTTTGATTGGTTCTCCATGTTGAATTTCTATTCAGATATCCTCCAATATTGTAAACCGGAATGGTTACAACAATAGTATTTTTAGGCACTTTAACTTTAGCAGTGGCCAAATCTCGGAACAACATCATCGAAGCATCAACACCATCGGGTTCGCCGGCATGAATCGAATTGACAATTAGCACCACCGTTTTCTCCTTGTTGTTGTAATCCAATTTTCCATCGGCACTGTAAGTAACCATATGCAATGGGTTACCACTGTCTTCGATGGCCATCTTTTGCATTTTGATTGTACCAAAATCCTTATCCAGCAATTGATAGAATGAAATGACCTCCTTATAAGTGGCGGACTGATTTCCGTTTCCTTTTTCGAAGAAGGTTAGGTATTTGGATTGACTGTAAGTAAGAGACGACAGAAGAAAAAAGAAGGCTAGGATTTTATTCATGGGTTCAAAAGAAAAGGCAAGGAAACTCCCTGCCTTATGATTGTCTGTAGTTATTATTTCACTTCCACTGCGGGTGGCACCAATACTTTGTAGTTTCCGCCGTTGCGAATTACATCACGAACAATACTTGAACTGATATAAGATGTATCTGCAGCGGTCAATAAAAATATGGTTTCGATTTTTGACAAACGGCGGTTGGTATGTGCGATAGCCTTTTCGAATTCGAAATCGGCGGGATTGCGCAAACCGCGGAGAATAAAATCGGCTTCGAATTTTTTACACAAATCGATGGTTAAACCTTCATAGGTAATCACAGAAACCGAATCTTCTCTTTTGAAAGTTTCTTCGATGAAGCGTTTGCGTTCCTCTAACGGGAACATGTATTTCTTTTCCGCATTGACACCAATTGCAATAATAATTTCATCGAATAGCGGAATACTTCTATTGATGATATCGACATGTCCTAAAGTAATAGGATCGAACGATCCTGGAAATATGGCTCTGCGCATAAACTATTTATTTAATGCTAATTCAATCGCGTTAGTAAACAAATCCTGAAGTGAGATACCGGCTTCTTTGGCTTGTTGCGGAATTAGACTCTCGTTTGTTAATCCCGGTATGGTATTCATTTCAAGCATGTACGGTTCTCCGTTGACTAAAATGTATTCGCTACGGGAGAAACCACTCATTTTTAATACTTCGTAGACTTTTTTAGCCACTTCACGAACACGTGCTTCCACTTCCGGGGTTAATCGTGCCGGCGTAATTTCCTGTGATTTACCTAAATATTTGGCTTCATAATCGAAGAAATCATTATCCGAAACGATTTCGGTAATTGGCAATACGATAACTTCCCCTTTATAATTGATTACCCCTACTGATACTTCGGTACCGTCTAGGAAACTTTCGATAATAATTTCATTGTCCTCTTTATACGCATTTTCCACTGCGGTTAAGAAATCTTCTTTATGATGTACTTTGGAAATTCCGAAGCTGGATCCCGATTTGTTCGGTTTCACGAAACAAGGCAATCCGACACGTTCGATAATCGCCTCTACATCGATGGCATCGCCTAAATTCAAATAATACGACGTTGCCGTTTTAATTCCGTACGGTTTTAGAACCGATAACAAATCCCTTTTATTGAATGTTAGCGCCGCTTGATAGTAATCGCAAGACGTTTGTTTGATATTGAGCAATTCGAAATACGCCTGCATTAATCCGTCTTCACCCGGCGTACCGTGAATGGCATTAAAAACAGCATCGAAGGTAATTTTCTGACCGTTTACCACAACTGAGAAGTCATTTCTATCGATTGGAAATTCGGTTTCATTATCGTCTACGTATACCCATTTTTCTTTGAAGATATGGATACGGTAGCCTTTGTATTGAGTTGGATCGAGATTTTGGTAGACAACGTTTCCGCTTTTAAGTGAAATTTGGTACTCGCTAGAGTAACCTCCCATAATGATGGCGATATTCTTCATATATATTATTTTGGATTGTAGGATAGCCCTGATGGAAGCGGCATCCTTTTTTTGCTTTCCTATAAGGCAAAAAAAGATATAGCGTACAGCAGGATTAGCTCCTAATAAACAAAATTATCATTTTTTTGAATGAATTGGCTTTCGCATTTTATATTTTTTACATAAAAATTTATGTAAGTTTGCAGTAAATCACTTAATCTATGAGTTGGAAACGATTTCTCCTTAGTTTTACTTTTTTCAAGCAAGTAGCCCTTGCGTTACTTATTGTTGTAGCTTGTTTATTTCTATTCATGTATTGGATAGGATTTACAACGAATCATGGGCAGGAAATTACTGTTCCCAATTTAAGCAAATTGACTTTAGAGCAAGCGGAAGAAAAATTGGATGAGTTGGATTTGGATTATGAATTATTGGATACGGTAGATTACAATGCTACATTTCCTGAGTTGACGATTGTACAACAAGATCCACGTCCGGGTACCAAAGTGAAGGAAAACCGTGTTATTTATGTAAAGATTAATGCATCGGGTTATGCCAAAGTACGTTTACCAGATTTGGTACAAAAGACGTACCGTCAGGCTGTACCGACATTAAAAGCGTTAGGTTTGGAAGTGGGTGACACCAGCTATGTTCCGAATTTAGCCAAAGACATGGTATTAGAGATGAAAATAAACGGTTCGCCAGTGAGAGCCGGTCAACAGGTAACCAAAACCACCAAAGTTGATTTGGTTTTGGGAGATGGTAAAGTAGGTTTTGACGAAGAAGAATTGGAAGACACTCCGCAAACGGATTCCATTGTTGCTGAAGAATAAGAATGAATCAAGAAATTTTTGAAAACGAAGAGCTGGACGACGAATTGTACGAACATCACAAGTTCATTTCGCCTAAAGGTCAGTCGATATTACGAGTAGATAAGTTTTTAATGCAACTTATCGAGAATGCTACGCGCAATAAAATACAACAGGCAGCGGAAAGAGGCAATATCTTTGCCAATGGCGTTGCTGTAAAATCCAATTACAAAGTCAAGCCGTTTGATGAGATCAAGGTAATGCTATCGCATCCACCGTTTGAGAATCATATTATACCGGAAAACATTCCGTTGAACATTGTGTACGAAGACGATGCCCTATTGGTGATCAATAAGCCTGTAGGTTTGGTGGTTCATCCGGGACATGGCAATTACACGGGTACATTGGTGAATGCTTTGGCCTTTCATTTTGACAATTTACCGATGAACAGCAGTGAGCGACCAGGCTTGGTGCATCGTATTGACAAAAACACTTCCGGGTTGTTGGTGATTGCCAAGACCGAGACTGCGATGACGCATTTGGCGAAGCAATTTGAAGAAAAAACCACCGAAAGAGAATACGTTGCGATTGTTTGGGGTAATGTGAAAGAAGACGAAGGTACTATTGAAGGCAACTTAGCCCGTCACGCGACCGATCGTATGCAGATGGCGGTATATAAAGATCCGGAGATTGGCAAACCTGCGATTACCCATTACAAAGTATTGGAACGATTTGGTTATATCACTGTGGTATCTTGTATTTTGGAGACAGGCCGCACCCATCAGATTAGAGCCCACATGAAACATATTGGTCACCCCTTATTTAATGATGAGCGTTATGGTGGTCATTTGATATTGAAAGGAACAACGTTTACCAAATACAAACAATTTGTAGAGAATTGTTTCAAAATTTTACCAAGACAAGCATTACATGCCAAGACCTTAGGGTTTGAGCATCCGGTTACGAAGGAATATATGCGTTTTGATACCGAAATTCCGAAAGACATGACCGAGTGTATTGAGAAATGGCGTGTGTATTCAAAATCACATATTTTCAATCAAGAAGAAGAGTAATAGTTATGGGAAAACATTCACTTCGTACCGATAAAACCTGCTTGAACTGCCATCATGTAGTCGAAAACAGATTCTGCCCCAACTGTGGACAAGAAAACAAAGAGACGAAGGAATCCTTTCACTATTTATTCACGCACACCATTGAAGATTTAGTACACTACGACAGTGGTTTTTGGAAAACCATCAAATACTTGTTGTTTTATCCAGGTCGGTTGAGCAGAGAATACATTGCTGGTCGACGCAAAATGTTTGTACAACCGGTAAAGCTGTATATTTTCATCAGTTTCGTTACCTTCTTTTTATTGTCGATTTTCACTACGATCAATCAACATTCTGGAACGCCGATTGCGGTGGTGGATAAAGAAAAAGCAAGTATAGAAAAGGAGAATATCCGCTTTTCGACTGAGAAGAAAAATACCATACAGATTGACACGACCAATATTGACTCCAATTTAGGTGAGTTGAAAGGCAGTTTTGGGGAATGGCTCAATGAAAGAGCCCGTTTTGTTGCTCTGCATGCCAAAGACAAAGATTTTGTGAAGCAATTTTATAAGAATCTATTCAATACTATTCCGAAAGCCTTGTTCTTGTATATGCCACTATTTGCATTTGTGTTGTGGTTGTTTCATAACAAAAAGAAATGGTTCTATTTTGACAGTGGCATTTTTACCATCCATTATTTTTCGATGATTTTATTGTCCTTTACCATTAATCAAGTACTCACCGAGCTCCTGTATTGGTTGTTTGGAGAAGCCAATGTAGCTACTTTGACAGGATTCATGGCCTTTGGATTGATGGTTTGGTGGTTGTTTTATTTCTTCCGTTCGCATCGTTTGTTTTTTCAGGAAAACCGATGGGTATCCCGATTGAAAGGAATCTTTATTTTTTCCATTAATTTAGTGCTGTTGCTAGCCCTTATCGTGTCGTTGCTAGCCTACAGTGCATTAAATGTTAATTAATCCTAATTTTTTTGATAATCTTTATCAATTTGGTTAAATTCGTTTAACAATTACTCATTTTATGAAAAACAGCATTTTAGTTTTGGCTGCGGCTACGTTTACGTTTACCAGCTGTACCAGTCAAAAGTCTACTTCCACCTCTTTCAAGCCGGAAGCAAAAGAAGACATTACCAAGTACATGAATACCATTACGGCTGAGGATTTAAAGACACATCTTTACATTGTAGCTTCTGATGAAATGCAAGGAAGAAACACCGGAGAAGAAGGTCAGAAGAAAGCCGGAAGATACCTTATCGACCAATATACTAAGAACGGGATTTCGTTTCCTACCGGAGCTTCGGATTTTTACCAACCGATACCCTCTTCCTATTTTCAAAAAGCATTCAGTCCTAAATTAGGTGATTCTGAAAACATTTGGGCTTTCATAGAAGGTTCTGAAAAGCCGGATGAAATTTTGGTGATTTCTGCGCATTATGATCACGTGGGTATGAAGAATGGTGAGATTTATAATGGTGCCGATGATGACGGATCTGGAACAGTTGCTTTGTTAGAAATTGCGCAAGCCTTTCAACAAGCGAAGAAAGAAGGAAAAGGGCCGAAACGTTCGATTTTATTTTTGCATGTAACTGGTGAAGAGCATGGTTTGCATGGTTCACGTTTTTATACTGAAAATCCGTTATTCCCTTTGGCTAAAACCATTACCGACATCAACATAGATATGATTGGTCGTCGTGATGCACTACACAAAGACAGTAACAATTATGTGTATGTTATTGGTTCGGATTATTTATCGAGTGACCTTTACAACATCACAGAAGAAGCGAACAAACATTTTGTAAATTTACAATTGGATTACAAATACAATGATCGTAATGACCCGAACCGTTTTTACTACCGTTCTGACCATTACAACTTTGCGAAACACAATATCCCTTCGGTGTTCTTCTTTAACGGAACACATGAAGATTACCACCAGCCGGGTGACGAACCGAACAAGATCGAGTACGATGCTTTGGCAAAAAGAACACAGCTCGCCTTTACGGTTGCATGGGAATTGGCCAATCGTAATGACCGACCTGTGGTTGACAAATCAGGTAAATAAACGCAAAACTCCGACTTTCGTCGGAGTTTTTTTTGCCTTATTTTTCGTTGTGTAACGAATTATTTTCCATGTATTTGATCCATTTCTTACCAAGTCTCATAATGCAGTACACCGCCACTACAGACAAAACAAGCAACAGTATCTGTATACAAAGTAGGCCAATACTAAGATTACTAATTGGGGTTTCCATTGCACTTGTTTATTTCTTTTTATAGTATATATAACTAAAAGAAAATGAATAAATTATACAACGGCTGTAATTCTTTTGGAGTAGAACGCTTGTGTTGCTCTTTTCGATAGATGCGTTGTTTTGCTTTTTCCAAGCCTTACTTCGCTTCTTCAAGGCGTACCTTTCTTCTTCCAAGGCTTACTTTTCTTCTTTCAAGGCTTACTTTACTTGTTCCAAGCTCTACTTTTCTTCTTCCAAGGCTTACTTTACTTGTTCCAAGCTCTACTTTTCTTCTTCCAAGGCTTACTTTACTTGTTCCAAGCTCTACTTTTCTTCTTCCAAGCCTTACTTTGCTTCTTCCAAGGCTTACTTTTCTTCTTCCAAGCTCTACTTTACTTGTTCCAAGCTCTACTTTTCTTCTTCCAAGGCTTACTTTGCTTCTTCCAAAGAGTTTTGCGCTTGACCCAAGCCATTTTGCACTTGACCTAAGCCATTTTTCACTTGACCTAAGGCATTTTGCGATTGACCTAAGCCGTTTTGCACTTGTCCTAAGGCATTTTGCGATTGACCTAAGCCGTTTTGCACTTGACCTAAGCCATTTTGCACTTGTCCTAAGCCATTTTACACTTGACCTAAGGCATTTTGTACTTGACCTAAGTGACACTTCGCTTGGTCCAAGGCTTACTTTGTTTGGTCTAACTCTTCTTTTATTTCTTTGTGGTTGCTTTTGATTACTTCGTATGTCGAGTATCTGAAAACTTTAGCCTTTTCAGGTTTTTGTTCTGATTCATAACCTTCAGGATATCCTTTGTTTACATAAAACTGTCCCGTAAATTTTATCCGGTCACCGTTGTATCCGAGTGTATCCGTTAATTGTACTACTTTATCAATCGGTTCGATAAAAACACTTTTTTGAGACAAGCTGTCTTCCTTATCGTAAAATTTTTCAATATCATTTGGAGTTGCCCAGTTGGCGCAGTCACAAGCCCATCCGATATATTCCAATTCGATGGTTTGGGTTTTGTGTTCCAATTCTCTAGTTTGAAAATTAGAGCAACCCATTAAAAAGAAAACGAATAAATTCAGTGCAATTGTTTTCATGATTGAGTGAAAGAAAAATCTTTTATGAGTTACAATGCCTCAACGTAATAGGCTACAAACTCTCGGGGTAACGAATACAGATCCCACCATTCGAAAAAGTGAGGGCTTGCGCTTTCGATGTTTTCGAAACCTTTGTTTCGGAAGAGTTTTTTGGTTCGGGTTTGGTGGAAATACTGCGAGACCGTGATGGCGCTTTTGAGGTGCAGGCTGTCCATGATGCGAATGGAATTAACCACCGTTTTCTCGGTATCGTTGCCATAATTATCGACAAAAATTTGATCGGCCGGCACTTGGTGTTGCACCAAGTATTTTTTCATGGCATTGCCTTCCCATTGCCCTTCCCTACCCAATCCGCCGCTTACAATGATGGTTTTCACGCGATGGTTGTTGTACAGTTCCAGTCCCTTATCGACGCGCGCTTGGAGTCGTTCGGAGAGCGTTCCGTTGGGATTGACTTTACTTCCGAGGATGATGGCTACATCGGCAGGTTGATTTTTATCGCGGTAGCCGTCGTAGATGATGTAAATGGTGTGTATAGTTCCCCAAATCAGTGTTCCTAGAATCATTTTTTTGGTGTATTGGAGTGCTTTTTTCATGGATCAAATTACTTCTTATTTCTTCTAACGATTTTAACTACAAGGAATATACCCAGCAAGATAGTTACTATTAGACCCATTGTTTTAGGGTAATTCATTTTAGGATTATGCAGTTTCGCCTTTTCCTTTTTCAAGCCTTCTTTTGCAAACATCATTCTTTTTTTGAATAGTTCACTTTCAAATCCGTACTCTTTTGCTTTTTCGAATACTATGACTGCATTTGCATAATCTTTCTGAAGCAATCTAAAGTTACCTAATTCGAAAAGCATAGTTGCAACGATTTTATCTTTGGGCTTTACCAATGATATTCTCTCATTCAGTTGGTAAAAAAGTGCTCTATATAATTTTTGAAGTTTTGGGGTATCTAGAAACTTTTTTGGGCTACTTTCATTTCCAAAATCAGTACCCAATAAAAACTCACCGGTTATATAGTTGTCCCCTTTGATTTTAGCTTCTAGGATATTGACATGAATCCATTCTGACCCACGGTGTGAATTTGGATCGATTTCAATCGCTTTTTTGATCCATTCCAATGCTTTTTGGTTATCCCCAATCAACTCGTAAATGGTTCCAATGTTTGAAGCCGTAGAATACTTGTTAGGCTGTTTTTTTTCAATGTTTAAATACAGTTGAAGGGCTTCTTTGTATTTCTTTTGCAGAATAAGTACCAAACCCTTGTCAGACAAATAGGCCAAATCATTTGTCTTTTTATACAGACTATCCAATTTGAAAACCATTTCGTCAAATTCATTTTCATAAAATTCATGACCGAAAGGCAAAACATTCGAATAATCTTCATACAAATAATGACCACTTTTCAATATTTTACTTTCACCGTTTAGGCAGGCGAAAGATTTAAAGGATACAATTAATAAAAGTATCAGGAGGGATTTAAGTGTTTTCATTTATTATTTATGTGTTTTTAATTGCTGGTGGTTGATCTGTTAGTTCGTTTTTGTTTCGTTTTTGTAGTTCCCCATTAATGAAAGCTTCCTGTATATTCCTTATTCTTCACATCATAATAGGCAGCTATCGATGCTTGTTTCCATCCCACGGCTTGTATTACTTTGCCGTTTAATTGGGTTTCATTGAGTACTGTTATTTTCCGATAGCAACAACCAATCCATGCATATCTGGCTTCTTGCGGCAGCACAGTAAGATCTTGAGTACGATGGAATTTTTCCAGTACGTTTTTGGGTACTGCTTTCATTTTAGCATAGGCTGTATCTCTTTCTATTTGAGCAATCGTATAGAATAGAATATAAGATACGATGAAAGCCACCAAAAACAATCTGCCTATTTTGAGATAGGAAACGGTATGGGTTTTGAAACTAATTAGTATTGCCGTGGCTAAACCGGTAATCAAGACAGTTACCACAAAGTAACCTATAGTAGTGCCGCACTCCAGACTTATGACGGTAGAAAGTATTGTGGTTACTAAAAAAAAGACTAGATATCGAGACATAGAGTTGGTTTACGACTTCTTTGGGAGCGCTGTTGCTGTTTGAAAAACAAAACTACCACTTTTTTAGGGTAGTAGTTGCTATTTTTTGTGTGTAGGAAACTAATTCCGGGTTATTGGCATTTTATACATTCACTCCAAAGAGATAACCGACTAATGCAGAAAGCACCATTGCGATTGTTCCCCAAATGGTAATTCTCAAAATTGCTTTTTTGCTGCTTGAACCGCCTGTTTTGGCTGATGTAAGTCCAAGAATGATAAGAAATACGATTGTAAATCCGTACAGCCAATATTCCATTCCTTTTACCGGGGCAAAGAAAACCACTACAAGAGGCAATACGCCACCAACGGTAAAAGAAGCCCCAGAAGCCAAAGCCGCTTGTATTGGGTTCGCCTGACTGATTTCGTTAATGCCTAGTTCGTCTCTAATATGTGCTCCTAATGCGTCTTTTTCAGTAAGTTCAATGGCGACTTGCATAGCCGTTTCCTTTTTGAGTCCGCGTCTTTCATAGATTTGAGCCAAAATAGCGAGTTCTTCCTCAGGCATTTCTTTGAGTTCTTGAATTTCTCTTTGGATGTCGGCCTTTTCGGTGTCGGTTTGTGAACTCACCGAAACATATTCGCCGGCAGCCATGGACAAAGCGCCCGCTACAAGTCCGGCGACAGTTGCCAAAACAATTGGTTCTCTGGTTGCGCTTGCTGCGGCAACCCCAATAGCTAAGCTTGATATGGATATTATTCCGTCATTGGCGCCAAGAACTGCAGCTCTTAACCAGTTGCTTCTGTGAATGTAATGGCTATCTAAGTAGTTGTCAATTGTTATCATACGTTAATTATTGTGTTGTTGGTTTCAGTTGTTCTAATTTACGGATAACTTCTAAATCTACACTATAAGGAATTGACGAAGGCCTAAAATTGTAATGATTTGTGTTTGGGCTTTGTGATGGCATGTTGTAATGGTTTCGCTATCGATTTTAAAACTAATGGGAAAAGATTATTGAATGATAACCGTAACGTTGAAAAAAAAAATTCAACTTTTAGGTTTTAGTTTATATTCTTTTTGGGCACGAGCTAGAAGCTCGCGCCAGCGTGGAGTTTTAAATATTCAAATGCAAAATTGTCAACAAAACAGAGAGTAGTATTTCAAACTCTTTGTCATGCTGATCTTCAAAACAGTTCAATTCAAGAGTTATACCTTTACTATCGAGTATTTTTTTAAGTTTTACCTTGGCCACATTTTTTGAATTTAGTGAGATAGTTGCCCATTTTTTGTTTAAAAAGTAAAGCAAATTTGATTTCACTACAATGTTATCATCTCCCATATCAAACTCCGAAAAAAATAAATTATGGCTTTTAATCTTGATTTCGTTGGTTAGATTTTGTTCTTTAATTTTAAGAGTAAACAAAAAACTAGAGCACTTCACTAGCAAAGTATCGTTTTGATAAATTTCGGCTTTGATTTTTGAACCCAATAAAAACATTCTCTTCATTGTTACAATTAGTTCATTGTCTTTATAAACATAAACCTCAGAATTTACGTTATTGGGTAATTGTATTGTAAGAGTTGAGGACATGTATTGTAAGGTATAAATTGCTTTAATCGAGAAGGTCGTTGTTTAGATACTCCACATTAACTTACCTCGAACTTCAGACTTTAGCTGTGTTTTGCAGATAATTGTAAATATAGGAAAAATTGGATTTGGGTGCTGATATAGGAAAGTAATAGCTACAAAAAAAGCCCTGAATTACTTCAGGGCTTCTGGGTGAAAGACGGGTCTCGAACCCGCGACCTTTGGAACCACAATCCAACGCTCTAACCAACTGAGCTACAATCACCATTTGGTTTTGCTAGAGGGCTTTGCTTCGTGATGAAACTCATTTCCCTTTTGCGAGTGCAAATATATTGCAAAAGTTGGGTTTTGCAAAAGATTTTTACAAAAATTTACTTTAAATCCCCTAAGCTATTGACAGCCAAATACCTTTCCACGGTAAAACCTTCGGCAAAGTCGGTCCCAATGAGTCTTCCGAGGTCTTGTGCGCGGTATTTTACGCTATCCAAAAAGTTTTTGGAGGTGATTGGCGTCTCCGGTTCGTTGGTATCCGGATTATAAAACTGTGACGAGTACGCCATAATGGATTCCATTTTGATGTCCATAAATCCGGTGACGTCAACAACGAAATCGGGTTCGATAGGCAACCACTGTATGTAATGATATACCAATTTGGGGCGCCATGCTTGTTGGATGCTCCCGTTGTAACTGGTTTCTATTTTGGGTAATCCGGATAAAAAGCACGCATCGGAAACCAATTTATTCCCTTTACCGTGATCGATGTGACGGTCGTTGATGGCGTTACAGATGACGATATCGGGTTGGTATTTGCGAATCATTCGGATGACTTCGAGTTGGTGTTTTTCGTTGTTTCGGAAAAAGCCATCGCGGAAGTTTAGGTTTTCGCGAACGGAGATATTCAGGATTTCGGCTGCTCTTGCTGCTTCTTGGTCACGGATTTCGGCTGTTCCTCTGGTTCCTAGTTCGCCTCGGGTTAAGTCGATGATTCCAACTTTCTTCCCTAGGGAAATTTCTTTGGCTAAGGTGGCAGCGCAACCTAATTCTACGTCGTCGGGATGTGCTCCGAAGGCTAGTATATCTAATTTCATAAATTAATTCGGTATTGTCATGAAGCCGTTGGTATTATAATACCCGTTTCATGGTTTTTGATTTGTTTACGGTTTCCTCCCATTCGGATTCCGGATGACTGTCTTTGGTAATACCACAACCGATAAAAAGCTGTGCGGTATTGTCTTTGATTTTCATACAGCGCAGGTTGACAAATATGTCGGTCGCATTGTCGTCGTTACTGAAGTTATGGTTCAGTTCACCCAAAAAGCCCGTATAGAACTCGCGATCATAGCCTTCGTGCTTTAGGATAAAGTCTTTGGCTGCGAACTTAGGCAAACCACATACGGCTGGCGTTGGATGCAGGATATCGATTACTTTTTTCAGGTTGGAGTCGTTGTTGATGATTCCTTCCACATCGGTTCTCAAATGCAATAAGTTTCCGGCTCTGGTTGTATAGGGATTGGACGCATTGATATTGAAGGCATGCGATTTTAGGTTTTCGAGAATGAACTCGGTTACAAACTCCTGCTCTTCTTTTTCTTTGTCTTTCCAGAAAACGACTTCGGTACCTTGATACGTTTGTGTTCCGGCTAATGCCATCGTATTGAAGACATCGCCTTCAGCTTGGATTAATTTCTCTGGGCTCGCTCCCATCCACATTCCGATTTTCGGATGGAACCAGCAATAGCAAAAGGCTGCTGGATACAATTGAAGCATGCGTTCAAAGATGGCTTCCATTTCGAAGCTGTCCAATTGCACTTTTTCTTTGCGAGAAAGCACCACTTTGTTGAATTCGCCTCTCTTGATGGCAAAAACGCCTTTTTTTACCAAGGCCAGAAACTGTTCTTTTTCGTAAAGATCGTCATGGCTTTCGGCGATATGCGATTCAAATTGCTTTTCGAAATAAATACTATTGTATTTGACTTCGGCATTGTCAAGAGGAAAAACAATCGGAGCACCATCGAAAGGCGCGAAAACGAATCCTTTTTCAAGAAAGTTTTCCGAGAAATAGAGATGGTCATTATTTTGAAAAACGCCAATTAAAGTCTTCGAATTGGGTTTTCGGTAAACCACAAAGGGTAAATTGAGCTTCTGATGCAAATGCACTTTTTCGAATAGACTTTTCATCCTTATCTTTTTGGCAAAATCATATTGGTTAGTTTACAAAGCGAAATCACTTTTCCTTCTTCATCAACTATTTTTATTTCCCACAAGTGAATTGATCTTCCTTTATGTACGATTTTGGCAGTAGCAGTAACGATTCCTTCTCTTTTGCTTTTTAAATGATTGGCGGAAATTTCGATTCCTCTTACTTCCTGCTTTTCATGGTTAATAAACATAATTGAAGCGGCACTTCCTACACTTTCCGCCAAAGCTACCGTTGCGCCACCGTGGAGTAACCCCATGGGCTGGTGTACTTTGGAATTCACAGGCATTGTGGCTGTTAAATAATCTTCCCCGGCATCAACATATTCAATTTCAAGGGTTTGCATTAAGGTGTTTTTACACCAATCATTACATTTTTTAAGAACTTCTTCTTTATTAAAAGACATATTTTCCATTTAGTATATCAAATTTACGAAATTTAGGATTAAATTTTATTCGGCAGAATAAAAAACAATTTCATTCGTTAATTTATATTACCTATTTTTATCCAAATTTAATTTGAACAATGCGTTATACTTTTCTGTTTTTTATTGTTTTCCTCTTATCCTTAACCTCTTGTAGGCAAGATTTTGAAACGGTTCCAAGCAACGGAAAACTAGCCTTTTCTAAGGATACGGTTTATTTGGATACGGTTTTCACCAATATCAGCTCGAGTACTTATACTTTAAAAGTGTACAATAAAAGCAATGATGATATTCACATTCCAACGATTGCATTTGCGAATGGTGACAATTCAAAATACCGTATGATGGTGGACGGAATGACCGGAAGAGACGGTAAAGGAAAGTATTTTGAAAATGTAGAGATTCTGGCAAAAGACAGCTTGTATGTATTTATTGAAGCGACCGCAGGTATTGAAGATGCCGATCCGGTTGACTTTTTATACACTGATAAGGTTTTATTTGATTCCGGTAGCCTTCAACAGGATGTGGACTTAGTAACGCTAATTCAAGACGCCTATTTTATTTATCCTGAACGTACGCAAAATCCGGATGGAAGTTATACCTACGAAGGAGAACCTTTAACTGAAAACGATCCAAAAATCACCGCTTTTCCCCTTGATGAAAACGATCCTGTGAATGGCAACGAATTGCATTTCACGAATACGAAACCCTATGTTATTTATGGTTTCCCAACCGTTCCGAACAATAAAGTATTGGAGATTGATCCCGGTGCGAGAGTTCATTTTCATGACCAATCTGGGTTGATTGTAGCCGATAATGCCAGTATTCATGTGAATGGCGCTCCATCGACGACTGAAGCTTTAGAAAACGAAGTTATTTTTGAAGGTGATCGTTTGGAACCTGGTTTTGCAGAAATACCCGGACAATGGTTTGCGGTTATTTTAACCGATGGAAGTACTGATAACCGTTTCAAGAATCTAACAATTAAAAATGCAACGGCTGGCCTTTTCATTCAAAATAACGATGGTACTGCTGTAGATATTGAAAATACACAGATTTACAATTGTACGGTTGCGGGTATCTTAGCGCGCACCGGAAGAATCAACGGAAGAAACATTGTCATCAATAAAGCCGGACAATATGCTTTGGCTTGTACTTTAGGTGGTACTTACAACTTTACGCATTGTACTTTTACCAATTATTGGTCGGCTGGTTCGCGTTCGACACCTTCTGTTTTATTGGATAATACTTTATTAGTCGACACTACTCTTTTTGTAGCACCATTAAGCGCAACAATAACGAATTCCATTATTTACGGCACTAACAGCATAGAAATTGGATTAAAAAAGGACAATAGTGCTGCTTTTACAACCGACATTAGTTATTCTCTTATCCGTTTCAGCGATATCAACAATCAGTTTACCGATCCGATGTATGATTTCGTCAAAAATCCGGCATCTAAAAACAATATCGTAAGCAATTTCCAAACGTTGAATGATCCGAAGTTCAAAAACCCGCAAAGAAACAATTTGAGAGTTTTATTGGGTTCTTCTGTAATCGATAAGGGAAATCCTGCCGCTTTGGTTGCCAGAGATGCAGATGACATCCTAAGATCTATCACCACTCCAGATTTGGGCGCTTATCATCATTTGAATGAGTAATAAAAATTTACTGCATAAAAAATCCCGCTTAAAGGCGGGATTTTTATTTATAGGTAATTCTGTTTTAGAAAACAAACATCGCTCTTTCGCTCATCATGTCGTTTACTTCATCAGCAACTTGCTCTAATACTTCTTCGTTGGTGTGATTCATCAATACACGATCGATTAAATCCACAACCGTTTCCATATCTGCTTCCACCAAACCACGCGTTGTGATTGCCGGAGTTCCCACACGGATACCTGAAGTTACAAAAGGTGATTTATCATCAAATGGCACCATGTTTTTGTTTACGGTGATTTCTGCTTTTACCAAAGCATTTTCAGCTTCTTTACCAGAAATATTTTTGTTACGTAAATCGATTAGCATCATATGGTTGTCTGTACCACCAGAAATGATATTGTAACCTCTTTTCACGAATGCTGCAGCCATCGCTTTAGCATTTTTCTGCACCTGAACTGCATAGGTAAAGAACTCATCCGATAAACATTCTCCAAAAGCTACCGCTTTTGCAGCAATGATATGCATTAAAGGTCCGCCTTGATTTCCAGGAAAAACTGACATATCCAAAACGTGCGACATCATTCTGATTTCTCCTTTTGGAGTCGTTAATCCCCATGGGTTTTCAAAATCTTTACCCATCATGATCATACCACCACGAGGTCCGCGTAATGTTTTATGTGTTGTTGTTGTAACTATATGACAGTGAGGAATTGGATCATTCATTAATCCTTTGGCAATTAAGCCTGCAGGGTGAGAAATATCGGCCATTAAAATAGCCCCAACTGAATCTGCAATTTCGCGGAAACGTTTGAAATCCATATCACGAGAGTAAGCCGAAGCACCTGCGATGATTAATTTCGGTTGTTCTTTTGTTGCAATTTCTTGAATTTTATCGTAGTTCAACACGCCGGTTTCTGCATCAACACCGTAAAAAACCGGGTTGTATAATTTTCCTGAAAAGTTTACTGGAGAACCGTGAGTTAAGTGACCACCGTGCGACAAATCAAAACCTAAGATGGTATCTCCCGGCTTTAAACAAGCAGCAAAAACAGCAGTATTCGCTTGAGAACCAGAGTGTGGTTGAACATTCACATACTCGGCACCAAAAAGTGCTTTAGCTCTGTCGATAGCGATTTGTTCTACAACATCCACTACTTCACAACCACCATAGTATCTTTTACCTGGATAGCCTTCTGCGTATTTATTGGTTAAACATGATCCGGCAGCTTCCATTACCTGGTCGCTTACAAAATTCTCAGAAGCAATAAGCTCGATTCCATGAATCTGTCTGTCTTGCTCATCAAGAATTAAATCAAAAATTTGTTCGTCGCGTTGCATTTTTATTATTTTTTGTTAAATACCCGTCAAAAGTACAAAAAGTGTTTGGTATAATCCCAATAGAAACTATATTTGAACTATCAAAACAACGTTTTATCACAAAAAAATATATTATGCCTATAACTGCTAACAACCCAAACAGAAAATCATGGTTAGAAATTTCTTCCGATAGTGATTTTCCCATTCAGAACATTCCCTTTGGTGTGTTTTTAACCAAAGAAAACATAGTAACTGTAGGGACGCGTTTAGGCGATTTTGCCATTGATTTGGGCGCATTACAACAGTTGGGATATTTTGAAGGAATTGAGTTGACAGATGACGTTTTCTTACAAGATACATTAAACGATTTTATTTCTGACGGAAAGAAAACATGGCGATTGGTTCGCAACAGAATAGCAGAGATCTTTGATGCTGAAAACCCCGATTTACGAGACAACAAAAAACACCGCGATGTAGTTATTTTCAGAATGGAAGATGTGGAAATGCAACTTCCCGTTTTTATTGGAGATTACACTGACTTTTACTCAAGTAAAGAACATGCTACCAATGTAGGAAAAATGTTCCGTGATCCTGAAAATGCTTTATTACCCAATTGGTTGCATATACCTGTAGGTTACCACGGAAGAAGTTCTACCATTGTTCCTTCAGGGATTCCGGTTCACCGCCCAATGGGACAAACCATGCCTGCAGATGCAACTTCACCGGTATTTGGTCCGTCACGTTTAGTGGATTTCGAATTGGAGACTGCTTTCATTACTACAGACGCCAACATTATGGGTGAAAACATTCCTGTGAACGAAGCAGAAGATTATATCTTCGGAATGGTATTGTTGAATGACTGGAGTGCACGCGATATCCAGAAATGGGAATATGTGCCGCTTGGACCATTCTTAGCTAAGAATTTTGCATCATCAATCTCACCGTGGATTGTAACCATGGACGCATTGGAACCATTCCGTTGCGCACAACCAAAACAAGAACCAACTCCCCTACCGTATTTACAGCAAGAAGGAGATCACGCCTTTGATATTAATTTGCAAGTGGCCATTACTCCGGAAAATGGTGAAGAAACTGTAGTATGTGATTCGAATATGAAATACATGTATTGGACGATGAGTCAACAGTTAGCACACCATACTATCAATGGATGTCGAATCAATTCGGGTGATATGATGGGTTCAGGAACCATTTCAGGACCAACAGAGAACTCTTTTGGATCGATGCTGGAATTGACTTGGGGTGGAAAAAATCCAATCCAAATGAAAGATGGTTCAGAGCGCAAATTCATTAATGATGGTGACACTGTAATCATGAGAGGTTATTGTCAAAATAATGAGGTACGAATTGGTTTTGGTGAAGTCTCAAGTAAATTACTTCCTCCAACACCTACTAAATAAAATATTACGTTTTCATTAACAGATAGATAAGAGCAATTGAATTAAATTGCTCTTATTTTTTTACACATATCAAAGAAAACAATCAAAAACTAACGAAATGAGATTGACTTTTATATTCTTACTTTCTTTCCTTTCGATTTCATTATTTGCTCAAAAACCATGTGAATCCAATTCAAAGTATAATGAGTTTGATTTCTGGATTGGTGAATGGGAAGTTTATGGTCCAAAAGGAATTGTGGGTCATTCTAAAATCTCTAAAATTCTAGACAACTGTATAATTCTTGAAGAATGGGTATCAGCCAATTCACAGCAAGGTTTGATTTTTTCGGGAAAAAGCTACAATACCTACAATGCAGCATCAGGACAATGGCAACAAACTTGGGTAGATAATACTGGTGGTACTACCGAATATTTAACTGGTAAATTTGAGAACAACAGCATGCAGTTTCTTAGCCGACCATTTAACAACGGAAAAAACAGTTCGATACGACGTCTAACTTTTTTTAAATTGGAAAATGGCTATGTAAGACAATTGGGAGAAATTTCAAATGATGAAGGCAAAAATTTCAGTACCGAATACGATTTAGAATACCGTAAAAAAAAGACTTCCGAACAAGAGGAAATCCTTACACTTCTTAAAGAAATGGAATCGAATTACAATAAAGGAAACTTTGAAGGAATTGCCGATTATTATTCAAAAAAAGGAAAAATTATTGGGCGAAACACTGAATTTTCGGGTGAAGTAGAGCTCAAAAAATACTGGAAATCATTTGAAAATCTGGGTGGAACATGGAAATTAACCAATTTATCCTTTGAACCCATCAACGAAACAATTTGGCAAAAAGGAATTTCTGAAATCAAAGACAAGCACAACAAAGTGCACAAAGTCAATTTTACCCTAGTATTTATAAAAGAAAACAATCGTTGGAAAATCCTTCAAGATAGTTATTGGTAAAAAATAACATCAATCCTATAAAAGTTTTTTTGGCTTGATATTTGTCTTTCCAAATACATAACTATATTTGCCAAAATTCAAGACTATGAAGAAAATTACATCTTTCGTATTACTTATCGGATTATTAGTGAGTTGCAGTGGTGTTAAAAAAACCCAATCTCTATTGAGTGACGGTAATTATGATGCTGCCATCAACCGTTCTGTAGAATCTTTAAAAACGAACAAAGCTTCAAAAGGAAAACAAGATTATGTTTATTTATTAGAGGAAGCTTACGCAAAAGCGAAAGATCGTGATCTGCGTGAAGTAGAAATGCTTCAAAAAGATGGCAATCCAGCTAATCTTGAAAAAATTTACAATACCTATTTACAACTCAACAATCGTCAGGAAAAAATCAGACCTTTATTACCTTTACCGCTTTTACAGGAAGGTCGTAATGCTATTTTCCCGTTCGATGATTATTCTTCACAAATCATAAAAACACGCGAAGCCTTATCAAAGTATTTGTATGACAATTCGAAAGCTTTAATGAAACAAAATGATAAAATGAGCTATCGTAAGGCGTATGATGATTTTGGTTATTTGAATGAAATCAATCCAGGATACAAAGACATTAAGAAATTAATGGATGAAGCACATTTCAAAGGCACTGATTTTGTACATGTGTATACTAAAAACGAAACCAACATGATTATTCCGGCTCGTTTGCAGAATGATTTATTGGATTTTAGTACGTTTGGCTTGAATGACAAATGGACTGTGTACCATAATAACCGTCAAAAAGATATTAAATACGATTTTGCAATGATCGTGAATTTCAGAAACATTACCATTTCTCCCGAACAAGTTAAGGAGCGTGAGTTTGTAAAAGAAAAACAAATTGTTGATGGCAAAAAACCTTTGCTTGATGCCAATGGAAATCAGGTAAAAGATGATAAAGGAAATGTAGTTATGGTAGACAACATGAAAACAGTACGAGCTACCATTTATGAATTCAAACAATTCAAAGCCTGTCAAATTACTGCTAAAATTGATTATATCGATTTCAGAACAAACCAATTGATTGATGCATTCCCACTCTCAAGCGAATATGTTTTTGAATATATCTATGCGAATTACAATGGTGATAAAAATGCTTGCGATAGCGAATATTTACAATATTTTGGCCGTAGAGCTACTCCATTCCCAAGTAATGAGCAAATGGTTTATGATTCAGGAGAAGATTTAAAAGCCAAACTAAAAAATATCATTACCCGAAATAAATTTAGAAGGTAAACAAAATAAAAAAGCTCTGATTTCTCAGAGCTTTTTTTATGAATTTATTTTTTCACCACTAACCTAAATCCTTCACCGTGAATGTTTAGAATTTCCACATTTGTATCCGATTTCAGGTATTTGCGCAATTTAGCGATATATACATCCATACTTCTTGAAGTGAAATAATTATCGTCTCTCCAGATTTTTGTTAATGCTAATTCTCTTGGCATCAAATCATTTTCATGCAATGCAAGCATTTTAAGCAATTCATTTTCCTTTGGCGACAATTTAATAGGTTCTTCACCAGGGAACGTTAAAAAACGCAATTTAGAGTTCAGATGAAACTTTCCGATTTCGAATTCGAACTTAACCACATCTGCTTTCACTTCAGAGGCTTTACGTTGAATAATTGCTTTAATTTTCATCAATAACACTTCCGAGTCGAAAGGTTTATTCAAATAATCATCAGCACCTACTTTATAGCCTTTAAGAACATCTTCCTTCATTGTTTTAGCTGTTAGAAAGATAAGAGGCACTTCTTTATTCTTTTCACGAATTTCTTTTGCTAAGGTAAAACCATCCTTATACGGCATCATTACATCCAGAATGCACAAATCGAAATTGTCTTTTTTAAACTTTTCAAAGCCTTCCATTCCATTCTTAGCCAATACGACTTCAAAGTCATTCATAGACAAATAGTCACGAAGAATTGAACCAAAGTTTGGATCATCTTCAACTAATAATATTTTCTTGTTTGTATCCATAATTTAATAAATTAATGGGAGTTTGATTATAAATGTACTTCCTTTTCCTTTTTCACTCTCGACCAACACTTCTCCGTGATGGTCATCAACTATTCTTTTTACATAGGCAAGACCCAATCCGTGTCCTTTTACGTTATGAATATCGCCGGTATGTTCACGATAAAATTTATCGAATATTTTCTTTTGCGCAATTTTACTGATTCCCAATCCTTGATCTTTGATTTTAACTACGATGAAGTTTTTAATATTCTCAGAAGTCACATGAATGACAGGTCTTTCCGGAGAATATTTCACCGCATTTTCCAATATATTGACCAAGACATTGGTAAAATGAACATCATTAAGTAATACAGACGTTTTAGTAGCTTTCAGATTTACATTAATCTCACCTTCTCTATCTTCCACAATAAGACTAACATGCTCAACTGCTTCCTCAATAATATCATGCATATTGCATGTTTCTTTTCTGATATCTAATTCTCTCTTTTCTAATTTCGAAATTCGCAATACATTTTCCACTTGCGCATGCATTCTCTTATTTTCATCCTTAATCATTTGAAGATAACGATGTACCTTCTCTTTATCATCAATCACTTTTGGATTTTTTATTGCATCCAAAGCCAAATTAATTGTAGCAATTGGAGTTTTGAATTCGTGTGTCATATTATTGATGAAATCTGTCTTGATTTCAGAAATATGACGTTGAGTATTCAATTGTTTCAATGCACTGTAATAAGCAACGATAATGATAGCAGTAAACAAGAACGACAGAACAGCAATACCAACTAAATCAGATGCTAAAAATGCTTTCTTTTTAGGAAAACTAACCAACAATTGAAATTTGCTCACACCCTCATTATCGGTAAAAATAGGGGTGTCAAAAGTGGTTTTTTTATCGAATTTAAATTTTTCCGATTTAACTTTTGTAGCCAATCCGTTACTATATATTCCGAACTCGAAAGGCGTATCTATTCCATATTCCTCCAATTCATTTCGAAACAACGCTTCCAACTGTTTATTGGAGACACGTTGCGTAATGGAACGCGTAGCAGCAATATCTTTGAAATTGAGTTGAAATTGCGCCTTATCCAATACTTCTACCACACCCGATTTTTCTGTTTTTTCAGATGGAAGGACATCATTGTTAGCAGGATTACTTTCCACATTACTTTCGTTGTAAACCTCTGTCACCCTTTTTGCAACATAATTTTTAATTCTTGTGGAATCATTAGCTTTATCAAAGAACGAGGCTGAAACCGAATAATCTTCTGGGATAATACTACTTGAATATATTATCGTTTCATTCGTTAATTCGTTTTTCTCAACATAGAAAAATTTCATCAATTCACTACGTTGCGGTGCTTTACCAATACTATCTTTTAACTGGTTGAACCTACTCAAAAATGAAAACGCTTCCTGTTCTTCAACTTTCTTTGCAACATTCGAAATTACCTGTTTAACTTGATAGGTAAACTGCTCGTCTTTGTTTTTAAAAGAAGCGTGAATAAGATAGCCTTGAACAGCAATGATACCCAAGAGGGCCACTGTCATTAAAACAATCACTAAACGAAACAAAGCCTTATTCATTGATACAAATTTAATATTTTAACATTTGAATCTTAAAAGGATTAACCAAATATTAACAATTAATAAATTTACTGAAGATTTTTCAAAATTTTAAGAATTTCGGAGAAATTTGACTTTGTTTCTGCAAAATTTTCATTTTTTATAACAAAATCACTTTTAGCCATTCGTTCCTCATCCGACCATTGATTGTGAATTCTTTCCAAAACATCCTTTTCTGACGCATTATCTCGCTGCATAACACGTTTGATACGCGTCGCCTCAGAAGCATAAACTGTAATTATTTTATCACAAAACTTATAACTACCACTTTCAAATAAAATAGCAGCTTCTTTAATTACGAACGGATGTTTTTCATGCACTTTCAACCAATCGTCAAAATGTTTTTTTACTAATGGATGAATGATAGCATTAAGCTTTTTTAATTTCTCAGGATGATTAAAAACTATTGCAGCCAATTTTTTTCGGTCAATAAGATGATCACGAACCACATCTGATCCAAATACCGAAGCAACTTCACTAACGGTTTCAGGATGCAGCATTATTTTTTTCGCTTCATCATCAGCAATGTAAACAGGAATTCCCTCGGCTTCAAAAAGTCTTGCGATAGTTGTTTTTCCACTACCAATGCCTCCGGTAAGTCCAATTACTTTTGTCATCAAAGTTTAAAAAAAAGTTCAGGGAATGCTTCTTGTGGTTTTTTCTTAAGTATAAAAATTTTAAAATACGATTCGATAAATCCCAAACCATATCCAAAGAATTGTCTCCATAAAGCAATAATCGAATTAAAACCGACTATCAGGTTTCTATTTTGATAGGTAGACACCAAAAATATCAAGACAGTATAAGCGAAATACAACTTCAAAATCCAATCACCGGAAGTAAAAATCAGTTCCAAAATGCCAATCCCGAAGAATATAACAAACAATGCAGGCAAGAAAAACGTGGGTTTTGCATATTCCGGATACCATAAATTCAAAATGGGACGTACTTTTCCGAACTTATTGACCTGAATATAAAACTTTTCCCAGTCGATTCTTCTTTTGTGGTAAACAAAGGCTTTGGAGATTAGTTTTGTTTCAAACCCTAATTTCCATAATCGGATAGACAAATCCGGATCTTCACCTGGATGGATATTAGAAAAACCTTTTGAAGCTTCAAAAGCTTTTTTGGAAATACCCATATTAAAACTACGGGGTTGAAATTTTTCCAATTTTTCAGATGCCCCACGAACACCCCCAGTTGTCAAAACAGAAGTCATGGTAAAATTAATTGCCTTCTGAATAGAAGTAAAGCTAGGCAGCATATTATCTGGACCGCCAAAGCAATCAACATACTTTTCATTAAGACTCGATTCAACTTCCGTTAAATAATTGGAAGGAATAATACAATCGGAATCGAGGATAATATAATAATCTCCTTTCGCATACTGCATCCCAAAATTACGGGAATCTCCTGGACCTGAATTGTATTTAAGATAATAAGTCAAATTCAATTTTCCGCGGTATTTATCAACGATACTTTCGCACGGAATACTTGAACCATCCTCAATAATAACTATCTCAAATGACTTTGTGTAAGTTTGTTTAGTCAAACTATCCAAAAGCTCGTCAATCTCATCAGGACGATTATAAACAGGTATGATAAAAGAAAAGTTCATCTCTACAATTTTGGCAAAGGTACATTTTAACAAAAAAAGCCACAATAAATTGTGGCTTTTTTTAACATTTATAATTCTGTAAATCTATTCTTTAATCACTTTTACCGTGTTTACCAAACCGTCAACCGTAACTTTAACCAAATACGTTCCTTTTGACAGTGAAGTCATATTGATTTCCGAAGATAACGCATTCACTTTTTGCGTTAATACTTCCTGACCCAATAAATTATACACAGCAACTGATGAAATTTCTTTTACATAAGATATTCTAAAAATATCTTTAACAGGATTAGGATATGCTTTAAATCCTTTCAAATCAAAAGAATCTGAGCTTAGAGAAGCATCATAAGCAGAAACTCTGAAATTACCAATTGCAGTATTACCATATTCCCAAACTCTGAAATACAAAGTTTCACCAGGGGTTCTACCTGTAAGAGAAATTAGAGGATGGTCTCCAGAAGCACTTAATGAATCATTACAACCTTCTAAAACTAAACTATTACAAGCTCCACTGTAAACAGCACCACCGGTATCATCAAGACCACCTACAGATTCATTCACTTCAAAAGTCAATGATCCAGAAGCTGGAACAACAGCACTATACCAAACATCACCACCTAAATAACTTGCACAACCTGGAGCAGGAATAGTTGGATCTGCATTTTGAGACGCAGTTGCTCCGGCATTAGTACCAGTCACTTCACCAGCAGCAAAATTACCACCAGGAATTAAAACTACAGCACCTGAACAATCATTATTTGCCGGCGGAGTTGGCAATGTTGTAAATGAATAGGTTACCCAGTTACTATATGATCCAGAACCACAATCCGTTCTTAAGTGGAAATAGTATTGTGTACTAACATTCAATCCTGATGCTGCATAAAACTCACCTGCTAAATCTGTACCAGAGCCAGCAGGGTTAGTAGCAACATTATCTAAAACATATTGATAGTTTCCTGATGTAGCATTCCAACTTAAATCAACAGAATTGTGTGTTAAGTTATTACCAACAATTCCAGAAGGAATTATACATGCCGGAGATAATAAATTAAGAGTAAAAGTACCTTGTTCTGCAGTACTGCTCCACACTTGTATATAGTAAGTTTGTCCAGGCGTTAATCCAGTTAACGCTTCTGTAGTTGCTGCAGTTAGATCTGAATTACAAGTCCCTGTTAATAATGTCAATGAATTACAATCGGCACCTGAATATATTGCAAAATTAGCCGATGTCATAGTTAACGGAGTAACTACACAATCAACAACTCCATTTGCAGGTCCAACAAAAGAAAACCAAACATCTTGAATTGTTCCAAAAGTATCACAAGAAGGTTGAGTTGGGCTAATATCACCACAAGTATTATCCGAATTCACATCAACACCGTTAGTACTAACTGACAATGCCGTAGCACAAGTTTGATTAGCAACAGCAGGAGTACAAGCTGAAACACAAGATGTCACCATTGTGAATGCTCCAGTATTACCTGCATTCCATCCTTCAATTGCAATATAATAAGTAGTAGTTCCATCAGAAGTAAAATTCAATTTGGATCTAGTACCACCAGCAGAACATGACGCTTCATCATCGTTCGCTCCTATTAACGTCAAAGCTCCAGAAGTTCCAGTATAAACCAACACCGAAGTATCGTAAGCAGAACCACACAAATCAAGCGTTACAGTTTGTGGAGTACCACTTCCTGTATAAGAAAACCAAACATTTGGCGCATCCATATCAGCACCAAAACCATCTGGAGCATCATCTTCGTCTAAAGAGGCAGTGGCAGTAGTTCCATTATATGTATTACCACAAGTAACAGCAATTGCATTAGCAAAATTATCATTAGCTGGTGGAGATAAAGTATTTACAGTTAAAAGGTTTGTTGCTACACTAACATTATAGTAAAAATCATAGGGGCCAGCACCACATCTTGTATATTCATACACTTTAGCATAGTATGTTGTACCAGCAGTCAAGCCAGTAACAGTTACCGCCGTACCAGTTCCATCATAAACAATTTGCTCACCTCCCGCATAAGCAGCAGCTGCAGTATTAGCCGGAGCATTTCCATTTACGGGATCAGTAAAAGAGTTCACAGAGTTAAAATAAACTACACGTCTAGTTCCATTTCCATTAACCCAATTTAAAGGTATAGTAGTCAAAGTTGCTGTACCTTGGGCTAAATTGGTAACTTGTGTTGCAGGTGCATTAGGTGGATTGACTACAACTGAAGCTGTTTGTGCTGATTGTCCTGAAGGCGTACAAGTTACATTCAATCTATAATATATTGTTGTTCCTGCAAATGCAGGAGGTGTATAAACTGAAGTAGTAGCTCCTGTCCCAGTAGCTACATCTGTCCAAGCATCACCCACACCATTATCATCTGATTCTTGCCATTGGAAAGTTAAACCTGAAACACCTGGTGTAAAACCAGTACATACAAGATTTGCAGGTATAGCACCGTTACAAACATTTTGAGCAACTGGCGCAACACTTCCTGATGAAGGTGTCCCTGTACAAAGCACAGGTGGAGTCCAAGTAAACGTTAATCCTGAAGCCGGTGAAACTGTACTATTTAGAGTAATTGTTGCATTATTAGCTAAACCAGCTGTAGTGGCAGCCCAAGATGTTGTACTTGTTCTATTGTTGTAATTTGCATTAGTTGATGCTCTTAACCCCACTTGAAGTGTTGTTGCAGTTGCACTTCCGATAGCAGTACCGTAAATTACATCAATAACATTAGTAGTTTCGTTCAAAACAATCTGATAATCAATAGTAGCCAAAGACACATTATAAGGTCTCATTCTGGTAAATTGAATAACCAAACTTTGATTTGGAGCAGTTCCATTCACTTTATAACTGATTCTTCCAGCAACATTAGTAAACGTCCTTGAAGTTCCTGTTGAAGTACAGTTGGCAGAAATTGTAATAGTTGTAGCCGTTGTAGAAACTACAGTTGACCCCGCTGGAATACCAGTACCAGCTACAACAGAACCAACAGCAAATTCAGAAGCATTACCCGAAGTAATTGTTAATACTGGAGAACCATTCGTATTACTTCCCGTTACTGCGTACCCCCCATTGGAGTCTGTTCCAAAAGCTGAAATTGCACCATCGTACACATTAGTAGTACTTATGGGCACATATGTATTAGTGGCAGGTGCAGAAGCACCAAAAGAAACAAAACCATTTGTATTTACATAAATGTTTGTTCCTGAAGCATAGTTTACCCCACTAAAATTGAAAGCAAAAGGCAATGCAATGGTATAATTCACATCATCTAAGGCTGTAGCAGCTGTTCCTGAAGCAGTCGTTTGACTTGCCAAAACAGTATCACCTGTTAAACTGGTATACGTTCCGCTAGATTGCGAAAACGAATAATTGTTCACTTGCCCACTACTCTCCGTAATCCCGGCAAGCAAAAGGGCAAGTAAAAAAGTAATTTTTTTCATATTAGTCTGTTTATTTTTAATTAGCACAGCAATTTATGAAAAAAACTAAATACTTGTTAATTTTTTAAAAAAATTAAAACAAAATCAACAATATCAAGTTAACAAAAAAAACAACCTTTACGAACTACTTTTTAGTAATCTTGACTGTTTTCAGTTGATTTCCCGAAGACAACCGAATCATGTAAACTCCTTTTGAAAAACCGTACATATCCAATGAAAAATTCGAGCTACGCATCAATTTTTCAAACATCATTTTCCCTGAGATATCAAAAATAGCAACCTTTTCTATTTCAGTTGTATTAATGATATTGACACTATTATCTACAACTGCAGGAAACACTTTTAACCCTACAAAATTTGTGTTAGTAACACCCATTAAAGTCGGAACCCATTTAAAAATAGCACCCGATACCGGAGGAGCAATCGTGTTCACCATTGCACAACCTGTTGAAGGTGAAAAACCAGAATCCGTTGCCGCCCAAGAATTGGTAGAACTTACAGAAGAAGATACCCATCTATTGTTGTAATCCGTTTGTACATAACCACCCAGCCCTACCTGTGCACTATAACCATTAGGACCGAAAGACATGCTACCATAAACCACTTCAACCTCGTTAGTGGTTTCATACAAACGAATTTGAAAATTATAATTATGACCTGCTCCGCCTACTCTTTTAAAATTCTTCCATTGTGCAACAAATACTCTATTTGGAGCCAGACCAAGTGTTTCAATACTTAATTCCGAATCTACAGCTCCTCCCAAATCCGAACCTAAGGCAGAAACTCTATTTCTAAGCTCATCATTTGGACTCATGTCATGTGTACCATTCCCATCAGCATCAGCAAATTGAGACAACGGTGATGTAGCAATTTGAGAAAATACAGCATTATTACCTAAGCTACTTTTACCGAAAGACAGCCATCCATTTGTATTTACTGCCACTTTATCAAAAGTATTTCCATTAAAAACAAATTCAAATCCAATTGAAAATCCAGGACCTGGTATAAGATTTTCAGTTTCCCCATTAAGGTTGTTCGGATCAATAAAACAATGATTTGCACTAGAAGCATTCCCAAGAACAATTCCTCCATTAATTTCATTATAAACTCCCACTGATTGTTCAAAAGTATAACCTGAAGAGACATTAGGATTTGCCATAGGCTGCGCACCCTGTTGAGCATTACTTTGTGTAGTTAAGAATAAGATAAATAGTAGCGTATTAAATTTCATTATATTTTTAGTTTAGTGTATTCAAATAACAGAAAAGCCCTGAAATTTCAGGGCCTCTACTTTAAAAACGGGTATTATTGTATACTTTCTATTTTGACCATTTCATTGGTATCTGCAAGATAATCTACCCCATCAAAACCAAATCCAAAAAGATTCAAGAAATCTTGTTTATAACCAGCCAAATCTCCAATTCCCTTCAAACTTTCAGTATCAGCTTGCGTCCATAATGTTTTCACAGCCTCCTGAACGTCATCACGCATTTCCCAATCATCAATTCTGATACGCCCTTTATCATCCAAAGGAACTTCATTTCCATTGTACAATCTATCTGCAAAAAGACGTTGAATTTGTTCAATACATCCTTCGTGAATACCTTTTGCTTTCATTGTTTTGTACAACAAAGAAATATACAATGGAATTACCGGAATTGCTGAACTTGCTTGGGTAACCAATGCTTTATTTACCGAAACATAGGCTTTACCTCCTAAATCTTTCAAAGATTCTGTAATTTCAAAAGCAGTAGCTTCCAAATGGTCTTTCGCACGACCAATAGTTCCTTTTCTATAAACCGCCTCAGTTACTTCAGGGCCAATATACGAATACGCCACTGTTGTAGCACCTTCGGCCAAAACCCCAGCTTTTTTCATAGCATCAATCCACATTGTCCAATCTTCTCCCCCCATAACCACGACAGTGTTATCAATATCTTCCTGAACAGCAGGCTCAATAGAAACTTGAGAAACTATTCCGGTATGAAAATCAACTGTTTTATCGCTAAAAGTCTGTCCGATTGGCTTAAGTGAAGAACGATGTAAAACTCCAGTAACAGGGTGCAAACGTACTGGCGAAGCCAAACTGTAAATAACCAAATCTACTTGACCTAGGTCCGATTTAATCATATCGATAGTTTGTTGTTTTATTTCATTAGAAAACGCGTCACCATTGATACTTTTGGCGTATAAACCAGCTTTTTTTGCTTCTTGTTCAAAAGCAGCTGAATTATACCATCCCGGAGTAGCTGTTTTTCCAGGAGCAGGTTCTTTTTCAAAGAAAACTCCAATAGTTGAAGCTTCAGAACCAAAAGCGGCAGTAATTCTAGAAGCCAAACCAAATCCGGTTGAAGCTCCCACTACTAAAACTCTTTTAGGTCCGTTTATATTTCCTTTCGATTTTACGTATTCAATCTGATTTTTAATGCTCTGAGCACATCCTTCTGGATGAGCTGTTAAACATATAAATCCACGCATTCTTGGCTCTATAATCATAATTTTGATTGTTAGATTTCTAAATTGTGAAACAATATAGAATTGTTAGTTATTTTATTTATCTGTTCAATTATTTTTGGTCACACAAAGCTAGTAAATATCTGAGAAGTCTGAAAATCAAAACTTCTAAAAAATCTAGTTTAGTAATGCTTTAGCGTGTGTCAGTGCCGATTCTGAAATATTCTTACCAGAAAGCATTTCCGCAATTTCAATTACCCTTTCCTCATTAGAAAGCAACTGTAATTCTGAAATTGTATTTTCGCCTTGAATTGTCTTAAACACTTTATAATGTTGATGTCCTTTTGCGGCGATTTGCGGCAAATGTGTAATAGCAAACACTTGCATTTGATTACTCATTGCTTTCATAATATCACCCATCTTATGCGCAATTTCTCCTGAAACTCCAGTATCTATTTCATCGAAAATAATGGTTGGTAATTTCGAATAATTGGCCAAAATAGACTTCACCGCCAACATAATTCTCGACATTTCCCCACCTGAAGCCACTTTCTTCAACAAACCAAAATCAGTTCCTTTATTTGCCGAGAACAATAATTGAATTTCATCTTTACCAGAAATCTGGTAGTTTTCGGAAGGTCGAATTTCGAAGTTAAAACGTGCATTCGGCATTCCTAATTGTTCTAGTATAGTCGTAATCTGATCTGTTAGCACCGGAACTGCATTCTTGCGGTTTTCTGAAATTTTCAATGCCAAATCATCCAAAACAGAAATCAGTTCATTCAATTGCAAATTCAATTTTTCAATATGACTATCCAAATCATCGGCAAGAACCACCTTGTTATCCAAATCATTTTGAATTGTAAGTAAATCCTCCACTGATGTCACATTATGTTTCTTCTGTAAACTATATATAACTTGTAATTTTTGGCTTACCAATTCCAAACGTTCAGGATCATTAACTAATTTTTCGGATTGAGTATTCAATTCAGCCATTATATCATCAAACTCGATTAAAACACTCGAAACTCTTTCAAACAGATCATTAAAATCAGTCGAAATGGCAGCAATTTTATGTAATGAAGTTTTCACTTCTTTCAATGAGATTATAATTCCAATTTGTTCCTCATTGGCTAAAGCCAGTGATTTATCCAAACTTTCCTTGATAAACTCAACATTACTAAGTTTTTCCAATTCCATTTCCAAATCAGCCTGTTCCCCAACCTTCAAGTTCGCAGCTAACAATTCTTCCAATAGAAAAGCAGTATAATCTGATTCTTTAGACAAACTATCTTTTTCTTCAATACGCTTTTTTAGCTCACTTTTAACCGATTTGTATTTAGCCAGATGTTGTTTGTATTCCGAAAGAATAGTATGATGGTTAGCTACAGCATCCAGAATTTCAATTTGATATGTCTCATTAGACAACTCCTGTGTTTGATGCTGAGAATGAATATCAATCAGAAATTCTCCCAAATCCTGCAATTCATTCAAATTAACCGGACTATCATTAATAAATGCACGTGATTTACCTGAAGGTAAGATCTCACGTCGAATAATGGTCATTGGCTCATAATCCAAGTCATTTTCGGTAAAAAAATCTTTAAGATTGTATTTGTCTATTTGAAAATGTGCTTCGATTACACATTTTTGCTCTTTATCTTTAAGTGAAGTTAGGTCGGCACGTTTTCCCAAAACCAACCCTAAGGCACCAAGCAAGATTGATTTTCCCGCTCCGGTTTCCCCAGTAATAATAGAAAACTGGTTGGAGAAATTCATTTCCAACTGCTCTATCAGTGCAAAATTTTTAATGGATAAGGAAGTAAGCATTCAAGAAATTTAATAAGTAATCTGGCTCCACTTACTCGTATTTGTTGGAGATAGTTTATTTAATGTTGCCAAAACATCTGTAATATCGACTTTGGGACCTTCTGTGAATACACTGAGAATTTCATCAGCTTTAGCATCAAAAAAAACACGAGTTAAATAGGCATTGGGGCGAACATTAGCCACTTCTGTTAATGTCTTCAATGCTTTTTTAATCCCTTCTTTGCCTTCTTTTTGATTTTCACTCATTTTATCCAAAGCTCCAAAATGGTATTCGTACATCGTTTTTCTAAATGCGGAATAGGTTGGAGACAACATATCATTAACCAAATAAAATCTGTTTTGATTGCCTGTTGACAACCAAGCTTTATCTTGAGTTTGTTGTGCCTGAACAACAATATTCGCAGCCGTTTCGAGTGATTTTGTACCACCTTCTAAAGAAAAAGTATCCGCATCTATACCAACAATCATATTTGCATAAAATGCAACGATCGATATTAAGTTGTTTTCAAAATTATTAGGATCATAGTTTATGTTTTGAAATTCATTGTATACAAAACCCACTTCTTTATCATTTACATTTAAGATAGAAGTTGAATACGTTGAATTATAAACCGGTCGTGAAGCCTGAACTTGTAATGATCCAGAAAACTGGTTTACATTATCAAATGAAGTAATATTAAAAAAGAAAGAACAATCGATTTTTTCAACTCCTCTATAGGTCTTATCTGACCATTTGGTATTATTTAGAAATTCAGTTAATGATTTTTGTAATGTTTTAAAAATCTGTTGATTTGTTGCCGCCACCTGATCTGTATTGAATGTCACAGAACAATTCAATTCTTGTGCAAAAGCAGAACTAACAAGCGACAGGAATACAACAACAATATATTTACGCATAATAAGCTATAATTTTATTTACAATATCGATAGCAACTTCTTCTTTGGTCTTCAATTCTTGAGGCTCTATTGTATACTCTTTATCAATAAAAGTAACTTTATTAGTTGGCTTACCAAAACCAGCACCAGTATCATTCAAAGAATTTAACACAATCAAATCTAAGTTTTTTTTCTGGATTTTTTGCTTAGCATGTTCAATTTCATTTTCAGTTTCCAATGCAAAACCGATTAAAAACTGATTTTTCTTGATTTGACCTAACGAAGAAAGAATGTCCTTAGTTTTTTCTAATTCTATTGTAAACGAAGCATCGTTCTTTTTTATTTTCTGATCCGCTACATTTTTAGGTCGATAATCCGCTACAGCAGCAGCAGCAATAGCTACATCGACAGCATCAAAATAATCATGACAGGCCGAATACATTTCTTCAGCTGAAACCACTCTAATCAACTTAATTAATGAATGTTTCACCTGAAGATGTGTTGGCCCTGAAACCAAGATGACTTCTGCGCCCAAATTTGCAGCAGCAATTGCAATATCGAATCCCATTTTACCGGAAGAATGATTTCCAATAAACCGAACAGGATCGATCGCTTCATAAGTAGGTCCGGCGGTAACTAATATTTTCCTTCCTTTTAAAGGCAATTTACTTTCTAAATCTTTCTCCAGAAATGCAATGATGTTTTCAGGCTCAGCCATTCGACCTTCCCCCGATAATCCGCTTGCAAGTTCTCCTGACTCAGCTGGAATGATTGTATTACCGAACTTTTTAAGTTTTTCAAAGCTATCCAAAGTTGAAGGATGCTTGTACATGTCCAAATCCATTGCTGGCGCAAAATACACAGGACATTTTGCAGAAAGATAAGTCGCAATTAGCAAATTATCACAATTCCCATTTACCATTTTAGACATGGTATTGGCTGTTGCAGGTGCAATAACCATAAAATCAGCCCAAAGTGCCAAATCCACGTGGTTATTCCAAACTCCGTTTCCTTCTTCTTCATTAAAAAAAGAATGATAAACAGGGTTTTTAGATAAAGTTGCCAAAGTCAGCGGGGTAACAAAATCTAAAGAAGCAGGTGTCATGATCACTTGGACCTGAGCACCTGCTTTTATAAAAAGTCGAACCAATGACGCTGATTTGTAAGCGGCAATCCCACCAGAAACTCCTAGTATTATTTTTTTACCACTTAAAACAGACATTAGTTGTTTTATTTTGATGACTTATGATAGATTTTACCTTCCAACCACTCTTGAACTGCTAACGCATGAGGTTTAGGTAATTTCTCATAAAATTTAGAAACTTCGATTTGTTCTTTATTTTCAAAAATTTCTTCCAAGCTATCATTATAGGTAGCAAATTCTTCTAACTTTTCAATTAACTCTTTTTTAATTTCAGCGTTAATTTGGTTAGCTCTTCTTGCCATAATAGTAATTGCTTCATACACATTTCCGGTCGGCTCTTCTATTACAGTTTTATTGTAAGTCACCGTATTCACCGGAGCTGTTGTTTTCTTTAAATCCATACCCTTACTTATTTTGAAAATTGTTGTAATTCATTATTTATTCTAACCAACATGTCGTCAGCTACACTTTTAAACTCTGTATTTGAATTGAATTTTAGCAATGCATCATATGCATTTTTTGCTGCATTCAAACGTTCCTCCATTTTTGAAGGTACACTATTAATTGCCAATTGATAACTAGAATCCAATTTGTAATACAAAGCTTTTTCCTTAAATGGAGTTCCCGGATACTCTGAAATAAAATTATCCAAAGCCTTTATTGCCGATTTATAATCTGAAATTGTATTGTATTGTTTTGCAATTTCAAATGCTTTCTTCTCTAATTTTTCTCTTAAGTTCTTTACCGTAGTATTTGCTTCACCACTAAAACGTGAATTTGGATACTTATCGATAAATGCCTGCATTTTTGTAATAGCTTTTTCTGTATCCGTTTGATCTAACGAGTATACAGGAGACAATTCAGAATAAGACTTCGCACCTAAAAAAGCAGCCTCTTCCGCTCTAGCGTTAGTTGGATACAACGAAGCATAGCTTTCAAACTGATAACCTGCTAAATAATACTGTTTTGTTTTATAATACGATTGTGAAAACATATAAAACAGATTTTCAGCTTCTTTCTTTCCTCTGTAAGCAGAAGCAATTTGTTCAAAAAGACGAATCGCTTTGTTGTACTTTTCTGCTTCGTATAGTTTAGTTGCTGCTTCATATTTAACAGCAACATCTTCAGATTTTAAAGCTTTTTGGTATTCCCCACAAGATGAAATGACCCCTGCAAGCAACAACACATATATAAGTTTATTCATATTTTGATTTAAAACAGTCAATTTTAGGGCATTCCCTTCGCCTTAAAACGAACTGCAAAGTTAGTCATTAATTTATTTTTACAAAACTTATTTTTCTGCTTATTTGGACAGCTGTTTTGTAAAAACATCCAATCGATCAGCTAGGTTCTGATTCACATTTACCAAAGGTAAACGAACCGTATTTTCAGACAATCCCAATGATTTAAAAATCTCTTTAATTCCTCCAGGATTTCCTTGTTCAAAAATCATATCGATACTATCCATTAATTTATAATGCAACGCGTAGGCCTCATCAACCTTACGTTGTAATCCCAATCGAACCATTTCGGAAAACTCCTTTGGATACCCTTCTCCGATTACTGAAATCACACCTGCACCACCTGCAAGAACCATCGGTAAAGTAATCATATCATCACCAGAAATTACCAAAAACCCTTCCGGTTTGTGCTGAATTAATTTCATTGCCTGTACAATATCACCCGCTGCTTCTTTAATTCCGACAATATTTTTAAAGTCATTTGCCAAACGCATTACAGTTTCCGGCAACATATTACTAGCCGTTCTTCCTGGCACATTATAAACAATTACAGGAATTGGAGAAGCTTCCGCCACCATTTTAAAATGTTGATAAATTCCTTCCTGAGTTGGCTTATTATAATAAGGAGAAACCGAAAGTATTGCTGTAAATTTTGAAAAGTCTCTTGTTTTTAATTCTTCAACAACCTTTAATGTATTATTCCCCCCCACACCTAACACCAATGGTAATCTACCATTGTTAGCCTCAACGATTGTGTTGATAACCAATTCTTTTTCATCTTGCGATAAAGTTGCTGATTCGGCAGTAGTTCCCAAAACCACCAAATACTCCACTCCACCATCAATTACGTAGTTTACAATTTTTGTAAGTGCTTCGGTATCGACTGAAAAATCTTTTCTGAATGGTGTTACCAAAGCAACGCCAGTTCCCATTAATGACTGCATAATAATCTATATTTTGTTTAAAATTTTTAAATATCGGAATAATTCATGAACAAAAACTTTATAATTCTCCGCATTGGTATTAATCATCAAATGATGCAATCTTTTGTCCACAGCTGAAAATCCAGCTTTAAATAAAGCTTTAGAATGATGCGTAACCAACAACAAGGGCGTTTTTTCCATATCGTAGTAACTGATCAGCATATCAAAAGGTGTATTGATAAAATCGTTTACAAAAGCTACTGAAAAATCTCCTTTCCAGCCCATATGCTTAGCACTGAATGCGGGCTGATCAGTAACTTCATTTTTTTTTACCTTATCCTTAAAAACCAAGACGGTAATATTACCAGAAGGAATACCTTGTTCTACTAATTCTCTTACTAATTGCTCCTTTTCGGCAAAATAACTTTCATCAACTAATATGCCTACAGTGCTGACTGGCGAAGCCAAAGAGCTGGGTTTTACATTGTGCAGACTACTTTTGAGTATTTTTTTAACAGATAATTCTTTTATATACTTTGTAAACATATTATATTTGCGTCTTGCAATCTTCGGAGCAAAGTTAAGTTTTTGTATTTAATTGGCACGATAAATGCATTGGTAAAAATAAAAAGAGAATATTACAAATGAAACATTTTGGTTTAATTTTAACGTTATTCGCTGTAAGTTTAAATACAACAGCACAGGACGTTGTTACAATTATTGAAGGTAAGCAGATTAATATCAATGATAAATCTGCGGCTAAAGAAGATTTTGAAGCCTTGATCAATCCTTTTAGAGAAAAAATCAACAAAGATTTAAATCAGACTCTTGCCGTTTGTCCAGAGACATTGGATAAAACCAAAGGACAATTCCAAAGTAATATTGGAGATTTCTTGGCTCAATTGGTGTTGGATAAAGCAAATTTTGTTTTTACACAAAGAGGTAACAAAAACATCGACATCAGCATTCTTAACCACGGAGGAATCAGAGCTATGATTCCACAAGGTGCAGTTACTGCTCGAAACGCATTCGAAGTATTGCCTTTTGAAAATTTTGCAGTAGTAGTAGAATTAAAAGGAGAACAAATTGTAGAATTTGTTAATTACTTCATTAACGAAAGAAAACCGCATCCTATTGCCGGTCTTACTTTTACCATCACTGCAGATAAAAAACCAAAAGACATCAAAATCAAAGGAGAACCTGTTGATTTGGCTAAAACATACTATGTTGTTACTAACGATTACTTAGCCAATGGTGGGGATAAAATGGAGTTTTTCAAAAAAGCCACTAACTTAACGTCTTTAGATTATAAATTACGAAATATGTTAATTGACTACATGAAAGATGTTGACACATTACAAATACCGAATGAAGTTAAAGTAACACAAGAGAATTAAAGCAATGAAAAGAAGAGAATTTATTAAAAGTACGGCTGCAGGAACTACTTTACTGGGGCTTGGAGGTTTATCATTGAGCAGCTTTAACTCTGCTGTAGAAATAAAAAAGATTACCATCTTACATACTAACGACACTCATAGTCAGATTGATCCGTTTCCTGCGAATCATCCAAAAAACCCAAATATGGGTGGTGTTGCAAGAAGAGCTGCCGTTGTGGAGCAAATCAGAAAAAGTGAAGAAAATGTATTATTATTAGATGCTGGAGATATTTTTCAAGGAACACCATACTTTAACTATTATGGTGGTGAATTGGAATTCAAACTGATGAGCATGATGAAATACGATTTGGCGACAATTGGTAATCATGATTTTGACAACGGTATCGACGGTTTATATGCACAATTACCACATGCTAAATTCGAATTTGTAAATTCTAATTACGATTTTAAAAACACAATTATGAATACTCACGTAAAACCGTACAAAGTATTCAAAAAAGCAGGTCTTAAAATTGGTGTTTTTGGATTAGGAATCGAATTAAAAGGTTTAGTAGACAAAAATCTATACAAAGAAACTATTTACAACAACCCTATTGAGGTAGCTACAGATACTGTAAAAACATTAAAAGAAGTTGAAAAATGTGATTTAATTATCTGTTTATCACATCTTGGTTTTGAATATAAAAATGATCCAGAAAAACCTTCTGATATCATGTTGGCTCGTAAAACCAAAGATATTGATTTGATCATCGGAGGTCACACGCATACTTTCTTAGACAAACCAGTTGTTGAAAAGAATTTGGATGGAAAAGAAGTAATCGTTAATCAGGTTGGTGCTTACGGTGTTAACCTTGGTAGAATTGACTTCTTCTTTGATAACAAAATGAATTTATCAGCTGCTGGAAAGAAAATATTAATCTAACGCTCCTTATTACTTTCAGCCAATATCATGAATTTATAAAGTGCATACTGCGCAAATACATATAGAATCATAGATATTGGCTGAAATATTACCATTGATACATAAAATAGTTTCAACACTATAATAAATTGAATGACTGCAAACAAAATACTATTAATTAGTAGCCAATAATTCATTTTATTTTCTTCAATAATATAATTTGACAGAGCAAAACCTCCTAGAAAGCTCATAAATAAAACCTGGATGATGTATAATCCGAAACCCTCTCCTAATTCATCCATAGTCATAAAAGTCAAATAAGCAAACACTGTTAAAAAAGGAATACTTCCCAGAAATACAGGCAAAAAACGCTTAATTTTTACATTTTTAAGTACTAAATAAATTACCAACGTCCTGTGCAATAAAAAAAAAGTAGAAGCCAGAACTATAGAGGTAAAATCCCTAGAAATAAATAACAAATTGGCCAACAACGCAAAAAACATAGACACTAAAAAATAAGGATTTCGCCTAGTTGATGTTTTCCAATATATAAGTGTTAGTATTGGAATTATAAGAGGTTTGAGAATATAAACAAATGCTATTTTATTAAAAAACTCTGCAAAAATTTCAGCAAAAGAAACAAAGAAAAAAAGCACTAAAAGCAATTTCTCTTCCGATTTATTTGAATTTTTAATTTCTCTTGCTATCATTTAAATTCCTTTTTGTTGAATAAGTCACCTTATAACTTATCATATAAAAATAAGACACGAATTGAGCTGCTAAGTTTAGCAACAAAAACACATACATGTTTACATAAAAATTATAAACTATATAAAAAACATCCGTTGTTATAAAGCAAATACACATAATCAAAGCATAAAATGTTTTAAGATTATGCGCTGCGACATGATTGATTATCGCCAAAGACGCCAGTGTTGAAATAACGAGTCCATAGATTAGATACATCACCAGTGTAGTAGTAGAGATATCACTCATCAGCGTCAGCATAATATACACAACAGCCAAAAAAGAAACCAAATTACCGAAGAAATACACAATTTTTTGAGTCTCTAAATTTTTAAAAGAAAAATCATGAATTACATAGTAAAGCATCACTACATAGGTAAACATATTCAGTAAAGTAATAACAACCTGATGATTTTCAACATCAAGCAATACAATCATATCAGATGCATAACTACTCAGAAGTCCAAGAAAAAAAAATACCTCAATCTTAAATTCATTTCGTTGGAGATAATAATAGAATATCGCTGGAACAATAATCGGTTTAATCAAAAAAGTGAGCCACTCCCATTCTATAGCTGTACTGATTACCGCAATTACAGAAGTGATTACATATAAAACCAATGAAGGATATTTTGATTGCATTGAATTGTTGTTACATTTTGGTTTTATTAGTTATTAGAAAAAATCGCACAAGAAAATAATAAGATACTATATTCGCCATTAAAGTTAAACATCGGAACAATATAAAATCAAAATAGTAATAATAAACGACATAAAATAAATCTGCCATTAAATAGCAAAAACTGGTTAACATCAAATACACATCCGCTTTGGTATGTTTCAAATTGTATAAAATGGAATTCAACACCACCAAAGAGGAAAGAATACAACCATACACTACCATTGGCACATAGAGTTCATAAGATGTATCAAAGATCATGAACAACAATACATACATCAAACAAGATAAAAACAGCACCATTAAAAATATGTAGGCTAAATTGACTTTATCTGTGAAACGTATTTTCACTTCAAATAGACTTTTTATGATATGGCTTATTAAAATTCCATAACCAAAAGCATTCAAAATCAAAATATAAAGTAACGCTTGGACGTCTTCGAAAAGATTCAGTATACCGCTAACAAAAAAGAACAACAAAACCAAGATATGCCAAGGATTTACCTTTCCATCCGATTCTTGCCAATAATAAAACATAATGGCAGTTGGCACAACTGGCTTACTAATAAAAACCAGGTATTCATTACCAGCCATAGACGAAATAAAGAATATAATTCCTGCAATGACATATAACGCTAATGCTGGATTAACTGATCTCATTTATACCATATTAGTATCTAAATACATATTTTCCCTATCGATAAAGTAGGCAACAATGTAAAAATAAGAAATGATTTGCAAAGCAAATTCTATGTAAGTTAAAGCTTTTACATTTAAAACCATATTGGTAAATACAAAAATAACATCTGCCACGAGACTGAAAGAAGCAGCCAAAAAAACCAACGATGCAATTTCAGAAAAATTCGTCATTAAGAAATTATACGAGCTAATACTTACAAAAAGCCCCAAAACAATTCCGTAAGACACACAAGCAAAAGTCAAATCAATTGATTTCATTGAAAAAGCATCCAGCAGAAAATACATAGCAACCATTAAAATGATAAAATAAAAAATACTCAAACTAAAATTTACTTTACAAAAGCCAATTTTAAAAGCATCCTCTGTAACCACTTTTATCAACATTATATAGGGAATGTAATCCAGCACAACAAGATAACTGGTAATTCCTTCCAATTTCACTAATGCAATAGCGTCAGAAACAAAATAAACAAGCAAAACGAAGACCAATTCCAAGCTTAACACTTTCTTTTCTGAAAAAAAATAGTATGCCAATAAAGCTGGAATAATCATTGGTTTTGATAAAATCAGCAGCCATTCGTTATTAATAATCGAAGCTAACAGAACCAAAAAACCTGCGATTACGAACAAATAAATCGAGACAATCCTACTTTCCATGAATCATATTTTCAAAGTCATTTTCACTGATTATTGGAATATTCAACTGATTGGCTTTTTCCAATTTAGCCGGCCCCATATTATCTCCAGCAACCACGTAACTCGTTTTGGCTGAAATAGAACTACCTACTTTTCCGCCATTATCTTCAATGGCTTTCTTTAAATCATCACGTGAGAATTTTTCAAAAACCCCAGAAACCACAAAGACTTTCCCATCTAAAATAGAGGAAACTGATGTATTTGCTTCTTCTGAAATTTCCAATTGTACACCGAATTCCTTCAATCTTTGAATGATTATTTTATTTTCTTGATTCTCAAAATATTCAATTAAACTTTGCGCTATTTTCTCACCAATTTCGTCAACGGCAATCAATTCTTCTGTAGTAGCTACTGATAATGTTTCTATATTTTTATAATGTTTCGCTAGTTTTTTTGCCACTGTCTCACCAACATAACGAATACCTAAAGCATACAAGACACGATCAAAAGGAATCTTCTTTGACTTTTCAATTCCAGTTATTAAATTTTCAGCAGATTTATCGGCCATTCTTTCCAACACTACCACTTGCTCTTTCTTCAGTTCATACAAATCAGCATAATTAGTAACCAATCCGTTATTGAACAATAAAGCCACCGTTTCACCACCCAAACCTTCAATATCCATTGCTTTTCTGCTGATATAATGTTGAATCCTACCTATAATTTGAGGAGGACATCCATAAAAATTAGGGCAATAATGATTGGCTTCACCTTCTTTTCTCTCCAATTGAGTATTACATTCAGGGCAATTGGTTATATAAGTTGTCGCTACAGAATCGGAAGCTCTTTGTGACACATCCACCCCAATAATTTTAGGTATGATTTCCCCTCCTTTTTCTACAAACACTTCATCACCAATTCGTATATCCAGTTTTTCTATCTGATCCGCATTGTGTAATGAAGCTCTTTTTACTATTGTTCCTGCCAATTGAACTGGTTCCAAATTCGCCACAGGAGTAATCGCTCCTGTCCTACCCACTTGGTATGAAATTGAATTCAGGCGCGTAGAAACTTGTTCCGCTTTAAACTTATACGCAATTGCCCAACGAGGAGATTTAGCGGTATATCCTAATTCTTCCTGTTGATGAATACTATTGATCTTAATTACAACACCATCGGTTTCATAAGGTAATTCGTGTCGGTGTTCATCCCAATAGTTAATAAACTCCAATACTTCGTCCATATTTTTAGCCAATTTGGAATGTACTGGCACTTTAAACCCCCATTGACGCGCTTTTTCCAAACCATCGAAATGTGAAGCTATTGGCAGATTATTTCCAATTAAAGAATACAGCAAGCAATCGAGCGGTCTTTTCGCAACCTCGGCACTATCTTGTAATTTTAAGCTACCGGAAGCCGTATTTCTTGGATTAGCATAAGGCGTTTCACCAATCTCTATCAAATCTTGGTTCATTTTTTCAAATCCGGCAAAAGGCAATATAATTTCTCCTCTGATTTCAAACTTATCAGGATAATCACCTTTCAATTGAATTGGAACCGCTTTAATCGTTTTGATATTATTGGTTACATCATCACCTTGAAAGCCGTCTCCACGCGTTACAGCACGCTTCAACTTACCTTTTTCATACAAAATACTAATAGATGCACCATCATATTTCAATTCACACGTAAACTCAAGATTCACATTACCCAACAATTTTTGAGCACGTGTTTGCCAATCGAGTAAATCTTCTTTGGAATAGGAATTATCTAAAGAATACATTCGAAATTCATGCTTAATTGTCTCAAAATTTTTGGTTACAGCACCACCTACTCGTTGCGTAGGCGAGTTTTCATCAAAATATTGTGGATACTTTTCCTCAAGATCTTGTAATTCTTTAAGCTTAGAATCAAACTCAAAATCTGAAATTGTAGGATTATCCAATACGTAGTAATTGTAATTATGTAAGTTTAATTCTTCTCTTAAGGCTTGAATTTTAGGCAACACATCCATATAAAATAAAAAAAATTGGCTGAATTAGTTTAATGCAACTAATTTAACCAATTTCCAGTAAAGCAAGGCTTTTTTTCTTTATTTCTATTGTTCTAAAATGGAAGACATTTGTTCGTACAATTCACCTTTACTAAAAATAGCACCTTGTTTCACTAATTCGAAAATTTCTGGGTTTCTGTCACCTGCAAAAACCTTTTGTCCTTTCTGTACTTCCACAGTATCAGTAAACAAATTATCACTCAACCACTCTAACCCTGTTTTGGTCATAAAATCTACGTCTTCAGCAGTTTTGATGATAATCGTTCTCATATATACTTCATCACAGTAGAATAAAAAGATATAATTTTTAGAATAATGTTCTAAATAACGTGCATTTGTTAAAACTCCTTCCCAAATCAAATCTGAGAACACCTCAATTTCTTGATCTGCTACATCGGGTTTGTGCTCTTTGATCAAATCCCATTCGTTTTTATCTATCTGTTGTGCCGAAAGAAAGTTGATAAATTCTTCGTGCAATTCTTCCAATTGCTCCTTTGACAGTTTTGCGTATTTCATCAATGCATAATTTATTAATAAGACTCTACCTCTCCAATCACTATAATATCAAAATTACAGCCAAAGATGTTTAAATATAAAACTTAATACAGTAAGGTCAAATCTTTAGTATAAAAAAAGTCCCGAATTCGGGACTTTTACAATGTATGTTTTGTACAAAATTATGCTTGTTCAGCAACGATTTCGTAAGCTAATTCAACGATTACTTCACGGTGTAAACGAACAGAAGCAGTATATTTACCAGTTCTTTTCACGATACCTGAAGTGATGAATTTTTTGTCAATTGCTTGACCGTTTTTACCTAAAACTTCAGCGATATCAGCGTTAGTTACCGAACCAAAAAGTTTTTCACCACCTGCTTTAGCAGTAATTTTGATATCCATAGCTTTCAAAGATTCAGCTAAAGCTTTTGCATCAGCAACGATTTTAGCTTCTTTGTGTGCTTTTTGTTTTAAGTTTTCAGCTAATACTTTTTTAGCTGATGGAGTTGCTAATACAGCAAATCCTTGAGGAATTAAAAAGTTACGACCGTATCCTGGCTTAACAGTTACTACATCATCTTTAAATCCTAAGTTTTGAACGTCTTGTTTTAAAATAAGTTCCATGTTGTTGTCCTTATATTTTAGAAGTTAGGTTCCTTTAGGGAAACCAACAACTAGAGTTTATAAATTATTTTAATAAATCAGCTACGTATGGCATTAAAGCTAAATGACGAGCTCTTTTTACCGCTACAGATACTTTTCTTTGGTATTTCAAAGAAGTTCCTGTTAAACGACGAGGAAGGATTTTACCTTGCTCATTTACAAATTTTAATAAGAAATCAGCATCTTTATAATCAACATACTTGATTCCTGATTTTTTGAAACGACAATATTTCTTTTGTTTGTTCGTATCAATGTTTAAAGGCGTTAAATATCTAATATCTCCGTCTTTTTTTCCTTTTGCAGATTGCTCGATTGTTGACATGATAATTAAGCTTTTTTAGTTTTTAACTTTTCTCTTCTTCTCTCAGCCCAAGAGATTGCGTGTTTATCTAAACTTACAGTTAAGAAACGCATTACACGTTCATCACGTCTAAATTCAGTTTCAAAAGCTTTTAACACTTCTCCTTCAGCTTGGAATTCAAATAAATGGTAAAAACCAGATTTTTTGTTTTGAATTTCGTAAGCTAATTTTTTCAAGCCCCAATCCTCTTTCGATACCATCTTAGCACCTTTTGAAGTTAAAAAATCTTCAAATTTGCTAACTGTTTCCTTTACCTGTTGTTCAGATAAAACGGGATTCAAGATGAAAACAGTTTCATAATGATTCATAGTTATAAAAATTTATTTGTTATAAAATTGGGTGCAAAAGTAGTGCTTTTATTTTAACCCGCAAACATTTCAGACAAATAATCGATGAAATTGCATTTTTTGCACAAAAAAGTTTGGAGGATAATTTTTTTATCCTATTTTTAACAAACCAATCTATTAAAATTGACGCTTATGAAGTTGAACTGTATTGTTGTAGATGATAGCTCTATCCAAAGAATTTTGGTCACAAAATTAGTAGATGCACATCCGAACCTTAATTTAGTTGGCGAGTTCTCAAACGCCGTCGAAACTAAAAACTGTTTAGCCACCAAGCAGGTTGATTTGTTATTTCTTGACATTGAAATGCCAGTTATTAACGGATTTAATTTACTTGACGGATTAAAAGAAAAACCTCAAATCATTTTCATTACAGCTAAAGCTGAATATGCAGTCAAAGCATTTGATTATGACGCAACCGATTATCTTCAAAAACCCATCACCAAAGAACGTTTCAATGCGGCAATCAAAAGAGCAATGGATTTGTACCAGCTTCGCCGAGAAAGTCTTGAGGAAGAAGGAGAACACATTTTCATTAAGAGCAATCTGAAAAAGTTGAAAATTTACACCTCAAAAATCAAATGGATTGAGGCTTATGGTGATTATGTAAAGATAGTAACGGAAGATGACAGTCATTTAGTACTTTCAACAATGAAATCTTTTGAAAAGGATTTATCCAAAGAGAAATTCATCAGAGTACATAAATCATTTATTATCAATATTGATAAAATCGAGAAGTTTAACAGTAAATTCGCAGAAATAGGAGTAACAAAAATACCTTTAAGTAGAAATAAGAAAGAAGATCTAGTAAAGGCTCTTGAATCTTAATCTTTAATAAAAATCAACATTTACAGTAACTTTAATTGTTCTGTATTGTGCAATCATATCAAAGCTGTTCAGTATTCTCTGAATGGCTTTTTTTGTATTTCCCAAGTGATTCTCTTGCGGTATTTTAATTAGTATTGTCCGTATATATTCGTTACGGATTTTACTTACCGGCGGTTCTTCCGGACCAAGAACAGGTATATCAAATTGTTGCTTCAATACTTGATACAACCACATCGAACCTTCCTTCAATTTCTCGAAATCTTTATGCTTTAGTGTAAGCTTTATTAATTTAAAATAGGGCGGATATTTATAAATATGTCTTTCATACAATTGCTCCTTATACATCCCTATGTAATCATTATGAGTTACCTGCTGTATCGTATTATGAACGGGATTATAGGTCTGAATTACCACATTTCCTTTTTTGTCAGAACGCCCTGCCCTACCTGAAACCTGTGTCATCATTTGATAACTACGCTCAAACGCCCTAAAATCAGGAAAATACAGCATCGAATCTGCATTAAGAATTCCAACCAATGACACATTATCAAAATCCAAACCTTTTGCCAACATTTGAGTTCCTACCAAAATATCAATCTCTCTGTTCTTAAAACTATCGATTAATTTTTCGAAGGCATACTTACCTCGTGTGGTATCCTGATCCATTCGTTTAACATTCTTCGATGGAAAAAGGGAAGCCAATTCCAACTCAATTTGTTCGGTACCAAACCCTTTTGAAGTCAAATCGACACTTGAGCATGCATGACAATTGGTTGGTTTTGCCATACTGTAACCACAATAATGACAACGCAACTGTCCTTTAAATTTATGATAAGTCAAACTTACATCACATTGAGGACATTGCGGAATATGTCCACAAGTCATGCATTCAATAACCGGCGAATAACCTCTCCGATTTTGAAACAAAATAATTTGTTCACCATTCGATAAAGCTTCGGTCATACTTTCAATTAAAAACTGACTAAAATGACCCGTCATCTTTTTTCTAAAGTAATTATCCTTCAAATCTACCAGATGAATTTCAGGCAAAACTGCATTTCCAAAACGTTCTTGCAATTCAACGAAACCATATTTTCCACTTTGCGCATTAAAATAGCTTTCAATACTTGGCGTAGCTGAACCCAGCACCACTTTCGATTCATGAAAATTCGCCAATACAATGGCTGCATCGCGAGCGTGATAACGAGGCGCAGGATCGACTTGTTTGAAGGTTGGTTCGTGTTCTTCATCCACTACGATCAAACCGAGATTTTGAAAAGGCAAAAACAAAGCGGATCGGGCTCCAATAACAATCTGCGCCTTATCCGATTGATTCAAAACTTGATTCCAAACCTCTACCCTTTCATTATTGCTGTATTTAGAGTGAAATACCGCTACTTTATTTCCGAAATGCTTCGTTAAACGGTACACTAATTGTGTGGTCAAAGCAATTTCCGGCAACAAATACAATACCTGTCTGTTTTGCTCCAAATAGCTTTCAATTAATTTAATATATACTTCCGTTTTACCTGAAGCCGTAACCCCATGGAACAAACAAACATCTTTGGTTTTTAAACCTTCTTGAATTTGACAAAAAGCCTCATTTTGATGGTGACTCAACGTGATTTCACTCTCCTCCACATCCTCAAAAGAAACCCTATCATGTTGCATGAAATATTCTTCGAAAATCCCTTTATCAATAAGTGCTTTCACAATGGCAGCCGTAGCTCCAGAGTAATCTATCAATTCTTTTACCGAAAGCGGTTTGCGTTGCGAAGCTTGTAATTGAAAATAACTCAACACTACTTCTTTTTGCTTCTGGGCATTTTTCAAGAGATTCAACAACTCTTCAAGTCTATCTGCTGAGTTAAATTCAGGAAACAGTCGAATATAACGAACCAACTTAGGTTTGTATTCGTCCACCATTTCCTCTTGTAGTGACAACACTCCTTTTGCCATCAATTGCTGGATAACTGGAAAAACTTTTTTCTTATTCAGAATTGAAGCCGCTTCGGTGATTTTAATTGAAGTTTGTTGTTGCAATGCCTCAACCAATAGGTATTCCTCATCCGATAATTGCGTTGGATCTAGTTCGATATTTTTCTGAGCCGCAATTATTGTTTCACTTTCCAGCATCAGTGCCGTAGGTAAAGCAGTACGATATACTTCACCGATGCTACACATATAATAAGATGCAATCCATTGCCAATGTTTTAGCTGAATTGCTGTTACAATAGGAAACTCATCAATAATCTGATGAATCTCTTTAGCTTCATACAAAGTGGGTGAATCATTGTGCTTATCAGCAACTAAACCGGTATAGAATTTACTTTTACCAAATGGCACGGCTACACGACATCCTTTTTTGATATAATCAAACTCGGCCTCAGAAACTTTATAAGTAAAAGTCTGTGGCAGCGCAATTGGTAAAATAACTTCTATAAAAAACATTTATCGAACTCTAACCCAAGTTTGAGAGCGGCCAATTAAAGAGATCCCCATATAACCGCGAACCACTAATTTTTCTTTACCTTCCAGTTTTAAGTTGCATTTGTACAAACTACCTGATTCCGGATCTAAAATTTTTCCTCCGCTATACTCGTTGTCATCTTTTTGTAATCCACGAATAATAACCATCCCTAAAACTGGTTTGTTTTTATCTGATCCTTCACATTTATCACATTTGCGATCTCTTTTAGTTTCATCAAAAATTTCGACAATTTTTCCGTAAATCTTTCCGTTGTTTTCATAGATTTCTACAACAGATTTCGATTTTCCTGTTTTATCATCGATGGTTTTCCATTTTCCGGTAACAGTTTGTGCATTAATTTGCGTACAAGCTAAAAGCAATAAGGTCAGTAGTATTCTTTTCATAGTTATAAGTTATAAATTTAGAGATGAGGATTTTTCGTTGGATTTGATTTTAATTTAGCAATGGAAGCATCTAATTCAAAACCTAACAACAAAACCATACAGTTAATCCACAGATAAAACATGACAACCAAAAGTGTGCCAATGGATCCGTAGAGTTCATTATATTTCGAGAATTTCACTACCCATATTCCAAAAAAATAGGAAGATAGTACAATTAATATCGTAGTAAAAACTGTACCTATAGTGATTAATTTTTTCCTTTTAGATTGTTTAATACCATATTTAAAAAGTATAGCGGTTGCCAAAAGAATCATAAGTATTACAAAAACGTATCTTCCCATTTCCAACAAGGATATCTTATCGGAAACTCTACTGGTTAACACATCCTGAATAATCGTTTTTTGAATGATAACCTCCAAAACAATGATGGCGGCAACGGTAATAATAAGAATACTCGTTAACAACAATGAAATGAGCAACGCTACAAAATACTGTCTGAAATAAGGGCGTTTCACTGTTACATGCAACGATGTTTCAAAACCACTCATAACCGCATTTACGCCGTTTGTCATTAAAAAAACAGAAAGAAAAACCCCCCAAGACAATAATCCGGAATGACTATTATGAAGGATATCATTAATAATCTGTTCAATAGCCGCAAAAGTAGTCGGTGGTACACTTTCCTGAACGAAATAGAGAAAATCTTCCTGAAATCCTTCGATGGGAATGTAAGGAATCAAGTTCAGAATAAATAACGCAAATGGAAACAAAGCCATAAAAAAGCTAAATGCAATAGCAGCCGCTCTATAACTGATTCCTCCTTGCAAAATACCTGAAATGTAAAATTCAATAAGATCGTAAAAAGAGACACCTTCAAGCCAAGGCAGCTTAATATTATCTAAAATCACCACCAATTGTTTAATCAGCGGAATCTTATTTAGTATTTCTCTGGTTTCACTCATTTAGATTGCTTTCAGACTTAAATCCATATTATGAACCGAATGGGTCAATGCTCCCGAAGATATGTAATTTACGCCACATTCAGCATATTGACGGATGGTATTTTCGTTAATATTTCCCGAAGATTCTGTTAAACATTGATTCCCAATAAGTGCCACCGCTTTTTTGGTATCCTCAAAATTAAAATTGTCAATTAAAATTCTGTATACACCATCGGATTGCAAAATTTCTTGAATTTCAGCCAAGTTTCTAGCTTCAACAATAATTTTCAAATCCAGATTATTTACTTTTAAATAGTGCTTCGTTTTTTGAATAGCCTGAGTAATTCCTCCAGCAAAATCATTATGATTGTCTTTCAGCATCACCATATCGTACAATGCAAAGCGATGATTTTCTCCACCACCAATTTTTACAGCCCATTTTTCGGCTGCGCGAAATCCAGGAGTTGTTTTTCTGGTATCTAAAACTTTCGTAGCTGTTCCTGCAAGCAAATCAACGTAATGACGTGTTTTCGTAGCAATAGCACTCATTCGCTGCATCGAGTTTAATACTAAACGTTCGGCTTTTAAAATTGACTGAGAACTTCCTGAAACATGAAAAACAACATCACCATATTTAACCCGACTTCCGTCTTCAATAAAAACCTCGACTTGTAAATTCGCATCAACGTGATTAAAAATCATTTTGGCAAACTCTACACCTGCTATAATTCCTTCATCTTTTACTAAAAGTTTTGCCTTTCCTAAAGCTGAAGAAGGAATACACGCTAACGAACTATAATCGCCCGGACCAATATCCTCACGAATTCCATTTTTTATAATTGACAATAATTCTTCCTGAAACTGTGCTTCTGAAATCATACGATTGAATTTTTTATAAGGTTGCTAAAATAAGGAAAAAACTGGATTTTGTTATTTGTTGAATTGTTATTTGACAAAGCTTTTCAAGTTTGTAACTTTGCTTTTTCCGCAATTCACTTAAAATGAACATTAAATTATTGGCCATAGGCAAAACCGACAATAAAAATCTTCAAGCTTTAATTGATGATTATACCAAAAGATTATCGTTTTACATCAAATTTGAACTGGAAATCATTCCGGATATTAAAAATGTAAAAAATCTCAGCGAATCCCAACAGAAAGAAAAAGAGGGAGAACTTATTTTGTCGAAACTCTCTGCTACTGATCAGCTTATTTTATTGGATGAAAACGGGAAAAACTTTTCCAGTGTTGGTTTTAGTGAAGAATTACAAAAAAAAATGAACTCAGGTGTAAAAACCTTGGTATTCGTAATTGGCGGTCCGTATGGATTTAGTGAAGAAGTATACAAAAAAGCCCAAGGAAAAATTTCACTTTCTGCAATGACCTTTTCTCATCAAATGGTTCGTTTGTTCTTTATTGAACAATTGTACCGTGGATTTACTATCTTGCGCAACGAACCTTACCATCATCAATAAGTGTTATCCGTACTGATTCCAACATACAATTATTCAGCATTGCAACTCGTAAATGAAATCCATCATCAATGCGAAGAGGCGCAAATTATCTTTGAAATTGTAGTTTCTGATGATGGTTCCAACGACAAAACAACTTTATCTGAGAACCTTACAATCAATAATTTATCATACTCCCAATTTGAACAAAATCCTACCAATTTAGGCAGAGCCATAAACAAGAACCTTTTATCTAAAAAAGCTCAGTACGAATGGTTACTTTTCATGGATTGCGATACGTTTCCGAAAGATAAAAACTTCATCATTAATTATCTTGGCGAAATACAAAAAAGCGATCAACTTGTACATTTCGGAGGTATTTGTTACAAAAAAAACTTTCCCAACAGCAATCAGATTTTAAGATGGAAATACGGCAGAAAACGTGAAGAAATCAAAGCTTCTGATCGGCAAAAACATCCTTACAAGAACGCACTAACTTCCAATATTTTAATTCATAAAACCATTTTTCAAAACGTAACTTTCAATTCGAAGATTACAGAATATGGCTATGAAGATTGGGTATTTGTTACCGATTTACAATCCGAAGGAATTACTATCAATCATATCGACAATCCGACGTATCATTTGAATTACGAAACCTCTAAAATCTTTTTAGAAAAAACGAAAAAAGCGTTAGAAACATTAGTATTTATTGAAGAGTCCAAACTTATTTCAACTGAAAAAACCAAAGTTCAAAAAGCATACAAATTCCTTCAAAAGTTTAAATTATCGGGTGTTTTTTGCTATTTCTTCAACTTGTTTTTTAAAGAAATCGAACGCCAACTAGTTTCGTCAAATCCATCTTTATTGATATTCGATTTTTACAAATTAGGCTACTATGCTAGGTTGAAATCAAATCGTTAAATAGTGCTTCCCACTTTGACATAATCGGCTCGATACCGAATTGTTTTACAGAACTATTCCCCTCACTTCCGATTCGCTTACGCAATTCAATATCTTCCATTAATGTTTTCATTTTTTGCACAAAGTCGTCTTCAGTTCGACATAAATAACCATTATTACCGTTTTCTATTATTGTTCTTGGACCAACGGGGCAATCATAAGCAACAATAGGTAATCCCATAATTTGCGCTTCAAGAAGTACCATTGGAAACCCTTCGGAACGTGAAGTCATCACATAAATCGAAGATTCTAGGTATTTATCTTGAATATTTTTAACCGGTGCATAGAAATTAACAGAAGTTGTAATGTCCAAAGAATCGGCCATCGCAAGATGTTCATCCAACAAATGTCCATTACCATAAATATCCAAAACCCAATCTTTTTTCTCTTGAACAACTTTACTCCAAATTTGAAGAAGTCTATCAATTCCTTTTTCATAAGAGTGACGCGCTATCGAAATCACTCTCTTTTGGGTCAGATTACTCGTCACCTCCGAACGAAAACTAACAGGATTCGGTATAATCTCTCCTTCTAATTGCCATTCTTCGCGGCTATGTTCTGATAAAAAAACTCTTTTTTCAAATGTTTTCAAAAGCGTTACCCGGAGATATGCCCGTAGCGAATTTAAAAAATCAAATGATTGTTTTCTAGTTTCATTATATTTTGATCCATGAATTTCAAATACAATCTTTGCCTTACTTTTTACGAAGAGATTAAAACAAAATCCTTTCCAACCAAAATCACAAATAACAATAAGATCCGGCTGAATTCGATCGAGATAGGACTTTACTTTTTTATAATAATCCAATATACGAAATGGCTTAAATCCATTGGTTTTACAATCTATTACATTAACTTTCCGATTAAAATCGTAAAAAAAAGAAGTTGTTTCATTATTGGAAGTCAGAATATAAACTTCGTGACCACAAGCTTCAATGAAATGATTGGTTTTAATTGAAAGAACTCTGGCCACTCCTCCTTCATCATATACAGTAGGTGTCAGATATAGAATTTTCATTTTTTTGAACTCAAAAATTCATCATAATTCCTTATATAATCCTCTTCGGCAAACTCTCCTGAATTCAAAACCAAACAAACTGATCCTGAAGAAAAATTTTGAAGCTCGCGCCAGAATCCAGGTGGTATCAAAAGACCAACATTGGGTTTATTGAGAAAGAAAACTTGCTTTTCATGACCGTCATCAATGATAACCTCAAAGCTTCCACTGAGAGCAATCAATAATTCCAGTTGTGCAATGTGAGAATGTCCACCTCTGAAAGCACTTGAGGGAACATCAAAAAGATAATACACTCTTTTACATTCAAATGGAATGGTTCCATTTTGAATAAAAGCCAGATTTCCTCTAGTATCTTTAATTGTTGGTATTTCTATCAGCTGTATCTTTTCCAAAATCTTCTAAATTAATCGTTTTGTCCACAATAAAAAGTGGCCTTTGTTTCACTTGATTATAAATCCGTAACACATACTCTCCAATTATTCCTAGTGAAATGAGTTGCACACCACTGAACAAAATTATAGCCAAAATTGTTGCCGTAAAACCCTGAGGAATGTCGTTGTACATTAACTTGCGGTATAAATTATACCCAAAATAAAGCAATGAAATACATATTGTCATCAATCCTAATCGGGTGATAAAACGAATTGGAAAATCACTGAAATTAAAAATACCTTTAAAAGCCAACTGTATCAGTTTTCCCCAAGTATATTTTGAGTTTCCAGCGAAACGTTCTTGTCTTTCATATTCAAATCCAATTTGTTTAAAGCCAACCCAGGCTCTAATTCCTCTCAAATACCGATCCTGTTCGGGCATTTCATTCATCAAATTGACAACTCTTGTACTCAACATAGAAAAATCCCCACTATCGATAGGTATTTCGAAATTAGAAATTCTTCGTTGCAGGCGGTAGTATAACTTGTAGCAAATCCGTTTCAAAAGGGATTCTTTTCTGTTTTTTCTAACCGCATAAACCACATCGTTTCCTTTACAAAGCAAATCATAAAAATCATGAATCAATTCAGGCGGATCTTGTAAATCACCATCAATTATTAAAACACCTTTTCCGGGATTACTATATTTCAAACCAGCACTAACTGCAATTTGGTGCCCATAATTTCTAGAAAGAAAAATTCCTTTGAAATTGGTATCATTGCCACAAATATCTTCAATCATTTCCCGAGTCATATCAGTGCTTCCGTCGTTCACCAACACAACCTGAATAGAAAAACTGGCTGTTTTGATTATTGCTTTCAATCGTTCCACTAATGGATACAATGTTTTCTCTTCATTATAAAGAGGAACTACAATAACTATATCATTTTTAAAGGAATTCATACAATCGTTATTCTGTTATGGTAGAATCTTTAACCCGTATTACAATTGATTTCTTTTGATAAAAATCCATTAATTCCTGGTTTTTCCAATTATTTTTATCATTTGTAAGTCCCATATCCACCGCATTATAAATTGTTGTTGGTTTGTTTTCCAAAGGTTCAACTACACAATCCTCATTTTTAGTATTTTCAAGAAAATGAAATCTTGCTTTCAATTCTTTATCATACTTATAAGCTTTCAAAGAAAGTAAATCTTTATATGCAATTGTTACATTATTATGTGAAATGAAATTAAAAATAATCAAAATCCCTAAAACAACTTTTGTGGATGGATTGATTTCAAAATGAACTCTGTCTAAAAAATAATGAACCAATGTTGCAAAAAAGTAGAAAAATGTGACACTAAAAAAGAATACCGAAGTATTGATGGTTCTTCCTGGTGGTGGACCATTAGTACTCCATAACCCAGGAAATATTCCCATGAACACAATCAAAAGAAGCAATCCAAGAACCAATAAAGGGTGTAAAAAATATCTTGACGGTATTGCTACAATTTTTTCTTTAATCGTATTGAATAGAAAAAAACAAATTAATGTCAGCAATGGAATCCAAAGTGTAATGTAATAAAATGAAAGTTGAATTGATTTCAATATTGAATGCACTAATAAATTCTTAACCGTAAAATGACTTCCTCTCACGGAATTTCCTGGAGCGAGAACTTCAAAAGCTGCCAATCCACAGGTTAACAGCAATAGCAACAATAATAGCCAACTGATTTTCTTTTCCTGAACATAAAATAACACATTCAAAAGACAATGAATCAGCAGCATTATAATCACAATAATTTCATTGCAACCCATGATCATTGGCAAAAGAACCAATGCAGCCAACACGTATTTTATTTTTTTAGTTCTATAATAATGAATAAGTGACGTAAAGTAGAATAATGCCAAGGAAACTGGCAATTGATTCGTTATAGCTCCTGGCATCCAGTAAAAACCTTCACATAGATCCGGCATCAAAAAAAGATAGGAAAATACGATTGCTGATGACAACCCTAATTTTTCACATTTGTTCAAATCCAATTGTAAACTTGCGACAAAAGCAAAAACTGAAAAAACAAATAACCCAAAAAGGAGAATCGGCAAAATTTTAAAACCGAAAAAATCATTGAAATATAGAGGATCTAAACTAAGTAAACCATTAGAAAAATACCTTCCCGACCAATCATGATATCTTCGAATTTGTACACTCCAGAAAGGCTCCAACTGAGATTCATAAGCATACCAAAAATCATCAGAACCTGGATTATTAAAAAAAGAAAGCAACAACAACGGAAACAAACTGATTAACATCAGATAATACATAAGTTTAGGGCTAACAATAATATCTGTTACTCTCTTAAATTTATTGAAAAAAATCATGGTAGTTTTGTCGCTAGGTTGACTGTTTGTCATATTTTTGCCTCAAATATAACTCTTTTGTCTACAAAAATGATTAAAAAACCCATTGTTAGTGTAATCTGCCTCTGCTATAATCATGAAGAGTATGTGACGGATGCATTGGACTCAATCATTAAGCAAACGTATGACGAAATAGAAATTATCATTATCGACGATTGCAGTACAGACAAGTCGGTTGAAAAGATTGAACTTTGGTTACAAAACCACCCCGAAATTGTTTTCATCCAAAACAAAGCAAACCTTGGCAACACCAAATCCTTCAATATTGCTGCAAAGCAAGCCAGTGGAGAATATCTGATAGATTTTGCGACTGATGACCTTCTGATTGAGAATTGCATTGAGAAACAAGTCGATCGATTTCAAAATTCCATATATAAAAATATCGGATTAGTATATGGCAATACCCTTCTTGTTAATGAGAAAGGTGAATTTCATTCCTATTTTTTTGATGTAGACCACAATGAGAAAACAATTGTAAAAAGACCAACAGGAAGAATATTTGACCATGTTATCGATACGGGAAAAGCGATATGCTCAGTTTCTGGCATGGTTTCCAAAAAGGCATTCGATCAATTAAATGGTTATGATGAACAATTAGCTTATGAAGATTTGGATTTATGGGTTAGATTATCGTATGAATATGAAATCGATTACATTGATTCGGTATTGGTCAAAAAAAGAATCATTTCAAATTCTTTAGGTTCGCAATTCCACCGAGAAAAAAAATATTCCCAAAAAATCAATCATTCCACTTATCTGATTTTAAAGAAAATCATTCGATTGGTTACCACCAAAAATCAATGTAAAGCACTGTTAAGGAAGATTAATTATGAGATCAATCTTTCCATAAAATCAAAAAACTATGGTTTACTAATTAAGTTACTTATTGTAAAAATGAAAACACATTGGTTAATGCTTATTAAACCAAACTTTTCCTGAAAATCATCACCAAAACACAAGTATACAAAACGTAGGTTATGGCGTGCGCAATAACAACTCCTTCCGTTTTTAAGCAATTAATCAATAGCGTACTTGAAAACAACAATATCATTAATGAAATTAATTCGGTTATTATGAATGTTTTAGTCATTTTTTTAGCAAAAAACTGCATTCCAAGAATCAAAGATACACCTTTAAAAAAATCGCCAATCAATTGCCAGAAAAACAAGGTTTCTACAGGTTTAAAATCATCCGTAAACAAAAGCTGTATCAAACTATTTTTCAAGACAAAAACCACAACCAAACCAATTCCGAACACTGGGATAATGTGTTTATAAAATCCTCGAATCACCTCTTTCGTTTCGTCCTCATTTTCTGCCAAAACCATTTTCGGATAATAATAAACGGTTATTAATGTGTTCAAAAACAACAAATAATACGATGATATTCGACACATTGCCTCCCAATAACCTGCGGCATTAATATCCACTGTTGCAATCAAATGATTACGTATCAAGAGTAGAACCAAAGGACCAAAAATCCCCGACACCAATGCCATAAGAAAATAATGCGACAAATTTTGCAGCAAACTCCAGTCAAATAAACCGGGTTTAAAAAAAGTTGCTATAGAAAAATCTTCCAATAGAAAAAAGAGACTCACGAAAAACAACAATCCAGGCGTAATGATAATCGAAACGAGCGCACCGTAAATCTGAAAGTTAAAAACCAAAATCACAGTGACTATTAAACTCAAAAGTGTACCTATAATCGTAATATAAATAATCTTTTTAAACTTCCCTAAACCATTAATTACTGCATTTAGATATAATCCACCAATATGAAGTGGCAATACGAAAGCTAATAATTTAAAAATGTATTCAAAATGATACTGCTCCCCAAAAATAAACGTGTTCAACTGTTCAGCCAATACAAAAAGTGAAATTCCAAAAACAATGGTTACTACAAATAAGCAACAAAATAAGGTAGAAATAATTTTCTTCAAACCCTCTTTGTTTTTTTCATTTTCAGCCACATACTTTACTATTCCCGACTGAAAACCAAGACTAGCCACATTTTCAATTGAAACCAAAAAATTACGAAGGTTTCCTAACAAAGCCATCCCGGTTGGGCCAACAAAAATAGCCAACACTTTTGATGTAATTAAACCAACACCAATTTTAAGCAACACACTGATACTGTTCAAAGAAGTTATTCGAAACAGTTCTGAGGTTTGTATTTTTTTTACAATCCTCACTTAGTGTACCGATTTAAAACTGAAATAATATGACTTACTTCATCATCTGTCAAAACAGCACTCATTGGCAAACTCACTACTTCATCATGAATTTTTTCAGTAATCGGAAAAGACAATTGATTCCATTCCGGAATTGCCTTTTGTTTGTGTGGAGGAATTGGATAATGAATCATGGTTTGGATTCCATTTTGATGTAAATAGTCTTGAAGTTGTAGTCTGTCTTTACATCGAATGACAAACAAATGGAACACATGATTATCTGATAAATCCCAATGAGGCAAAACAATAGCATCGTTATTAATTTCGTTGATATAACGTTTTGCGATACTTCTCCTTCTTTCGTTATCCGAATCCAAATCGGGAAGTTTTATATTTAAAAAAGCCGCTTGTAATTCATCCAATCTGGAGTTAAAACCGATACTTTCGTTGTAATATTTTATTTCAGAACCGTAATTTCGCAATTTAAGAATTGTTTTTGCTAACATTTCATCATTGGTTAACACGGCTCCACCATCACCCAATGCACCAAGATTTTTACCTGGATAGAAGCTGAATGTTCTGGTGTGACTTCCTTGAAATGGCAATCCGTGACCTTGCGCGGCATCTTCAACAATTAAAAGATCATATTGATAACCCAATTCGATTATCCGATCCATTTTTGCTAACTGCCCATACAAATGAACGATTAAAATCCCTTTGGTTTTATCCGTAATTTTTTCCTCAATTAATTCAGGATTGATATTATAAGTGGTTAACTCCGGTTCAACCAAAACAGGTACTAATCCAGCATGCAGAATTCCTAAAATACTGGCAATATAAGTATTGGCTGGAACAATAATTTCGTCACCTTTTTTCAACACGCCTCTTTCGATATAAGCCAAAAAAGTCAATGTAATGGCATCCAATCCGTTACCTACTCCAACACAGTACTTGGATTTACAGTATTGGGAGAAATTTTGTTCAAAATCCTTGACTTCATTACCCAAAATATACCAGCCACTATCCATAACCCGCTTCAGTATTTCCTGAAAAACGGCTTCATAGCGAAGGTTTATTTTTTTAATGTCTAAAAATGAAATCATAGTTTAATTTTATAATGCTCCTGTGAATAAATAGCACAGCCTAATTCTTCTTTCTGTTTCAACAATCCTTCATTATACGAAGTTCCATCATTGACAATACCCATGTCAAAAAATCGCTTTCCTTCCCTTTTGAATTTTTCAATCAAATACATAAAAAGAAAATCCAAGGCTCTATCTTCTTCACCTTCTTTTGTTGTTGCTCCGTACTGTGATTTAACGCCGTTTTCAAATTCAAAAATGGTTATTCCGGCTAAAATAGTTTCCTCTTTATAGATCGAAAATTGACGAATAGAATGGGGAAATAAAACCTTTAACTTTTCCATTTCATCTAAAGTGTGTACAGGACTTGATTGGTGTTTTTCTGACAGTCTCGGGACCAACACTTTTTCCCAAAACACCTTGACACTCGATTCCTCTTTAATCTCCAAATGCAAATCATCAAACTTCTTCCAGTGTTTTTCTTTCGATTTATGAAAACGATGCTGTTGTGAATAATCAATTAGCAACGCCATATCCTTTCGATAGGCAGTGACACCTTTCTGAAACAAACAAAAATCAAGACCAAGATTTCCAATTTCACTATACAGCGGAGGTTGCATTTTAATTGTAAAATTAGTTATACCATTGCTTAGCAAAAAGGTTAAAACACTTTGAAAAACCAACGTAAAATTGGATCCCCCAATATTTTTTGTCATAACAAATCCGCCGTAGGTTAATCCTTGATGCGAAATCACTTCGCTTTTAGAAATAGTAGCAGGAATAATGGCAATAAGATTCTTTTTCGAGTCAAAAACCAGCATTGAAAAATCTTCAAACCGATCTTTATGGTATTCCATGAAATCTCTATGAAATAGGAATGTGCCATTTTTAGCCTCTGAAACAAATTGGTTCCAAATAATATAATCTGAGGATTGGTATTTTTTTACGGAATAGTCTTTCACTACTTTACATGTTTTGAGTATAGTAGTTATAATCTTTCAAAATAGTGCGGATAAATTCTCTGTTATTGGTAGTCTCCATTTTTTTGATACCTGTAACTTTTTCGATTTTTTCCTTCAACTTATTAATAAGTTCATAATCATCCTGTGCAACCGCGTTATTGAATGTTTCCTTAATAATTCGCATATCATTATCGGAAAGTTTAATTACCATAGCATACGTTGGCACGTATTCGTTTCCAATTTCTTCCAATATCGTATTGCTAATAGTGATACTGTTCTTAAGAGTAATTACTGCTGTACCTGCAGCCATATCTCCAAAACGTTGTACTTTTTTACTAGAAACCATCGCAATTAGTCCAATTATACCTCCCATTAAATTATTTTCGATAATTCTAAAAATCCAACGTATCAAATAATCGCCAAAACCGGCTTGGTACCCATCCAGTTTAACCACTTTTATTTTGATTAGTTTTTTTCCGATGGTCTGTCCTTCAAAAATAGATTCCAATACCAACGAGTAAACAAAAACAGGAAAAAATAAAACAATGATTACAGTTATACCAGACCAAGGATCTGCATTATCAATGTAACTTGACAATCCCAACATATTCAAAAACACATAGGAAATTACCAAAACGTAAGCCAATTTGATCACAATATCTATAAAACTTGCCAGTATTCGTTCGCCTACAGAAGCTGCTTTAAAATTTATATTGACATTTTGTGTTGTATTTATTGTTAATTCTGACATAATAATTATTTTAGCACTCTAATGAGAGAAGTAGCTTTTATAAAACAAAATAAAGAAAAATGGCTTGAACTTGAGCAAGCAATTTTGGGTAAATCTATAAAAAATCCTGATGAAATAGCCAATTTGTATATTCAAATCGTCAATGACTTATCCTATGCCCAAACGTATTACCCTAAAAGTAAGACTGTTGTGTATCTAAACCATTTGGCCTCACAGATTTTTCAGAAAATTTACAAAACCAAAAGAACCGAAACAAATCGACTTGTGTATTTCTTTACAACAGAGGTACCGCTATTGGTTTATCATTACAGAAGGTATTTACTGTACGCCTTTGCGTTGTTTTTTGCTACTGTTGCCATAGGAGTGGTATCGGCAAAATACGATCAAGATTTTGTGCGATTGATTTTGGGAGACGCTTATGTGAATGAAACATTAGACAACATCAAGGATGGAAATCCTGTAGCAATTTATAAATCGGGAAGTAATTGGGGCAGCTTTGTGGGTATAACATTCAACAATTTACGCGTTGGAATTATGTGCTACATCTACGGATTTTTTGCAGGAATTGGTACCTTTTACATTTTCCTTCAAAACTGTATCATGTTGGGTTCTTTCCAATATTTCTTTTATGAACAAGGTGTCTTTTGGGAAAGCGTTCGTGGCATTTGGATTCACGGTTCGATGGAAATTTTTGCGATCGTAATAGAAACTGCAGCCGGATTCATTTTAGGCGCTTCAATCCTATTTCCAAGGACTTTTTCAAGAATAAATTCTTTGAAAATTGGTTTTAAAGACAGTTTTAAAATTTTCTTGAGTACTTTTCCCTTTACCATATCCGCGGGTTTTCTGGAAGGGTTTATCACAAGATATTCAATTGACATGCCCATTTGGCTTAGTAGCTTTATCATTTTATCAACATTGGCAGCTATATCCTATTACTATTTAATATACCCATTTCTAGTTCATAAAAAAATTAACAATAATTATGTTCCAACTCTATAAAAAAAGAACTTTTGGAGATTTAATTTCCGATACTATTGCTTTTTTTAGAAGCAACGGAAAACATTATTTTAAAAACTATATTTCAATCAACGGAATCTTCATTGTTCTTTTTGTTATTATTATTTATTTCCTGATGCGACTATACATGGATTTTATATTCTCCATGTCAACAATGGCTGGTCAGAATAATAATCCTGAAAGTATTTTCAACCAATATTTCAATGAAAATTTTCCATTATTCATAGGAAGTATAATCGTGACAATGCTATTGGCAATGATTGTATCGATGTTAAATTTTGCTTTTCCGGTAATTTATCTTGACTTAATGGAAAAAACCAAAGGCAATGAATTTGGATCCAAAGAAATTATTACTGAGTTGAAAAATAATGTCGGCCGATTGTTCATTTTTGCTATCGCTTCCATTTTTATTATGATGCCTATCCTATGCATCATTGTAATGATTGTTTTTGCATTGGTATTCATAATCATTGGTTTCCCTTTACTCTTCATCGTTTTTCCGGCTCTATTGTGTTGGGTTGGACTTAGTTTCTACGATTACCTTACCGCAAAATCAGGCTATTTTGAAGCGTTGGGAAATGGATTTTCATTGTTAAAGCAAAAATTCTGGACCAATATTGGTACCGTTGCAATTGTTTTATTCATGATACAGGTGGCACAAGGTATTATTACCATGATTCCTTATATGATTGGAATGTTTTCCATGATGACCACATTACAAAATCCGGAAGCAATTCAAGATGGCACTTTTTTAAGTGGGTTTTCTTTATTATTTTCTGTTGTAATGGTATTATCAGTTCTGTTAGGACTATTTTGTAATAATATACAATTCATTAACCAAGGGCTCATTTATTACAGCCTACGTGAAGAAAACGAAGAGCATGGTTCTCATTCTGAAATTGATTTAATTGGTACTGACAGTGAATAGACTTTTATATATTTTTTTATTTTTTATTTCGACTAGCTATGCTCAAAGAGACTCTTTGGATATGGCAAAAGTAAATATTGATAAGACATCAGCAGTTGAAGTCCGTCATTTCGGATCTGACTTTAAATCCAAATACAAAGATCCAAGTTTCGTCTATGAATTCAAGACACCTGAGAAAAATGCTTGGGACCGATTCAAAGAAGCGATTGCCGATTTTTTCAATGACTTGTTTGGATTCGCGGATAACAATATTTCGGCTAAAACAATCGAAATAATCTTAAAATCAATAGCTGGACTTATCATTTTATTTGTGATTTATCTCATAGTGAAAGCGATAATGAATAAAGAAGGAAAATGGATTTTTGGAAGAAATTCAGACAAAAAAATCATTGATTACTCTGAAGTCGAACAAAACATTCACAGTGTTAATTTTGAGAAATTAATCAAAGAAGCTTTAGAACGCGGAGAAAAAAGAATCGTTATTCGATATTATTATCTATGGTTGCTAAAAAAAATGTCGGATAAAAACATCATTGAATGGGATATTGAAAAAACCAATTCGGATTATAGTTACGAAATTCAAAATGAAAAGCTCAAAACAGATTTCAATTATCTTTCGTACCTCTATAACTACATCTGGTATGGTGAATTTGAAGTTACAGAAGACATCTTTGATAAGACTAGAAAATCATTTGAAACCACTTTCCAATCATTAGTAAAATGAACAACAAAATAATTTTATATATCGTTATACTATTACTAGTGATTATTGGTGTGGGCTACATTGACGCTGCGCGACCAAAACCCATAAATTGGAATCCTAGTTATAAAGTCAGCGACAAAATTCCGTTAGGACTTTATGTGTTTGATAAAGAAATCGGAGGATTGCTTAAAGATTCCAAAATTGAAAAGTTAGACGTAACACCTTATGAATTTTTCACGCAGAACTATGCGAATTCGGAGGATTATGAAAATGACTCCATTGCTCCCGTATATACAAAAGAAGGTACATTTCTGTATATTGATGAATCAGCACGTTTGGACGATGAATCCATCAACGAAATACTTACCTTCGTTTCTTACGGTAACAAAGCTTTCATCAGTGCAAAGGATTTTCCAAGAAGTTTACAAGACAGCTTACAACTAAATCTTACTTCCGAATATTCATTTGGTATGGATATTTATAATTCGGTGTACAATGATAAACTTGGGAAAAAAGAATACAAACTCAACGAAGGAGTTTCCAATAGTTATTTCAACAAAATAGATTACGAAACCACTACTGCTTTGGGTTATATCAGACAGGATACATCCAGAATCAATTTTGTGAAAATAAATTATTATCAAGGAGAGATTTACCTTCACAATCAACCGGCTGCCTTTACCAATTTTCATTTGCTAAAAGACAATCATCACGAATATGCCGAAAAAGTACTTTCCTATGTTCCTAAAGGAAATATCTTTTGGTATACCAAAGAACAAATGGGCAATAAGGATTCTGAATCGCCATTACGCTATATTTTGAGTCAACCGGCGCTAAAATGGGCATGGTATATTTTCTTGATTGGTACATTATTGTTCATGATTTTTAATGTCAAGAGAAAACAACGTATTGTTCCTATCATTAAACCATTGCACAATACCACAATTGATTTCGTAAAAACCATTGGAAATTTATACCATCAGGAAGGAGATCATGACAATATCATCGAGAAAAAAATCATTTATTTTCTGGAAAGAGTACGAAATGAATATTTAATGGACACAACAGTTCTTGATGATCATTTCATCCGAAAATTACACCAAAAATCAGGAAAAGACATTTCAGTAATAGAGAAAGCGGTTCGATTAATCAATGCGCACAAAAAAAGTCCGCACTCTGCCATTGAATCCGATTTAATAGAAATTTCAACAGCAATAGAAAACGTTTTACATAAAGACTAACAATATGGAAGAGAATACAGCACAGGAAGTAAATTTTGAATCACGCATCAATTTAAATCCACTTTTAGAAAATATTAATGCTATAAAAAAGGAAATCGCAAGCGTTATTGTGGGTCAGGAAAAAATGATTGACCAATTATTGGTAGCCATTTTATCCAATGGTCATGTACTTTTGGAAGGCGTTCCTGGTGTAGCTAAAACCATTACGGCCAAATTAGTAGCCAAAACATTGAACATAGATTTTAGCCGTATCCAGTTTACGCCCGATTTAATGCCTTCTGATATTTTAGGAACTTCTGTGTTTGATTTGAAAAAATCAGAATTCGAATTCAAAAAAGGACCCATTTTTTCCAATTTGATTTTAATTGATGAGATCAATCGTGCCCCAGCTAAAACACAAGCGGCTTTGTTTGAAGTAATGGAAGAACGCCAAATCACAATTGATGGGAACCAATTTGCATTAACTGCACCGTTTTTAGTAATCGCAACACAAAACCCAGTAGAGCAAGAAGGAACGTACCGTTTACCAGAAGCACAGCTGGACCGTTTCTTGTTCAAAGTAAGTATCGATTACCCTAAATTGGAGGAAGAAATTGCCATTATCCAACGTGAACACTCGTTACAAAGCAACAACAAGTTGGAAAACATCAAAGCGATTTTAACCGCATCGGATATTGTTAGCTATCAGGCATTGGTAAAACAAGTGATTGTTGAACCAAATCTAATTCAATACATTGCCAAAATAGTAACCAATACTAGAGAAAACGGTTTCATTTATTTGGGTGCCTCTCCACGTGCTTCTATTGCTATTTTGAACGCTGCCAAAGGATTTGCTGCCATCAAAGGTCGTGATTTCGTAACTCCGGAAGACATCAAAGAAGCTGCGATCCCAGTTTTACAACACCGTATCATTGTAACTCCGGAACGCGAAATGGAAGGGATTACGAGTACTGAAGTAATCAAACAAATCATTGATTCAGTAGAAATTCCAAGATAATTTTTAATCTTAATAAGTCCGATTTGAATTTTTTTAAAAAACTATACATCAATAACTTCTTTTTCTACTGCCTTATCGGCATCGTAGCACTATTTTGTTTGGCATTCATGTTTCCAGTGCTTTACAATATGGTGTGGAATGCATTATTGACACTAATCACATTCCTTGTATTGGATATAGTGATAGTCTTTTTTGCAAAAACCGGAATTGAAGCCACTAGGATAACTCCAGAAAAACTTTCGAATGGCGATGAAAACCCTATCCGATTGGAAATCAAAAACTATTTCACGTTCCCGATTTGGATAAAAATTATTGATGAAATTCCGTTCCAATTCCAAGTCCGTAATTTTGAAATCAATAAAAAAATAAAGGCATCCGCTGAAGAGATTCTAAATTATAATTTACGTCCAACACAACGTGGGGAATACCATTTTGGCAACTTGAACATCTATGTTTCTTCACCCCTTCGACTCATTTCAAAGCGTTTTATATTCGATGGTGGAAAAATGGTGCCAACTTACCCTTCCTACATTCAATTACGAAAGTATGACTTAATGGCTTTTTCTAACAATCTACACCAATACGGACTAAAAAAAATAAGAAGAATTGGTCATACGATGGAGTTTGAACAAATCAAAGAATATGTACAAGGCGACGATATAAGAACATTGAATTGGAAAGCTACAGCTAAGAAAAATGCCTTAATGGTCAACCAATTCCAAGATGAAAAATCACAATCAGTATATATGCTCATCGATAAAGGGCGTGTCATGAAAATGCCTTTTAACGGATTGAGTTTATTGGATTACGCCATCAATTCCACCTTGGTTTTATCCAATATCATTCTGAAGAAACAAGACAAAGCCGGAATGCTAAGTTTCTCTAAAAAAGTGGAGAACCGTGTAATTGCAGAAAAGCGTTCGTCGCAAATGCAGAAAATACTGGAATCGTTATACAATATCAAAACCGATTTCTTCGAGAGTGATTACAGCCGATTGTATGTTGATATTAAGAAAAACATCACGCATCGAAGTCTGATTATTTTGTACACCAATTTTGAGACATTAGATAATCTACACCGTCAATTACCCTATTTGAAAGGAATTGCCAAAAATCATTTATTAGTAGTTGTCTTCTTTAACAATACCGAATTGAATCAGTTCATCGATAAAAAAACGGAAACCATTCAGGAAGTATACGATAAAGTCATAGCCGAAAAATTCACTTTTGAAAAACGTTTAATTGTCAATGAGTTGAAAAAATATGGGATTTACACCGTACTTACCCAACCTGAGAATCTGACACTAGACACCATCAATAAATATTTGGAAATAAAAGCCAGAGGAATTCTGTAATTCATTGTGTTTTTCTCATTTGGAGATGAAAAAAAACTTAGTAACTTAGCCATTTAGTAACTAAGCTATACTCCCATTGAAACAAATCACTTCGGTACAAAATCCATATATCAAATCTTTGGTTTTACTTCAGGAAAAATCGAAAGAACGCAAAAAAACGGGAACATTTTTAATAGAAGGTGTTCGAGAAATTGAATTGGCCCAAAAAGGCGGATATGAATTGCTAACGATTTTATACTGTAATGACGTATTGGATCATTCGCAAATAGCAAAATTCGCAAATACTGAAATTGAACGAATAGAAATCTCCCGTGATGTCTATCAAAAATTAGCTTATCGCGACACAACGGAAGGTATTTTGGCCGTAGCAAAAGCCAAATCATTCCATTTATCTGATTTACAACTACCTGACAATCCTTTGATTTTAGTAGCCGAAGCTCCTGAAAAACCGGGAAATATTGGTGCCATGCTGCGCACTGCAGATGCTGCAAATTTGGATGCCGTAATTATTGCCAATCCGAAAAGTGACATGTTCAACCCGAATATTGTCCGTTCGAGCGTAGGTTGTATTTTCACCAATCAGATAGCAGTTGGAACGACCGAAGAAATTATTCGCTTTTTAAAAGATAACAATATTGATTTTTATGCTGCTACATTGCAAAATTCGACAAGCTATCATGTGCAGGATTATACCAAAGCAACTGCATTAGTTGTAGGTACCGAAGCAACCGGTTTAAGTCAAGAATGGCGCGATCATGCTACACAGAATATTATCATTCCGATGCAAGGTGAAATAGACAGTATGAATGTATCGGTTGCCGCCGCAATATTGATTTTTGAAGCCAAAAGACAACGCAATTTCAAATGATAAAAAAACTCTTTTTTCTAATTCTTGGTTGTATGGCTATCCTGATGGTTTTCCGCAAAAAAATTGCCGATTGGTATTTCAAAAATAAAACCAAGCATACTGTAGAACAGGTTATTTCTAAACACGAAAAAAAAGTATTGGAGAAGTACACTCTAAACTTTAAAGAGGCGAAAATTGATTCCACTAACTTTGAAATTGCTTTATTAGCCTTTAAAGATACTCGAAAACTGGAGCTATATGCCAAAAATCCAAATTCCGATTACAAACACCTCAAAACATACGACTTCACCGCTTTCAGTGGTAAGATTGGCCCAAAATTAGTCAACGGAGACAAACAAATACCAGAAGGTATTTACAGCATGGAATACCTCAATCCGAATAGTCGTTATCATCTTTCCATGAAAGTCAGTTACCCTAATGCTTTTGATTTGGAAAAAGCCAAAACGGATGGTCGAACTGATTTAGGTGGAGACATTATGATTCACGGAAAAAAAGTAACCATTGGATGCATACCCATTGGAGATAAAAACATAGAAGAAGTCTTTACTTTGGCTGCCAAATCGACCAATCAGCGGTTTCCAATCATCATTGCTCCAACCGATTTCCGCAAAAACAAAAAATTCCCTGTTATTGAATCCATTAATTGGGAAAATGAACTATATTCCACCATTCAATTCGCACTAGAAAAATACAACACACTATGAAGAAAATTTACTTTTTCGCATTACTACTAATAAGTTACAATGCATTTGCACAAATTACTTCGCAACAAATAGATGAAGTTACTGCTAAAACATTAACGGCTTTTAATGTACCCGGTATTGCTGTTGCTGTGGTGAAAGACGGCAAAATAGTTCATGCCAAAGGCTATGGTGTAAAGTCATTGCAAACTAACGAACCCGTTAACGAAAATACCCTATTCGGAATTGCATCCAATAGTAAAGCATTTACATGTACGGCCTTGGCTATATTAGCTGATGAAGGTAAATTAAAATGGGACGATAAAGTCACTACATATTTACCTCACTTCAAAATGTATGATCCGTATGTAACACAACAATTTACAATTCGTGATTTGGTAACCCATCGTAGTGGTTTAGGTTTAGGCGCCGGAGATTTGATGGTTTGGCCTGACGGCACCGATTTTACAGCCACAGAATTGGTGTCCAATATTCGTTACCTTAAACCGGTTACCAGCTTCAGAAACAATTTCGAATACAATAATGTTTTGTATGTAACTGCGAGTGAAGTTGTAGCAAAAGTAAGCGGTAAATCATGGGCCGATTTTGTACAAGAGCGTATTCTAAATCCTGTTGGAATGACTAACAGCGTAAGCAATGTTGGAAATTTAAAAGACACTTCCAATGTTATTGACCCTCATGTTCCTACGGATGGTAAATTGGTAATTATCCCAAGATACAGTAGTCATATATTTGACGGTGCAGCGGGAATTTACTCGAGTGTAGCTGATATGAGCAAATGGGCTTTGGTTCAGTTGAATGGTGGAAAACTCGACAACAACAAACCATTGCTGTCCGAAGCGCAATACAGAGAAATGGGGCAATTACAAACGATTACACCAAGTTTCACTAGAGCACCATACAATACACATTTCAGTGGATATGGTTTGGGTTGGTTTTTGAGCGATATTAAAGGCTACAAACAATTGTCGCATACAGGTGGTTTGGAAGGAAACGTAACACAATTCACTTTAATTCCTGAACTCAATTTGGGAATCATAGTATTTACCAATCAACAATCCGGAGGAGCATTTTCAGCAATCACAAACACAATCAAAGACAGTTATCTAAATGTAGAGACTAAAGATTATGTGAAATTATATAGCGAAAGAGAAGCGGAAGCCTTTAAAAACCATGAAAAAACCATGTCAGAAGCTTTCGGAATTGCCAAAGAAACGTTTTCATTCCCTTATTTAGGCAAGTATAGAGACAATTGGTTTGGTGAAATTGAATTGTACCAATCCAATGGAAAATATTATTTTAAATCCACTCGTTCTAAAAACCTAAAAGGCCAAATTTTGAGCTACAAAGGCGATACATACATCGTGAAATGGGACAATCGAACCCTAACAGCCGATGCTTTCATGACTTTCGAAAACAAAGGAAAAAAAATGACGATGAAAGCCATTTCCGATTTAACGGATTTCAGTTATGATTTCCATGATTTGGAATTTACGAAAGGAACTTCAAAAGGTGTTAAAAAATAACCTAATTTTCATACAACTCTTTGAAATGTTTTCAAAAGTGAGTAATTTTAAGGAATAGAAGAAGAATGACATGGTTGAGATAGATATCGAGAAGGAAAACAAAGCAATTGCTCAGGAATACAAAGAATTACTTCGCATTAGTTACCAGACCCTTACAACTGAAGACAAAAAACTGATCAGAAAAGCTTTCGATGTTGCTGTGGAAGCACATCAGGATCAACGTCGTAAATCAGGTGAAGCTTATATATTTCACCCCATTGCTGTCGCTAAAATTGTGGCTGGTGAAATCGGTTTGGGTGCCACTGCCATTGCTGCTGCCTTAATGCACGATGTTGTAGAAGATACTGATGTTACCGTAGAAGATATCGAAAAGTTGTTCAACCCTAAAGTTGCTCAATTGGTTGCCGGTTTAACCAAAATATCTCAGGTTAAAAAGGACATGAATATCTCTATGCAGGCGGAGAACTTCCGTAAGATGCTACTTACCTTGAATGATGACGTTCGTGTAATCATTATTAAGTTGGCCGACCGACTTCATAATATGCAAACCATGGAATCCATGGCCGATTACAAACAAGTCAAAATTGCTTCAGAAACCTTATACATTTATGCTCCTCTTGCCCATCGTTTAGGCTTATACAATATCAAAACACAACTGGAAGATTTAGGACTAAAATATACCGAACCGGCCGTTTACAATGATATCGTTAGTAAAATAAAAGAAACCAAAGAAGAACAGGACGCTTATATTAAAAACATTTCCGATGTGTTGAAAAAATCGTTGGATGAAGAAGGAATAGAATATATTATCAAAGGCCGACCAAAATCCATCTACTCGATTCGACGCAAGATGGCAGCACAAAACGTAAGTTTTGATGAAGTGTATGATAAGTTTGCCTTACGCATTGTTTACAAATCGAATCCTCACGATGAAAAATTTCTAGCTTGGAAAATCTATTCGGTAGTAACGGATCATTACCGCCCGTCTCCGAGTCGTTTGCGCGATTGGATTTCTTCTCCAAAATCAACAGGATACGAAGCGTTACACATTACCGTTATGGGACCATTGGGAAGATGGGTTGAGATTCAGGTTCGAAGTGAACGAATGGATGAAATTGCCGAAAAAGGATACGCAGCACATTACAAATACAAACAAGGTGCTAACGAAGAAAGCGGCTTGGATACGTGGTTGAATTTATTAAAAGAAGCATTAGAAAATTCGGAAACCAATGCCGTAGATTTCGTGGAAGATTTCAAAATGAATTTGTATGCCAAAGAAATCTATGTCTTTACTCCGAAAGGAGAAATCAAATCCTTGCCAAAAGGGGCAACTTCTTTGGATTTTGCCTTTTCCATACATTCTGAAATTGGTGTAAAAACAAGAGGAACGAGAGTTAATGGAAAATTAGTTCCGCTGAACCATGAATTGAAAAGTGGCGATCAAGTAGAAATTATTACTTCAGCCAATCAAAAGCCAACCGCCAACTGGTTGGATTATGTAACTACCGCCAGAGCTAAAAATAAAATTCGCAACGTACTCAACGAGAATACAAAGAAAATTGGTGAAGAAGGAAAAGAAATTCTGGAGCGAAAACTGCGCCATTTAAAAATTACCCTGAATGAAACTACGGTCAACGAATTGGTTGCTTTTTTGAAATTAAAAACCAGTCTGGACTTGTTTTATCGTGTTGGTATTGGATCAGTAGACAATCAGCAATTGAAAGATTATGCAGCTCAAAAAAGCAATACCTTTTTCAATTTCTTCAAAAATAAAATCAAACGAACTCCGACCAATCCGGAGATGTTGCAAAAAGACGAACTCACTAGCAATTACGACTTGTTGGTGTTTGGTGTCGAACAGGATCGATTGGATTATAAACTATCCTCTTGCTGTAACCCGATTCCTGGTGATCCCGTATTCGGTTTTGTGACTATCAATGAAGGAATTAAAGTACATAAAAGAGATTGCCCTAATGCCATCAGTATGCAATCAAACTATGCGTATCGTATTATTCAAGCAAGATGGATTGACTCTTCACAACAGGAATTCAAAGCGACTCTTCAGATTACCGGTATGGACAGTATCGGACTCACAAACGAACTAACGAGAGTGATTTCGAACAATATGCATGTTAACATTCAAAATATTTCACTTTCTGGAGAAGCTGGTATTTTTAATGGTAAACTAACTGTTGTAGTTCCGAATAATACAGTACTTAAGAAATTGATTGACAACATCAAAAAAATTGACGGGGTAGACAAAGTAACTAGAGTTTACAATAATTAACTTAGTAGTCTATTCCTGATCCATTTCTGAAAACAACACCATTTATCTCAGCATTTTATTCGTAAAAAGATAATCGGCTGTCTGGTACCATGAAATGGCCTCATCGAAAAACGTCTTGTTTATTGGAATGGGCGTTAGACTATTGTCTGATTTATTCCAAGTATAAAAATTTTGTTTTTTCTGATCCGACAAAACCATCACTTTATCCTGCTTCATCAGTACTAATTTTCGATAAGTTCCCATCAAGGCTCTTTCTTTAAAATTATCTACCAGCACATTTTTCCCAAAGAAATTGGATTCATATTTCCAATTCAGCATCGAAAAGAACGTTGGAAACAAATCAATTTGAGAACATTGCTTCTCAATTTTTTGGTTCATCTTGTTGGGCATATTGATAATGAAAGCGGGAATATGGTAATTGGCAACGTCAATTTCTTCTTTCCCTGCACTGCTCGCACAATGATCGGCTATAATCACAAAAACCGTGTTTTTAAACCAAGGTTTTTGTTTCGCTTTTTCGAACATTTCTTTCAAAGCAAAATCGGTGTATTTTACCGCTCCATCACGACTAGTTCCGGATGGAATATCTATTTTACCTTCCGGATAAGTATACGGACGATGATTGGAGGTAGTCATTACAAAGTTGAAAAACGGAGTTTGATTTTTATAATGCGCATCGGCTACTTCAATCATTTTACGGTAAATATCTTCATCACAAATGCCCCATGCATTTTCAAAAGTCACTTCGCTATCGTTAATATTATTTCGAGTGGTTTTTATTTGATCACTTAAAACACTCCCTCTTCCCCTATCGTAAATAGTAAATCCATTACCACCGAAGTAAGCATTCATATTATCAAAGTAACCATCACCTCCATAAAAGAAATTGGAAGAATATCCTTTTGATTTAAAAACGTTAGATACGGTAAACAAATTTTGATTCTCCGGTCGTTTTACAATACTTTGACCCGGAGTGGGCGGAATACAAAGTGTCATGGCTTCCATTCCTCGAACCGTTCTGGTTCCGGTTGCATACAAATTATTGAAAAAGACACTCTTTTGCGCAATACTATCCAAAAAAGGAGTAATATTCTTCTTATTACCAAACTCCTTCATAAAACTACCGCTCAAGCTTTCTACCAAAATGAAAACCACATTCTTTTTGACTTCAGGTTGATTGTTTCCACTTTTAATCGTTCTTTGAATCGAGAAATCATTGAAACGAAACGTCGCATTATTTTCCTTCAAATTATTTTTCACAATGGCAAACGCCTTATTCTTATCTATCGAAGTATAAAACTCATCATACTTCATTTGATTGTTCCGAAAAGCGGCAAAAAAAGAATAGATTCCTGATTTGGAAATTTCCGAATTGTAACGGTTCGAAGACCATTCAGCCTGATTATTGGTAATACCCATTGCAAAAGTCAATCCAATCCCAGCTACTACTAAAAGTAGAATCACACGTTCTTTCCAAGTCGCTTTTGTTGCAAAAGTAGTTGTGAATGATTTTCTTTTATTGAAAAAAAACAGCACTAAAAAAGTTACTACAGTCACACCTAAAACCAACAAAGGCAAAGGATAGGATTCCTGAATATTAGACACTACTTCATGGGTATAAATCAGATAATCGACAGCAATAAAATTGAATCGTGTTTTAAATTCTTCCCAAAACGTTATTTCGGCAAAAAAAGTAAGCACCAAAACAAACACGGTAAGTGATGTAAAGCACCAAACCAACAATTTATCCAACCACGAACCAATCCATTTGTTCGGAAAAACGGCAAAATAAAGTGTTGCAGGAAAAACAATAAAAGCTATGGTTCCGATATCAAAAATAAAACCGGTGAAGAATGTTCGCAAAACCGTAAAAAGATTCCAAGACACGTCTTTCTTCTCCCAAACATAAAAAACGATACGTAAAATTTGAGAGGTAATTAAAAACCATACCATAAAATGAAGCAAAACCGAGAAACGATTTCGCATACTATTCAATACTAATTTTATCATTGCTGAAGATTAAGTTTACAGCAAAGGTGATATTGAAATTAGAAGAAATTTAGAATTTTAAAAATGCAGGGTGAAATTATGCTGTCCGTTTTCAAAACCATATTCAATTCGCCAATGGTTCAAATCGACAATTTTTTTTACGATAGACAACCCCAAACCGTTCCCTTTCGAAGAAGGATCAATCTTTGCAAAGCGTTCAAATAGTGTGGTACTACTAAGTGGTTTCGAACTGCCGGTATTCGAAAAGGAAAGCGAATGATTGTTTAATGCAACCTGTATCGTTCCGTTTTCAATATTATGATTGATTGCATTTAAAAATAAATTACTCACTAAAATTTCAAATAGTGATTGATTGGTTTTCTTTAGCACATCGTTTTCCAAATGGAGAGTAATGGTAATATTTTTGGAAAGCGCCTGTTCTTTAAAAAAGTCGGACTGATGGAGAATTGTGTCATTTAATACTACCTCTTCATCCACTACATACTGTTTGCTGTCTAATTTTGACAATAATAACAAATTACGGTTCAACTTACCAAATCGGGCTGTTCTTTCGTTGAGCTTATCCAAAAGTTCAAACTGTTCGTCATTCAAGTCGGTGCGTTGTAATAATGTTTCGATTTTACCTTTAAAAATCGCAATGGGTGTTTGCAATTCATGAGCGGCATTTTCGATGAACTCTCGTTGACTTTGGAAGATGATTCGATTCTTTTGGATAAGATTTTGAAGGGCATGATTCAGTCTTTCAAATTCTTCCGTTGAACTGGCGATTAATTCGATGTCTGTTTCCTTATCAATTTCAAATCGTTCAATTCGATCCAAAGCCACATAAAACGGATTCCAAATCGTCTTCGAAATGATTTTGGTAATTATAAAAAAACCTAAAAATAACAGAAGTAGCAATGAAATAAAAAGCGTAACCGTACTAAATACCAAGTTTTCTTTTCCCACCATATTCATTCGGGCCGAAAAAGTATACGCTTTACCTTCAATTTGTATTGGAGATTCTAAAATTCGGAACGGTTCGACTTCTTTATTCACCGAATCATAAAAATTAAAATCAAACAAGGTATCCTTTACCTTACCATTTGCTTTTTCAATTTTCATATCGTGACTGAAATTATTCCAAGAAACGATATCTTTTTCTTTCAGTTTATGAAGAGTATGATTCGTAAAATTATCCTTTAGAACCAATAGATCTTCATCGGCATCATTTTCAAAAAGAAAACTGGAAATGAGATAAAATGAAGGTCCGATACTTAGTAATACAACTAAAGCATACACAAAATAATAGTTCAGTGTTTTATGAAGTAATTTTTTAGTCATCTTCCCATTTATAACCCGTTCCATATACAGATTTGATATAATCGCTGCTTCCAGATTCTTTTAATTTCTTTTTTAGGTTTTTGATATGCGCGTATACAAAATCATAATTATCGAGCATATCGGCCATATCTCCGGAAAGATGCTCCGCAATGGCACCTTTTGACAATACTTTATTTTTATTCCCGATGAGAAACAAAAGCAAATCCATTTCTTTTTTGGTGAAATCAATTTTATTTCCTTCAATTTTTACGGTTTTACCCAATACATCTACTTCAATTTCATTAAAAACCACCAAATTATTTCCACCGAAATTCTTTCTTCGTACCAATGCTTGAATCCGAACCAGCAATTCAGAAAGATGGAAGGGTTTGGTGAGATAATCATCGGCACCAAGATTGAAGCCTTCGATTTTAGTTTCCAGAGTTTCCTTCGCCGAAATAATAATCACTCCGTCTGTTTTATCCAATGTTTTCAGCTTCTTGAGAATCTCAAATCCGTCACCGTCCGGGAGCATTAAGTCCAGAACGATACAATCATAATCGTATAAACTGATTTTATCGATAGCGGATTGGCAGCTATCACTCATTTCGCAAAGTATTTCATTTGACTTCAAATAGTCACGTATACTATTGGCGATTTCTTTCTCGTCTTCGATAATTAAAATTTTCATGATGCAAATAAGTGACTCAAATTTGAAGCAAAATTGAATTTGGCGAATCAATGAACTAATGTACTACATATTTCCTAGAATTCACAGTTACGCTCATAGCATCTCCTTACATTCTTGCCATCTTGCTTCCAGCATTTTTCGGTAGTACTCCAAAGTCTCCAATTTCATACGGTATTGCTCTTGAATATGCCAACCGCATTTGTATAATTTTACTCTTATCCGTTCTTCAATTACAATTAAAGCCTGCATTTCGTATGAAGATATATCTTCCTCTTGCTGTTTCCAAAACTCCAATGCCTGCAAAGCCATTACTACCGATGTATACTTCTCAGTAATCCTCTCAATCTGACGACGTATTTTTATTTGCTCGAATTCATTTTCCCTGATTTCATTCTTCAAAAATACTTTCATACTTTCTTCCTGTTCTTTAAAAAACGGCATCTTTTCCTTTACTTTTTTTTCAGCAGTTTCAGCATATTGACATCCTTCTCTCAACATTTTCATTGCCCGCACGGGTATATTCTTCTGGTCCAACTCATATAATGACAATTGGCTACGCGAAACTTTTAAAATTATAGCGGTGTCTTCCTGTGTAAGACCCAACATGGATCTGAAACTACTATTTCTATTCATCTATTTTATTTTTTTATCAGAAAATTCTTAGTAGCAATTTTTAAGCCAGAAAAAAAACTTACTACTTTCAATCAGTAGCATTTTTAAAATATCAAAAAAAAAATGCTACCCATGATTTGTAGCAATTTTTAAATAGTAAATTTTCTCTGCTACACAATCAAAACAAAACTACTTTTCAAAAGGAATTCTTATAAACAATCTGATGTCCATTCGTTTACAACTTTACTCCTTTCATAATTTTTTCTTTTAAACAAAAGAATTATCTTTGCAGGATATGACACAAATAGCTTCGGATAATACTTCAAATCAGGAAATTGTAAAAAATGTTTTTACACTGTACCTGGAACAAAAAGGCCATCGCAAAACTCCTGAACGTTATGCCATCCTTCAGGAAATTTATGATAGTGAAGAGCATTTTGATATTGAAAATCTGTATATCAAAATGAAAAACAAAAACTATCGCGTTTCCCGTGCTACTCTTTACAATACCATTGAATTACTTTTGGATTGTGGATTGGTGCGTAAACATCAGTTTGGTCAAAACCAGGCACATTATGAAAAATCGTACTTCGACAAGCAACACGATCATATCATCATGACCGATACCGGAGAAGTAATCGAATTTTGTGATCCGAGAATTCAAACAATAAAGCAAACCATGGAAGAAATCTTTGGCATAGATATCCAAAACCATTCGCTCTATTTTTACGCTACAAAAAAACAATAATTACAAATACAACAACACAACACAATGACTGTAGACTTACTGTTAGGATTACAATGGGGTGATGAAGGCAAAGGAAAAATTGTCGACGTACTAACCTCAAAGTACGACATTATTGCCCGTTTTCAAGGTGGGCCCAATGCGGGACACACTTTGGAATTTGACGGAATCAAGCACGTTTTAAGAACGATTCCTTCTGGAATTTTCCACAAAAACTCAATCAACATTATAGGTAACGGTGTCGTAATTGATCCTGTGGTTTTCATCAAAGAGATTGAAGGCTTGGAAAAATTCAATATCGATATCTATTCAAAGCTTTTAATTTCAAGAAAAGCACACCTAATACTTCCTACTCACCGCTTATTGGATGCCGCATCTGAAGCCGCAAAAGGGAAAGCGAAAATTGGATCTACATTAAAAGGAATCGGTCCAACGTATATGGACAAAACCGGACGTAACGGAATCCGTGTTGGCGATATTGAATTAGCCGATTTCGAAGAGAGATACCGTAATTTAGCCAACAAACATGAGGAAATGATCAAGTTTTATGATGTTTCCATACAATACAATTTGGCCGAATTGGAAAAGGAATTTTTCGATGCAGTAGCCGACTTAAAAAAATTAACTTTCATCGATTCTGAAGAATACTTACACCAAGCACAAAAAGCAGGAAAATCTATTCTATGTGAAGGTGCTCAAGGTTCGTTATTAGACGTAGACTTTGGAACCTATCCATTTGTTACCTCTTCAAATACAACAGCGGCAGGTGCTTGTACCGGATTAGGAATTGCACCGAATAAAATCAAAGAAGTATATGGAATTTTCAAAGCCTATACCACCCGTGTAGGTAGTGGGCCTTTCCCTACTGAAGATTTTGAAGAAGCTGGAAATACTATGGCTAAAGTGGGTAACGAATTTGGATCGGTAACCGGCCGTCAGCGTCGTTGCGGATGGTTGGATTTAGTTGCTCTAAAATACGCTATTCGAGTGAATGGTGTTACGCAATTGATGATGATGAAAGGTGACGTTCTTTCCGGATTCGATACTTTGAAAGTGTGTACATCTTACCAATACAAAGGGCAAACAATTGATCATTTACCGTACAACATTGAACCGGAAAATGTAACACCGGTTTATACAGAATTCAAAGGTTGGCAAGCAGATTTAACGGGTATGAGTGCATACGACCAATTGCCAAAAGAATTGAAAGACTACATTGATTTCATTGAAAAAGAAGTGGAAGTGCCAATTACAATTGTATCAGTTGGCCCAGATAGAAAACAGACCATCACAAAATAATACAAATAAAAAAAACGCTCTTACTGAGCGTTTTTTTTATATCTTATCTATTTATTATTCGATTACTAGATCTTTCTTCGTTACCGCTTTGTATTCTGCTCCAATTTTATCGAGCATCACTTTCCATTCGGCAGCATTTTGCTGGATGATATTGTTGAATTTTTCTTCAGCTTGAATTTTTACTTTACAATTCGCTTCAGTAACATTTTTCTCGTCAGCAGTTTTCAAAACCTCCATGAACTCCATAAAAGCTTTTCTCTTATTTTCTTCACAAGCCTTAATTTCATTACTTTCGATAATTCTCAATCCGAAATCACCTTCTTGAGTAGCATTCCATTTTTTTACTTTAGTAAGTTGCGCTAACGCTTTCACATACTTCGCCTGATTTGCCGCTTCTTGTTGCTTACTGTTTGCTGCCGCCTTTTCAACTGCTACTTGTACATCCTTAATACCACATCCAGAAGATTGCGAAAAAGAAAACTGTGCACCTAAAGCGAAAAGAGAAATAATAAAAACTTTTTTCATTCGTTTATTAGATTTTTATTTAAAAGCCAAAAATAGTTTTTTTAATTAGAATACAAATACATAGATAATGATTTGTAAAGTCCTATTGTTAGCTTTTACACAAAAATAAAGCCTATATTTGTAATTCTACATTACTATAATACAATGCCAACACGAATTTCAGCATCATTTCAATTATTCTTGAGAAAAATTTTACGTCGTTTTGAAATTTTCTTTTTTCTTGCCAAAGAAGTTTTATCAGAACGCAATTTCATTTATTTCTCCTGTGTAGCTGTTGCTATTTCTTGTGCATTTGCGGTAATACTTCTAAAAAGTTTTGCTCACAATGTTTTTTTGTGGGCCAACTACATCAATAATTATTTAAAATTACCTTACTCGAACAGTATACTTCCTATTGTCGGTATTATTTTGACTGTTGTTGTGATCCAACGTTTTTTGGGTGGTAACATCGAAAAAGGAAGTTCCCGTATATTACATTCGGTAGCCAAAAAGGGAGGAATTATACCCCGAAAGCAAATGTATGCACAAATCATAACCAGCTCACTTACCGTTGGTTTGGGTGGATCTGCTGGATTAGAAAGCCCGATTGTGATTACCGGCGCTGCTTTTGGCTCCAATTATGCTCAAAATTACAAGCTGTCGCAAAAAGACCGCATTTTACTATTAGCCTGTGGTGTTTCGGCTGGAATTGGTGCTGCTTTCAATGCTCCTATTGCTGGCGTATTATTTGCAATTGAAGTCATACTGACTGATATTACCATTTCTGCCTTTATACCCATTATGATTTCAGCAGCAACAGGTGCCTTGATTTCTAAAATAGTATTGAGTAGCGACATCCTTCTTAGTTTCCAACAAGAACAAGATTTTAACTTTAGAAATACGCCTTACTATGTTTTGCTGGGTATTTTAGCCGGTTTGGTTTCTGTATACCACGCAAGAACATTTCGAAAAGTAGAACATTATTTTGCTCATTTTTCGGAAAGAAAATATGCCAAAGCTATTTTTGGTTCATTGGTTTTAGCCGTATTAATTTTTCTTTTCCCTACACTTTTCGGTGAAGGATACGAAAGCATCAAAACGCTGTCTACTGCGCATCCCGAAGAATTATTAGACAACACTTTATTGGAAAGTCAAAAAAGTAAAGAGTGGGTACTATTACTTTTTGTTGGAGCCATTGCATTAATTAAATCAGTGGCAACAGGAATTACATTAGGAAGCGGAGGCAATGGAGGTAACTTTGCACCTTCCCTATTTGTTGGATCGTATCTTGGTTTCTTTGTGGCTAAAACTGTGGAAATGCTAGGACTTTCAAAATTACCCATTACCAATTTTACCATTGTGGGCATGGCAGGAATTTTGAGCGGTTTATTTCATGCACCGCTAACTGCCATATTTTTGATTGGAGAAATCACCGGTGGTTATGATTTAATGATTCCACTAATGATAGTTTCTTCCATTAGTTTTGCCATTTCAAAGCGTTTTGAAATCCATTCGATGGATGTAAAAACATTGGCAGACAAAGGAGAAGTATTTACCAGCGATAAAGACCGTAATATTTTGCAAAGTATTGATGCGTTAAATTTAATCAAAACGCACAACGAATCAGTTACCGAAGACACTTCATTGGAAAAATTGACAGCGCTTTTATCGTCTCGCAAACAAGAGATTTTTCCGGTTTTAAACAGCAACAATCAACTGATTGGTATTATAGAGTTCAACAAAATCCGCGATGTGATTTTCAATTCTTTTCAGGTAAAATATTCGACGGTTAAAGAATTCATGTACTATCCAGAAGTAACGTTAGAATATGACGAAGACATCGACTCTATTATGGAAAAATTCGATTTTTCAGATCACGAAACATTACCCGTACTTAAAAATGGTAAATTTTTTGGCTTCTTATCCAAACTAGATATTTTGGAGGCGTATCGTATCAAATTCAAGGAAATGGTGATTGAATAAGTGATAAATAATTCTTAATGCAATCCTGATTTGGCTGATTTTAGTTAATTTTGGCAAAAAAATAAACATACTTTGAGTAAGATATATTTTCGAATTTTCCTTTTCCTACTGATTACTTGTCAGCACCAAGGCTGGTCACAGGTTAAGTCAGCACAAACGACTCCTCCTGCAGACAGCAAGCAGATTTTTATTGAACATTCAGACTATTTGGATATTTCTGAAAAAGAAGTACCAGGCGCTGTTGTACTTACAGGAAATGTTGTAGTTATTCATCAAGGAGTACGTATGACTTGTAACAAAGCCTATCATTTTACCAAAACCAATTATGTAAAAGCCTTTGGAAATGTGAACATGGTTCAAGGCGATACACTAAGCATGAGCAGCAAATATGCCGAATACGATGGCAATAAAAAATTTGCTTTTGCCTCTGGAAATGTCATCATGACCGATCCAAAAATGACGGTTACCACAGATACCATCAACTTTGACAGAAACAGTCAGATTGCGTATTACAACACGGGAGGAACCATTCGTGATGCAGAAAACACATTAACCAGTAAGTCAGGAACCTATCACTTGAACCAAAAGAAATTCCAGTTCAACACCGCTGTAACGGTTAAAAATCCGACACATACCATTCGTACCAATCATTTGGATTATTACACCAATTCGGGTCATGCCTATGTGTTCGGACCATCCACTATTGCTTCAGCAACGAACACGATTTATACCACAAAAGGATTCTACGATACAAAAAAAGACGAAGGAAAACTCCAGAAAGGTTCCAAGATCAAATACCGGGACCGGATCATAGAAGGAGAAGATTTGTACTATGATCGTAAAAAAGATTATGCTCGCGCTATTAATAATGTAAAAATCACCGATACGGTCAACAAAATGGTGGTAAGAGGTCATTATGCTGAAGTTTTCAAACAAAAAGACTCCATGTATATTACCAAAAAAGCATTGGTATCAGGACTTTTTGAAAAAGATTCGGTTTGGTTTCACGCCAAGCGATTGGTCGTAACCGGAAAGCCACAAGAACGTATTTTAAGAGGTTACAATAACGCCCGTTTCTTTAAAAAAGACATGAGTGGCAAATGTGATTCCATTCATTTTGATCAGAAAAAAGGATTGACACAAATGATTGGGCAACCTATTTTGTGGAATGGTAAAAATCAAATGACGGGTGATGTAATGCATTTGATATCGAATGCCAAAACAGAAAAAATAGATTCCTTAAAAGTACTGAACAATGCTTTTATCATTTCCAAAGACACTATTGGAAACGGATTTAATCAGGTGAAAGGACAAAACTTATTTGGTAAGTTCAAAGACAACAAACTGCACGAAGTAGATATTGTCAAGAATACCGAAGTACTATACTACATGAGAAACGACAAACAGGAACTCATTGGTATCAATAAAAATGTCAGCAGTAAAATCAATATGATTCTCAACGGGAATACCATCGATACCATTACTTTTTTCACCAATGTAGACGGTGATATTTTCCCGGAAAACGAATTGCCTGAAAATGCAAGGACGCTACGCGGATTTGTATGGCGCGGTGACGAACAACTTTTATCCGTTGACGATATATTCCCGAAAGAAGAACTCGAACTCGACGCCAAGGCCAAAGCGGAAGTTAAGAAAAAATCACTGGAACCGGATGCGCCAATGGAAGCTTCAAAGGAAACATTGGAATACGACAAACCGAAACCAACTGCTAAAAAACCGGTTGCAAAGAAGAAAAAATAAACAAGTAATGCTCAACGATTTCTACAAATACCAAGCCCAAACTTCCCCCTATCCATTAGGAATGGAAGTTTCTCACGCATTGGGCTCATATATCTACGATACCAAAGGAAAGAAATACCTGGATTTTGTTGCCGGTGTATCAGCATGTACATTAGGACATCAGCATCCGAGAGTTAAACAAGCCATTATTGATCAGTTGGACAAATATGCCCACGTAATGGTATATGGCGAATATGCGCAAGATCCATCGGTAGCCTTGTGCAAGTTAATGGCAGAACACATGCCTCCGCAATTGAATAAAACCTATTTAGTGAATTCTGGTACTGAAGCTACAGAAGGTGCTTTAAAATTGGCCCGACGTGTAACAGGAAGAAGCCAACTGATTTCCTGTTTTAATGCGTACCACGGCAACACTATGGGTTCGATGAGCGTGATGGGATTTGAAGAACGCAAGCAAATATTTCGTCCTTTGATTCCGGATGTAGATTTTATTACATTCAACAACGAAGAAGATTTACTTAAAATCACCGAGAAAACAGCAGGAATTATCTTAGAAACCATTCAGGGTGGAGCTGGTTTTATACAGCCGCATAATGACTTTTTAAAGAAAGTCCGTCAACGTTGTGACGAAGTGGGTGCTATGATGATTTTGGATGAAATACAACCTGGTTTCGGAAGAACAGGGAAACTATTCGGATTTCAGAATTATGATGTGGTTCCGGATATTGTCGTAATGGGCAAAGGAATGGGTGGCGGAATGCCTGTGGGTGCGTTTACTGCCAATGAGAAGCATATGGATTTATTAAGCCACGATCCAAAACTGGGTCATATCACCACTTTTGGTGGTCATCCGGTAATTGCTGCCGCCTGTTTAGCCACTTTACAAGAATTGGTGGAAACCGATTTAATGCCGGAATGCTTGGAGAAAGAGCAATTATTTCGTAAATTGTTAGTACATCCTTTGATTAAAGAAGTACGCGGTGAAGGATTGATGCTTGCTGCTATGACAGAAAGTCCGGAAATCACCAATAAAGTAATCTTCAAATGTCAGGATAAAGGATTGATTTTGTTCTGGTTACTGTTTGAAGGCTGTGCTATACGCATCACTCCGCCTCTAACCCTTTCAAAAGAAGAAATAGAAGAAGGATGTGGCATTATTATTGAAGCTATGAATGAAGTATTGAGTGAATTGTAACGTTTTACTGATTACAGAATTCGATAAGTTTACTACAATACAATTATAGGACTGAAAAATAGCCCCGATAGAGCCGGTATCCTTTTTTGTTGAATTTCATTTTCACGGAATTTCGGAAAGATACAACAACAAAAAAGATAAAGGCGAAAGCGGGATCAGCTCCAAAAAAAAATAAAAATTGTTAATTAAATTGTTCACAACAATTGATTTTCAATACCAATAACAAATTAAAGGTTTCCTAATTTTATTAAGGATAATTCTAAAAGCAATGAGTATGCATTTGAGTCACGAAGAAGAAGATCGCAATTTATCCTTATCACGTTTTGAATCAATGTTGAAAACAAACAAAGTGTTGTTTTTTGATTCAGAAGAATTTGAGGATATCATACTACATTATATGGATATCGGAAAGCCGTCATTGGCTAAAAAAGCGCTCAAATTAGCTTTAGAGCAACATCCGAAATCAACAGGTTTACGATTGGTCCAAGTGGAAATGCTGGTTTTTGAAGACAAATTGGAACCCGCTGAAAAACTGCTTAACGAATTGTATGCTATAGAGCCTACCAACGAAGAAATTTACATCCAGAAAGCCAATATTTATTCCAAAAGAGACAATCACGAAAAAGCGGTTGAACTTTTGAAAATGGCGCTACGCTATACCGATGATTATGCAGATGTATATAATTTGATTGGTATGGAATACCTTTTCATGGACGAATTGGAATTGGCCAAAGAAAACTTCATCAAATGTTTGAACGAAGAACCCGAAGAACAATCCAGTTTGTACAATGTTATTTACTGTTTTGAATTTTTGGAACAATACGAAGATGCGATTGCGTTTTTAACGAAATACATCGATGAAAATCCGTACAGTGAAATTGCGTGGCACCAATTGGGTCGTTTGAATTATTCGATCAAACGCTATGAAGAAGCGTATTTTGCTTTTGATTATGCCACTGTAATTGACGATCAGTTTATGGGTGCCTTCATGGAAAAGGCAAAATCATTAGAGCGTTTAAAAAGATACGAAGAAGCTATAGAAAACTATCAAGAAACCATTATTTTGGACGATCCAACTTCATATGCTTTGTTACGAATTGGGAAATGTTATGAAAAACTAGGTAACGAAATAGAAGCTTTAAAATTCTACAACGAAACCGTTCATGAAGATCCACTTTTGGATAAAGGTTGGATTGCCATCACCGATTTATATTTTAAAAAGAAAAATTTTCAAAAGGCTTTATTTTTTGTCAACAAAGCATTAGCTATTGACAGTGAAAATAAAATGTACTGGAAACGATATGCTACCATAAATCGTGCTTTAAATTTTTATGAAGAAGCTGAAATGGGCTATCGTAAAGCCGTGGAATATGGCGATTATGAATTGGACACCTGGTTGTACTGGGTAGATATTTTACAATTCTTGGGTGAGTTTGATGTTGCCGTGCAAACCTTACTTCAGGCTTGCGAGTATTTCCCGGAAGAGCACGAAATCGAATACCGTTTGGCCGGTTTGTACTTCATGTTACACGATACTGAAAAAGGCTCTTTTCACCTTAACAATGGTTTACGCATCAGTTTTAAAAACAGAAATACTCTGGAAGAATTGTTCCCAATCATTTGGGAAAGAAAATCGGTACAGGATATTGTAGAACGCTACAAAAAATAATGAAAAACTATTTGGTTTTAATGGGATTACTATTTTTTTGTCTAAGTTTTGGACAAAAAAAGACCAATCCTCCAACAGCAACTGAATTAATTATTAACAAAGAAGAAAAAAACTACAATCCAGATATTAATGGAGACTCTTCGAAAAAGAATTCATTAGAATTAGAAGACTCTACTGTATATTCTATAACAGCAATCGAAATAAAACCCGAATTCAAAGGAGGTAGTAAGAATTTCTACAATGTATTCAATAAAAGTTTCAAATTGTCTTCTAGTCTTGAAAACGATGTCAAAGGAAAAATTATAGTAGAGTTCATAATCGAAAAGAACGGAGAACCAAGTAATATTAGATTAGTTCGTGATTTACCTTATCCAGGAATAAGCATAGAGGCAATTCGAGTATTAAAAACCATGGGGAAATGGCAAGCCGGCATTCAGAATGGCAAACGTGTTCGAACTTCCTACTTACTTCCCATTGAAATAGATATAAAAGCGAATACTGATTATAATTCCTATGTTCCTCAAAAGCAACCCCAAACCTTTGATACCACAAAATGAAAAAACTAGGTTTGTTAGGTAGAAATATCAACTACTCGTTTTCTCGTAACTATTTTGCCCAAAAATTCATCAATGAAGGATTATCGCAAGACTACAGTTATGAAAACTTTGATATTCCATCCATTGCTCAATTTTCATCCATTCTAAAAAACAATCCGACTACCATTGGGATGAATGTTACTATTCCTTACAAAGAAGAAGTCATTCCGTTTTTAGATCAATTATCCGAAAATGCCAAAGCCATTGGTGCCGTAAATACCATTAAAGTGTTAGCTGACGGTAAACTGGAAGGTCACAATACCGATTATTTTGGTTTCACCGAATCGTTAAAACCATTACTTGAAAGTCACCACAAAAAAGCACTGATTTTAGGTACTGGCGGAGCTGCGAAAGCCGTTGCTTTCGGTTTGCAAACTTTAGGAATCGACTATCAATACGTTTCCAGAAAAGCTTCCAAAAAAACGATTACGTATCAAGATCTTAGTCTATTGATTTTTGAAGACTATACCATTATTATCAACTGTACTCCTTTAGGAACACACCCTAACATAGAAATTTGCCCTGACCTGCCCTACGATTGTTTTACTGAAAAACACATTGCGTACGATTTGATATACAATCCGGAAACAACCGAATTTTTAAAAAGAGCCAAACAAAAAAAAGCCGTTACTAAGAACGGCTATGAGATGTTAGTTTTACAAGCTGAGAAAGCTTGGAAAATCTGGACAGATTAGTATTTTTTCAAGTTTCTGGCAGCAGCAATTTTATCAGCGGCCAACTTTTTATACGTCGTGAATTGTTCTTCCGACAACAACTGTTGCATTTCGGCGTATTTCTTTTCTTCCAAAGCATCTTGCTTTTTAACTACTTCTGAAGAAGGAATATTCATTTCCATTAGCTCGTCATTCAAACCAACATACTTATTCGTCAATTGAAAATACTGCGCTTCCTGTTCCGATGATAATTTTAATACCGATACTTCTTTTTTGTACTCTTTACTGGTTCTCAAATCTTTGTTAGCAGTTTGGGAATAACCGGCTATCGACAATAACAATACCGATGCAATGAATAACTTTTTCATAATAGTAGGTTTAACTGAATGTAAATTTATGAAATAAATTGAATTACACAATTAATCCAATTTATAACCTACCATAGAACGAACAATTTAAACCAAAATTGTGGTTATAAAGGATTATGTTCCCTCTAAAACGGTAATTCACCAATTAAAAATTGTTTTATAACGGTTTTTACTTTTGATTTTAGTTCGATTTTAGTAACTTCGGCGGTAAATAACTGTAAATATCCTGCAAGATGCAAGAAGAAAAACACGATAACCTGTCAGTGGAGAGTACAACGACAGACGGAAATATTACTCAAAATGAAGCTGAAATTGTAAACGAAGCGGTTGAAGTAATTGAAAACCTTAATGCTGAAGTGAGCGAAGATGCTTCTATAGAAGAAAGTCATGACATTCCAATGAAAGACTATGAAACTTTGGACATGGATCAACTTGTTTTAGAATTAGAACATTTGGTGAGCCAAGAAAAGGTTATGGCAATTCGAAACCATGTTGAAGAAATCAAACAAGCCTTTTTATCAAAATACAATCATTTTATTGATGAAAAGAAAGAAGAATTTTTACATGAAAACCCGAATTCAAACGAAGAATTTGAATATCATTTTCCATTAAAAACCAAATTCGACTCGATATACAACAACTACAAAACTAAAAAAAGCTCTCATTTTAAAAGTCTAGAATCGGCTTTAAAAGACAATCTTCAAAAGAGACTGGCAATTATTGAGGAGTTAAAAACAATAATTAATCCCAATGAAAACATCAAAGACGCGTTAAAACATTTCAATGATTTACGTGAAAGATGGAAAAATGCCGGTCCTATACCTAAAGACAAATACAACCACGTTTGGAACAATTACCATTTCCATGTGGAAAATTTCTACGATATTTTACATTTAGACCGCGAGGCACGCGATTTGGATTTCAAACATAATTTGGATCAAAAATTAAAAATTATAGCTCGCGCCAAAGATCTATTAAACGAACACGATGTTTTCAAAGCTTTTAGAGAATTACAATCGTTACACAAAATCTGGAAAGAAGAAATCGGTCCGGTTTCTAGAGAACATCGAGAAGAAATTTGGAATCAGTTTAGCGAAATTACCAAACAAATGCACGATAAGCGTGAATCTATGTTTGGCCAAATGCGCGAAATCGAACAAGAGAATTTGAATAAAAAACGTGAAATTATTGCTGCTATTGAAGCAATCGCTACCGAAAAAGTAGAAGTACACACCGGTTGGCAGGCACAAATCAATAAAATTGAAGCGTTACGACAAGAATTCTTCTCAACAGGTAAGGTTCCCGTTGAAGTTAACGAGCAAACTTGGAGCGATTTCAAAACGGCTGTCCGCAATTTCAATGCACATAAAAATTCGTTCTATAAAGACATTAAAAAAGAGCAGCAATCCAATTTAGACAAGAAAAATGCTTTGGTAGCCCGCGCCAGAGAATTACAGGAAAGTGAAGATTTTGCTGCTGCAACACCTGTAATGAAACAAATTCAGGAAGAATGGAAAAAAATTGGTCATGTTCCGAAGAAGTTTTCCGATGCTGTGTGGGCAGAATTCAAAGAAGCCTGCAATCACTATTTCGATCGTTTGCATGCGGCTAGAAATCAAAACGAAGAAGTAGAAATCATAGCTTTCGATAAGAAGAAAGAATATCTTGAAAAAATCAAAGAATTTGAATTTAGCGGTAATCATAAAACTGATTTAGATGCCATTAAAGCGCATATTGAGACTTGGAAAAGTTTCGGTAAAGTGCCTTTTGCAAGACGTCATATTGAAGGTAAATTCAATAAAGTGTTGGATGTATTGTTTGAAAAGTTGAGTTCAAGCAAAAAAGAAGCGGAAATGATGCGTTTCAATAGTCGTTTGGAACAATTAGGCAATGACAACCGAAAAATTGACGGTGAAAAGATTTTCATTCAGCGTAAAATTGAAGAAGTACAGAATGAAATTTTCCAATTGGAAAATAATATTCAGTTTTTTGCCAATGCCAAGAAAGACAATCCTATGGTTGCAGAAGTGAAGAAAAACATTGACCGCCATAAGGAAGAATTAGCCACTTGGAAAGAGAAACTGAAACAGTTAAGAAATATGTAATAAAAAAGCCATCATAATGATGGCTTTTTTTTATTTCTTCTCTTCTTCTTTTTTTGTTTCTTTTTTGACTTCATTCGTAGGGACTGTTTCACCACTTCCTTCCTTAGCCACTTCTTGCGTTTTCGACTTTAAAAGCGTTCCTTTTGGCACTCTGTTGATATTAAATTTAGCTTTAAAACCTGTAGACAATCCCCATTTGTCTTCAGTAATCAACATCCCTTGTTCGTCAAAGAATCCAAATTCACCTGTATTAGGCGATAAAGCTCCTTCGTTTAATGCTTCAATTTCAATATGATTAATTCCTTCCAATAAACCAATATATAATTTATTCGAATTGGCTCTTAACTCTACCATTGTAACAACTAACTTTCCATCGACCCATACTCTAATTCTGTCTGCATCAATCTCGCCAAAATCCCTATAGTTAAGAGAAATAGTTGCCGATTCAGTCTTAAATTCACCAAAATACATATGTCTTCTGAAATCTTTACTGTTATCGTTTCCTTCTTTAACAACCACATTGGATTTATTCATTTTTTCAGCATAAAGTTTCCCTACATTCAAATCGCTTTTAGGCTGATTGGACATTCCTCTAGGTTCAATTTTCGGTTCTTCATAAACCTTGGTTGGAAACTTGAATCTTTCAGGCTCAAAGGGTTGAGAAATCGAATATTGAGGATTGGCAGGAGCTGGTTTGGCTTTATCATCCGGTTTAGGCAAATCGACTCTTGGCAATGCAACAGCCTTCAGCACTTTACCGTCCTGAGCATACCCTATTAAGGGCAAAAAAGAAAGTATGACTATTATTTTCTTCACAGCGTAAATCTAACAAAAATTATTCCAAAGCTACATTATTCTTTTTCAAAACTATATTCCCTTTCTACAAGACAAATTCGGGTTGTATAGGATTGGTACCACTTTTCTCTGCCTTTTTGCTGCGCCACCAAGTGGTCAATGTTTTGTTTCCAATTGCGAATTGATTCCAAATTCTCCCAATAGGATACTGTAATACCTATTTGGTTGCGTGCCGATTCCACTCCTAAAAAACCATCTTGTTCTTTAGCCAGCTTTACCATTAAATCAGCCATTTCATCATAACCTTCTTCGATATCCGTGCGAACCGAGGTAAATATCACTGCATAGTAAGGTAGTTCCATTTTATAATCGTAATTTTTTAAACGCCATAAAAACTGCATCGTGTAAGACATCACCATGGTTTTTTCCAGCAAACTGACAGAAATGAACCTCCTTGGCTGTATCCGAGGCTGATAGTACTTCATTCAACATTTTAGCATCATTTTCCATTACCTCCCCTTCAATGCCAATTCCAATGAATATTTTCAGTCTTTGTTTAAAACCTGCTTTAGCAAATTCAGGAGTTAATTTAAGTAACGATTGATTGTCCCACCAAAGACTTGGACTAATGATGATATAATTCGAAAAAAGCGTTGGTTTTTTAAACAAAATTTCGGCTGCCAGCAACCCACCCAATGATTGACCGATGATGGTTTTTGAATCGGTTGTTTTGTATTTATTTTGCACGAAAGGCTGTAATTCATTTTCGATGAAAGCAATGAATTTTGCAGAAGAACCTGTAGTTGGGTAATCTTTTTTATCTTGCTCGATTGTTGTTGGAAAAGTAAAATCCCGTTTTCTGTCCACGTTAGCAATACCAACCACTATTGATTTTGATACTGCATTAACCCAATCAAAATTTCCATATTGTACCAAACCTGCGATATGGATAAAATCTTCATCGGCAGATCCATCAAGTAAGTAGATCACCGGATAGCTCTGATTCGCGTCATATCCGGCGGGAAAATAAACATTAATCGTTCGTTCTTCGTTGAGTATAACTGACTTAATAGTTTCGATTTTCCCTAAAACAAAATCTTTGCTTTGGGCATTTGACAATAATGAACAAATTAATAATACGGCGGATAACGCTTTTTTCATTATAGGATTTTATATTTTAAAGTTTTTTAGCTTCTTCCCAGAATACGTCCATTTCCGCCAATGTCATATCAGAAAGATTCTTACCCAGTTCGCTAGCTTTACCTTCCAGATAAGTGAAACGTTTAATGAATTTCTTATTCGTGCGTTCCAAGGCATCCTCAGGATTTATTTTTAAGAAGCGAGCATAATTAATCATAGAGAACAATACATCTCCAAATTCAGCCTCTATTGCATCCTGATTACCATTTATAACTTCATGTTGTAACTCACCTAACTCTTCTTGCACTTTCTCCCAAACTTGTTCCGGTTCTTCCCAATCAAAACCAACACCTTTCACTTTATCCTGAATACGACTCGCTTTGACTAAAGCGGGTAAACTCTGGGGAACGCCTTCCAAAACCGATTTTTTTCCTTCTTTAAGTTTAAGCTTCTCCCAATTTTGTTTCACTTCTTCTTCGTCGGCAACAACCACATCTCCATAGATATGAGGATGGCGGTGGATTAGTTTATCACAAATATCATTGGCTACATCGCCCATGTCAAAATGTCGCGTTTCACTTCCTATTTTGGCGTAAAAAACTATATGGAGCAACAAGTCGCCCAACTCTTTCTTTACTTCATCCAGGTCATTTTCCAAAATAGCATCGCCGAGCTCGTATGTCTCCTCAATGGTTAAATGACGTAACGACTGCAATGTTTGCTTTTTGTCCCATGGACATTTTTCACGGAGATCGTCCATGATATCAAGCAATCGGTTAAAAGCATCTAGTTGTTCTTGGCGTGTGTTCATAAAATAGTTTTACTTCGTACAGTTCGACCTCAAGGTCGGAGTTGTGTAAAAATAACAAATCCTGCTGTAGGTTACCCACAGCAGGACTTATAATTATGTTAAAATTGGACTATTCTTTCGATTTAGTCGCTTTTGCTTTTTTAGGTTTTTCTTCTGTAGTTGTCTCTACTTTATCAGCTTTAGCTGCTTTTTTAGCTACCTTTTTAGGAGCTTCAGCTTCTACAACTTCAGCTACTTCAACAGTTGCTAAACCTTTAGCTTGTAAAATATTATACCAGTTTAATACTTTTTTGATATCCGAAGGATATACTCTATCTTGATCATAATCAGGTAAAACCTCTAAGAAATAAGCCATCAAAGCTGCTTTATCATCTTTTAAAACAGGAGCCTGACCACCATTTTCTTTTGTAGCAATAGCATTCATTACTTCAACCAATGGTTTTTCTTCAGAATACGTATACATTGAGATTTCGGATAGCAAACTTACATTACTGCGCATGCCCACTGTTACTTTTTTACCGTCAACTAATGATTCGGCAACAAAGCCAGTACGTGTTTGCATTTTTAATTCATACAATCCCGGTTTACCAGAAACAGCTAAAATTTTTTCTAATTTCATTTTTGTAATTCTATATTGTTCAACTAATTATCTTCCTTTTTTTGGTGCTGCAAAACGCATACGGTAATCAGGACGAGCCTTTCCTTCCATTATATTTTGCAATTTCTTTTTTATTAACGTTTTTTTCAGTGTAGAAATTTTATCCGTAAATAAAATTCCTTCAATATGATCGTATTCATGCTGAATAACCCTAGCAATCAGACCATCATAAACTTCAGTTTTTTTCTCGAAATTTTCATCAAAATACTCAATGGTGATTTTTTCATTACGATACACATCCTCACGAACATCAGGAATACTCAAACAACCTTCATTGAATCCCCACTCTTCTCCTTCTTCCTTTAGGATTTTCGCATTGATGAATGTTTTTTTGAAACCTTTCAATTGATTTGCCTCTTCTTTGGACAAATCATCACTTTCACTGAAAGGTTCAGTATCAACAATAAACATACGTATCGCAAGTCCTACTTGAGGTGCAGCCAATCCAACCCCATGTGCATTGTACATGGTTTCGTACATGTTTGCAATTACATCTTTCAAATTAGGATATTCCGGTGTTATGTCTTCTCCGACTTTTCTTAAAACCGGGTCACCATAACCTACAATTGGGTAAATCATTTTTACATTTATTTTAAGCGTTACCCTAAAAGGGAAGTACTACATGCCACTTCAGGTAAATCTTTCAAAAACGAAAGTGACCTGCAAAGCATTCCTTAACGCATTTTTTTTAAAATTTAGAATGCAAAAATAAGTAAATTTCGAATTAAACGTTCAATTTTAATACTTGATTCGTCTTTTTTCTTACAGCATCACATAATTCCGCATTATCATTGAGGTTTTGACCAAAAGAAGGAATCATATCTTTCAATTTGGCCTGCCATTCAGGCGATTTGTATTGCTCAGGGAAGCATTTTACCAACAATTCAAGCATAATCGAAGTTGCAGTTGACGCTCCTGGAGAAGCACCTAATAAAACTGCTAAAGAACCATCTGCTGCAGAAACCACTTCGGTACCAAACTCCAACACACCGTTTCCTTCTTTGTCTTTTTTGATAACTTGTACACGCTGTCCCGCAGTTTCCAATACCCAATCCTCTTTTTTCGCAGAAGGAACATATTCTTTCAAAGCTTTCATACGATCTTTTGACGATTGAAATACTTGCTCAATAAGGTATTTTGTCAATGGAATATTTTTCATTCCCGCTCCCAACATTGGTTTAATATTATCCAATTCAATGGATTTAATCAAATCAAAGTAAGAACCACTTTTCAAGAATTTTGTAGAAAAACCAGCATAAGGTCCAAATAACAACTCCTTTTTGCCATTAATCATACGAGTATCAATATGAGGTACCGACATTGGTGGTGCCCCAACCGATGCTTTACCATAAACTTTTACAGCATGCTTTTCAATAACATCTGGATTGGTACATTTTAACCATTGGCCACTTACCGGAAATCCTCCATAACCATGTCCTTCAGGGATATTGGCTTTTTCAAGTAGCAACAATGAACCTCCTCCTGCACCAATAAAAACAAATGGTGTATAGGTACGTTTTTTTTCTCCAGTCGTTAGGTTTTTAGTTTTGATACGCCATTTCCCATCCGATTTCTTTTTCAATTTGTAGACATCATGATTGAAATGCATCGACACTCCATCAAGGCTTTCTAAGTATTTAAAAATACTACGTGTTAAAGCTCCAAAATTTACATCGGTACCATATTTCATGGAAGTAGCCGCAATTTTATCTTTGCCTTTACGGCTTTCCATTACCAATGGCGCCCACTCTTTAATAACATCTACTTCTTCGGTATACACCATTTCTTTGAACAATTCAAAGTGCTGTAACGCCTCAAAACGTCTTTTTAAGTAACTTACATTTTCTTCTCCCCAAACAAAACTCAAGTGAGGCACACTCTTGATAAATGTCTCTGGGTTTTTCAACAATCCTTTCTCAACCAAATACGACCAAAACTGTCTCGACACTTCAAAAGCTTCTGAAATTTTCACTGCTTTTTTAGTATCAATAGAGCCATCTTCCAATTCGGGAGTATAATTCAATTCACAAAAAGCGGCATGTCCGGTACCGGCATTATTCCATGCATCGGAACTTTCAGCAGCTGCGACGTCTAATCGTTCATAAATTTCAATCGTAAGATTGGGTTGTAATTCTTTGAGTAATAATCCTAGAGTAGCGCTCATAATTCCGGCGCCAATTAATACTACATCAGGTTGCGTTGTGGGAGTTGTTGTCATTTGCTCAAATTATGATGCAAAGATAACCTCTAAAAAGCAAAATTTATCTTAATTTTCAAGTGATTACCCATTTTTTGAAAATTATCAAAAAACACTAGATCATTTTTCGGGTTAAATAATCTCTAAGCATAATTGTTGCAGAAATTTCATCAATTAGTGCTTTATTTTGCCGTTGTTTCTTTTTCAACCCACTATCTATCATGGTCTGAAAAGCCATTTTTGAAGTAAAACGTTCATCGACCCTAACCACAGGCATATCTGGAAAAGTTTCTTTGAATTTGGCAACAAATGCTTCAATCACAGGAGTGCTTTCCGAAGGCTCGCCATTCATCTGCTTGGGTTCGCCAATAAGTACTTTAAAAACATCTTCTTGATCAAAATAGTTTTTCAAAAAAACCAAAATCGTTTCAGAAGGAATGGTAGTTAATCCCGAAGCAATAATCTGTAGCTCGTCGGTAACTGCTATTCCGGTGCGTTTCATTCCGTAATCAATGGCTAAAATTCTTGGCATGTTCAAATGTTTTTGCAAAGATAACGCATTTGTCGGTTGGGTAATAAATAAATAAAACCTCCACTCAAAACGAGTGAAGGTTTCATCAAAAAAAATTGTATTACTGCCTATTTTTCCACAATGATAAAATCAGATCTTCGGTTGGTAAAATGATCTTCTTCAGAACATTTTATACCGTTTTTACAATTATTTCTCAATCGTGTTTCTCCAAATCCTACGGCACTTTCAATTCTGTTAGCCGAGATTCCTTTGGATAAAATATAAGTTTGGGTTGATTTGGCCCGATTATCGGACAATTTCAAGTTGTACAAATCTTTTCCTCTTGAATCGGTATGCGATTCTATTCTAATTTTTACTTTCGGGAAATTGGCCATTACATAGACCACTTTGTCCAATTCTGTGGCAGCTTGTGGTGTAATATCCCATTTGTCATAATTAAAGAAAATAGGATTAATGTCAATTTTTTCATTCCCATTATCTTTCACTACAAAATCATCCAGTTTTGCCAATTCAAAATCGACCGTGTTCGTATCACCGTTAACATCTCCAATCTTAATTTCTTTATCCTGTGTACTAAAATTAGGTTTTGAAGCAATTAACTTAAAGTTCCCGACACATGGTACCTGAAATTCAAATTTACCGTTGGCATCAGTAAAATATTCATACTTCAGATCACCAAAAGAATCCAACACTTTGATAGAGGCTTCATCGATCCCTAATTTCGTTTTAGAATTCACTACCTTTCCAACAACCATCTGATTGCATTCTGGTTCACTTTTCGTAAAATAATAAATATCATCATCGCCTTTACCCGTGTCTCTATTCGATGAAAAATAACCGTATTTCCCTTTTGTATCCAAAATAAATGAAAAGTCATCTTTATTACTATTTACAGGTTCACCAAGATTTTTTGGACTAGAAAATTCGTTCCCGGTTTGCTTGCTCTCAAAAATATCCAAACCTCCAAATCCGTAATGACCTTCAGAAGAAAAATAAAGTTTACCCTCACTAAAGAAAGGAAACATTTCCCTACCCACTGTATTGATTTTCGGTCCTAAATTCCTTGGCGAGTTCATTGTTCCGTCTCCAAAAACCTCAACAACATAAATATCGGTTTCACCATAACCACCTGGCATATCGGACACAAAAAACAACCATTTCCCATCAGGGCTTAATGAGGGATGCCCAACACTATAATCCAAACTATTAAAAAACAATTTTTCTCCTTTGGTCGATTTATCATTCTCAATAGTGGCTTTGATGATTTGAAAATTATTTGTTCCCTTTTTGTCGTTTTTTAGTCGGTTACCTTTCATCGTATTCGTTGTATAATAAAATGTTTTCAAATCGTTGGAAAACGTAATCGTTGCATCATGATACTTGGAAGCGATATCCGAAAGAAAAGGTTGTTCGTTGAACAAACTTCCATCGGAGCCATTTCGATCTGCCACGTACATAGCCAAATAAGGCTGCTCATTCCATGAATAAATCTTTTTGGTAACAGTTCCTTCTTCTTTTGCTGAGGAATAAACCACTTTATTGCCATAAAAAGTGGCTCCAAAATCAGAGTTTGGACTATTATTGCTCAAATTTTTAATATCATACAGTGATTTCTTTTTACTAAGACTATCCAAATGTTTTTGATTTTGAGTAAAATGCTTTATTAGTGCATTGTCGTTTTTCTTACGAAGTGCCTCTTTAGTTACTGCATTTGCTTTATCGTAATCTCTTACCCCTCTTAATGCCTGAGTATAGCGAAGCAGATACAAATCGGAAAGATTCTGTCCCTGAATATCGTACAGCTTCTGATACCATGTTAATGCCTTTCGCATATCATTCAAGTTATAGTAGGTATCGGCAATATTAGTCATTGTCTCTACAGAAAGGTCCGAATTCTTCTCAGCATATTCTTCATACAACTTTGAAGCATCAACATAGGACATTTCATTAAACATTTCGTTGGCAGCTTTCAGTTTCTGCTGTCCGTAAAAAATGCTGGAAAATAAAACCAGGCTTAATGTTATTGCTTTTCTCATAGCGTTAGGTATTAGAAAAATCTTGGCGATTTGATTGTGGTTGTTTTTTGAGGTAACTGATAACGTAGAATAATTTCATGTGATCCATCATTGTATTTATTCAATCGAGTAACAGTATAATCAAAAGAATATCCTAGAAAAAAACTATTGGAGACCTGAATTCCGGCCAATGCACTAACAGAATCATCCCATCTGTAAGAAGCTCCGAGTGTTAGTTTTTCCTTCAACAGAAAATTAGCCGATATATCCGTTGACAAAGGTGAACCACTCACAGCTTTTACGAGAGCCGAGGGTTTAAACTTCACACTATCGGATAAATCGAACACATAGCCTCCGATAAAATAGAAATGCAATTCATCTGAAATAACGGATTCCTGAATGTCATCGTAATAATCACTTCGAAGAAAATTTGGAACAGACAAACCCACATACCATTTATCAGAATACAAGTAAGCACCTGAACCCAAAACGCCCATCATTTTGTTGTTTACATTCGTATTCAGAAGCACATCGTCACTGTCGTAGAATCTTCCTTTGGACCAATCTATATTCAGCAATCGGATACCTGCTTTCATTCCAAGAGCCAATTTAGCCGATTCGCTTAGTTCAATCGTATAAGACATATTTCCTGCCAAAGTTTGTTCACTTGAAGGCCCTAAATCGTCACTGATAAAATTCATACCCAACCCAATCTTCTTATTTTTTAATGGAGAATGAATACCCAAGGTCCCCGTTTGTGGTGCACCTACGATACTAACCCATTGTTTTCGCAATAGCAAGTTGGCTTCAAAAGCTCCTACAGATCCTGTATAACCTGGGTTAACCATCATCGTATTGTACATATATTGTGTATACTCCGGATTTTGCTGCGCTATGCTATGGTGTATGCAAAAGAACGAGCATAACCATAAAGCATATATTGTCTTTTTCGTAGTATGTATCATGTTATAAGAATTTTAATTAATAAAAAAGAATCATGAGACAGGAGCGCCTATCGCATGATAAATAACCATCCGGATTTTGCAACATTCAATACATTATCTCTAGTCTCAAAAATGTAATAATAGGTTCCAGTCGGTAAAACATTTCCACTAAAAGTTCCTCCAACATTAGCGATACCTTTCCAATCATTTTTATAACTATGCGTACTAAATACCAAGTTCCCATATCGGTTATATACTTCTAGTTTATTATTTGGATAATCTTCTGCACATTGTATATTGAAAAATTCATTTGAGCCATCTCCATTTGGAGTAAATTCATTAAAAACAGTCAAACATGCTGCGCCGGGAGCAACGCAATTTTCGACTACCAAATCAAATGTTGCCGAATTTGCCGAATTACAAACCGCTGTATTTACATAACTCACACTAACTGTATTGGCGCCTACTTGCGTCCAATTAACAGTAACCGACGCATCATTTGCTCCGCCACCAATTACAATTTGACCACCTGACCCTACAGTCCAACTATAACTGTTCATATTCGATTCTGTTGTATAAGTAACGGGTTCAAAAACACAAGTCTGATCAGCATTGTCATTGATAGTGGCATTTCCTCCAATAGTAAAATCAACAGTTATAGCCAAACGTGTCATGCTTGAACATCCCGTAGTCATATCTACAATACTTGCATAATACACCATCCCATCTATTAAAAGTGTAGAAGGACTTATCACGTTACCGTTACTTGGTGAATCGTACCAAATAACTCCTGTTTCATTCACCTGAAGCGATGCTACTGTCGGATTGGTTGATGGACAGAAAACTTGTGTGCTGTTAGTAGTAGTTGGTGTTATGCCATCATTCAAATTTGCTGCAACAGCTAAACGAGTTGTACTTGAACAACCAGTTACAGGATCTGTAATCCCCGCATAATAGATTATACCATCTACTAATAGCGAAGTAGAAGACAAAACATTTCCTCCTGTTGGAGCATTATACCAAATCACATTGGACTCGTTTACTTGTAGTGATGCTATAGTTGGTGCGCTTGACTGACAAAAATCTTGAGTTGAATCATTCGTTGTAGGTGTTAGAGCCGTATTTAAATTGGCTTCAACCACTAAGCGACTAGTACTAGAACAACCGCTAACCGGATCGGTAATTCCTGCATAATACATCATACCATCTATTAAAAGTGTCGTTGGTGGAATTATATTTCCGCCAATTGGTGCATCGTACCAAACTACATTCGATTCATTTACTTGAAGAGAAGCCACGGTTGGATTTGAGTCCGCACAAAAATCTTGTGTTGCATCATTGGTTGTTGGGGTTACTACCGAATTCAAATCGACTGCTACCGCCAAAAGTATTGAACTTGAACAGCCGCTAACCGGATCGGTAATCCCAGCATAATACATCATTCCATCTATTAAAAGTGTCGTTGATGGAATTACATTTCCCCCACTTGGAGCATCATACCAAACTACATTGGATTCATTTACTTGAAGAGAAGCCACTGTTGGATTTGAGGCCGCACAAAAATCTTGTGTTGCATCATTGGTTGTTGGGGTTACTACCGAATTCAAATCGACTGCTACCGCCAAAAGTATTGAACTTGAACAGCCGCTAATTGGATCGGTAATCCCAGCATAATACATCATACCATCTATTAAAAGTGCCGTTGATGGAATTACATTTCCACCACTTGGTGCATCGTACCAGATTACATTCGGTTCATTTACTTGTAGAGAAGCCACCGTTGGATTGGAAGCCGCACAAAACTCTTGGGTCGCATCATTGGTTGTAGGTGTCATAGCCGAATTCAAATTTGCTTCCACAGCCAAACGTGAAGTACTTGAACAGCCGCTAACCGGATCAGTAATCCCTGCATAATACATCATACCATCAATTAAAAGTGTTGTTGGTGGAATTACATTTCCGCCAATTGGCGCATCATACCAAACAACATTGGATTCATTCACCTGAAGAGATGCGACAGTCGGGTTAATCGATTGACAAAAATCTTGTGTTGCGTCGTTCGTTGTTGGTGTCAGCACTTCAGTTATCTGAACAGTCGCTGCTTTTAATGTGCCGGGGATATTGGTACAACTTGCATCGCTACTCATTGCCACATAATACGTATAAGGATTTCCGGCCAATGTTAAACCAGAAATGGTCAATTGTCCTGAACTATTTATCGCATAAGTCACACCACTGAATGTACCATTTGTTATTGGTTGCGAATAATCGTTGGTAAAATACCAAGCAAATACCGGATTTGTCAAAGTAGATGAAGGCTGTAAAACCGCGTTATTCCCTAAACAAATTTGAGCATTGTTTGCATTAATATCTCCAGCAACCGAAAAAGGCAGTAGGGTAAATGTAATAGAAGCTCTGTCGGATTGTGCTGATTGACAGAATTGCGTTGAACTCACACCCACATAATAGGTATATGTTCCCGGTAATAATCCTGTCAGTTGAAGTGTACTAGCGTTTTGCCCTGAAATAAGTATTTGATTAGTTCCGTCAAAACTATACCAATAATAAACCGGATTTGTCACTGCGGGTACACTATTCAATTGTGCACTCAACAAAACATCACCGCTCGCACTGCATAAAGTAGTATCGGTATCCGAATTAACCAATACATTGAAAATTGAACCATTAGGTGATGTTGCTTTAATAGTAACTGTTATCTTGGTTCGCGACAACACTTCACAACCTCCTCTTATCGGCTGAACGTAATATTCATAAACTCCCGCTGTTAAATTGGATGGAAGTGTATACGAGTTACCATTAGCAATTATAGTTCCGCCAAATTCGGCATCATACCAACGGAAAGTAGTACAAAGATCACCTGTTACAGAAATCGTGGCTCCCTGACAAACTTCAATTGTAGTTCCTGTGCCATCAACTACTGCAATGGCAGCTTCACGTCTTACATAGTTGACTTGTAAAAAGTCCAACATATTTACAGCACCTCCCAATCTGATTTTTACTCTATCGTAGGGTGGTGTTTGCGCATTCGATGCAATCACAATTTCATCATTGTTAATTACTTCTAAATTCACCCCTGCAACTCCTGCAACTAATGGAGCACCTACAGGAGTATCCCCCATATAGCGCTGTACACTGAAACCGGATAAGGCACCTACGGTAAGAGCGGTTCCTGGTTTGGTTAATTTTATTTTTAAAATATCGGATGTTAATGAAGGGGTTCTGAACTTTACGGTTAATTCCGAAACAGATAAAACGCCTACCCCATTGTATAGAGTAGCATAACTATTATCATCGTTGTCAACCGAGTTCCATGGATTTACAACATTGTTTGTACTACCTAAAACCCCCACTCCGAGATCAAAAGTTCCATAAAAAATATCTTCTACATCACCCGGTTTACAAATCAACGGGTTGGCTTCTCTTGTATAATAAGCTTCATACACTTTTGCGTTTTGCACCACAGCTACTGTCGACCCCACAATGATTCTCACTCCGTCAAAAGCTTTTGGCCCGGTAATATCTGAAGGAACAAAAGTATATTCAAAGCTGTTTTCTCCAGGCAACAAATCGACCAAACTTCCAGACAAAGGCTGAAGAGTTCCAATGGGTTGTGGTACTCCTCCACCATCACGTTTGGTTGCAATTACTGAAATAGCGCCAATCAACGCCAATCCTCCATATTGAGTACCTAATTTTACGGATACTGGAGTTCCTGCTGCAATGGTAGTGTTCCATTGTAAAGTTTGCCATGTAGTCCCAACACCTAAAGCGCCCAATCCACTCGATATTGTAGCAAATGTTTGTGGATCTTTATCAACCGCATTACCATCATTAAGCACTGTTCCTGTAAGAATCGAAGCAGAGCTTTGAGTATCGGCGTACACTCTTTCCATAAATTTGATACAGTCTGCTGGATCATTTACTATAACCGTCACAATCTTACTTACACTACAGTTCCCATTACTCGCCACAGCTGTGAAAGTATAGGTTCCTGCCGCAGTAAAAGGGCCCACAGTAGTAGAAGTCAATAAGGTTCCATTGGCATCGTACCAACTCACACTAGCATTGGAAGTCGCTTGTAATGTTACCGTATCACCAATATTTATGATATAATGATCTGGATTCACATCCAATTGAGGGTAGGAATTTACCGTTACAACAACAGCTTCTTCCGCAGAAGCGCAAGGTACTCCAACTACAACAGCTTGTATATAATATGTTCCGCTAACTTGGATTGTTGCAACCTGATCCAAAGGAATTGTATTATGATTGTTATCTAAAAAAATATACGTGGTTGCTCCTGATGCATCAAAATTAAGTATCGCATCCTTTAAATTCACTGTACCACAACCGATTAATGTTGCAGCTACATCTAAATCAACTTGTTGTGGAAAAACAACCTCAACCGGAACTAATGTGCCATTGGCATTTTCACAAGTGCCATTGACTTCTATAGATAGGTAATAATTTCTTGGTGTATTGGAAGCATTCAAACCGGTAATGGTCAATGAACCTGTAATAGCATCTTTAGAATAAGTAATTCCGGAATGTCCTGAATACCCAGTGATTATTTCATCTGTTTTATTTTGATCTGTATAATAATGGAATACACTATTGGCAACATTGGTCGTGGGTGTCAGTACGGCTACCCCCAAACAAGAAGCAATTACCGGACTGTTTATCGAGATATCCGCAGCAGTAGGAAGTGCTATGAAAGTAACAGTAACTGCAATTCTTGACGATACTGTTGGACATCCAATTTTCCTTGCAGCTACATAATAAGTTGTCGTAGTGTTCAAAACCGGAGTAGTAAAACCAACATTATATGCAGTAGTGGCAACCGGAGTGGTACTGTTGGGTGAATCATACCAAAGCAATTCATTTTCGCTGTCCGTTTCAGCCATTAGCGTTACGGACTGTGGTCCACAAATAGAAAGGTTTTGCGAAGCCAACGCGATTGTTGGAGCTCCGGGAGATTTATAAACCTCATACAAACGTAAACCTCTGCTTACATTCAATTGAACCAAAGCCGATAAAGTTACTTTAACTCTGTCAAAAGCCTGTCCCGGAGCAATAGCTATAGTTGCTTTTTGTCCAGCGCTTAATAAACCTAACACATCCAAATCCAGCAGTGTGCCCACATCAAGTGTATGAACAACCGTTGCACCATTTAGTGCTTCGATTTTGAGTCCATCTGCAAGTCCTAAATTTAAGACTGCCGGATTATCGAGTTGTAATGTTACATGATACTGGTCTGTCGGTTTAGATACCGTATTGAAATATACGGTTTGACTTATAGTCCCAGCCACAGAGAGTACACCCAAACTGATTTGCGAATAACTATTCACATCAGCATCGATGGCTCTTTCCGGATGATCAACCTCAGCAGTGCCTAAACCCAGCAAGTCAATCGTTCCTCCTGTTCCATCGAATGAAGTCGCAAAAGCAGGATCGCAACTATCTTGTCCATCGGTATAAAAAGCATAATACACCCGCATACTATTTGATGTTCCCAATAATAGTGCATTGGTATTGTCTGTTATTTCTATTCGATTATACGGAACATTTGGAGTAATGGCAAAGTAAAAATTACCATTGGCATCTCGAATCAACCTCCCTGCTTCATTAGAGAAATTATTCTTACTTGAAAAACTACTGACTACAGTGGCATTGTTTTTGGCTGCGACTGTAAAAAAATGATTCCCGAGAACGACAGTTCCAAGTAGGTCCGCAAGGCCACTACCTAAATTACCCCCTAATAAGGAATTTAACACATCTTGATCAAAATCAATCCGAACAAAGGTTGTTTTCCCTGCGGGAACCGTTGTTGGAAATTCCAATTCAATTTTCCCACTGTAACCACCTATCCCTACGGCCACACCACCGTAAGATTGTAGTGTTGTATAAGAATTGTCATACAAGGTGGCATTAGTTGGATTAGTGGCATGATCAGAAGAAACTAACGAATTTGCGTTAATAAAATTAACTTGCGCTTTTGATTCTGTATAGGAAAAAAGAAATACAAACACAGAAACACAATAAGCGAGGATTGCGTTATCCCAAACGGTAAATTTCCAATTCATAAGCAATAATTTAAATGTTCAACTTCAGTATAGGGTGCAAAAATTATATACCTTTTAAAAAAAGTCTTGACATTTATAAAGTAAAACGGAACATAAAAACACTGTTCCTCAAAAGTGCAACAGATAAAAAACCTGTCTCTTTTGAAACATACCTTATTTCAATTATTCTTAGGGGGATCTAGAATAGTAACTAAAAAGTCTAACTCCTAGTTTTGAAGTTCTTTTGGACTAAATCTATGTTTTTGGAATTCTCTGGTATTTTCACCTGAAATCATCACGCTTAAATGACTAATGGATACTCAGTTATAAAATACTTACATCTTAAAATTACAAAAAAACTGTAAGATAAATCCGATAAAAAATAACAATTTCGACAAATTGAAAGAAAATAACGACAAAATGAACACTACCTACTCTCTTATTTTGAAAGAAAAATAGAATTCCAAAATTCAAAAAAAGTAAATCAACACGGAGTTTCCATAAAACTCTAAAAATTAACATTCTATGTATGTTAAAGTAGAAAGTAAATTATTTTTTGTAAGTTTTTTTTTGATAAATTAGTAATGATATTCGTATCAGTTTTTAAAGAATCACTTTCTGACAATTGTACATATGATGGAGAAGCAGGCTACAAAATACAGATTTAAAATTTCGAATGTATTTATACTTCTCTTTATAATTGTGCTCTCATGCGCCGCACTGATATTCCTAAATACATTCACCATCAAGATTTTGTCGGCAAGTAGAGCTTATGTCAATGGTGAATCACATTATTCAAAAGCTCAAAAAGACGCCGTTCGTCACCTCATTACGTATTTATATACGCATGATGACAAACATTGGAAATTGTACCTCCGAGAAATGAAAGTTCCTCAAGGAGATGGTGCAGCTAGAATTGGTTTAGTCAATAATGCAGCTACGAATGAAATTAAAAAAGGATTCATTGCAGGAAGAAACAGTCCGAAAGATCTTGACAACATCATTTGGTTGTTCAAAAACTTCCAATCGGTCCCCTTCATGGCAAAAGCAATTAACGAATGGGAACAAGGAGACCAACTGATTAATGAACTTTCACAAATAGGAGACAAAGTGCATCAGAAAATTGAAGTGTATGATTTAGACAACAAAGAAAGACAAAATATGCTAATGGAAATTAGTCACATTAGCGAAAAACTAACCCTAAATGAACTCAATTTCTCCAATACTTTAGGTGAAGGCACTCACATTCTCAAAAACTACCTCATATTTACTAACATCTTTTTCATCCTCGTAATCATAAGTACAGTATGCATTTATTATTACAAAATGTTGAAAAAAATAACGCACTACAACAAAGAAATTGAAATCAATAACCAAAATCTAATCCTTGCCAACAAAGAATTGGACAAGTTTGTTTATAGTGCTTCTCATGACTTACGATCACCCATTACTTCATTAAAAGGACTCATTGAAATAGCCAAAGATGAGGACAACCTGGAGGAAATCAGAAATTACTTGAACATGATGAATCAGAGTCTTACAAGACAAGATCAATTCATATGTGACATTATCGACTATTCCAGAAATAAACGATTGGAATCTCGTAATGAAGAAATCAATATTGATGAAACCATAGACGAAGTGCTATCACAACACAAACATAGTAAAGAAGCCAATGGCATTGAAATTCAAAAAGAACTATCAGTAAAACAAGTTTACATTGATCCGTTACGCATCAAAATTATTTTAAATAATTTGGTGTCAAATGCCATAAAATATTCCGACAAAAAAAAGCATTTCAAATACATCCAAATTAAAACTTCCACCTGGAACCAATTACTTAAAATCGAAATTCAAGACAATGGAATTGGTATTAAGGAAGAATTTCAAGATAAAATTTTTGATATGTTTTTTGTAACAAATTCTAATCTAGGTTCAGGCCTTGGTTTGTACATTACCAAAGAAGCAGTGGATAACCTCAACGGAAATATAGCTGTTCATTCTGTCCTTGACATAGGAACCACCTTCACCATAACAATACCATTAAACCATGAAAGCTAACTATACCTTTCTATTAATTGAAGACAATGCCATCGATCAACTGGTAACAAAACAGTTACTATGCAAAACTTTGGGTATTGACAACATCAATATAGTAGACAATGGTAAAGAAGCACTGCAATGGATTACCAATAACGTAGAAAATCTAGACAATTCTTTGGTTATCCTACTGGATATCAATATGCCGGTAATGAATGGTTTTCAGTTTTTGAAAGAATATGAAGCTTTACCCGAAGGTGTAAAAAAACAAACATTGATTTTCATGCTTTCTTCTACTTTAAGCAACGAGGATTTAGATAAAATAAAAAAGAGTTCTTGTGTCAAAACACTATTAAACAAACCTCTATCCATACAGAAACTCCTGCAGTTCATCTGATAAAAATGGAAAAACACTACTCATAACCCATTAGCCCACTGATTTCATTTTTTTTTGCGAGTTAACTACTCTCCCAAATAAATAAAAACATTGGTTACCAAATGTTTTGGTGTTGCATTGATGGACTGCCCTCCTCCCCCGGAAGGTACAGTTACAATATGAGAGTGATTTCCATTTGTGACAGTCGTATAAAGTGTTGTAGGCCAAATATCATTGGTACCTACCGTTTCAGTGATTAAAGGCACCAACGGAAGTACATTGGTAGCCAAACCTAATGTTTCTGCATTATTATGCGAATCGGTAAAGTTATGGGAATGATCGCCGCTTAAAGCTGTTGTAACATTATAGGTAATATTGGGCAAATTAGCCTGACTTAATGCAAATGTATTGGCTCCTCCTATCGCTTGCATTGCCTCAGAGTTATTGGTTGTTTTAATGAATCGATCATCCATGTTGGGTAATGTAGCACCAATTCCAATACCAGTCGCATTATTTTGAGCAACTACAGGCAATGTCGTTGTATTTCTTCCATTCAGTAAAAACCAACCTTTATGGTCCGTGGTTTCTAAAGAGTATTTAATATCACCAACAGCAAGGCTGTTTGGTCCCATCCAATTCCATTGAGTCCCATCGTTATAATACAGCCCTTCATAAACGGAAACAGGACTAACTCCCACCGAAGCAGTAGTGTTATAAGCTATCATGCCTTCTACATGATGCTGTAAAGGAGCTGCATTATCTGTAGTTATCAACACAAGTCGTGGTAACAATAACCCTTTATCTGTACAGTAAATATCTAAAACAGCTTCAGCATTCGGTGTGATTGTGTTAACACCTACATTCTGAGAATGCATTGAGAAAGTAAAAAGCAATAAAACAATGCCTTTCAAATGAACTCTAATAACTGTAGTTAACTTCTCCATACGATCTTGTATTAAGTTGAATGGTCTTTCCGGTGTATTATTTCCCTAAATAAACAAAAGTGTTGGCTACCATATGCGATGCTGCAGGTAACGTAGAAGCACTACCTCCTGTAGTGACTGTCGCGGTATGGGTATGACTCCCGTTAGTTGATGAAATTCCTGTATCTATAGCAACCGTATCAGAACCCACATTATTATTCATTATATTGAGTACAACACCACTTAAAATACCAAGCAATCCGGTAACTAAATTCAAATTTTCTGACACACCATGGTATTTGTCTTCATAATCATGAGTATGACTTCCCGCACTGCCAGCTGTACCAGAGAAAGTAACATTGGGCAAATGGGACTGTGTGAGATTTCTATTAGTAGTACCTCCGATGGCTCCTAAAGATTCTGCCCCTGATTTTCCCTTTAAAAAACGATCTGTAGCATTTGGGAGATTAACAGTAAAACCGGCCAATAAGGCATTTGAAGCCGCATTACCCGGTAAGCTGGCGATACTTCGCCCATCCATTAAATACCAACCATTATGATCTTCTGTAAGTAAGCTTTGCTTAATATCTCCGTTAGCTGTGGTCAAAGGTTCCAAACGAACCCACTGACTTCCATCATTGTAATAAAACCCTGGTGTTACCATCGAATTTCCAGTACCCGAGGTTGCAGTATTGTAGACTATCATTCCGGCCACATGGCATGTCAAAGGGGAACAGTTGGGTGTATTTTGAAGTTCAATTCTTGAAATCAAAACACCACTATTGGTACTAAAAATATCCAAAATAGCTTCTGTACTAGGTGTAGATGTTCCAATTCCCAATTGCGCTAAAACACATGGAGATAGGAAGAAAAGCAGTAGATGAGTTAATCTTTTAATCATTTTTTTTCTTTTTTATCAGTTCCCCAAATAGATAAAAATATTGGTGGCAATGTATTTAGGAACATTATCAACCGGCACTCCTGAACCACCTGAATTAAAACTTACGTTATGCGTATGATCTCCCGATGCTGCAGATGTTCTTGTTACCGTCGTCATCCCATCTTTAGCTACTGCTTCAGTTACAAAAACAGTCAACGCATTGGTAGACAAAAGTCCAATATTTTCATCCCCGGCATAGCAATCAACACTATGGGAATGTGCTCCTAGTGCATTGGTTGTTCCGATAAAATTGACATTCGGCAAATGGCTTTGTGCAATCGTAAAACTATCGTTACCACCTGTTGTTCCAACGGTTTCACTGCCTGTTTTCCCTTTTAAAAAAAGATCCACACCATTCGGCAAATTACTACCATATCCCAAAGCAGTTGCTCTCGATTGGTGAATAGCCGATAAACTACTTATAGGTCTTCCGTCCAGTAAAAACCATCCATTATGATCTACCGTTGCAAAACTGTGCTTGATTTCTCCTATGGTAATCGTATTCGGGGTAAAACGTATCCAACTACTGCCATCATTAAAATAAAGTCCGGGATATACCATTGAGACTCCTGTTCCGCTTTGCGCGGTATTGAAAACTATAATTCCTTGTGTATGACTCGATAAAGGTGTAGCCACCGCTGTACTTACTAAGGAAACCCTTGGTAGTAAAATACCTTTATTAGTAGACACTACTTCCAACATAGCATCCGAATGAGGAGTAGTCGTTCCTATTCCTACCTGTGCTGTCATAGCAGTGTAATAAAAAAATAGGAGTAGTAATTTCCGCATAAGTTATTTGTATCTGAGTTACCTTTTGCTCTCTTTTGTAGGGGTCGGTAGACGTATTCTTTAAAAAAAGTGACATTCTGACTTCGGCTAGCTTTTGAAAAGAGGATGTACCGGTTATTTTACTTGCAATCACAAGTCAAAATTCTTTCTAAAAATGACCTTAACGTAAATTTAAATCAAAAAAAGCTAAATTATTTTGTAAGAATTTTACACTGCAAAAACCTTGATTTCACAAGTCTTTCGGAAGTTTTTAGATGGTGAATTAAAAGTTTAGCCAAAAGCGTAACTATTTTTTCAAGTGATACAACATCTTTTGTGAATAGGTCAACTATAATTTACTTCATCCGAATTATAGTTTCCTTTTGAGTAATCAAAACAGACAATACAACAATCTGAATTACAAGATAGTAAACTAAAATCACCAAAAAAAATACAATTCCCACCAATTAAAAAAAATCAAGAAATGGACATTTTAGCTGTAAAAAAGAGGGTGTATTGGGAAACAAATTGAATTTATTCTCCTGAACGTACCTTAAATTGAAGTTGACTTATTTCATGGTAATAGGCACTAGTTGCGCCAAAAATACTTTTTACATATTGCTTGACTTCTTTAACTGTTTGCAAAAGTCCGTTTTGAAGGTCGTAAAGTAAATGATTTCGTTCCTGTAAAGCCTCACTGTAAAGCCCATGACTTTCTACCAAATTCGCATTATGCAATTGCAATGAATCGAATTTCGATTGCAATGCAATTAATTTGAGTTCGCTTTCATTTGGGTTGTAAACTGGATTATTTTCCAAAATGCGTATCAAAGCTCCGAAATGTTCCAATTTCTGATTGTACGATTGTTGTGAAGCACAAGCTTGGTTATGAGTAGTTTCTGCAACGCCTTTAAGTACAACACCTTGAATTTTTTTATTGATGGCTTTTGCTACTTCCAAAATGGATTTATCAACTCCTGAAGCGGCAAAAGCATTTATGATTTTTGTACTAAACGGCTTAATATCTTCAAATGCTTTTCTACGATTATTGGTATGCAGATGGAAGTGTTCCTTCTGTTCTTGAACCACAAACAATGTTTTAAAAGCTGTATTTGCTAATAGTTGCAATTGATCAATTTGTAACCGAGGGTTAGAAGGATTATAAACATCACCCAAACTTTGACAAAAAGCAATTAAAATTTGAAAGTTATATACATTTTTTGCATGCCCTTTATCAGGAATCATCACGCTTCCCATTTCATTTAAATTCCCAAAGTCAGAAGTAGTATTCATTCTTATAGCCGTGTGGTGTTTCCCAAAAGTATAAAAAATACTTTTGTAAGAAAAATCTTGTGTAAATATTATTCCACGGATGTACCAATAGAATGCCATCTTTCTAAAATCAAATGTATTTAGTATTGTTATCTTTCGGTATATTTGTTGCTATCCACTTAAAAGTGGGATTACGATTACAATACATCCATTCGTTATCATTTCTATTTCAATGAACGTACTTCAACAAATAACTCCTATACTATTACATACTGGAGCAAACTCTGGAAAATCAAACCTACAGAACGGAATTATAGTGGCTCAAAAACATAAAAAGGGTATTGCAATCACAAAACGGATTCAAGCAAAAAGTAGCAACATAATTGCAAGCAGTAAAGTTCTACTATCCTTGTTTTCTTTTAAAATCAATAGGAAGATAAATGCCTATTCTTTCATTATTGCACTACTAACACTTTGCAATTCTGCACCTTTGAATGCAAAGGAAACATTCTCCAGCAATCTCAATCCCAATGGAAGTATTGGTAATTCAGAACAAAACTATATCGGAACTATCAATAAGAAGTTGAATGTGGTCTTTCATATCAAAAACTCAAATGGTCTTTTGGAGGGTTTTTATTATTATGAAAAAATTGGTGTCGACATCAAATTAATAGGCAAACAGACCGGTAACACAATGGCTCTTTATGAATTGGATTATCAAAACAATAAAGTCGCCCAAATCAAAGCGGAAATCCATTCAAAATCAATTAGTGGTCAATGGACGAATCTCAAAACAAACCAAACCTTCGCATTGCATCTATCCCTTACCTCAAAGCCAATTCCTGTATTACCCAAAAAACTAGAGGGTATTTACATTCCAGAAACCAAAGAGAACCAATGCAACATTTCTTTCCATGTTACTAAAGTAAAGGGAGACTATCGATATCAATTCCAATCCGATTCCCGAAACAAAAGTGGTGCAGTTACTTTCTACCGAAGCTTGGATGAAAATGCAGTTTATATAATTTTCAAAGGGATCAAATGGGCCGAAAACCTAGGCGATGTAAGCAATGAAGAAGATGTAGTGGATTCGAAGAGAAAGGAAATAAAGTTACCCGATGAAATCGAAGGACTTCTCTCTGAAGAAGAAATCACCATTCAAAATACAGGAAACGCAATGAATTATTATGTCAAATTATACGATTGCGATCAAAAATTCATCCATTTACAAAAAATTAAAAAGCCGAAGTAATTTCATAATTTCAATTCAACAACAATGGAACAAAGTAATAGCAATTACTGGATACTTTTCCTTTTAGCACTTCTCACCTCCTGTACGCCAAGAGCCAACAAATTGTATGCGAAAGATTTTATCCTTTTGAACAAAACGGAAATGGCTAAAAAGTACAACAAACTTTATACGACTCAAAAGGTAGACTTCTCAGAACTCAAAGAAAACAAAGTATACCTATCGCATCGAAACAACGATGCATTTCAAATTGTCGTTTTTAGCAATGACCATTACATCTATACCACTCAGTTACTTCCACTGTATTTACTGGATAGTCTCCGCTCCGCAAAGCTATTCAGAACCAATTATTTTGTTGCAGAAAAGAAAAACCTAAAAATTGAATACATTACGAAAGATATTCAATCCAAAATAGAAGAAGGAAGAATTGAAAAGGATACCATCTTCATGAATGAAAATCAAAACGGCAACAATCAGACTCGTAAGGTGTCATTAAAAAACAAATACATCGTATTACCTGATGTAACGGCATATAATTTTAATGATTTTATAATCGTAGAGAAGCAAAAACCTAAGAATGCCATCAAAAAAAACTAAAACATAATTCTACAAACGTTTTATAATGCATAAAAAATATATCCTAACGCTACTACTTCTAACCGTTCTCTCGGCTTTAGGACAAACCCGAATGGAAATGTTGCGTTCTGGTTTGAACGGCAATACTATAGCCAAATTAATTCAAGATGAAGAAGATAAAGGCTTTTTTACTGATCCCGTTGATGATACCCTTAACTTCAATAAAGTAATAGACAACATTTACAAAGACAAAAAGGGCAAAGTATATCTTCTAACAGGAAGCTTCCGACCCATTGCTAAAGATACCGCAGTATACTTTGAATACTACAAAGACATATCGGATTTCCTCGAATTGAAAACCTACAAATCCATCAAAAACGGTTTCTTTCAAAATAAAAATAAGGTGTATATCTGGTGGGAAAACTCAGACGGTAATTACCCTATTGAAGTTAAAGGAGCTCATGCGAAAACATTTGTCCCTTTTGACAGCATTTGCGGCGGTTACGACAAAAAACATGTCTTCTATGGTGGTGGTCCTGATGACTTTGAAACCATCAAAGGTGCCGACCCCAAAACGATTAAGGTCGTAAACCCAAAAAAAGGTTGCTGGAATTGTAACAATTGCTATTTCATTGACCGCAAATCTGTATACTTTGGAGTAACAAAAATAAATGGGGCCGATCCGATCTCTTTCCAATTAGTAAACACCGAAACTGTTGACGCCGAAGACAAATACGGATATTATTTTGATGGCAAACGGATCTCTACTAAATAATTTGCACTCTTTCTCTAAAACATCAACCACTCTTAAAATCCAACATTCCTTAGCATATAACATTGAAAATGAGTAACTTTAATGAAATCGATTTCTGAACATCCAATAAAAATCGATTTTCTTTCGGAAATAACAGATATCATAATCTGTAAAAATCATTTTCAATAAATGCATCATGCTAGGCAAAATAGAAATCCAAAATTTAAAACTAGAACATTACAAACAGTTAATTGAAGTAATGAAAGCCTCCTATCCCGACTGGCAAGGTGGTGTGTGGAGTGTTACTTCCATTGAAAAACTACTACAGCAATTCCCGGAAGGTCAATTCGTAATTCTGGATAATGATAAAGTAGTCGGTACTGCTTTTTCAATCATCATAAAATACGATGACTTCGGTGATAATCATACTTACAAACAAATCACTGGCAACTATACTTTTTCTACCCATAACCCAAAAGGCGATGTTCTTTATGGTATCGAAGTATTTATTCATCCTGACTATCGCGGACTGCGTTTGGGTCGACGCTTGTACGATGCCAGAAAGGAACTTTGCGAAAAACACAACTTAAAAGCTATTGTTTTCGGTGGCCGTATTCCCAATTATCACCAATATGTCAACGAGTTAAAACCCAGAGAGTACATCGATAAAGTGAAACGGAAAGAAATATACGATCCGGTACTTACCTTTCAGTTAAGCAATGATTTTCACGTAAAAAAAGTACTGCAGAATTATATTCCGGAAGACGGCGAAAGTGGCGAATATGCTACCCTACTCCAATGGGACAATGTATACCATATTCCCGACTATACCGCAACTACTAGAATCAGAAAAAATGTCCGATTGGGATTGGTTCAATGGAAAATGCGGGTGTTCCATTCCATGGAAGAAATGTTCCAACAAATCGAATATTTTGTCGATGCCATTTCTTCTTACAAAGCCGACTTTGCTCTTTTTCCTGAATACTTCAACGCGCCTCTTATGGCCAACTTTAAAGACATCCCCGAAGCGGAAGCAATAAGAACCATGGCACAATACACAAACGAAATTGCCAATTTTTTCAGCAGACTCGCCGTTACTTACAATGTCAATATCATCACCGGAAGTATGCCTCTGTATGAAAATGAAGAATTGCGTAATATCGGTTATGTATGCCATCGTAACGGAACCATGGAGGTATTTTACAAATTACATATCACTCCTGATGAAGAAAAATTCTGGGGTTTGAAAGGAGGAAATAAATTACAAACCTTCGAAACGGATGCAGGTATTATTGGAGTGCTCATTTGTTATGATGTAGAGTTCCCCGAACTTCCTCGTTTGTTATCCGAAGAAGGTATGCAAATTCTCTTTGTGCCTTATGCCACCGATACCCAAAACTCCTATTTAAGAGTACGATGCTGCGCTCAGGCAAGAGCCATTGAAAACGAATGTTTTGTCGCGATCACCGGAAGCGTGGGTAACTTGCCACAAGTGGAGAATATGGACTTGAATTATTCACAGGCTGCCGTCTTCACTCCTTCCGATTTTTCTTTTCCTTCTAACGGAATCAAAAGTGAAGCAACTGCCAACACCGAAATGATCTTAATCTCCGATGTCGATTTAAAACTACTGGATGAATTGCACGTCTATGGAAGTGTCCGAAATCTAAAAGATAGACGGAAAGATTTCTATGAACTGAAAAAGAAACTATGATAATATCTGTCGGAAGTCATATTATTCTTTACGATAGTAGCAAAATTCCAGGATTTTAGTTTCAAGTACTGTTTTACTGAGAAGTTTTGGATATTTTTGTGTTTATCATTGTATCTCGTACCATTGTCTTTTCTAGATAAAGGTAGTACTATCAAAGCACATAAAAAATGAATTCTGAAAGCACTTTTTCTTTTTTCTTGAAACAGCCTTACCCTTTTTATTATAAAGGCAATAAACTGTTCTGGATTGTAAGTGTCATCTTTCTGATTTCTTTCTTTTTCAATTACTTACTCCAGCCATTTGATGTCAATAGCAATGAACATAAAATGGATTATTTCTGGATTTCGGTTATCCATTCGCTTTCACCCATAGCCGTGGTATTGTGTTTCTCTTTACTGTTCAGGCTGTTTCCAACTATAACGAACTCCTGGACCATGAAGAAAGAATGCATTACTGTTTTTCTTCTCGTACTTTTTACCGGAATAACACAATTCCTAATCCGCGATATCATTTATAACAATCCGCTAAACGGGTCATGGCATTATTTCAGAGAAGAAATTACCAATTCACTAGTGGCTGGGTTTTTCCTTGCTCCAATTATCATCTTCATCAATCTGAACCACCGCAAACTAATCAACAAACAAAATGCCGAACGCCTCTCTTCTACCTTATCGCATACTGAACCAACAATAACCGATACGATAATTACCATCACCACCGAGGTCAAATCCGAAAAATTTACCTTCTGTAGCAATACATTTCTTTATGCCAAAGCCGAAGGAAATTATGCCGAAATCTATCTGAAGGAAGCAACAAAAGTGCAAAAAGTAGTGAAACGCATTACAATTAAAAACCTGGAAGCGCAACTAAGTTCTTTTCCGTATATCCTAAAAACACACCGCTCAATTGTATTGAATCTGAATCATATCGAACAGGTGGCCGGAAATGCACAAGGTTATAAAGTCACTCTGAAAGACTGTCCGGATCCCGTTCCTGTTTCACGAAATTATATCCAAGCGTTCGATTTCGCTGTAAATACAATCTAAAACTGCCTTGTCATTCGTCCCAGAAGTTGCTGTCAGTCCCAAAACCTTGCCCTTCATCCCATAATCTTGTTCTTTGTAACAAGTAATTGTAGCATTCCTTTTTTGCCCGCAACTTTGTCAAAAAAAAAATCGGAATTATGCGTAGATATGACTTAGACTGGCTTAGAGTAATTGTATTCGGATTACTCATTTTTTATCATGTAGGAATGTTTTTTGTAACTCCGGATTGGGGCTGGCATATTAAGAACAACCAAACGTACGAGTGGATTAAATATCCCATGTTATTTTTAAACCAATGGCGGTTACCTATCCTTTTTGTAATTTCAGGCATGGGTACATCTTATGCACTTTCGAAAAGAAATGCGGGCCAGTTTGCCTGGGAAAGAACCAAGAAATTACTATTACCGCTTATCTTCGGAATGCTGGTTATTGTGCCTCCACAGGTGTATATTGAAAAGCTTTCCAAAGGTCTAATCAAAGGCAGTTACTTCGACTTTTGGCCATCGCAGGCCTTTATTGGTGAATACCCCGAAGGCAATCTAAGCTGGCATCACCTCTGGTTTATTCCTTACCTGCTTCTATTTTCATTAGTACTTATTCCCGTTTTCCTTTATTTAAGAAAAAATCCCGATTGTGGCATTTTGAGGCTGACAGCAAAAATAAGTACCACCAGATGGGGTTTGTACTGGTTTGTCCTTCCTTTGTATCTGATTGAATCTTTTATAGAACCCTTTTTTGAAGAAACCCATGCTTTGGTAGGCGACTGGTTTGTGATCATGAACAGCATTACTCTATTCTTTTTCGGATTCTTACTGATCTCCGTAAAAGAAGTATTCTGGAGCACTGTGGAGAAAAACAGAAAAAGTTATCTGTTGTGCGGAAGTATTGCTTTTGCTCTTTTCCTGATGCTTATCACCGCTTTTGAAGATGGATATGTAAGACACTTCATTGAAGCACTGGTGTATGTTGTTTCGTTCTGGTCATGGATACTGACTTTATTTGGTTATGCCTCAAAATACCTCAACAAACCCAGCCATGTTCTGGCCTATTGCAACCAGGCTGTCTATCCATTTTATATTCTCCATCAAACCGTTACGGTGATTCTGGGCTACTTCATAATGCATCTCCAATGGAATTTTGCAGTAAAGTTCCTGTTCCTATCGGTTGGCACTTTCCTGATTTCATGGTTGGTCTATGAAGGCTTCATCAGAAGATGGCTGTTGATACGACCGTTTTTCGGTTTACAACAGACCAAAACAACCAAACAGTATGGAATACTGGAAACGAATTAATTCAAGGGATTGGTAATTTGTTGCATGTACTTTCTATATTTGCTTAACTAGTTCATCAACCGATTACCAATCGCTATCTTTTTCCATCACAAAACTATTACAAAAAACAATGAAAAAAGTTCTGTTTTATACTTTCCGATATCTTACACTTTATTTTCTTAGTTTTTTACTTTTTAAGTCAGTAATCCGATTTTCAGATTACAATGATACCGTTTACAACATTATCTTCATTCCATTTTTAATTATATTGCTTACTATCAATTTAATAGTGCTCTATAGTAAAGAGTATTTCAGAGGCAAAAAACAAGGCACAATCCATTACAAAACAACAAATTATACCGTTGGCTCTATTATCTTGTTTTTTATTGTTACCTATCCTTTATCTGTATGGTATAATGACAATGGACAAATAATTTCGTCAAAATTGGTTAGCGGCCACGAAGAGGTAACGCTTACGCTTTATGAAAACAACAAGTTCGAGATTAGTGAACAGAATCCACATACATCAAGTCATTATTTTGGCGATTATACTTTACAAAAGGATACGCTTCATTTATTTAGAGACGATATTGTTGAAGTCTCTGAAAACTTACTTACAAACCATTACCTCTATAATGCCAAGCAAAAGAAATTTATTCCACAATCTGAAGGTTACAACGAATTAATTGACCCGGAAGAAGTATACGGTATACTAGAGTAATTTATACCGTAGCGTCTTCTTACTTAAAATCAATTCATTTTTTTTGCTTATAAATATATATTTATTGTTTATCAATAAATATTTTAGTATTTTTAACCATAACTTTAAAACTAAAGAGTATGGAAATTAGAATCAATTCGAAGCAAATACTACTGCTTTTACATGTCCTTTCTTGGATAATTTTCATTGGATTATGCATACAAGCCGGTGGATTTATTTTCAACACATTCTTTACCTATTACATCAATCCAATTGATGCTCACTTTTTTTGGAAGGAAGTCGATTTATCAGACCTTTATGCTCATGATCCTGGGTATTTTTTAGTAGAATGCTTAATTATGACTATTGTAGCTGTCTTGAAAGCGCTATTATTTTATCAGATAATCAAAATCCTTTACGATAAAAAACTCAATATGACTCAGCCTTTCAACAAAGAAACTGGTCGATTCCTTTTTTTAATTTCCTATATAGCTCTCGGAATTGCTATGTTTTCGCATTGGGGAGCTAAACATGTGGAATGGTTTTTAACGAAAGGAATAAAAATGCCCAGCATCCAACAATTACATTTAAGCGGAGCCGATGTATGGTTGTTTATGAGTGTAATCTTATTTGTTATCGCACATATCTTCAAAAGAGGTATCGAAATCCAATCCGAAAACGAATTAACCATATAAGCTATGGCTATAATTGTAAACCTTGACGTGATGATGGCAAAACGTAAAATGTCTCTTAACGAACTCTCAGAGAAAGTCGACTTAACTTTGTCCAATCTTTCCATTCTAAAAACAGGAAAAGCAAAAGCAATTCGTTTCAGTACTTTGGAAGCCATCTGTAGAGTTCTCGATTGCCAACCCGGCGATATCCTGGAATTTGTCGATGAGAAATAACAACAAACCTATTAGCCTAATCATTATCGCATTTTGACAATCACTATGTTGCAATAAACAAAAGAGGAACGCAGAAGGGTTCCTCTTTTACTTGGTATACTACCACTACTACTGCCTACTTCTAAGTGATATTTAATAGGCAACTTGAAAGTTATGATTGGAGCAACGAAGCGAGAATCAAAAAGGGCGCCTCAATGAAACGCCCTTCAGAATTAAAATTAAGATTTCGCTTTAGCTTCTTTACAGTTGCCGCAACATGTTCCATCAGTCGCACAAGAATGCTTTTCCGCAACTGAGGAAACAGCTTTCGCTTTGTCCTTAGCGCAACAGTTCTTTTTATCGGCTGCTGCCACTACACAACATTTGGAATTATCCGACGTACTAGCCGCTTTCTTATCTGCCGAACAACAAGCTTCTTTTTTAGCTTTTGCTTTGGATTCCTGTGCATTCGCTGTTAAAGTAAATGCAAAAAGGAATACTACTATTATGATTGAATTTTTCATGATTTTGATATTTAAATGAATTATAAAGTGTGGCGCACAGAAAAACATCTACTATCCTTCGAACAAAGAAATAGCAATGTAAAATCCATAGCACTGATTGTATCGAAAATAATTTAAATAATTTGTGGCGGATGCCAAATATCAAAAGATGATAAAGTAATTAAAAGTCGCTTGAGATTGAAGTTGTTTTGCTGAAGGGGTTCCAACAAAAACTGAGGGATTGGCTTTTCAAAAGAAGTCAAAAACAACTGTATTTTACAACAAGGTGAAGTCAAACAGCTTTCTTTACTGCAACCATCGGTTTCATCATCCGAATCCGGCACTTCTGAACAAGTCGTACCGCATTGCTCCGAAGTCATTTTAGCATACAAAGAAGCCACTACCGGCATTTCTGTCAGCATTAGAATATGAAAGCTCAATATAAAAGCCAAATACTTCATCAATTCAAAAATAACGAAAAACAGTATTTCTAAATAAGACAAACCAAAACTTTATGATTTTATTATGCTATTTTTCAGCTTCTTATTCAATAAAACTCTACTCAACATCCTTAATTTTAACTTCATAAACGCAAAAAGAACCTACAAGCTTGTCGTATAAAATGACTGCCCTTCTTACTCTTCTTGCATATACTTCTTTACAAAGTAACATATATGGCGTATATATGGCGTATATATGGCGTATATATAGCGTATATATATCGGGTTTATGTCGTGTTTATGTCATATCAAAATGCAGTTGTATTATTAGATGATTAAACCCTCCGACTTCTCAGATATTCAGATTCATCCTAACAACCTTAAACCATTAACAACAAACAATAAACAACAAATCCCTTTTTTTTAACAAAATCAAGTTTTTTAGTGTAGGTGTAGTTTTGGCACTTTCAAAACTTTATCTTTGCTGTAAATAGATTTTTTATGCAACACTTACAATCAATAATAGAACAAGCTTGGGAAAACAGAGCGTTGTTACAGGAAGAAACGACACAAAACACAATCCGTGAAGTGGTGAATTTACTAGACGCAGGAACCCTTCGCGTAGCAGAACCAACAGACAACGGTTGGCAGGTTAACGAATGGGTAAAGAAAGCAGTCGTAATGTACTTCCCTATCCAGAAAATGGAAACGTTTGAGGTGGGTATCTTCGAATACCACGATAAAATTCCATTGAAAAGAGGCTATGCTGAAAAAGGAATTCGTGTAGTACCTCACGCTGTTGCCCGTCACGGTGCATACATCTCAAAAGGGGTGATCTTAATGCCAAGTTACGTAAACATTGGTGCATATGTTGACGAAGGTACGATGGTAGATACTTGGGCAACTGTAGGTAGCTGTGCACAAATCGGTAAAGACGTTCACCTAAGCGGTGGTGTAGGTATCGGTGGTGTATTGGAACCATTACAAGCAGCTCCGGTAATTATCGAAGATGGTGCTTTCATCGGTTCGCGTTGTATCGTAGTGGAAGGTGTTCGTGTTGAAAAAGAAGCAGTTCTAGGTGCCAATGTATGTTTGACGGCTTCTACCAAAATCATCGATGTTACTGGTCCGGAACCAGTAGAATACAAAGGTATCGTTCCAGCTCGTTCTGTAGTAATCCCAGGAAGTTACGCTAAAAAATTCGAAGCGGGTGAATACCAAGTCCCTTGTGCTTTAATTATCGGAAAACGCAAACCATCAACCGATTTGAAAACATCTCTTAACGATGCATTAAGAGAATATAACGTAGCAGTATAATTCCCTAATGAAAGTATTAGTAATACAACAGAAAATGATTGGCGACGTACTGGCTAGTACAGTCATCTGCGAAGCAATCAAAACACAACATCCCGACTGGAAAGTACATTACATGGTACAACCCAATACGATGCCTGTTGTAGACAATAATCCTTTCATCGATAAAGTGGTCTTTTTCGAGAAAAAGAAAAAAGACGGATTTCTCAAGTTAATCCAGTTCGGACTTGAACTCAAAAAAGAAGAATACACTGCTGTTATTGATGCCTATGGAAAATGGGAAAGTATTATTCCTGCCTATTTCTCCGGCGCCAAAACCAGAATAGGAAATCAAAAATGGTATACTAAATTACTGTTTTCCGAAACAGTTATCCCTAAAAAGAATATTGAAGGTTCGGCCATAGCACACCGTTTGCAATTGGCCGAAGCTTTACTCAAAAAGCCAACTTCTATCCTATTCCCTAAAATTTACCTGACGGATACCGAAATAGCTTCGGCTCAAAAAAGCATTCAGGAAAGGCTGGATACCTCAAAACCAATCGTTATGATCAGTGTCTTGGGAAGTGATACCAACAAGAGCTTACCTACCGCACAAATGGCCACCACTCTGGATGACATTGCAGCACAAAGCAAAGCTCAATTATTATTCAATTTCATGCCCAACCAGGAAGCTGAAGCCAAAGCCATTTATGACGCTTGCTTGCCTGAAACGCAACAACAAATTGTACTGGATTTTTATACCAAAGGATTACGCACTTTCTTGTCGGTACTTTCACAATGTGATGCCATGATTGGTAACGAAGGAGGTGCCGTAAATATGGCGAAAGCATTGAATATTCCAACGTTTACCATTTTCTCTCCGTGGATCAACAAATCGTCATGGAATATGCTTACGGATGATAAAAACCATATTGCCGTACATTTAAACGATTACCATCCGGAAATCTATAACGGACAGCATTCCAAACAATTCAAACAACAGGCACTGGAGCTGTATAAAAAACTAACGCCCGATTTGTATCGAGCGTCATTAATTGATTTTATAAAGCGAATTACTTCGTAAATTTTTCCAAATACCAGTTTACTTGTGCTTCTAAACCTTGCTTCAAGCTTACTTTAGGCGCATAGCCCAATAAGTTTCTAGCTTTATCGATAACAGCAGCAGTTCTTTGCTGATCTCCTTTACGAGGTGGCTGATGGTCTATAATTAAGGTTTTATTCATGATTTCTTCCACCGCTTTGATGCCATCGGCAGTAGTATTCACTTCATCGGTTCCTAAATTGATGATTTCTCCGTCTACCTTGTCTTCTTTTCCGATAATCGCCGCTAGTCCGTCAACAATATCCCCAACATAAGTAAAACTTCTTTCATGCTTTATACTTCCTTCAAACAAAGGAAATGGTTTGTCGTAGTACAAATTCTCAATTAGTTTAGTGTACAATTTCTCCGGACGCTCTCTTGGACCAAATACTGAATACAATCGAATAGAGCAAGCTTTCAACTTACCGGTACGTTGTAACCCCAGTACCAATTGCTCAGCAGCTAGTTTAGTCGAACCATAAAACGAAACCGGTTTTGCAGGCACTTCTTCATCTACAGTTGCTTCGATACCATACACCGATGAAGTCGCAATGTTCACGAATGATTTTAATCCGGGATTGAATTCCAAAACCGCTTCCAATAAGTTTTGAGTTGCATATATGTTATTATCCACATACTCCTGTAAAGAAGTCGTAGAAGAAATACCCGGTTGAGCCGCTAAGTGGTAGACATAATCGAAAGGCTTCTCGAATACAGCACTCAAATCCGAATTCAAATCAACGCGATGAATCTGAATTCCTTTATCTGCCAAATCTTTAGCATTTAACTCTTTTAAATTCACATCATAATAATCATTGATGTTATCAATCCCGACAACTTCATGACCTAATGAATATAACTTTTCACATAAATGTGATGCAATAAATCCGGCTGCTCCAGTAACTAATATTCTCATTATGCTGGTAGTTCTTGTTTTTTAATACCAAATGGAGTCCATTTGATTTTTTTATCTTTTACTTCTTTTCTGATGGCTAAATTGGCTGCCAAAGATTCAGGTGTTTTGTACCCTCTGGCATGATCCAAATGCAGTACGATTGCTTTATGACGAATTTGCTTTCCTTTGACTCCGTAATTTTCCAAACGCTCCCCAAATTCTCGGTCAGGACCACCGTATTTCATACGCTCGTCGTATCCGTTTACAGCAATCATATCCTCTTTAAAACCCGAAGAATTACAATTATTAAACGAAGGAGTAGTTGGTGAAAAGAAGTCCAATGCTTTGGCCGCAATTGTAGTAGAGCCTAATTTCAATACATTAGAAAACCCTAACTTATCAATACTCTTCAACCATTTCACATTGAAACATTTCCCTGAAACAATATCTTCTTTGGTAATATATTTACTAGTAGTCATTGGTAATTTGCAGTAGCCACCGGAAAGAAACTTCCCTTTTTGAGCTTGTTTCGCATGAATTTCTACAAAATCCTTACGAGGAATACAATCCCCATCAGTCATTATAATATATTCGTAAGCCGCATCAACAATGGCAACATTTAAAATTTCCTGACGTCTGTATCCCATATCTTCATGCCATAAATGACGCAAAGGCACTGGATATTCTGCAGCGTATTTATCAATTAAGTCTTTGGTGGACTGGCGAGATCCGTCATCAGCGATGATAACTTCAAAATCTTTATACGTTTGAACACTATATCCAATTAAGACTTTTTCCAACCATTCCTCAGCATTATACGTACTGACTACAACCGATATTTTCATAAATTAATGATCAATTTAGGTACAAAGGTAATTGATTTTTAGATTTTATACCTGTTTTACAAATTTCTGCTTTATTTGTTTCGTTTCCAAAAGAAGATTTTCCTTTTAATTTCCCTTCTTCGGTGAAAACTATATTGAAAATTGTCTGCTTTATTTTTTAAAACCTCATACACTTTATCACTTTCAATTCCTGACAGTTGAGCATATTCAGCACTAATAACCTTCAATACCTTCTCGTTGGAAGTCAGTTTTGCCAAATTAGTCATTCTCAACTCAAAAGACATGTTTTGGTGAAAATTCATCCGATTCAAATCCACCAAATAGAAATCATACCGATTATTTTCTTCTTTCTTGATTAATGTATTTCCGGAGGTATTGTCGATGAATTCAATTCCTTTTTCATGCAATCGGAAAGAAAACTGTGCAAACTGCTTCAGTATATTTTCAAAGTCGGGATAATCTGTATTCGTTGTCAATTCCCGAAACATCAAATCCATAGCCAACTGTTCACTAATGTAATAACTTTTTCCCAAACCTAACAAACCGGATTCTTCTATAAATCCAATCGGTTGTGGCGTACAAAATCCATTTTCAATAAGGTAATTGGCATTTTCAAACGATCTTCTCGCTTTCGATTTTCGGATATATCGGTACACGAACTGATTAAAAAACTTGGGAATCTTAAACGCTTTCACATTGATTTCCAAACCATCGGACAGTAGAAACGTTTTAATCAAATTTCGTGTTCCGCCATATAAAACCTCGCCTTCCTTTTCAAAATCAGTTATACATTTGAGTATTTCATTGCTTTTATTTTGAAAATTTGCATTGAATTGGATCTTCATATGGTCTTTAATTAGTACTGCAAAATTAACCTTTTTAATATATTTACTTTATTTTTACACCAAATATTAGCTTACACAATGTTCGACCATTATCTTATCACCCGATTTAATCTAAGAAACCCGAAATGGGATGTTACCAAAAACAATGAATCGTTATTAACCGACGATTGGATGGAAGACAGAATGTGGCTGTTTGAAAACTTTTGTTTTCCATCGGTTACTGCACAGGTAAATCAGAATTTTGAATGGTTATTATTTTTTGATACTACCACTAGTGATAAATTCAAAAACAGGATAACGGAACTTACTCGAGATAAAAAGAACATTACTATTTTCTTTATTGATGGGATGCCAGCTTTTTATGATGAAATCCAACAATACATTACAACCAATAGCGAAGGAAAATCACATCTGATTACCTCTCGAATTGACAACGATGACAGCATTAGCAAATATTTCATTGACGAGGTACAAAAACAATTCAAAGTACAGGATTACCAAGCCATTGATATCATAAATGGATATTCATTGCAGGTAAAACCTAATTTTATATTGGGTAAAAAAGAACATATTTTCAATCCGTTTATTAGTTTGATTGAAAAAAATGACCATCCAAAAACGGTTTGGTTTAGTGATCATAATATGTGGAAAAAAGAAACGCGTATCACACAAATCACGAACAAACGACTTTGGCTATCCATTATTCACGAGAAGAACAAAGTAAATGAGTTTGATGGTTATGGCAATATCAAATGGGAAGATATAAATGGTGAGTTCATTCTATCCGAAGCTATCAATAAAAAAATAAGTACCGATTTAGCGCCGTTTAGTTCGTGGTGGTTTTTAAGTTTGAAAAACTTCCTTTATGTTAAGATGGTTTTATTCAGTAAGGTTATCAAACGAAAACTAGGTGTTTATAAAATCAAATAGGCAATTGGATTAAATCCGCAAATTCTTTATTAAAATGTTCTACGGTTATTCTTTGTTTTCCTCCCCAAGGGAAAAAAGTCAATTCACCGAAATAGGTTTTATTTTGAATTGAATACAAATCAACACGCATAAAGATGAAATCTTGAGAAAGTTTTTCGGCAACCCAAATCATTTCTTCAAAATTATCCGGTCGTTTCATATCCAATTCTAAAAAATTAGAGCGATAATTTTCTTCCTTGATTTTGTTCCAATTCAAATCGTAATAACAGTTTCTGTATTTTGAATCGTGAAATGTTTTTACCCAAACGTATTTTGCTTTACCATTAAAACAGAAAAACTTATAATCAACAATACATTTTTCCTCCAATTGTGACAAGTAATTTTCGGCTAAGATTCTTGGTTTGATTTCTTTATAAATCGCTTCTTGATTTACTTTACTGTAATCCCTTTTCATAAAACCACACAACTCTTTCTTGGCTTTTTTACTATCTAATTTAGTCTTGTCGGGCACAATAACATTAAAACCAGAACCATGGGTTGCTTTTAAAACAAATTGATCGGGTAATTCATCAAAATTGATAGCGTCAACTTCATCAAAAACTCCTATTATGCTATTCAGATATTGCTCACCAATTCTTTCCTTCACAAATTGCCTAACCTCGTACTTATCCACATAGTTCTTGTAACTTTCTTTGTAATAAAAAAGCTTTAACCATTGAAGTTTTTCCATAAACTCCTCAGGTTTGTCTAAATCTAAAAACTTTAGATTTTTACTATAGTATTTTGCTTTAGAGATAGCAACATCACTAGCTCCAAACATTTTCAAAATTACTGTGTAAACAGCAAAAAACTTTCTTTTAATAAAATTCATTGTTTTTTAGGTATTTCGATTATTCCATTCTTCATCTTTTCAGTAATTTCTTCATTTATAAAATTATCACCTAAAATGATGCCAATTGACTTTACATTCATCATTATGAACAAAAATCAAAGTATATCAACTCAATTTACTAGACTTCCAATTTGCATCCATTAACCCTAAGCTAGTTTCTCCATCTATTATAACTTCTGGAATTTCGCCTAATATTGGCAACATAGATTGAAATAGAAGTAGCACAGGGCATAAATAAAAAACAATCAAGGGATTCATTATCAAAAATGAAAAAGCAACAATTCCTAAAAATTTAGGAAGTTGAAGCAATTTTCCGTACTGCTCATTCAAGCATTGTAATAGTATTTTTTTGGCACCACCATTGGGTATGAAAGTTAATTCTCCAAAATAAATTGTATCATCAACAGAATATAGATCAACACGCAAAAAAGGAAACCCTTCCGATAATCGAGCGGCTACATCCTTCATTTGGTCTAAATTTGCAGGTTTGGGTAGTTCTGCTTCAAGATATATCTTACAATTTACATCGGGTTGGTATTTAGTCCAATTCAGATCGTATACCGCCATTTTACCAATACCGTTTTCAGTTGATTTAATTAAAACATTGGCAGGTACACCATCAAAACATTGAAACTTATAATCAATCAATGTATTGCCATTCCCTTGCTCTAACAATTCTTCAACAATAATTATCGGTTTTAGGTTTTTATAGATTTTCTCTCTGAACTTATAATAATAATTGGAGGCCATGAATTTTCTCAATCTGGCTCTTTCTTTTTCCAAATTCAGTTTCGATTTATCATGAACAATTAAATTATACCCCGAACCGTGAGAGCATTTTAAAGCAAATTTATTGGGCAATTTATCAAAATTAATGGCATCAACAGAGTCATATGTGGCAATCAATTTTACCAAAATATCCTCACCTACTCTTTCTTTAACCACTTCCCTACACTGGTACTTATCTGCAAATTTTCCAAAACTTTCATCATAATAAAAAAGTTTGAGCCATTGCAGTTTATCGGCAAACGTAACCGGATTTTCTAAATTCAGTTTTTCTCCGGTTTTTAGATAGAACTGCAATTTTGATATTGCAATATCATTGGAAGAAAACGTTTTTAAAAGATTCAGATAGAGTTGACAAAACTTTTTTCTGAAAAAATTCATTGTATTATTTTGCATTATTAATCACAACCTCGTTCAATTCATCAAACATTTTTTTGGCAATCACTTCTTTCGTAAAATTGTCAATTAAAAATTGGTATCCATTGGTAATGAATTTTTGTTGTAAGTCAGCATCATGAATTAAATACGATACCTTATCCGCAAAACTTACGGGATTACCCACTTCAGCCAGTAATCCTGTTTCTCCATCTACCACAACTTCAGGAATCCCTCCTGCGTTTGCTGCCACAATTGGAACATGACAAGCATAGGATTCTAATAAAACGCCACCAGTAGGCTCATTATTAGAGGTAAATAAAAATAAATCAAATTCGGGTAAAATTTCGGGGATGTCCTTTCTAAATCCGGCAAAAATAATTTCGTTTTCCAAGCCTAATTCGCGCACTTGGCTTTTTATTTCAGCTTCTAGTGGACCATCTCCAACAAGTATATATTTAATTTTTTCTCCTCTTTTATGTAATTCCGCTACAGTATTTACCCAAGTTTTATGATCTTTAAAACCAGTAAATGCCGCTATATTACCCACAATTTTATAATCCAGTGGGATATCAAACTCCTTGTGCAGCAATCCTGTTTTATGCTGCTTTGGAAACTTATTAATATCTGTAACACTCCCTACCACAGAAAGTTTACTATGATCTTTCACTGCAAATTTTAGCACATCCACCACCGGATAGGACACACAAATGATTTTTTTGATGCCTTTATAGTTGTATTTCCATTTTCTGAAAAAATTGGTATCCACCCTTTTTATTAAGGTTCTACAAAGAACAAGCGGTGTTTTTAATCCATAAAACAAAGAGGATAGTACGGCTAAAGTATGCGACTCACTGTTATGAATAAAAACAACATCTGCTTGGTGTTCAACAGCAAATTTCTTTAAGTCTTTCGCAAATTTCAAATCGTATTCTGATCGAATATCATAACCGAAAACCTTCATGTTTTTAGCAGTAGCTATTTTGAATACTTCTGAATCTTTGGGACATATAATCCATTGTTCTTCAACATAACCGAAATCTCTAAATGCTTCATATAAATAAATGATCTTCTGTTCATGGCCTCTCCATCCCTTTGAAGCAGTTATTTGAAGTAATCTCATAAGTAGGTATTAAGAATTTTTTAACAAATATATCACTTTTATCAAGATCCTTTTTATCACAAATTGTTATTCTTTACCTTTAAAAAAAAGTTTCTTTCATCATTTTAACAACATTTTCTTATTATTGCATAATATATATTCTATTCGGTGAAATTAAAAAATTACAATACCCCTAGAAAAATTTTTATTTCATTACTTAAAAAGATGAAGTTCCTTCCTTTGAAGCTATACGTACCTATTCAGTATGAATCAGTTACTCAAAAAAGGCTCAATTTGGAAAAACCGGAAACTTTTAATGAAAAACTCCAATGGTATAAAGTCTACTATAAAAACCCTTCATTTCATCAGCTTGCAGACAAATACAATGTAAGAGACTATATCAAACAAAAAGTTGGCGAACAATACTTAAACGACTTGCTGGGTGTTTATAAAACTCCAAAAGAAATTGATTTTGAACAGCTTCCTGAAAAGTTTGTATTAAAGTGTGTACATGGCAGCGGTTTTAATTTAATAGTAAAAAACAAAAAGGACATTTGCTTTAAGCAAACAATAAAGCTTTTGAAAAAATGGCAGAAAAAGAACTATTACAACAAAGGAAAAGAATGGTCCTATAAAAATATCGAACCTTTAATTATAGCCGAAAAATTCCTGGAAGATTCCAAAAATAAAATCATTAATGATTACAAGTTTTTTTGCTTCAACGGCGAAATAAAATTCATTCAAGTCGATTTGGAACGCAAAGTGAACAACTTTAGATGTCACTATGACACCAACTGGCAAAAACTTCCTTTTTATCATGAGAAAAATCCGTTTTATACCGGTGAAGCGGAGCAACCTTCAAACCTTGAAGACATGATTTATGTGGCACAAACATTATCAAAAGACATCCCATTTGTTAGGGTCGATTTGTACTCCATTGATAACAAAACAATTTTTGGTGAAATGACATTTTATCCTTCCAATGGAACAAATCCTTACTTACCTTTGGAGTACAATAAAATAATAGGCAATTATTTCGTTCTACCCAATAAAATTTAGACATGGACATCAACACTGAAGTACACAACGCATACGAAATCATTAAAAACGGAGGTATTATACTTTATCCTACAGATACGGTTTGGGGTATTGGATGTGATGCAACCAACCCAGAAGCGATAAAAAAAATCTATGCTTTAAAACAACGTGAAGAAAGCAAAAGCATGATTGTTTTGATGAATGGGGAACGTATGATGTATACTGTATTCAAAGACATTCCCGAAGTGGCTTGGCAAATTTTAGACTTATCAGAAAAGCCAACCACCTTAATTCTGGACAATCCGCGAAATGTTGCGGATAATGTCGTAGCAGAAGACAAAACACTTGGAGTACGATTAGTCAAAGAACCTTTTTGCTTCAAATTGATGGAACGCATGAAAAAACCTTTGGTTTCCACTTCCGCTAACATCTCCGGCGAACCAACCCCGAAGTCTTTCAAAGAAATTTCACCTGAAATTATAAAAGGTGTCGACTATGTAGTAAATTTGCACCACGACAAGATTTGTGACAAACCTTCAACCATTATCAAATTAACCGCTGACAGTCAAGTTAAAATCATAAGAAAATAGGTTCTGTAGCAGTCATAGTTTACAGTTTTCAGTTTAAAGTCAACCACTTTACACTGTAAACATTTAAACTTTAAACTTCAAAAATGAACTACAAACAACATTTAGAAAATAAAATATTCAGTATCATCACACAAGCGGCGCATGAACTTAATGTAGAATGTTATGTGATTGGCGGATTTGTGCGTGATATTCTTTTGGATCGAAATCACAAAAAAGACATCGACATCGTTGCTGTAGGCAGCGGCATCGATTTGGCTTTAAAAGTATCAGAACTGATTCCGCACAATCCTAAAGTACAGGTTTTTAAAAATTATGGAACAGCCATGCTTCGTTATGAAGATATGGACATTGAATTTGTAGGAGCTCGTAAAGAAAGTTACCATTTTGACAGCCGAAAACCAATGGTAGAAAATGGTACTCTCGAAGACGACCAAAACCGCAGGGATTTCACGATCAATGCACTTGCTTTGTCGCTAAACGAAAACAACTTTGGAGAATTGGTAGATCCATTTGGCGGTGTGAATGATTTGCAAAGCAAGATTATCCGAACACCGTTAAACCCAGACATTACCTATTCTGATGATCCGTTACGTATGATGCGTGCCATCCGATTTGCATCACAACTTCATTTTGAAATCGAAGCAGAATCATTGGAAGCGATTTCAAGAAATAAAGATCGGATCAATATCATTTCGGGCGAAAGAATTGTAGATGAACTCAACAAAATACTGATGTGTCCTCAGCCTTCAGTTGGTTTTTTATTATTGTACAAAACCGGTTTATTAGACATCATACTCCCTGAACTAACTGCATTAAATAATGTGGAAGAAGTGGAAGGACATACCCATAAAAACAATTTTTATCACACTTTGGAGGTTGTAGATAATATTTGCCCTAACACAGATGATGTTTGGTTACGATGGAGTGCATTATTACATGATATTGGAAAAGCACCAACCAAGCGCTACAACAAAAAACAAGGATGGACATTTCATGGACATGAATTTTTAGGTGGTAAAATGGCCAAGAAAATCTTCGAAAGATTACACATGCCACTCAATCACAAATTGAAGTTCGTTCAGAAAATGGTCATGATGAGTTCACGTCCGATTGTTTTGGCACAAGATATCGTTACCGATTCTGCAGTTCGTCGATTGGTTTTTGATGCTGGAGAAGATGTAGAAAATTTAATGATTTTGTGTGAAGCGGATATCACAACCAAGAATCCTAAAAAATTCCAGAAATACCATAATAATTTCAAAATCGTTCGTGAAAAGATTGTTGAAGTAGAAGAACGAGATAAGGTTCGTGTATTTCAACCGCCTATCACTGGAGAAGAAATTATGGGATTATTTAATTTAAAACCATCACGCGAAATTGGCGTATTAAAAGAAGCGGTTAAAGAAGCTATTCTGGAAGGGGAAATCCCGAACGAATATCAGGCGGCCTATGATTTTGTTTTGGCCAAAGCTGAAAAGATGGGATTGAAGAAAGTGAACTGACAATAATCATAATTCCCTACTAAAAACTATTTGATATTTGCAACGCTGAAATTATTGAGTTATGAATTTTACCAAAATTGCTAAAACCGCTTTAATCTTTGTTTATGCTGTTATAATTGCTGGAGCACTAGTCCGAATGACAGGTTCAGGAATGGGTTGTCCTGACTGGCCAAAATGTTTCGGTTACTATATTCCACCAACCGATGTAAAAGAACTCACTTGGGCTGAAAACCGCGTTTTCAAAAAAGGAATGGTGATTATCAAAGAGGAAAAATTATGGGTAGCTAAAGCCGATTGTTTAACTGGTAAAACATTTGATGCCTCTCAATGGGAGCCCTATACAAAACACGATTATGCCGTATTCAATCCAATGCACACATGGGTAGAATACATCAATCGGTTAATTGGTGCTCTGGCTGGTTTCGTTTGCCTTTTTATGGCTGTAGTTTCTATTCTAGAATGGAAAAAGAACAAAAAAATCACATTGTTGTCTTGGCTTGTGGTTTTTCTTATGGGATTCCAAGGATGGCTGGGTGCTACCGTTGTTTATTCGGTATTGAATCCCCTCAAAATTACCATCCACATGGTCATGGCGTTGATTATTGTTGCTTTTATACTCTATATCATCCATTTGGCCAATCCTAAGGAAAATAAAACCGTTTTCAACGCTATGTTCCGCAATATCCTTTGGTTAACTCTATTCATGACACTGCTTCAGGTTGTATTAGGCACACAAGTACGTCAGTTTGTGGACGAACAAGTAAAATCAGGGGTAACTGATGCTTCTTTATGGCTAAATCAACCGGAAATTAGCTTTTATTTTCACAGAACCTTTTCTCTAGTTGTGTTGTTTGCCAATTTCTTTCTGTACTTAAGAAACAAACGTCTGAATTTAGGTTTTGAAAAAATCAATTGGGTACTTGTACTTCTTTTGATTGAAACTTTATCAGGCATGATGATGTACTACGTTGATTTTCCTTTTGGTAGTCAAGCCTTACATTTGGTATTAGCATCCATCCTATTTGGAGTTCAATTTTATTTGATTTTAGAATGTAAAAAATCGAAGGTGAGTGTATAAAAATTAAAACACAATCAATTTACACCAAGATAAGAACCGTATTTAATGGGAAAAGTGGCCATTGAAAATTACCCAATCCATTCTTTGAAGTCAGTAACACGCTCACGTGCAACAATCACTTCGTCTTCGGAATAGGTTGGCAAAATAATTTTCAGGCGTGAATTGGTATGCACTTGTATTTCCTTGATTCCTTTCATCGGAATGATGAATTTTCGGCTCACACGGAAGAAATCCTTCGGATCTAAATCGGTTTCCAATTGCTCCAAAGTCCCATCCAACAGATAATCTCTATTGTCTATCGTATGCAAGTATGTTCCTTTGTTTTCACTATAAAAACATTCGACCTCTTCAATTGGAATGAGTTTTAACTGTTGACCAACCTTAACTGTAAATCGTTTTTTATAGCTTTTATCCACAGGATTGACCAACATACGCTTAATCATTTCAAAATCGAGCGATAAATTGGTTGCATTCTGAGTTCGTATTTTGAATTTCTGAACGGCTGCTTCTAAATCGTCTTCATCGATGGGTTTTAGTAGATAATCAATACTATTGAGTTTGAAAGCCCTCAATGCATATTCATCATAAGCCGTTGTAAATATTACCGCACTTTTGATATCTATGGCTTCAAATATTTCAAAAGACAATCCGTCAGACAGCTGAATATCCAAAAAGATCAAATCCGGATGTTGGTTCTCTTGGAACCATTCTAACGCTTCTTCGACAGAGTGAAGCATAGTGTTAACAGTTAACCCCAACTTTTCCACTTTTCTTTGTAACAATCGAGCGGCTGGCTTTTCGTCTTCGATAATAATAATATTCATTTGTGGCTTTCCTTAGTTTGTAGTAGATGGTTTTGATAAAAAATAGCTTATTCCCATTTTCCGGGTTTGTCTTTGTCCATTAATTCTTTAATCTTTCTTTCTTCCCAATCGGCACCAAAAATCCATCCTGGCAAAAATAAAGAAAGACCATGTGTTAGCAAGCCCAATCCCCAGAAAAAGGCGGTAAAAAAGTTATGCAACTGAAAATACGATTCTCCCGGATCCAATTCCTGAATATTAATAACAACAATCATTAAGTTCACCATGAGGTAAACACCCGCGTGCGTATAAAATCCTTTTATCTTTTTTACCCTTTTGGCAACTTCATAGTATTGCGCTTCTTCAGGAGTGCTCGGAACAAAATCTTTAAATGCTCTACGTTCCATTCTTCGTTCTCTTCTGCTTTCGATACTCATTTTACAATTGTTTATTCTGATTGCGTTTTTCTTCTTCCATAAACTCTCTAATCTTTCGTTCTTCCCATTCTTTGTTCATAAATGGAAACCAATTGAACACTTTAGCTCCGTGAAACAGAACACCCACACCCCATCCAAGCATTGGCCAAAAAAACCAAATATGATCCGGTGAGTACTTCAAATTGACAAACATCAAAAACAAATTGACCAAAACGTACGATATCAGATTGCCGTAAAACCCTTTAATATCTTCAACTTGCTTTCTGGCTCTTTGGTATTTTTCGTATTCTTCTTTGTTATAGTTTTCCATTGGTATCCTATTTTTTAAAGTCCATTTTATCCTCATTCATTATCTTTCCGATTTGCTTTTGTTCCCAATTGTCTCCAAATACTTTTTCAGAAAAGAAAAGTTGAAAACCTTCAACGGCAAATACAAAAGTCCAAATCCACATAAAAAATTCATTCATATAGTTTAGCGGTATGAAATTCAGTGGTGCTCCAAAATACGTCTTGGTTATATAAACTGCCAATCCAATCAGGTACACCAAAAGATGTCCATAAAAATGTTTGATTTTACGCACCCTTTTTCTTGCCAATGCTTCAAGGGTATTTTCTGGTGATTGATACTTCTCCATAACTATTTCCATTTATTGTTTGAAGCATTTTGTTTATTTAAGATTTCCCTTATTTTTCTTTCTTCCCAGTTTTTACCATAACCGAAAGTTTCAAAAGCGTGCATTGTTAGTCCGAATCCCCATCCCAACATTGGAAACCAAAACCATTGAAATCCGCTTGAAGTTTGTAGATTAATAAAAATTAAAATTGGAATCACGCAGCAGTAAGAGATTAGGTTGCCATAAAACCCTTTAAGTTTTTCAACTCGTTCTTTTGCTCTGGCATACGCCCTATTTTCGTTGTATATATTTTCAGTTTCCATAAATGCAATTTGTTTTGTCAGTATTGGAATTTTCACTTTAAAGAAAACATCGTTTTCTTCAATTAGCACTTTCCTTTCAGAGATCAAGGCATAACGGTTGACAATATTTTGCAAGCCAACCCCTTTTCGATCTTGTAACACTTCTTTCTTTTGTAAATTATTCTCAATGATCAGATAGTTGTTCTCCACATAAATCCTGATATGAAGTGGTTTTTTTTCACTTACTACGTTGTGTTTAATGGTATTTTCCAATAAAAGTTGTAGCGAAAGTGGCACTACACGTGCTTCGGGATTATCAAAATCAGATGGTAGCTCATACGTAATACTATTTTCGAATCGCATTTTTAGCAAATTCATATACGTTTTGGCAAACGACAGTTCTTCTTCCACTGAGACCAATTCCTTATCCCGCTGTTCCAGCACATAGCGATAGATTTTAGATAACGAAGTAGTAAACTTCTGGGCACTTTCAGGGTTTTCTTCAATCAAAGAACTCAATACGTTCAAACTATTGAATAAGAAGTGAGGATCGATCTGATTTTTTAAGCTCTCAAATTTGGCAGAAGCTGTTCCTGCTATAATTCGCTGCTCTTTGATTTTATTTTCCTGATACGTTTTGTAAAAGTAAAAAGCATAAAACGAGACCGAAACAAACAACGTAATAATAACTGCAACTACATAGTTCCCGAGTTGTTCATTTGCAATAAAATCACTAAACCCCTTTTTTTCAATGATTACATCTTCAAAAATCCGCAGTAGAAAAATAACACCCATTGAAAGCAAAAAAGAAGACAGAAAACCGATTATTACTCTTTTGGCTGAAAATCGGTTTTCAACAAAGACTCTGTCCAGATATAAAAAAAGTGCTTTATTCGAGTAACCTAAAGTAAATGAATACAATTGCGTATATACAAATCCGATAAGTAATTTATTTGCCGATGGCAATGCATTCCCGAAAGCAAGGTTAATCAGTTGAATGATCATAAATACCCCGCATCCAAAAAGGAAGACTTTTACTATTTCTTTGAAAGAGACTTTCATTCTTTTCTACTTCTTTATTTTTTTGTGGATTATTGTTTTGCTTTAAGAAGTGCAGATGCGATAAATCCGACACCCATACCAATTAAGGTTCCTACTGCAATTTTATCGACACACATTCCGATTCCCATTCCAACGAACATACATCCGATAAAAACTTTACTACCAATGTTGCTCCAAAGATTATTGTTTTGATTTTCCATGATTTCTATTGTTTTTTTTAGTTTGTTATCTGATTACTTTGTACAGTTTTCCAATGTTTTTTTGGCTCTATCCAATCCCCAGTTTGGGTGCAATGCTGTTTCTGGCTTAAAAGTAGCAAAAAGTTCAATCGATTTCTCAACTTGAGCACATAAAGGTTTAGTATCTGCACCTGACCATTTGGCTCCACCAATTTCAAATTCAGCTTTACAAAATACAACTCTAGGGTTATTTGGAGCAATAGCTTGAGCTTTAAAATATTGTTCCATTGCTTTATTAGAATATTTCATTCCGTTAGTCATTGGATCTTGAACAATCCATGCGGTATACACTAATGCCTGTAATACCATAATTTCTGCATTATTCGGACTAATGATTGCTGCTTCGTCTACTGCTTTTTGTGCTTTTTCCAGTAACGCAGGTGCTTTTTCTCTGTTCTCTGGTTTGAAAGCTTCGGTAGTATTAATCATTCCGATATAATAATTAGGCAACCAATTGTTTTTTTCCACTGATGCAATTCGTTCAATTTTTGCAGAAGCTTCCGTTGGATTACCTTGTCCCCAAAGAGCCAAAGACTCTCCCATGTTTTGCTCAAATTTTGCTTGTCCAAATACAACTGAACAAAATAATAAAACCGCTGTTGTAAATAATCGTACCATAATTTTTTAATTTAATTTGTTTAAAATTTATTGTATTGTTTTTGATGATTGAAACCCTTTGTTTGAATTTCTGAATCAAAAGTACTGTGGTTATAACTCCTTTAAAATTTATTCTGACCGAACTGTCGTTTTTACAGGATGAATTGTTCTAAAGTGTAATTTCTTTATTCAACAGGGGAATTATCAATAGTATATGAACAAAAAAAACCTGAAACATAAAGTCCCAGGTTCTTAATTATTTATAAAAAAGAATTATTTGTCAACCGTAAATTTGAGACTACTTATCTTGTTATCATTTTTCACTTTTAAGAAATATACTCCTTTTGTTAAATGATTGATATTAAGCTCGAATACATTTGCTAGAATCTTTTGGGATGGAATTACAACCTGCCCCATAACATTGTAAACCTCAAGATTGGCATTTTCACCGAGAGATAGTAATTTAACATTCAAATTAGTACTCGCCGGATTAGGATAGACTGTTAAATTATCTGCAATTTCATCAGCTGAATCAATTCCTAAAGTACAAGTACCTGAAAAATTCAGTTCAAGACCCATCTGACCTAAGTTTGCGGCTACAAGAGTTGGTGTTCCTCCCGCAAGAGAGGTTGTATAATAAGTAGTTGTTAAATTAGGATTAGTATAAGCATTTAAAGGATAATAAGCCGATGCACCCGTCGTTTGAGCCATTCCGAAATACACTAATTGATTAGCCGTAAGAGCAACGGAAGGACTAAAATTAAATGTTCTAAAAGTATTTAAATCTCCATTCGCTATAGTTAAAGTATTTGTGCTCGTAGCTAAAATTGCCCCGGAACTATTTAAAATAACACCATAAATATTTCCTCCAACTGAAGCCGGATTATTTGCAATTGCAATATTTAAACCGGTTATTGTAGACGCGACAGTTGTTTGGAATGGTGTGGACAATATACCTGAACCTGAACCAAAACCAACTGCTGTATTATAAGTTACCGGGTTTTGGGCTGCACCATAGGCTCCACAACTTACCGTAGTATTAAAGTTGAATGAATTGTTTGTATTTACTTGATCATTCGGAACACTCACATTTAAAGTATTGGCACCTAAAGCAGCGGGTGTCCAGTTATTAAAATTTACTATCTGGGTTGCTCCTGGTGCAATTGTGGCCACAATTTTAGTATCGGTATAACTATTTGCACCCGTCATATTAGCACTTACTGAAATATTAGTTAAAGTAGTATTGCTCTTATTTCTTACTACAGCAGAAATAGGAACGGGCGTATTCAATACATTCGCTACATTACCTAACGTAGTAATGGTTTCAACAGACATTTCATTTGTATAAGGATTAGGATAACCGAATCGCATAACAGGTCTGAAATTTGTTGTAGCCAAAGTAGTTGGTGCTACCGTTGCACTTGCTGCGGAAACACATCCTCCAGTTAATCCAGAGGAATTAGAATCATACGTAGCTGGTGTAGTTGCAGCAGTACCACTTCTCACAAAATCATAAGCAACATAAACTGAACCACCGTTATACACCAATGGTGTGCTCAATGTTAAATCAATATTTGTTGCATTTGCTGGAACAGTATACGCACCCGAATAGACTTGTGTCATCCCTGTAATGATAGTATTCCAATTTGTTCCCAATGTAAAAGAGGTATCAGTACTGTTTTTCATATAAACAGTTAAAGTCCCGGTTACGGGTACATTTGCCCCAGCAGTAGTAACAAAGCCAAACAAACTCAATGATGAACTTGCTGGAATTCCTGTCAGTTCAGAGGTTAATACAAGCGCAGAACCTCTCATAAATGAATGGTTATTGGTTCCATTTGGAGCGCGATTCTGAGTTGTCGAAGCATCACTTACTGGTGCATTAACAATAGCGGTTACTTGCCCAAAGGTTACTGCTGTTGTTAGAATTAAAAATGTGAAAATCAGCGTAATTTTTTTCATAAGTTAATTTTTTAGATATCACTAATTTAACCAATTTTAATCACACAAATAAACTTTATTTAAATCTCACAATTTTTACATAAAAAGTTAATTACTATTACTATTCTTACAGATTATCCAAATTATTTGCTTTCTTATCGCTGCTTATTGTCCAAAAGAACCCCACGAAAAAGAAACGATCTGCAGGTTGCCCAATGGCCTGGCGCTGAAAAGTACCCGCCAAATCGGGAGAATTGGCATACTGATATCCAAATACATTGTCTCTTCCTAATACATTTGAAACCGAGAAGAACAATATCTTTTGTTGCGTTAACAGATACGCCCAACTCAAACTCAAACTATTGTAGGCTTTCGTTTTTCCATTCATGAATTGTGTCTGATTGGGATCGTTATACGGTCGACCCGTTGCAAAACTATTGGTTATACTGATTTGTGATTTCCAATCGTTTACCCAATACTTCCCAACTACAGAAACCGTATGATCGGCTACAAAACTAGGCTGTACTTCGGCACTATAATTTCTAAAATCTCTCTTACTATCAATAAAAGAATACGAAACCCAGTAATCTAAATTTTTGATGGTCTTACTGTCTCTCCAAAACACATCCAAACCTTTGGCATAACCAAAACCATTGTTGGTATAGTTACTGTTGTACATTGCTGTTTGGGTATCGTACTTCACTAAATCTTTATACTCTTTATAGAAAACCTCAGCACGCAATGTTCTTTTATTGGCAGAGTACATATAATTCAAAATATAATGAGCTGTTTTCTCATAATTGAAATCGGTAGTGTATTTCAGGTACTCTTGCTTTGGAGTTTGATGGAAATCTCCATACGCCAATGAAAACTGTCCGTTTTGTGAAGATTTAAAAGCCAAAGAAACTCTAGGTTCTACAATTCCTTTATCCAGTAGGTCATTGTACATTCCTCGTGCTCCCAATTTCATGGCAACGTTTTTCGATAAAAAGATATCGGCTTCGGTGAATACGGCACTCACACCACTTGAATAACCACTGTTGTAATTGGTATCACCAAAAGGTTTAAAAGTTTCGTCAAAGTTCGTAATAAAATAGTCGCCACCAAAAGCCAATTTCACTCGATCCGAGAACTTCTTATCCAATTTCACTTTAAGATGCGAAGCTACTTCCCTATTGTTCAAATTATCCTGATTCAAGTTGAAGTACACGTTATACAAGCCAAAGCTTACCCCTGTTTGAATTCCCCATCCCGATCCGAAACTACCTTTGTACGATGAATTGAAATACAGGTTATTGTTTTTATTGCTCACTCTTACGGGTGAAGTTGCATTGATATCCTTCTGATTCAAGTCAAATTCAGAATAATCGAAAGCCGAGTACATTTTGAGTAAACCATTTTTAAGTTTCAAGCGGTAAACGGCTTCTCCTGAAACACCTCGGTAGGGTTTGTTCCAATCGGCGTTTTGAGGAATTGCCCATTGATACGGCGCCAAATCAATGTAAGACGTATTGATACTGAACGAACTCTTGTCCCATTTTTTTGTTCTTCCGATACCTAGACCGACGGTCATGAACGAATATTCGGTTTTGTCCTGATCGGGTTCAGAAATCGAATTCATCAATAAAACACTAGACAAAGCATCGCCAAATTCGGCAGAGTAACCTCCTGTTGAAAACGTCATTCCGTTGAAAAGAAAAGGAGAAAAGCGACCACGAGTAGGCATATTATTAGCAGTTACCCCATAAGGTTGTGCCACACGAATACCATCAATATAGGTTTGGGTTTCATCACTTTCTCCACCACGAACAAATAATCGTCCGCTCTCCCCATTAATTTGTGCACCGGGTAAAGTTTGCAACGCACCAACGATATCTCCAGCCGATCCAGCAGTAGTAACAATATCCAACGGTTTTAAAGCCGAAGCCTTACTATTATCCCCAGCTTTAAACGAACCCGCAGTAATCACAACAGCATCCAATACATTGATACTCGCACGCATTTTCAACGTAATTGCTTGTGCTTTTTCGATGACAATGGGCGATTTCAAATCGTCATAATTTAAAGCCGTAGCTACAATTGTTTGGTTTCCTCTTTCGGTGGTTTCGAAAGTAAACTCCCCTTTCTCATTGGTAGTAGCGCCATCATAAGTTCCATCGATGTATACATTGGCACCTACTAAAGGACGTTCTTTGTTGTCGATAATCTTTCCAGAAACCGTTTGATTTTGTGCCAATGCACTAACTGAAAAGAAAAAAAGTAAAAGTTTAAAAGCAGTATTCATGGTTTGTTTATTTTGATAGTCCAAAATTGCACTGAATAGCCTTCCTCTACAACTTATACTAACTGAACTGTAGAATTTTTAGGATGAAGTGTTTTTTAGCACTTAGTTTTTAGCTCATAGTCCTTAGTACCAGTTAAAAAGTCTTTGGTACCACTTAAAGAGTATTTAGTACTTAGCAAATAGTCCTTAGTACCAGTTAAAGAATCTTCAGTACCACTTAAATAATCATCTGTACCACTTAAAAAGTCTTCAGTACCACTTAAATAATCATCTGTACCACTTAAAAAGTCTTCAGTACCACCTAAATACTCATCTGTACCACTTAAAAAGTCTTCAGTACCACCTAAATACTCATCAGTACCACTTAAAAAGTCTTTGGTACCACCTAAATACTCATCAGTACCACTTAAAAAGTCTTTGGTACCACTTAAATAATCTTCGGTGCCACTTAAAAAATCTTTGGTACCACTTAAATAATTATCAGTACCACTTAAAAAGTCTTTGGTACCACCTAAATAATCATCGGTACCACTTAAATATCCGATTGACTGCTAACTTTCGTTACACACGAATCATTATCTTTGGCCAAATTAAAATTTACATGAAAAACGTATTCCTAAGCCTGCTGCTTGCTGTTTCATTTTCCAATTATGGTCAGGACTATTTTGAACAATTCAAAACCTCTTGGAAAAACGACCATGATTTTACGAAAACAGAGAAAATCATCAAAGAATGGGAGTCTAAAACAACCAACGATCCGAATTTATACATCGCGGCTTTTAATTTCTATTTCACCGAATCCAGAAAAGAAATCTTGGCATTGGATACCCATCCTGGAGAAGGAGAAAACTTTGAGCTTAAAGATTCTTTGAATAAAACTGCCGGATATATTAAGTCGACTAACCTTCGCAATGACGGACTGTTCGACTTGAGTCAAAACTATTTGACAACCGGAATTCAAAAATTCCCTACTCGATTGGACTTGCGTTTTGGAAAGATTTTTGCCTTGGGCGATTTCAAGCGATTGGATGATTTCACGAAAGACATTTTGACTACGTTGGATTATTCTGCTAGCATCAATCATAAATGGTTGTGGAAGGAAGATAAGCCACTTGAAGGCGAAATTATTTTTATCAAATCGGCCGTTCAGGATTACCAAAATACACTATACCAAAACAATTCGTATGTGAATATGCGAAAAATTGCCGAGAAGATGAATACCCTGTTCCCAAAAGATCCGATTATTTTATCGACTTTAGGAACGAGCTACTTATTGGAAGAAAAACATGAAAAAGCATTAACGATATTTAAAGAAGGAAATAGTTTAGATCCTAATGACGAAATCATTATAAACAACATTGCCTTTTGTTATTTCCATTTGAATGACAAGGCCAATGCAAAGAAATACTACGAGCAATTAACGAAAGCTAAGAATACTGACATTAGTGAATTTGCGAAAGAGAAACTAAAAGAATTGAAATAATAATTCAACAGAACGATATAAAAACCTAACTCCAAAAGTTAGGTTTTTTTTGTGACATTTTCAATTGCAAACAATCCAAACCAATTGGCCCTTCGACTTTTCTCATCCAAAATCTTTTGTAACTTTACTTCAATAAAAGCATTATCATGAAAAACCTATTTTACACACTTCTGCTTTGTTGCGGATTGGCTGTCACTGCACAAACTGACAAACAGCAACTCTATAATGAAAAGTTAGCAAAGGAATTGGGTGCCGATGACTACGGAATGAAACATTACATATTTTGTATTCTAAAAACCGGATCCAATACTACCGCCACGCCTGACGAGAAAAAGAAATATTTCGAAGGTCATATGGCCAACATCAATAAATTAGCAGAAGAAGGCAAACTGGTTGTTGCAGGTCCCTTTATGAAAAACGACCGTAATTACCGTGGTATTTTCATTTTCAACTGTGCTACTGTTGAAGAAGCACAAAAATTGGTGGAAACTGACCCTGCAGTACAAGCCAAAATCTTTGAGGTAGAACTAACGCCTTGGTACAGCAGCGCCGCTTTGATGGAAGTAGCCAAAAACCACGACAAAGTAGCCAAAACCAAGTTTTAATATGAATATTGAGAAATTACAGGCTATATGCAAGGCCTTACCTCACGTCACCGAAGATATTAAATGGGGCAACGACCTGTGCTTTTGCATAGGCGGAAAGATGTTCTGTGTTGCAGGCCTAAACCAGATACCTACTTCCGCATCGTTTAAAGTAACCGAAGAAGAGTTTGAAACCATGAGTCAGTTACCAGGCATAAAACCTGCTCCGTATGTGGCTAAATACAAATGGGTTTTGGTGGAAGATATTAATACGCTTTCTGCCAAAGAATGGGAACACTATACCAAACAATCGTACAATCTGGTCAAAGAGAAACTGACACCAAAGATTAAAAAGGAACTCAACCTACTCTAGTCAGCCTGCTTCTAGAGGTTAACTTTAACATTTTTACAAGATTTTTTGGCTCACTGTACTGTATTTTTGCGGTGACCATCCCAATTACATAGCACTCATGAAAACACTAAGCCACATCAAGAAGCACTATTCCCGCATCAAATACCAAAAACTGGCTGTCGTTGCTGTTCTGATTGGATTCCTTTGTGCTTTTCTGGCTGTTTCGCTAAAGCATATCACTGAACATTACGAAGACATTTTGTTTCATAAAGCTTCTGCCAATAGCTTCTTGTTGTTGGTATTCCCGGCTTTCGGTCTGTCTGTTATTTATTTCTTACGATACTATCTGTTCAAAAAGAAAGAAAACAAAGGCATCAAGGAAATATTTGATACAACTTCCGAAAGAAAGAATAGTCTTCCGGTTTACAAAATACCATCCCATTTCATCAACGGATTGCTTACTGTAGCTTTCGGTGGTTCCACCGGTATTGAAGTGTCAACAGTGGTGGCCTCAGCTACGGTGGGTTCTGTAGCGCAGGAAAAGGAGAATCTGTTCAACCGTCATAAAACAGAATTGATTTGTGCGGGTGTTGCTGCAGGTGTAACGGCGCTTTTCTGTAGTCCGTTTGCCGGTATACTCTTCGCTTGGGAAGTCATTTCCAAGAAACTCACCAAAACATTTCTGATTACAACCTCAATTGCCGTAATAACCGCACTGATCGTTATTTACTTACTGGACGAGAAATCTCTTTTCCATGCCGATGTCACACACTGGAACTGGAAAGCCACACCGTATTTTATGCTGTTGGGTGTCATTGCCGGAATGAATTCGGTTTACCTGACCAAATGCGTGATCTTCTTTAAAAAGAAGTTCGCAGCCATCAGCAAACATTCAACACGAATTCTGTTAGGCTCCGGCATCCTAAGCATCGCTTTACTGGCTTTACCTCAATTGTATGGTGAAGGGTATCATGCTATTAAAGAAAATCTGATTAATTCCAACCAATTAACGCTTTCATTGTCTTTATTCCTGACATTCTCCGGCATCATCATTCTAAAACCTATTGTGACTTCAGCTACGCTGGCCGCAGGTGGCGATGGTGGTGTATTCGCACCAAGCATCTTCACAGGTGGTTTTATCGGCCTCTTATTGGCCATTCTCCTGAATACCTTTTTTGATGCACAGGTCATCCCGTTGAATTTCATGATTCTCGGAATGGGTGCCATGCTAAGTGCCAGTATCAATGCTCCTTTTACAGCTATCTTTCTAACCTGCGGTCTCATAAACAATTATGTCTTGCTTTTCCCCGCAGTCATTGTCTGTTTAGTGGCAAAATACACCGCACAATACATTTATCCGCATACCGTTTACAGTTACCAGCCTAAAAAAGTCAGTTAATTTATGCCTACACACAAAATAAAACGCAATTACCGCAAAGCGAAATACGTACTCTACAAAGAAACACTGGTTGATTTCAGAGAGCACTTCTGGGCTTTCTTAGGTGCTTTTGTCGGCATGGGTAGCATTGCTTACCTCCAGTACAATGCCTTTCCAAAAGAAGATTATGTTTTTCTGATAGGCTCTTTCGGTGCCTCATGTGTCTTGGTCTATGGCGTAATCCAAAGTCCGCTGGCGCAACCCCGAAACTTAGTCGGTGGTCACGTAATTTCAGCTTTGGTTGGTGTAACAGCAGCTAAACTTTTCCCTGATACCCTTTGGTTGGCTTCAGCCCTGGCAGTAGGACTGGCAATTGTTGCCATGCAAATGACCAAAACATTGCATCCTCCAGGTGGCGCCACTGCCTTGATTGCAGTTACCGGTTCTCCGGCAATTTTAAAATTAGGTTATTGGTATGTTATTTCACCGGTACTGACTGGTGCATTGATTCTTTTACTGGTGGCATTGCTTTTTAACAATATGACTACCAACAGACACTACCCTACTAACAAAAAATTCACTAAGTTTAAAAGCAAAATTTTCGACAGGATCAAATCAGAAAGTGCAAACTAAACTAACGGATACAATGACACCATCAAAAACCTTCTTAACCGGAATATCCGGTGTTTTACTTTTTGCCTTAACCACAATTATTGCAGGAATAGTACACCCCAATTACAATCCGATGGCACAGTTCATCAGTGAATTGTATGCAGTAGATGCGCCCAATGCAGATTTTATCCGTTTCTATTGGTATATTCCAAGTGGAGTTCTTCTCTTTTTGTTTGGTTTATTTGCCATTCAAGAAGCCCCGAAATCTGCTTTAGCCACGTTAGGCTTTTTAGGAGTAGGTTTGGGTTATGGATTAGGAACTGTTTTTTGCGGATTTTTCAATTGTGATGCCGGTTGCAATCCTGATTTAGTCAATCCGAGTTTTAGTCAAATCTTACATAACTTCATGGGATTTCTGACCTATCTGATTGTACCATTCAGCATTTTATTCGTAGCTATAGCCTCCCAAAAATGGAGAAATGCTACTTCTTTTTCACTATGGAGTTTTTTGTTTGCGGCTGTTAGTTTTGTCTTTTTTCTACTATTGAACGTCAATCTACAATCCCCTTACAAAGGAGTAATTCAACGTATTATTGAAGGAAGTATTTTACTTTGGATTATTTTCTGCGCTATCTATCTCTTCAAAAACAAACACAATGCTACAGCTGAATAAAGTCCATCATATTGCTATTATCTGTTCCGATTATTCAAAATCAAAGTATTTCTATACCGAACTCCTTGGATTGAAAATTCTTCAGGAAGTCTACCGAGAAGAAAGACAATCCTACAAATTGGATTTGGCACTCAACGGCATCTATACTATCGAATTGTTTTCGTTTCCGGATCCACCACAAAGAGTATCAAGACCAGAAGCGGCCGGATTGCGTCACTTAGCGTTTGAAGTGAATGCCATTAACGCTACCCGAGATTTTTTACTACAGCACAACATCATTTGCGAAGCAATCAGAACCGATGAGTACTCGGGAAAACGCTTTTTCTTTATTGCCGATCCCGATGGTTTGCCTATCGAATTCTATGAGAGCTAATTAAAATCTTATCAACAAATCGGATTTCCTAAATCCAAAATCGAAATTATATTTTACCTTTGACGTTTCAATAATACAAACGATTATGGTTTACAAATTCAGAGTCATTCTTGACGCAGAAGAAGATATTTTCAGAGATATTGCCATCGAAGAAAAAGACACCCTGGAAGACTTACACAATGCATTAGTGAATGCTTTCGGTTTTGATGGAATGGAAATGGCAGCATTTTATACTTGTGACGACAAATGGAATCAAGATGAGGAAATTCCTTTATTTGATACCGGGGATACTCCGGGTGAAGGATTAACCATGGGTGACTATCTTTTATCATCTACCTTTGATGAAGAGAATACCAAAATGATTTATGTGTATGACTTTTTGAACATGTGGACTTTCTTCGTTGAATTGGCAGCTATTGAAGAACCTGAAGCAGGCGTAAGTTATCCTGATTTATTATTCTCTCACGGAATAATGCCGGCTTTCGCACCAGATAAAGAATTTGAAGCAGAAAAAGACGGCGGCTTTCATGACGAGTTCGAAGATGACTATGATGAAGATGATTTAGATATGTTCGAAGGAGACGATTCTTTTGAAGACTACGGCTTCGAGGAAAACTGGAATTAATTTTTAAAGTAACATAGGTTCTGAGATTCTAAGGTTTAAGATTTATGAGCACATTCAGAGATTTATTGATTTGGCAGAAATCAATGACTTTAGTCACAGAAATTTACCTTTTAACCAATTCATTTCCTAAAGAAGAAATCTACGGACTCACTTCACAAATCAGAAGATGTTCGATATCAATACCGAGTAATATAGCTGAAGGATTTGGAAGAAATGGCAATCAGGATTACCTGAAATTTTTGAATTTTTCTATTGCTTCTCTTTTTGAAATGCAAACACAAATAGAAATTGCTTTTAACTTGAATTATATTACTCAACAACAATTTAATACAATATACAACGAAACTAGAGAATTGGAGCGTATGACAAGTTCTTTTATCCGAAAAATAAAGGAACGCATATAAAAACTTTGAAACTTTGTGACTTAGCACCTTAAAAAAAAATGATCAACCTATTTAATACACACATTGACAATCTTTCCATACACAGAGTAGGAAACAAAAGTCGTAACGAAGCTATTTTCTTATCCGATCAGCCGTATGGCTTAAATGATGAAATCATGCCGCTTTTAAAAGAGTTCTTCTTCAAGCCTTTCAGAAGTAGTGAAGAAAACTATTATCAGTTTGCTCATGATGTGGATTTGGATTACAACGAAATGTACAACCTGGCTACAGAGATATTTGCTAATCCGGGAAGTGTACATGAAGTTTCCAAAAAAATAACCAAACATTTATTCGAGCAATCCAACCATCCGCACATTAAAAACGGTGAAGTGTATGTTGCTTATTTGACTAATGTTTCTATTGATAACAAACCGGTTGATGCTATTGGTGTTTTCAAAAGTGAAATCAAATCCGACTTCCTTCAGTTTGAAGAAAACGGATCGCAATTGGACATGATTTTACAACAAGGTATCAACTTGCAAAAACTGGATAAAGGTTGTTTGATCTTCAACTATAAAAAAGAAGAAGGTTACAAAATCCTTACCGTAGATAGCAATCGTTACGATGCGCGTTACTGGTTAGAACACTTCTTGAGTGTAGATGCGTTCCAAGACGAAAACTTCATGACGAAAAAGTACCTTAAATTTTGTCAGGACTTCGCAAAAGAAGTAGTACTTCCTGCGGAAGACAAAAAAGAGGAAGTAATGTTCATGAACCGTGCTGTAAATCACTTTGCAAAGAATGACAATTTCGAAGAAGCCAATTTCTTAAGTGAAGTAATTGACAACCCGGATTTAATCTCAGAATTCAAAAATTTCAAAGTAGATAAAGGAGAAAAATACAGCATTGAAGACTTGACTACCTTCCCGATTGCCAATGCAGCAGTGAGCGATGCACGTCGTAAAATGAAAAACGTGATTGAACTGGATACCAACATCCAAATCAAGTTAGACTTCATCAACCCTGAAAGTGCTGAAAAGTATGTGGAAAAAGGCTGGGATGAAGAAAAACAAATGTATTACTACTTGGTGTACTTCAACAAAGAACAAAAATCATAATACAACAAAAATCCTCAACAGTAGTTGGGGATTTTTTTTAGGTTTTATAGTGCACTCAGTAGAGAATGGACTTCGGCAAACAGTACTTCATTTTTTAATGGTTTTGTAAGATAGCTGTCACATCCCAATTCAAAGACTTTTTTTCTGGTTTCTTCAGTCACATCTGCCGTAACCGCAATAATTGGAATTTGAGCATTATGACTTCCGGCATTTCCTTTCCTAATCTCAATCGTAGCTTCATAACCGTCCATTACGGGCATTTGTAAATCCATTAAAACAATATTGACAATTTGATTTTTTAGAATTGCAATCGCCTCTTCCCCATTATTGGCAAATACTAATTCGATATTATTCCATTTGCTCACTATTTTTTCAATTACGTACTGATTAACGCGATTGTCTTCAACAACTAGAACTCTTTTGTTCTTAAAATCATATTGTAAATCAATTGCAGCTACTTGGTCCGATTCTTTGTTTTCAACCACTTCAAAATCGAGTGCAAAAGTACAACTGGTTCCTTTGTCGATGACACTGGAAACGTGTATGGAACCTTGATGAAGATCTATTAATGATTTCACGATAAACAAGCCTAAACCGTGTCCGCCAAATTGTCTTTTGTTGTTACTGCTATTTTGTGAAAAAGAATCAAATATACTACCCATCTTTTCGTCGGAAATCCCTATACCCGTGTCTATAATCTCAACGATTAATGTTCCAAAAGCCTCCTTTTTCAGAATAAACTCAACCTCTAATTGTATCGTTCCCTCCGAAGTGAATTTTAGAGCATTGTTCAAAAGGTTATTCAAAATTTGACTTACTCTTTCCTGATCACCAACTATTTCTTGTGGGATTTCACTTTTTTCATTATACACAAAATCGAGGCCTTTGTTTTTAGCCAAAGTTTCGGCATTTCGTCGAATACTTCCAATCAATCTTCGGAGATCGAACGGTTTCTTTTCGAGTACTATTTCACCTTTATCTATTTTAGAAAAATCGATTATATCATTGATCGAACCCAATAAACTCTTCGAGGATTCCTTTATAATCTTACAATCATCTTCAATCTGTTTTGTAGTGTTTTCCTTCAAAATCAGATCCGTTAAATTTAAAATTGCATTGAGCGGCGTTCGCAGTTCATGACTAATATTGGATAAGAAGTACGATTTCAAATCGCTCATTTCTTCTGATTTGGTCAATGCAATAATGTTGAGTCTTTCCTTTTCATTCTTAAGATTTCGAATCAGATTAGACATCGAAAGTGAAAGAAAAACAATTTCGAAACCGGTGCCAAATTTCGGGCTGTTTTGGGTCAAGAAGTTATTATCCAACAAGCCGATATTGTACAAAATAAAAATTCCGAAACCACTGATTAAGCATAAAATACCAACGGTAAAGAAATAATCTACCGGAACTTTGGTAGTATACAAATAAACAATAGAGCCAATGATGAGCAATAAAAAAAGTAAAGACAACAAATTCACAACGATATAAGCCAATTGTAGTGCTTGCGGCACAAACACAATCGTTACAAAGAGCACCCATAAAGACATATATGCTACTTTATATAGCAGATAGAGTTGTTTACTGTACACTTTTATTTTTAGAAACGCTTCGCTGTATTTTCCAGAGAAATAAACCGCAATGATGGCAATTAAAAGTACTGCGTGTGTATCAATCCATCCCAGATCGTGAGAAATATATTCATGCAAAAGACCATCAATTGAAAATTGCAGTAATCCTACAAAAAAAACGTAGAGGGTATAGTATAAAAATATCTTCTCTTGTAAGGCAAAATAAAAGAAGAAATAAATGATGCCAACGATGGCTAAAATCCCATAGAAAAACCCAAAAAACAATTCCTCACTCGCCGTTTCACTTATAAAGTTACTTGCGGAATGTAGTTTCAATGGCAACTTGAGCACTTCACCATCGCTTTTAATATGCAAAAACAAACTAACCTTTGCATTGGGTGGAAATTGTAATTCAAAAATATTTTTTCGGCTATTGAAGCTACGCTCTTTATAAGGAATAGCATCACCGTTACGAAGTATTTGAATGGCATTGGAGTTTTCATCTACTACATACAATTCTACCAAATCGGTTATTGGTCTAGCCGTTTCAAGGTAATACGTATAAAATGCATTCGATTGATTTTCGATTGTGGTTTTTGTCCAATAATGATTCTGCGTAAATCCTAAATCTTCAATTTCATTTTTTATTATTTGGGGATTATATTTAGCAAAGCTTCCACGAATTTGATTAAACGTTAGCTTTTGAGAACCAACATTTACAATTGAAGTATGTTTATGCAGAGAAATTTCGTTTTGTCTTGAATTGGTCAGTATATACTGTGCATTGCATAAATTGTAAGCAAAAATGAAGAGTAAAAAAAGGGGGCATTTTAAAACTCGCATCATAATAAATCGCAGCTGTTTAAGGTAATAGGCAGTAATTTACAACTTATTTTCAATTAAACGATTATTAAATTGATTTATAGTTACTTATACTAACCGAAAATGAAATCACTTTTTGTTAAGACACAAACAAATTACTCACTCGATCAAGTCTTTGTTATTTCTATATAATGTCTTCCTAAATTTCTATGTGATTATTTTTTCGTTTTAAAAATTTAATCACACTTTCTGTGATTATTTTTTTATTTTAAAAAAGAAATCACAATTCCTGTGATTATTTTTTCGTTTTGGAAAATAAATCACAACGATGAGAGTTTCGGCGGAATAATAAAACACCGAAGGCTTGAAGGGTTTATAGGATAGTTGCCTAAGTCCGTTTGGAAAGTTGTGTAAATAAAAAACCCGAAACTTTCGTTTCGGGTTTATTTCCGCGGAGAAAGAGGTATTTGAACCTTATATATTTTGATATAGCTAATTTTTTAAAATTCCTTTATTGTCAATAACTTACATCAAATGTTGATATTTATTATTATCCAAAAACATTATTAAATCATATCTTTACTGTCAACTAAATTGTCAACTGATAGAAATTTATGAGAAGTACGTTCAACTTAAAAGAGCCTAACAAGGATAAGGAAAGTTTGATTCTATTTTCTGCCTATTTCAAAATGGAAGGGCGCAAATTTGTCTACTCAACAGGTGAAATGATTCATCCTAACGATTGGGATTTTGAAAATAGACAGCCTAAGAACCTCAACGGAAGAACAGAATCGGCTAACAGACTGAGAGGAATCAATAGGCAATTAGAGCGTTATTCAAATTTTTTTTCTGATTTGATACAGAAATATAAACTTTCTAATAGGGAGATAAATATTGCCGATATTAAAGATGATTTTGATGTTGAGTTTAAGCGTACTACTTCTATTTCAAGTAAATTCTTTGAGGTTTACGATTTGTTTCTAACTGAAAAGAAAAGCGACTTTACGGATGAAGCTAATTCGGAAACAACAATAAAACGATATGAGTATAATAAGAAGCTACTTTTTGACTTTCAAGCATTCACTGGTAAGAAAGTTAATTTTAATCAGATAGATAAAACCTTTTACAATTCGTTTATTGAGTTTTCAATCTCGGAAAAAAAGCACTCTGCAAACACTGTTAGAAGAAATGTTGGATTACTTAAAACCTTTCTTTATTGGGCAACTGAAAACAATCATACTTATAAAACCGATTATCAAAAATTCAAATCACCTAAATCTCAGTTGACTGATGAGGTTGCTTTGACTTTGGAACAAGTTCAGGAAGTCTTTGAGTTTGATTTTAGCAATAATGAAAGATTAGAGCGTGTAAGAGATTTATTTGTCTTTGGTTGCGCCACCGGAATGAGAATAAGCAATTATTCAGATATACAAGAGAAAGATATTCAAGATGGATTTATAAAGGTTCGAGATAAAAAGAATACTGATAAAGCTTTGGAAATTCCGTTAAATGATTTTTCTATTTTCCTGCTTAAAAAGTATGATTATAAGCTCCCAAAAATATCAAATCAAAAGTTTAACGACTACATCAAAGAAGTATTTCAAACCATTGGATATAATCAGATTATCAAAAAAACTGTCAAAGTTGGAAAAGACATAATTGAACAGTTAAACCCGCTATACGAAAGGATTTCATCACATACAGCCCGAAGAAGTTTTATTACGATAATGAAGAACAATAAAATCCCTGATAAGGTAATTATGAGCTATACAGGTCATAGAAGCTTGGAAGTGTTCAACAAATATTATAAGCCAAATAACGATGATAAAAAAGACTTTATGAAGTCAGTTTGGAAAATGGAAAATGCACAACTTAAAAAAGTAGATTAATGACTACAATTAAAAAAACCTTTTATATTGACAATGTTGAAGAAATTGACGTTTGTGGTTCAAAATTCATTACTTTAGATGGCGGAGCATTTCAGCTACCTTATGATATAAAACCTGCAAAAGGTGAGCACAATTATTCAACCTGTGAAGGCTGTAAAACACAAAGAGAACACATTGCTGAAGTAATTAGTAAGGAAAATAAATTTCCAAATTGCTGTGAAGCTCATAAAAAACTACATCTACTTAAAGAGTTCAAATTAGATGACTTCAAAGAAATTGATAGGAGTCTTGCAGACAAGATTATATTTATACATCAATTTATAATTAATCATATTGACAATGATAATTGGTTTGAAGATTTTGAATGTTATTTTGAATATGTTTTGGATAGTCTTGGAAGCTTTCCTAAGGGTTATGGCCCACCCTATCAGCTAAGCAATTTTATTGAATTTTTGAAAAATTTGATTGAGAACAATAAGAATAAATTAGAATCTGATAAAATATCAAAAATAGAAATAGATAGAAGACTGGATTGTATATTGAATCATATTCAAAATTCTTTTTTCCCAATAGATGAAGAGAAAAAAATATCAACAAAAGTTAGCAAGGATTTAAACCTGTTACTTTCAACTTACAATAAATGGTATAAAACATTTCCTTTTGAACTTACTTATTTTAAGCCTTTACAGCAAAAATACGGTAGAACGTTACCAATTTTAGAAGGCCCTGTAAAATACAATAAATACACAGGTTTATCAACAGCAAAATTGCATACAAAGGATAGTTTAACTCAATTTTTAGTTGATTTAACCAAAGCCATTATAACAAATATTAACGGGTTAAAATTATATGAAAAAGGATTGTTAAACAATGCTCAAAAAATACAATTAGAATTAGTTCTAAGTAATAGAGAGTTAGAGCTTTCTGAGATAAATTCTATTAAGGAAATTGATTCAAAAAGGTATATAAAAACACTTAAAAACTGGTTCAAATCTGAGAAAAAATTTATCACCGAAATAACTCCGTTATTAAAAATCAGTGACTTATCAACTCAAGAAAAACAAAAACCTCAACTTAGTATCAAACAAATAGCATTGAAATTAGTTTACGAAGGTGCAGTTGTCAATAGAAATAACTCTAAGAATATTGTAAAAGAATATGGTCACACATCGGGTGAAAAACTTTTTCAGGAATTCACTTATTTTTCCAGTCAAGCGAATAGAAAAGGTAATCCATCACCTCAAACACTGAAAAAATTTGACAATAAGATTGAATTATTTGAAAGTGTGATTCAATTACTGCCTGAACCTAATAAACAAAGGGCTTTGGATGAATTAAATATACTCAAAATGAATCGAGATAATTTATTTGGGTAAAAATTGTAACCAGTTATAACCGGTTACCCAAATCAAATTAGACAAAACATTTGCACATAACTCAAAAGCAAATGTTATGAATAATCCCTTTGAGATAATCGAACAAAGATTATCAAACATCGAAAACCTTCTGTTGGATATTAAGCATAAACCGATAGAAGAAGAAAAAACCGAAAATCTAACGGTAAAAGAAGCCGCTGAACTCCTAAAGGTTTCTGAACAATCAATACACAATTACATCAAAAGAGGTTTTTTACCGGCTCAAAAAGTTGGTAGAATTCTGCTTATCAAACGTATTGATGTTGAGCAATCACTCCAAGAAGTAAAATCCCTAAAGTACAAAAGAGCCTAATCCTCAAAGTTGAGGTAATAATCTGCTGGAAATGGGAAACATCTATACATTAGGACAAAGTGGGACAAATAAATCGGGACAAAAACCTGTTTTTATCTCAGGAAATGGCTCTGACCTCAGCAATGATGAGGTTTTGAAAGGAAGGGCAAAGCGCAAATTTATTACACAAAGTATGATGTTAAGCCTGATGGATGTAGCAAAGGAAAAAGGCGATAATGAAAAGCAGAAAAGCTATTGGAACAGTTATTATTGCCAAAACCGTGTTACAAGCGTTAATGGTCGGTTATATGGCAACTACTGTAAAAATAGATTTTGCACTCTTTGTTGCAGTATCAGAAAAGCTGAAATCATAAACAAATATTATCCCATAATTGAGGAATGGGAAAAGCCATATTTTGTAACATTAACGGTCAAAGCCTGTTCTGCCAATAGACTAAGAATAATGGTAAAAAAAGTGATGCAGGGATTCCAAATGATAAAGGAAAGACACAAAAAGAGTTTTCAACGAGGAAAGGGAATCAAACTAATTGGAGTTAAATCGTTGGAGTGCAATTTCAATCCAACTAAAAAGACCTATAACCCTCATTTACACCTTATCGTTGCCAACAAGGAAATGGCTGAAATATTAATTCAGGATTGGCTAAAACTGTGGACACCTAAATTTGCTCAAAGACAGGCACAGGATATGAGAGAAATATTCAACGCTGAAACAGGGCTGATAGAAATTATAAAATATGGAAGTAAGATATTTACTGAGCCTGATATAAAGAAAAAAGGCGAAAACACTTCTTATCAAATTTATGTTTCCGCTTTAGATAACATTCTAACTGCTATGAAGGGCATTCGTATTTTTGAGCGTTTTGGTTTCAATGCTGAAAAGAAAGAAGAAATAATCACAAAAGAACCTCAACCGGTTACAAATTATGAGGAATGGGAATTTAACCCTCATTGTTTTGATTGGCAAAATACAGCCACAGCTGAGGTTTTAACCGGATATAAGCCAAAACCTCAACTGACAGCTATATTGTCAAACTGTATTGATATCACTTCTCAATGAGCCTGTTTCCATTCTAAGAGATAATGTATATAAACTATCAGGTAAACACTTTTTAGGATTGAGAATTTGAAATGTATTTTGATTACATTTGATAAAATTCTAAAAAATTATGGAAGGTTTGGAAATATTAGAGCAAAAGGTCAATTATAAAGGACTTATAAACAGTATTGATATAAAACCTGATGAATTTTTATTGCCATTACACGAAGTAATTGTCAACGCTATACAAAGTATTGAGGATAGAATTAATCCATCTGATAATGGCTCAATTATAATTAAAGTCCATAGAAATTTTCAAACCAAACTTAATTTAGAAGAAAATGAAGAAGAGTATCATCCAATTTCCGGTTTTACAATAATTGATAACGGAGTTGGTTTTACTAATAAACGAGAAACAGCATTTAGTACTCCTTTTACAAATTTTAATTATGAAAAAGGTGGAAAGGGAATGGGAAGGTATACTGTTTTAGCTTGTTTTGGAAGTATGGATATTGATAGCTCTTTTCAAGATGACAATAATTTTTATCAACGACAATATAGATTTGATAATGTTACAGGTTTACAAAAATATCCTGAACAACAAAAGGCTTACAACTCTGCTTTTAAGAATAATACCACCATAAAACTAAATAATTTTTTGCCGGAATATTATGAATTTGCGAAAAAGTCCCAAATAAAAATTAAAGACATTGCAGATAGTATTATTCAACATTGTTTATTGTTTTTCATTGATTCTAAAAACTCACCAACCATAAGGATATTACACGATGAAGATGATATTAATAATGCGATAGTCTTAAACGATATTTATAAATCTGTTATTGAGATTGAGAAAATTGAAAAAGATATAAAAATTGAAAATGTGCCGGAAGCATTTAATTTGAGTTACATAAGAAATTATGACGGAGTACATTCTCATTCTATACATTTATGTGCAAACAAAAGAGAAGTCGGTAAAAAACAATCTCTAACTAATTATTTACCTTCATTTAAGGAACTTCACAATGATGAAAGGAAATATCATTTGTCAATATATGTTGAAAGTGATTTTTTAGATAGAAAAAACCATCCACAAAGGAATAAATTTATGCTTCCTGAAAATTCTGCCAAGAAAAATGATTATGATGAGGTTTCTTTGGATGAACTATTCAAAAACATATCTGAAAGCATAAGAATTAATTATTCGGAACATATTGAAGAAGCTGAAAAAGAGAAAAGTCAACGAATAGAAAAATACATACTTAACCCGAGTAAACCAAGATTAAGATATAGACATTTATTAAACGTTAAAGATGCGTTTTCAGATATTCCAATTAATGCTTCTGATGAAACTTTAGAAGCAAGATTACATGAGAAAGAATTTAAGTTAGAACAAAAAAGAGAGAAAATTTTTGAAAGAGTTTTCAAAAAGAAAGAATATGATAAAGAAGAATTTGGAAACATTGTAAATAATATTTTAAAAGAAGAAGCAGCGTTTTCTAAAGACAAACTTGCGGATTTAATGATTAAAAGAAAGTCGGTAATTAAATTGTTTCAAAAATATATTCAATGGAGAGAAGATGGTAATTTTATGCTTGAAGAAGATTTGCATAATATCATTTTTACAATGGGAGCTGAAACAGATAATATGCCTATCGAGTACCACAATTTATGGCTGTTAGATGAAAGATTTACTTTCCATACTCATACCTCATCAGATATAAAAACTAAAAGCAATAAAAATCTCGAAAGTGATGGAAATAAAGAACCTGATGTTTTAATATATGATGTGCCTTGGGCATACTCTGATAATATTGATAAAATCAATTCCTTAGTTGTTTTTGAGTTCAAAAAGCCAGGAAAAGAAATTAGTAACAAATTAAATTTGGATGAATTAATTTTGAAGTACTTTCAGGATTTGATGAGTAGTAAAGCACGAAGCAAAAAAGGCACACTTTTAAATATTGAAGATGATACTCCAAAATTTGGATATGTAATTTGTGAACTAAATAAAGATAATATTGAGCATAACTGTAAATGGAACGGATTTAAGAAGACTGCTCACGGTCACCTATATAAAATAAATCCTGACCTAAATATGCATATTGAAGTAATGACGTATGAACAAATGTTAGATTTTTCAGAAAAAAGACATCATACATTTTTTAGAGCATTAGGAATAGATACATTATGATTTAATATATACAAAACCCAGCTTACACGCTGGGTTTTATTTTGATTTATATAATTTGATTTTAAAATTTCATACGTTGAATTCTCACTGCATTTAGTATAGCCAATAATGCAACACCAACATCAGCAAAAACAGCTTCCCACATAGTAGCCAAACCACCAGCTCCAAGAATTAAAACAATACCTTTTACTACAAAAGCTAATGTAATATTTTGCCAAACTATTCTTTTTGTTTGCTTACCTATATTGATAGCCATTGGTATTTTACTTGGTTTATCATCTTGAATTACAACATCAGCAGTTTCAATAGTGGCATCACTACCTAAACCACCCATTGCAACCCCAACATTACTTAAAGCAACTACCGGAGCATCATTCACCCCATCACCAACGAAAGCAACAGTTTCATTTTTAGCTTTGATTTCCTTCACCTTGTTTACTTTGTCTTCCGGTAGTAAATCACCAAAGGCGTTAGCAATACCCAATTTTTCAGCCACAAACTTTACAACGGTGCTTTTATCACCACTTAACATAGTGGTTTTTACATTCAACCTCTTAAGCCTATTAATCGTTTCATGAGCATCATTTTTAATTACATCGGCTATTGTTATGTAACCAACAAACTTTTCATCATAAGCAACTGCTATAAGCGTGTAAACGATTGAATTTGGGTCAATATCGTATGGAATAGAATATTTATCCATCAGTTTAAAGTTTCCTACTAACAGACTTTTATTGTCAACGGTTGCTTTCAATCCATGTCCTGCAATTTCTTCTACATTTCTAAGTTCGATTGAAGTATCTATTTTGCCAACAAATTCATGAATTGCTGTTGCTACTGGATGAGTACTTTGACTTTCTAAAGTATTGACCATTTGCAATATTTCCTTTTCATTAAACTGCTTATCAAAAACCACTTCTTGTACTTTGAAAACGCCTTCTGTCATTGTTCCGGTTTTATCCATCACAACGTTTTGAACTGAGGCAATAACATCAAGAAAATTGCTCCCTTTGAATAATATTCCGTTTCTACTTGCTGCGCCAATTCCGCCAAAATAACCCAATGGTATTGATATTACTAAAGCACAAGGACAGGAAATTACCAAGAAAATCAATGCTCTGTACAACCAATCGCTAAAAATATAATTAGTCACAAACAGCATCGGTAATAGACAAATGGCAACAGCTAAAAACACTACAACTGGGGTGTAGATTTTTGCAAACTTTCTAATGAACAATTCAGTAGGTGCTTTTTGAGCTGTGGCATTTTGTACTAACTCCAAAATCTTTGAAAGCTTACTATCTGTGTAGGCTGTGGTAACTCTTACCTGAGAAACTGTATTCAGGTTTATCATTCCTGCCAAAACCATATCTCCTTTTACTTTTGTATCAGGTTTGCTTTCGCCTGTTAGTGCTGCCGTATTGAATGAAGCTGAATCAGAAACCAATTCACCATCCAAACCTAATTTTTCACCGACCTTTAATTGGATTACATCACCAATTTTGGCATCAACAGCTTTTATTATTTGTGGAACAGAATCGATCAAAACTGTTACCTCATCAGGTCTTTGGTCTAATAGAGATTTGATATTGGCTTTGGCTCTTGTAACAGCTAATGTTTGAAAAACCTCACCGACAGCATAAAAAAGCATCACAGCAACTGCTTCAGGGTATTGAGCAATTGTAAATGCACCAACAGTTGCAATAACCATCAATAGAAATTCAGAAAAGATTTCACCTTTCTTAATGCTTTCAAACGCTTCTTTTATCACAGGAAATCCAACAGGAATATAAGCCACTACATACCAAATAATTCTTATCCATCCTGAAAACCAATGAGGCAATGAATAATTATCAAAACTAATAGCTACTAATAATAATACTAATGAAATAATAGCAGGTAAAAACATAGAAAATACGCTCCCTTCTCCTTCGTGGTTATGCTCGTGTCCATCATCGTCAGTGTGCTCGTGTGTATGAGCGTCATTATGATGGTGCTTCTTTTTAATCAAATCTTTTGCACCAGCTTTGGTGTAGATTTTTTCTTCTTGTGTGCAGCAAAGCTGTTTGCCTTGTGCATCATATTTATGTTGATGTGTCATAGTACTTATGTATTAGCATTGAATATTTCCTGAATATCTTTAGGAATCTCCATTGGTTTTAAAGGTGGTACATTAGCACCCCCCGTATTTCCAACAGGAATATTCCCAACAAAAGATTTAACACCACCTACTAAAAGTCTTGGAATTTGACCAATTACCTCTTTAGTATTTTTAATTCGGATACCAAAAAGCAACATTTTCCAGTGTACATAGCTGTGTTCGTATGGATATTTCTGTCCAATGATATGTGCTCGCTCTAAATGATTCCAACTTTGTTGCAATTCATTTATTATTAAATTGCTTTTTGCCTTAGCTAATTCCTCTTTATAAAAAGGAATTAACGATTTTGGCATTGAGATATAAAATTTCATATTTTATTAATGTTCGTGTTCTCCACCACCTTTGGACTGTGCCAATAGATAGTAAGCACCTTTAATCACAATTTTGGCATCTGAAGGAATTTCTTCAATCACTTTTACTTCAGTATAACCTAAATCAGTTGTTCCTACTGCAACCTCAACGGCTTTGAAATGAATTTCCTTGTGCTTTTCTTCGCCTTCTTTGTGTTCGTGTTCTTCAGGTTCTTTTTTCGGTGCTTCTTCGTGTCCTTCTACCTGAATGTAGATAAAGTACTTATCGCCATTTCTCACAACCGCATCTTTGGGAAGTGCAGGAACAGTTTGATTTGAGATATTGATATTTGCTGCTACATACATTCCCGAAATCAAATCTTTAGTACTACTCGTAATTTTAGCGTGTACTGCCACCGTTTTACTTTCATTTGAGAAAGATTTATTAATTCCGAAGATTTTTCCTTTGATTGATTTATTGGATTGGTTAGTCAATACAAAATCAACTTCCTGACCAATTGAAATTTTTCCTAAGTCTTTTTCAAACACATTCAAATCGAGGTGCATTTGAGTATTATCAACAACCTCAAAAAGTGTTACTCCTGTTTCTGCAAATGCTCCTTTGGTAATACTGATTTTACCAACATAACCGCTTATAGGAGAAACAATCGGAACTAAGGAAGTACTCCCTTTAGGACTTACATTCAATGCCAGTAATTTATTTTTGGCAGCTTGAGCTTTGGCTCTTTCTGATGCCAATTTTGACTTCACTTCTTGAAATGCTTTTCGTGGATTTACATTTTCATCAGTAAGGGTTTTTTGGCGTTTAAATTCCTGTTCCAAATATTCAATATTGGCAACAGCTGATTGATATTCTTCCTGCATTTCAGAAACCTCAAGATTTTGGATTGTAGCTAATGTTTTGCCCTTAGTTACAAATGTTCCTTCCAAAACAAAAATATCCTTTACAACACCACCAATAAGCGTAGAAACATCAGCTCTGTTTTGTGGTGGCACTGCTGTATAGCCATTGGCTTTGATAATTGTGTTGAGGTTCTTCATTTCAATACTTCCGGTTTCAATTCCGATGGTCTTAGCCTGTATTTCAGTCAGTGCTACTTCCGTTTGTGACTTTTCTTCTTCGTGTTCTTCAGCAGCTTCTTTTTTACCACAGGAAACGAGCAGAAATAACGAAACAGAAAGTATAAATAGTGATGATTTATTTATGAATATATTTTTCATTTTACTTGTTATTAATTGTTAAGGATTGATGGGAATTGCAACTGAATTGCACTCTGATTGTAAAGATTAACTGCTTCAGCATTTTGTTTCTTTATATCAATAGCCTGATTTAAGAAGCTGATATATGACCAATAACTCATATCACCATTGGCATAGCTTTTTTGCGCTGTATTGATGATTTGATTGGCATATTCCAAGCCTTCATTTTGATAGTAGTCAAGAGCTTTTTTCTGCTTATCATATTCGGTTTGCAATTCCTCTTTTTTCAGCTTCAGGGTTAACTTATTCCTGTCGAACATCATTTGAGACTGTGAAACGTTGATTTCTGATGCTTTGGCTTTTGCCGTATTAGCTCCACCAAACAAAGGAATCTGTAAACCGGCTGTAAATCCCTGAAACATTGATTTAGTGTCAATAGTTTGTGCAAAATAGCCTAATCCAAATTTTGGCATCCTTTGGGCTTTGTAAACACTTGTTTCCTTTTGATTGACTAATATCTGTTGAGAATAATAATCATTTACCAAACCATCAACCTTTGAATTACTCTCTAAAGTATTTTTGTATTGCAATGCAGAAGAAGCATCGGGAATAATATCATTATCGCTTTGCACAAAGTATTGCAATTGTTTCTGATAGATAGCCAAATCAAATTCAATCTGAGCTTTGAAGGTTTCAATTTCCTTTACTTTAGCTTTGGCACTTATAACTTCAATTTTACCGCTTTCTCCTGTTTGAAAACGCAACTCAGCATTTTTGAGGAATTTGGTATATATCTCATTCAATTCATTATTGAGCTTTTGTAATTCGATACCATACAAATATTGATAGTAAACCAACGTTACAGCCTTTTCAATTTCATATTCAGATAATGCTTTTCTCTTTTCCGCCAAGTTTCCCAATTCTTCCTGTAATTCTCTATTAGCCTTAGTTATTTTCCCGATAGGAAAATACTGCTGAACCGAAACATTATGGTCATAAGCATCACTGTTGAATTGTCCACCCTGATACTGAATTTGTAATGGGTCAGCCTGAAAAGCTCCTTTTTTAAGTGCTTTTTGCTTATCAATTTCCTTATCAGCTATTTTCAAAGTACTATTATTCTTCTTAGCTAATTCAACAGCTTGTTCCAATGTTACTGTTTGAGGATTTTGAGCAAATGAAAATGTGCTCAATAGCAGTATCACAACTGTAATGATTGGAGTTTTCATATTTTTTCTTCTTTTGATTTTTGTTTCAAATAATAAATAGAGTATTGGCAATACAATCAACGTTAATAGTGTTGCTGAAAGCAAACCACCTATAACGACTGTTGCCAATGGCTTTTGAACCTCAGCACCACCGCTTGTGGATAATGCCATTGGCATAAATCCTAACGATGCTACAGCTGCGGTCATTAAAACAGGTCGTAGCCTTGTTTTTGTTCCTAATAGAATCCTTTGTAAAGGGTCGGTGATACCTTCAGTTTTAAGCTGATTGAAATAGGATATAAGTACAATTCCATTTAATACAGCAATACCGAATAAAGCAATGAAACCAATTCCGGCTGAAATACTGAAAGGCATCCCCCTAAGCCATAAGGCAAAGACACCTCCAATAGCGGAAAGAGGAATTGCAGTAAATATCAAAAGAGATTGTTTAATACTACCAAATGTGAAATATAATAACACCATAATCAAGCCTAAAGCAATAGGAAGTGCAACTGATAATCTTTTATTAGCCTCGATTAGGTTTTCAAACTGGCCACCATAAGTAATGTAATAACCGGCAGGAAGTTTAAAGTTTTTATCCAACTTAGATTGGATTTCCTCAACTACACTTTTAACATCTCTACCACGAACATTTAAGCCTACAGTAATTCTTCGTTTTCCATCTTCACGCACAACCTGAACAGCTCCCTGTTCATAGCTGATGGTTGCCACTTGAGAAAGTGGAATTTGTTGCCCATTTGGTAGCGGAATAAATAAATTACTTACATCTGAAATGTCTGTTCTGTTATCTCTATTCAATCGTACAACGATATCAAAGCGTTTGCCTTCTTCATAAATCTTTCCTGCACTATCTCCTGCAAATGAGGAGCGGATAATTTGATTGATGTCGCTAATATTCAATCCATAAAGTGCAATCTTATCATAATCATACTTAACGGTGATTTGTGGCAATCCTGCCACCTTATCGGCTTTCAAATCGCCAATGCCTTCTATAGATTTAATTTTGCCCGTAAGTTCTTTGGCTTTATTGTCTAAAACTTCTAAATCATCACCAAAAATCTTAATGGCTACATCACTTCTACTGCCAGTCATAAGCTCATTAAAACGCATTTGAATAGGTTGGGAAATTTCGATGTTAGCTCCAGGAATCACTTCCATTTCCTCTTTCATCATATTTGCTAAATCTTCCCAATTATCCGCTGAAGTCCATTCGCTTTTATCTTTCAAAACAATAATCAAATCAGCACTTTCAATAGGCATTGGGTCAGTCGGGATTTCACCACTACCAATTTTTGCCACTATGGTTTTGATTTCAGGAAATTTTGCTTTTAAAATCTTTTCATATTTAGTTGTCGTTTCTACTGTTTGGCTTAAAGAGCTTCCAGTCATAATGGTAGCATTTAGAGCCAAATCCCCTTCCTCAATCGTTGGTATAAATTCACCACCCATATTTTGAAAAGTAAAAAAGGCTAATGCAAATAAACCAATTGAAATTAGTAAAACTGCCTTTTTCATTTCCAAAGCCTTATTGAGTAATGGAGTGTATTTACTTTCAAACCAAGCCATCATTTTATCACTAAAATTGGCTTTATGCTCTGTGTTTTTTGACAGGAACATTGCACTCATCATTGGTACATAAGTTAAAGACAACAAGAAAGCTCCAATAACAGCAAAGCCAACTGTCATAGCCATTGGCTTAAACATTTTTCCTTCTGTTCCAACTAAAGCTAAAATTGGCAAATACACAATCAAAATAATGATTTCTCCAAAAGCTGCACTGTTTCTGATTTTGGAAGCTGAGTTGTAAACTTCACTATCCATTTCGGCTTGTGTCAATTCCTTTTTCCTTTTGAGTTTGGCTAAATGATGCATAGTGGCTTCAACTATAATTACTGCGCCATCGACTATAATTCCGAAATCAATAGCACCTAAACTCATAAGGTTACCGCTGACACCAAAATAATTCATCAGGATAACGGCAAAGAGCATTGAAAGTGGAATTACTGAAGCGACAATAAGCCCTGCACGAAGGTTTCCAAGAAACAGAATCAATACAAATATGACTATTAATGCCCCTTCGATGAGGTTTTTGGTAACCGTTCCAATAGCATTATCAACCAATTTACCTCTATCAATAAATGGTTCGGCAACAACGCCTTCAGGTAAGCTTTTATTGATTTGTTCCATTCGCTCTTTTACCCTGTCAACTACTGCACTTGAGTTTTCTCCTTTTAACATTAGAACCAATCCACAAACGATTTCTCCTTTTCCATCTTTGGTAGATGCTCCATAACGCAAAGCTATACCTTCACGAACTGTTGCTACATCACGAACCAAAACAGGTGAACCGTTTCTATTTTTGATAACTACATTTTGTAAATCACTTATTCCTGAAGCCATTCCAACACCACGAATAAAATAAGCATATTGGTCTTTCTCTATGTAAGCACCACCGGTATTTTGGTTATTTTTTTCTAACGCTTCAAAAATCTCAGTAATGGTTACACCCTGACTATTAAGGGTATTCGGATTTACTGCAATTTCATATTGCTTTAATTTTCCACCCCAACTGCTAACCTCTGCAACGCCTTCTACACCTTGCAACTGAGGAATAATTATCCAATCCTGAATGGTTCTCAGTTTTACGGCATCAAATTTATCTTCGTAGCCTTTTTTGGCATAAACGTCATATTGGAATATTTCACCAAGTCCGGTAGAAATAGGAGCTAACTCAGGAGAACCGGCATATTTTGGGATATTTTCTTCAGCATCTTTGATTCTTTGGAAAATCTGTTCTCTTGCCCAATAAATATCTACGTCATCTTTGAAAACCACAGTTACAACCGAAAGTCCAAAGCGTGAAATACTTCGCAACTCAACAACTTTAGGAATGGTTTTTACAGATTGTTCTAATGGGTATGTGATTAATTGCTCTACTTCCTGACTGGCTAAAGTTGGAGCGGTTGTAATAATTTGTACCTGATTATTGGTAACATCAGGTAAAGCATCAAGCGGTAACTGCTTAATGGAATAGCTACCCCAAGCCAACAGCACAAGGGTAAAAAGTAGTATAACGAACTTATTCTTTATACTGAATTGTATAATCTTATCTAACATTGAAAATGTATATAATGAATTAGAAAATATGCAAATGGATATTTGCTATTATTAGTGCTACGGCACAACTTTCTAACCCGAAATTACTCGGGCATCATTATACTATTTGTGGGGGTTGCCAGATACTTCCGAAAAAATTGGAATGTAAAGTTGAAGTATAAGTTGAAGTTGAAGATTTTATTTCTTCAAACTGAACTGGAAAATCGTAAATGATTTCAGGTGTATAGGTTAAAGTAACCTGTCCACAACAATTGCAAATGCAAAATGGTGAGCACATGTCATTACTCTTATTGTGTGAATGATTGTCTTTATCTGATGAATGATTAACCGTCGCATGTGCAATACTGTTAATCTCTATATCTGCACAAGGAACAGTAGAGAGAACAAAAATGTAAAAGGATAGTATGACAGTTATAAATTTCACAGTGTAAATTTAAGAAGATAATATTTATATTCTAATTTTTAGGAAAAATTTATAAACTAAAAGAAGGAGAATTGTCAACTATATTGTCAACTAAAAAATAAAAGCCCCGAATATCGGGGCTTTATAACCATTTTCGCGGAGAAAGAGGGATTCGAACCCCCGGACCTGTTACAGTCAACAGTTTTCAAGACTGCCGCATTCGACCACTCTGCCATTTCTCCAGTAAGACTCGCACTACTTCCGTATTGCGAGTGCAAATATAACACTGTTTTTTATTTCTGCAAGCGTTTGATGAAGAAAAAAACGAAATATTTACAACTTATTTTTTAACTGTTTCATTTCGTTTCATTTACATCCGAAACTTTTTTTTAATAAGTTACGTATTCTACGATTTCTAATCCGTAACCAATCATACCTACACGCTTACCTACTTCGGTATTGGATACCAATCGGATTTTAGAAATATCCAAATCATGCAAAATCTGAGCTCCAATTCCGTAATCTTTGCTGTCAATAACAATTTTAGGCGCTTTCATTTCGCCTTGTTGCTGCAATTCTTTCAATTCGGCAATACGATTCAACAAACTCACCGATTGCATATCCTGATTGACAAAAATTACTGCCCCCTGTCCTTGTTCATTAATCACTCTGAACATATCATCCAATTGTTTGTCGGCATTATTGGTAAGCGTTCCCAATAAATCATTATTCACTTGGGAAGAATTGATTCTTGTTAATACCGGTTCACCTGAATTCCAAGTTCCTTTTGTAAGCGCAATATGAATTTGTTTATTAGTCGTTTGTTCGTAAGCACGCATTCTGAATGTACCGAAACGCGTTTGAATATCGAAATCTTCTTTTTTCACGATCAGACTGTCATGTTGCATTCTGTAGGCCACCAACGCTTCGATTGAAACCAATTTTAAATCGAATTTCTTAGCCACTTCAACCAATTGCGGCAAACGAGCCATGGTACCATCTTCATTCATGATTTCCACAATCACTCCAGCCGGTTTAAATCCAGCTAAACGAGCAAAGTCAATTGCTGCTTCTGTATGTCCTGTACGACGTAATACACCGCCTTGTTTTGCAATTAAGGGAAAAATATGACCCGGGCGTGCCAAATCAAATGGTCGTGTCTCTGGATTAATTAATGCCTGTACAGTTTTCGCTCTATCTGAAGCCGAAATACCCGTAGTTACTCCATGACCTTTCAAATCTACAGAAACGGTAAAAGCTGTCTCCATATGATCTGTATTGTTCGTTACCATCGCTCTAAGTCCTAATTCCTTACAGCGACTTTCGGTTAATGGCGTACAGATTAATCCTCGACCATGTGTTGCCATAAAGTTGATCATTTCTGGTGTTACTTTTTCAGCAGCAGCCAAAAAATCACCTTCGTTTTCACGATCTTCGTCATCTACTACTATAATCACTTTTCCTTGACGGATATCTTCTATAGCTTCTTCTATTGTGTTGAGTTGAATGGTATCAGTAGCCATTTTTTTATTGTGTATTGTTGTTATTGTTTAATTTTTTGGTAATAAATTCAAATGCGATTCTAAACGGCTCCGTAATGAAGTCAAAATTCACTCCACCGTTATCATTTATAGCAATTTTGGTAAAATAGATTGCCAATGGCGTTAGCACCATAGAAGACAACCACGCTCCCATGAATGGAGATATACCTGATTCTTGTGCAAACTTTTTACCGAATGTATTCAGAAAGTGAAAAGTAATGAAGATTAGCATAGCAAAAACAATAGGTAATCCCAATCCTCCTTTTCTAATAATTGCTCCTAAAGGCGCACCAATGAAAAACATAAAAATACACGCGTAAGCAATTACAAATTTCTCGTAGATGGAATGCCAGTGGCTGTTGATGTCTTTTCTTTTGGATTTGAATGTCATTTCATTCATTTCAAGATTTTGTTTTGAACTTATTGCATCACTCGAGGCAACTTCCAAAACTCTTAATTTGTCCTGACTCTTCAAAAAGCTTGTCAAATCTGGAGTTTTTGGATTCTTGGGTTTTACTGAATCCACTTGGTAGTAATTGGTAACTCCTAATCGTTGGTATACATTATCAGCAACAGAAATCACTTCTTTATTATAATCTCCCGTTAACGAATCGACCGTATATTGCAATTCACTAATTTTCAACATCGAATTGGTATTTGTTATTTCATCATCAGCTCCTTCTACCCTATTTAGCTTTGACAAATCGATGTTAATATTATATTTTTTGAAAAACGCTTTTGCAAAAGGCATTTTTTGTCTTTGCTTGAAATCTTTCGGTGTTACATCTTCATAATAATATCCATCTATCAACACCAACTGCAAAAGATTAGACTCCTCACTACTGATTAAATGTCCCTTTTTAGACTTAATTACTGTTTTAGCACCTTCACCCAGATTCGATTTCTTGTGAATGGTTACACCGGTAAGTATTTCTCCATTTTCACCTGATTTTTTATCCACTTTGATATTGATACTCCCGATATCACTAAATTGCCCTTCTGCAATTGCCAATGCAGGTTTTACTTGCGCAATGTTTTTTCTGAAATTGACAAACTTATACTCGGCATACGGAATAACATTATTCGCGAAGAAAAAAGAGCACAAACTCAACAACAGAATAAAAATCCCTAACGAACGAAGCGTGCGCTGAAAAGATACACCCGCAGATTTCATGGCAGCAAACTCATAATTTTCGGCCAAATCACCGAATGTCATGATAGAAGAAAGCAATACCGTTAGCGGCAATACCATGGGAACCAATTTGGGCGATGCAAATAGCAAAAACTTAAAGATCATAATAATATCTAAGTCTCTACCTGCTAATTCGGAGATAAACAACCAAACGGTTTGGAGTATGAATATAAAAAATAAGATTACAAATACCGAAGTAAATGTAATCAAGTAGGTTTTTAAAAGATAACGATCAAGAATTTTCATTCATCAAAATTAGTCCAAATTATTGATGTAGTAATTAGGATATTTAGCTTTAACAAAGGTAAAATGATTTTTAGCTAACGCAACATTTGTTTTAAAAGAATTAACAGTCAGGGTTACTTTAGTTCCATTTTTACCTACAGTGATAGTATTATAAATTGTATTGGTAGCAACATCTACACCAACCAATATTTGTTTTCGGTCATCTTTTGAACTGATTGGGGTCAGTTTTACATACTGAATTTTCTTTCCTTTCACAGTTTGTGTTATGTCCCAAGCATATTTAAAACCTTTACTGAAAAAAGTCAGCATTTTTGCTGGAGTATCATTATCATCCTCCCCTTTACCAACAGAAACTACACTCACTTCTTCATCTTCTTTAGAAATTGTGTATACTTTTTTCCCATCACACATTTTTGTCACACCCATAAAATTCAGAATATACTGATTTCCACTTAGCGTCACATTTCCTTTGCTATCTTGGTTGATATTTTCTTTTGTATTTTGCAAGTTGTATTTAAAATCCAGTTGGATATTTTTATACGTTTTCACTTTAGCGGATACTTTATCCAATAATGCTTTTGCTTTCTCTGCATTTTGAGCTTGCATTGAAAAACTCAACAAAACGATGACAAGTACACTTACTATCTTTTTCATAATTAACTATTATTTTGTTCATTCATAAAAAACTGTTCCAGAGAAGCCAAGTCAGGAATATTAACCGAACGCGCTTTACTTCCTTCAAAAGGACCAACTATTCCTGCAGCTTCCAATTGATCAATCAATCTTCCGGCTCTATTGTAACCCAATTTTAATTTACGTTGGATTAACGATGCAGAACCCTGTTGCGCAGTAACGATTACTTCCGCTGCTTCTCTAAACAAAGAATCTCTTTCTGAAATATCTATATCAAGACTTATGCCACTATCTTCACCAATAAATTCTGGCAACATATAAGCCGTTGCATAGGCTTTTTGCGATCCGATAAATTCAGTGATTTTTTCCACCTCCGGAGTATCCACAAAAGCACACTGTACACGTACCAAATCGTTACCGTTAGAGAATAGCAAATCACCTCGTCCAATTAACTGATCGGCACCACCCGAATCCAAAATTGTTCTTGAATCGATTTTTGAAGTTACTCTAAAAGCAATTCTAGCCGGGAAATTCGCTTTAATCATACCTGTGATTACATTCACCGAAGGTCGTTGAGTAGCAATAATCAAATGGATACCGATAGCACGCGCCAATTGAGCCAAACGAGCGATTGGAGTTTCCACTTCTTTACCGGCAGTCATAATCAAATCTGCAAACTCATCCACTACCAAAACGATATACGGTAGAAAACGATGTCCGTTTTCAGGATTTAATTTACGTTGTTTGAATTTTTCATTGTATTCTTTAATGTTACGCACCATGGCATCTTTCAATAAAGAATAGCGATTATCCATTTCCACACACAATGAATTTAGTGTGGTTATTACTTTCGAGTTATCGGTAATAATAGCATCTTCGGCATCTGGAAGTTTCGCCAAATAGTGTCTTTCAATTTTATTAAAAAGTGTCAACTCTACTTTCTTAGGATCGACCAACACAAATTTCACTTCAGCAGGATGTTTTTTGTACAACAAAGACGTTAAAACGGCATTCAAACCAACCGATTTACCTTGTCCGGTCGCTCCCGCCATCAATAAGTGAGGCATTTTAGCCAAATCGACAACAAAAGTTTCATTAGAAATCGTTTTCCCTAATGCAATTGGCAGTTCCATTTCCGCTTCTTGGAATTTAGCCGAAGCGATAACTCCTTTCATTGGAACCATTGTTGGATTTTTATTCGGTACTTCAATTCCGATTGTACCTTTCCCCGGCATAGGCGCGATAATACGGATACCTAATGCAGATAATGACAAAGCGATATCATCTTCCAAGCTTTTGATCTTAGAAATACGAATTCCGGCTTCGGGAACAATTTCATACAACGTCACCGAAGGACCAACCGTCGCTTTAATTTGAGCGATGTCAATTTTATAATTGCGAAGAGTTTCAACAATTCGGTTTTTATTTTCTTCTAATTCTTCCTGATTAATTGTGATTCCACCAGTTCCGTAATCTTTAAGTAAATCAATCGTTGGGAATCTGAAGTTGGACAATTCTAAAGTTGGATCAAACTCACCAAAATGCGACACCAATTTAGCTGCCAGATTTTCTTCGATTATATCCTCTTCTTCCACTTTCTCTATAACCAATTCATCAGGATGTGGTTTTACATCTTCCTGAACAACTTCAGGTTTTTTTGAAACTTCCAAAGACAATTCAGAAGCTGTTCCAATAGTTGGCTTTAAAGCTTCTTTATTGATTTCAAATTGAGAAGGAACTGTTTTTAACGTAATTTCTCCCAATTCTTCCTCATTCTCTTCAAAATCATTTTTATTTGGTGTTGTAATCAAATTATCTTGAGTCGTTGAAGTTTCTTCGGCAACAGCGAATTCCTCAAGATTATAAGCCGCTGTAGACGATGCTGAAACCGGCGTAGACAAATCGTCACGAATTTCATTTTTCGTTTTCTCGAAGGCTCCTTTAATTTTGTCCGGAGAAACCTTAACCTTAAAAATAAGATAGATTACGATTCCGAAAAGCAAGGCCAATAAAGTTCCCGTTTTTCCGATATAATCCTGAGAAAATAAATTCATTTCGAACCCAATCACACCCCCTAGTTCTGGCAATTGCTTTCCAAAAAAACCAAAAAGAATGGATAAAATGATGATGACAAAAATATCCCAAAACCATGTTTTTTTCAATTTCGAAACCGCCATATCCAATACAAGATAGGCTCCAGTCAAAAACAAAAGTCGAGCAAAAAGGAAGGAAGCAACTCCAAATCCTCTATAGATGAAAAAATCCGCCAAAAAGGCACCAAATTTACCTAACCAATTCTGTACTTCAGAATTTCGGTCGGTAAAATCATTCAATTCGCTTTGATCGAATTTCCCATTTACAAAATAAGACACAAACGATACCGTCAATGCTACTGCAAGTAGGATTAACAATATTCCGAAAGTGACACTTTGTTTTCTATTGGGTGCAAAACGACTGAAAAAATTAATTTCTTCAGGTTCAATAGCAGCTTCGGTAGTTTTTTTTGATTTGGCCATTAATAATGTAAACGTTTAAAACAAAATAACTGTTCTACTTATTAAAATAGTTTAGGAACATAAATTATTGCACCGATTGTAATTGCAGTCATTGCTGCGAAGAATACAGCTCCAGCAGCAATATCTTTAATAAAACCGATACGTTCGTGATAATCTGGGTGCACAAAATCTGCAATTTTTTCAACGGCAGTATTCAAACCTTCAATACTTAGAACCAATCCAAACACCAAGATTTGAAACATCCACTCTGTTGTAGAAATTCCAAAATAAAAACCTGCAATTGTCATTAGTACAACCAATGAAGACTGAACCATCACACTATGCTCAGTGGTAATTAATTTCACTGCACCTTTAAAAGCAAACACTATACTTTTCAGTCTTCCTGTAAAAAGAGTTTCGTCTTTTTTAAATTCCATATTATAGCGCTGTTAACGCTGCCTCGTAGTTAGGTTCGTCAACAATTTCGGCAACTTGTTCTGTATATTTCACAACTCCATCTTCATCAATCACAATTACAGCACGCGAATGCAAACCTGCCAACGGACCGTCAGTAATTGTCACGCCGTAGTCATTCCCGAAAGAATTACTTCTAAAATCCGACAAATTCATAACATTATTCAACCCTTCAGCTCCACAAAAACGATTTTGCGCAAAAGGCAAATCACGTGAAATACACAATACTGTTGTATTCGGTAAATTACTCGCTTTTTCATTAAACTTACGGACTGAAGTAGCACAAGTTCCTGTATCTACACTTGGAAAAATATTCAAAACCACTTTAGTTCCTCTGTAATCTGCCAGTGTTTTCACTGACAAATCTGTCGCTACTAATTCAAAATCTTTTGCTTGAGATCCTACTTCAGGTAAATTACCCACAGTAGTAATTGTATTTCCTTTTAATGTTATTTGAGCCATCTTATTGTTTTTTTTAATGCTTCCAAAAGTACAGAAAAAAATCGATTATTTATTTGGAAGTTTAAATTGATTTATCGTAATATTGCAATATTAAAATACAAACATACAATGGGCGCATCCAAATCCGATTTTTTTACAGTAGAACAGAACGAAATAGCCACTTTATTTAAGGCTATGTCACATCCAGCAAGAATTGCCATAATAGACTATTTATTAAAAGTGGACAGCTGTATATGTGGTGATATTGTAAACGAATTGCCTTTGGCACAACCTACAGTTTCTCAACATTTGAGAGAATTAAAAAATGCTGGAATCATTAAAGGCACTATAGAAGGCACTGCAATTTGCTATTGTCTCAACAACGAAACACTAGAGAAATTTGAAAATTATTTCAGTATCATTAAGAAAAAATTACAGAATAAATGCTGCTAATTACTAAACAATTACATTATGAGACTATCCGAATTTAAAAAGTATTTATCCGAAAGTGATAATTTCGAGATCCAATTACCTGATGGCAAACAAATCCCAAGTCATTTTCACATTACAGAAATGGGCATTGTCAATAAGAAGTATACCGATTGTGGTAATACGTTCCGTGAAGAAAATTATTTTACTTTTCAATTATGGCATACAGACGATGTTTGGCATAGATTGACTTCCGAGAAAGTAATAAAAATCATTAGTGGTATCGAAAAAAACACAGTTGAATCTAACTATGAAATTGTTGTAGAATACCAGACTGAAGCTACTATTGGTAAATTTGGTTTAGCCCACAACGGAACAACTTTTGTATTGACTTCCACTAAAACAACTTGTCTTGCCAATAGTCAATGTGGAATTATCCCAGAAAAAGCCAAAAAAGAATTACAAGAACTTACGAATTGCTGCCAACCCAACTCAAACTGTTGCTAATAAAATGGAAAAGTTCTTTACAAAATACAAGAAACCAATTATTATTACTCTTGGAATAACTCTATTGAATCTCTATTATGGTTTTGACCCTAGATTTACAATTATTAACCTTTTATGGCTTTTGGTATGATTAACATTCTAGTACTCTGTACAGGCAATAGCTGCCGTAGTCAAATAGCGCATGGCTATTTATCCCATTTTACCGATAATGAGAAGGTAAAAGTATACTCCGCCGGAGTAGAAACGCACGGTGTAAACCCTAGAGCTATCGAAACCATGCAAGAAGAAGGAATAAATATATCGGAACATACTTCCAATCATATTGACGAATATACTGGAATTGATTTCGACTTCATCATCACCGTTTGTGATCATGCAAAAGAAGTTTGCCCTTATTTCCCTTCAAATGCGATCAAACTTCATCACAACTTCCCAGATCCAGCAAAATTCATTGGAAACGAAGAAGAAACCAAGGCAGAATTCAGGAAAGTACGAAAATTAATCGAAAATTTTTGCCAGGATTTCACAAACAAACACCTAACAACCTAACGTACTTATTTATACTGTTTTATGATTTTTGTAAGATAATTTTTGGTAACTTTATATAGAACTTAAAATTAAAGAATTATGAAAGTAGCAACGATTATTGTAAGAGTATTGTTAGGTGCTTTATTGATTTGGGCATCACTAGCTTTCTTCTTAAAACTAGCACCAGAAACCGAAGCCGTAGGAGAACTAAAAGCCTTCAAAGCTGGAATTGTAGCCTCACACTATATTATGCCTTTAGCTAAAGCAATAGAGTTATTATGCGGAATCGCCTTTGTAGTTGGAAAGTTTGTACCTCTAGCCAATTTAGTAATTCTGCCAGTTACTGTCAACATCCTTTTGATCAACTTAATGATGAGCACAGACACTATGGGTTTGATAATGGGATTATTTGTCGCTTTTGCCAATGTATTCCTAATCTACAGTTACTGGGATAGATACGAAGGAATCGTTTCTCCATAAAAAAAGCTCTCACAATTGAGAGCTTTTTTATTTATCTATAGAACCTAGAACCCTTTGCATAAAAGCGTTTAAGGCTTCTTTTTTATCCGTTCCAGTCTTCACCATTTTATTCACTTCCAAAGCACCATACATATTGGATATCAATTCACCAATTACATCCAATTCTTCATCTTTTAAAGAAGGAATTTCGGTAAGAGCTTCAAGAACTTCAATAGTCTCAACGATATAATCCTGATCATTTTCCTCAATAAACTGTGTCAAATGTTTAATTACCGGTAACTTCATAATTAAAGGATTTCTGTAACTAGCTCAGTTAAAACCTCCGCTTTGTTCGTTTGAGTTTCATTCACCAATTTCCCACCAACAAAAGTTGCAAAGGTTGGTAAGTTAGAAACATTAGCCATCTTTCTTGATTCTGGCGAATTTTCAGCATCAACAATTACAAAAGTTATATTTTCGTTTTCTGTTGCCAATTTTTTGAATTTAGGCTTCATGATTCGGCAATTCCCACACCAAGAAGCTGAAAACTGTACCACTACTTTTTCATTGTCATTAACAACGTTTTGTAATGTATCTTCGTTTAATTCCAGTAACATATTTCTAATTTTAAAAAAAAATTCCAAACCCCAATCATAAACAACATAATTTACACATTGGAATTTGGAATTAAGTTATTGATAATTGATTTAGTTTTGAGCCAAGTAAGCTGCAGTACTTAATCTGTCAGCATTCATCGCTTCTTTACCTTGTTCCCAGTTAGCAGGACACACCTCACCTTTAGTTTGTACGTGAGTATAAGCATCGATTAAACGCAAGTACTCACCAACATTTCTACCTAACGGCATATCATTAACACTTTCGTGGAAAATTTTACCAGTTTCATCAACTAAATACGTAGCACGGAAGGTAACGTTTGATCCTTCAACTAAAATATCATTTGATTCTTCATCATATACTTCTTGAGCATCTAAAATATCTAAAGCTTTAGACAAATTGCGCGTTGTATCAGCTAACAAAGGATAAGTAACACCTTCGATACCACCATTGTTTTTAGCAGTGTTCAACCAAGCAAAGTGTACTTCGTTGGTATCACAAGAAGCTCCGATAACAATTGTGTTTCTTTGCTCAAACTCAGGTAATGCAGCTTGAAAAGCGTGTAATTCTGTAGGACACACAAAAGTAAAATCCTTTGGATACCAGAACAATAATACTTTTTTGTTGTTTTTTGTTGCTTCTTCTAAAACGTTGATTCTTAAGTTATCTCCCATCTCAGAGATTGCATCAACGGTAATGTTAGGGAATTGTTTTCCTACTAATGCCATAGTTTTTAATTTTAAATTTTGGCAAATGTAGCTATTGCATTTTGTAATTTCTCCACTCTTTTAAAACAAAAATATTATATACCGATAGAATTATCTTATAGAAAGCAATTCACAGTTTTTTTATTGATTTTTTCATAAATTTAAATTCATTATACAATAAAATACATAAAGAATTAACAAAATTCATTAAATTTAAATACTAATAAGATTGCAGTATATTATACCTGCTTTTAATTACAATCAATTTAAAAAGACCAATAAAACTATAATTTTTATCTATTAAAACCAAGAATATCATAGATTATCATTCTTTAATTTTACAATCAGGTTATTAATAATCAAATACAAAAACACATACAATGGAAAACAACACAAATTCACACGCACATGCAGGTAATGGTGGTGGGAAATGTCCTTTTTCAGGAGGAAATTCAGCCAAACAAAGTGCCGGTGCAGGAACCAGAAACACAGACTGGTGGCCTAACCAGTTAAAATTGAACATTCTTAGACAACATTCCTCCCTTTCCAATCCTATGGGAGAAAAATTCAATTATGCCGAAGCATTCAATTCGATTGATTTTGCCGCATTAAAAAAAGACATTCACGAAGTGATGACTACTTCTCAGGATTGGTGGCCTGCTGATTATGGAAATTACGGACCGTTTTTTATCCGTATGGCGTGGCATAGCGCAGGTACATACAGAACTGGTGACGGACGTGGCGGTGCCGGATCAGGAACACAACGTTTTGCTCCATTAAACAGTTGGCCGGATAATGCCAATCTCGATAAAGCCAGATTACTATTATGGCCTATAAAGAAGAAATATGGCAATAAAATATCGTGGGCCGATTTAATGATCTTGGCTGGAAATTGCGCTTTAGAATCAGCTGGCTTTACACCTTTTGGATTTGCTGGGGGACGCGAAGATGTTTGGGAACCTGAAGAAGACATTTATTGGGGAATAGAACAAGAATGGTTGGGAGACAATCGTTACTCAGGAGAACGTGATTTGGAAAATCCTTTAGCAGCCGTTCAAATGGGATTGATTTATGTTAATCCACAAGGACCAAACGGCAATCCGGATCCATTATTAGCAGCAATAGACATTCGCGAAACATTTGCTCGAATGGCAATGAACGACGAAGAAACCGTTGCACTTATTGCAGGCGGTCACACATTAGGAAAAACCCATGGAGCAGCCGATCCTGATCAATATGTAGGACGTGAACCCGCAGCTGCAGGAATAGAAGAACAAAGTTTAGGTTGGAAAAACACCTATGGAACCGGAAACGCAGGCGACACCATAACCAGTGGTTTAGAAGGTGCTTGGACTATCACTCCTACAAAATGGAGCAATAACTATTTCGAAAACTTATTTGGCTACGAATGGGAATTGACTAAAAGTCCGGCTGGAGCCCATCAATGGAGACCTAAAAATGGCGCAGGAGCAGGATTAGTTCCGGATGCACATGATCCTTCAAAAAGTCACCAACCTTTTATGCTCACAACAGATTTATCCTTACGATTTGATCCTATCTATGAAAAAATATCCAGACGCTTCTTGGAAAATCCTGAAGAATTCAATGATGCATTTGCAAGAGCTTGGTTCAAATTGACTCATAGAGACATGGGGCCAAAAGTTCGTTATTTAGGCCCTGAAGTTCCAAACGAAGAATTAATTTGGCAAGATCCAATTCCATCCGCAACACACCCGTTAATCAACGAACAAGATATAGCTGCTTTAAAAGCGACAATCCTTGCTTCCGGCCTAACGGTTTCCCAATTAGTTTCCACTGCTTGGGCTTCCGCATCAACATTTAGAGGTTCTGACAAACGTGGTGGTGCCAATGGTGGCCGAATTCGCCTTGCTCCACAAAAAGATTGGAAAGTAAATAATCCTGGACAATTAACAAAGGTGCTTGAAACATTAGAAAAAATCCAAAACGATTTCAATAAAAAAGTATCTATAGCTGATTTGATTGTTTTAGGCGGATGCGCAGGAATTGAACAAGCAGCTAAAAACGCAGGCCAAAACATCACTGTTCCATTTACTCCCGGAAGAACAGATGCTTCACAAGAACAAACTGATGTGGATTCTTTCTCTGTACTTGAACCTTTAGCAGATGGTTTCCGTAACTATGCTAAAACAAAATTTACAGTTTCCGCTGAAGAAATGCTGATTGACAAGGCACAATTATTAACATTATCAGCTCCAGAAATGACTGTTTTACTAGGTGGTATGCGTGTTTTGAATACTAATTTCGATCAATCACAAAGCGGAGTATTCACCAAACGTCCGGAGACACTGACGAATGATTTTTTTGTCAATTTATTGGATTTGAATACGCAATGGAAGTCGGTTTCAGATACCGAAGATGCCTTTGTCGGCACCGATCGTTCTTCGGGTGCAATTAAATGGATGGGAACCCGAGTGGATTTGATTTTTGGTTCAAATTCAGAACTACGTGCTATTGCAGAAGTATACGCTTGCGAAGATGCACAACAAAAATTCGTAAATGACTTTGTTGCGGCTTGGACTAAGGTCATGAATTTAGACCGATTTGACTTGGCATAATCAAAATTAGAAAACAATAACAAAAGGTGATCTTCGGGTCACCTTTTGTGCTTTAATTTATCAACATCATCCCTAATTACCAATTGGTTTTATATATTTGTTGGCTTTTAACAAACAAACCAAACAAATTATATGTCATTTTTTAATTTATTTAGAAAAAAACCTCTAACTACAATATTACAACAAGGCGGTGACGGAGAGCATTCGGGATTAAATAAAGTACTGAATGTAAAAGATTTAACTTTCTTCGGAATTGCAGCTATCATTGGTGGCGGAACCTTTTCTGCAATTGGTAACGCTTGTTTTTCAGGTGGTCCCGGAGTAATCTTATTATATGTAATGTGTGCCATTGCTTGTGGTTTTACAGCAATGTGCTATGCAGAATTTGCTTCAAGAGTTCCGGTTTCAGGAAGTGCTTATACTTATGCCTATGTGTCATTTGGGGAATTGTTCGCATGGATTATCGGTTGGGCATTATTAATGGAATATTCAATTGGTAACATTTACATTGCCTTTTCATGGAGTGGATATTTTACCAATTTGCTTGAGACTTTTGGTATACATTTACCAGAATGGCTTACCATAAATTATAAATCGGCACATGCGGCATTTATAGATAATAAAGTTGGCGAAGGATTAACAGCTTGGCAAAACGCACCGTCAATTGGCGGATTACGAATCATTTTTGACATGCCGGCTGTATTAATCAACATATTGATTACCTATTTAATTTACAAAGGCACCAAAGAATCCAAAAACCTAAGCAACGCAATGGTTTACATTAAATTAGCCATCATCTTATTAGTAATCATAGTAGGTGCTTTCCATATTGATATTGATAACTGGACTCCTTTTATGCCAAATGGTTTTGGTGGTGTTATGGCTGGAGTTTCTGCTGTATTCTTCGCTTATATTGGTTTTGATGCTGTTTCAACTTTAGCAGAAGAAAGTAAAAATCCGCAACGCGACTTACCAAAAGGAATGATTTATTCATTGATAATCTGTACTGTGGTATACATTATTTTAGCCTTGGTTTTAACAGGAATGGTTAAATATGACTTATTAGGAGTTAGCGATCCTTTGGCTGAAATTTTTGCCATCAAAGGAATTAAATGGATGTTATTCATTGTTTCTATTGCTGCTGTTGTAGCCATGACCAGTGTAATGTTAGTTTTCCAAATGGGACAACCTCGTATTTGGATGACTATGAGTCGTGACGGATTAATGCCGAAAAAATTTGCCGAAATACATCCAAAACACAAAACTCCAGGATTTGCAACAATTGTGACTGGTTTTGTTGTAGGATTACCTATTTTCTTTACCGATGAAAATTTCGTTCTTGACTTTACAAGTATTGGAACTTTATTCGCATTCGTATTAGTTTGTGGTGGAGTCTTGATGCTCTCTGCGCAAAGCGAAGCTGAACTAGCTGAACGTGCTACCAAAGGAAAATTCAGAATCCCTTATGTGAATTCTAAGTTCATTTTTCCTGCAATTGTAGTAATCGCTTCGGTTTTAGTGAACTATTATGTTCCGACATTTTTTGGTGATACTTTTGATTTTTCTGAAGGAAAATTAGCAGCCAACTTACCTATGCTTGCCTTCTTTATTTTAACAATCGCAATGGCTGTGACGGCATTTCTTAAGAACTTATCATTAATCCCTTTGTTAGGACTGATTTCTTGTTGCTATTTATTAACAGGAATGGCCGTATCAAACTGGAAATGGTTTGGAATTTGGTTAGTAATCGGTTTAGTGATTTACTTCGCTTACGGATTTAAAAACAGTAAGCTTAACAAAAATAAAATACAAGCAACTTTAGAAGATTAAAAATAAAAACCCGATGAAATTATCGGGTTTTTTTATACTTAAAATTCAGCTTTAACTTCAATTGTCATTACCTCACCACTAACCGGATGCTTAAAAGTAATTGCTTTAGCATGAAGGTGTAAGCGATTCGCTTTTGTTCCGTATAAATCATCTCCTACAATAGATGTATTTAATCCTAAAGGATGAGAGGCATGCACTCTTAATTGGTGAGTCCTTCCGGTTATTGGATAAAAATGCACTCGGGTTTTACCATTGTCTACAGAAATTGTTTCCCATTCTGTTTGTGCCGGTTTTCCATATTCATAACAAACCAATTGTCGTGGTCGATCCTCCAAATCTACACGAAGCGGCAATTCAATCATGCCACTTTTATTTACCAAAACTCCGTCCAATAACGCTTCGTAGCACTTCTTTACTGTTCGTTTGATAAACTGACTTTGCAACTCTACATAAATCTCTTGCGATTTGGCGATTAACATAATACCCGAAGTAGACATATCTAAACGATGAACAATCAATGGACCTGTGGCATCTGGAAACTTAGTTTTCATACGTTGGTATACCGAATCGGAGATTTCTTTTCCAGGTACGGACAAAAACTCGGAAGGCTTATTCACCACTACAATAACGTTGTCCTCATATACAATTTCCAACTCTTTACCTTCTGCTGGATTGTTTAAAAAAGGGTTCTCGTCCATTATAATTCCATCCAACATATGTCCTAATAAAATAGGCTCGCATTTGCTCTTACAAGCCGGATAAAATTGACCGTGTTTGCGAACTTCAGATTTTGGCGATTGTCCCCACCAAAACTCAGCCATACAAATGGGCTTCAAATTGTACTCGAAAGCATAATGCAATAACTTTGGTGCAGCACACTCACCAGCTCCAGCCGGTGGATTATTGTCAAATATATCCCCTAAACTTTTGCGCTTTCGTGATTGATTTAAAAAAGAATACTCCGCAAATAATTTTTGTTGTAATGCCGCCGATTTAGTTTTACGCTCTTCCTTCAACTGATTGATTACATCATCAAAAATCTGAAACTCTTTTTGTGCATCGTTAATTTTATAATTCCAATACGCCGACATTTTTTTCAACAAAATACCTTCTTGCTGACTTTGATCCTTCAACTCTTGAAGTAATTTTTCATATTCTTCTGAAGAAAGTTGTTGTTCAGCTTCTATCCGCTGCCGGTTTCTGATTATTTTCTGCGCTTTGACATGATTTTTATGACGTTGAATATCACGTTCAGCTTCCTCTTTGGTATTTTCCAACTTTTTTATAGTATTCAAATAATCCGATTCGTTTTCCAGTTTTTCAATTTTTGCATTGATCACATTGATGATTCCTTCTTCCTTTTTGAAAAAACCATCAGGATCAAGCATGTCAAAAACCGTTGGTACAAAATAATCCAAATGATTCACTTCCGCCAATTTCCCTGAAAAAGCCCATAAATAACCTAATTCTCCATTGCTATTCTGACAGACCAATACGCCAAACATTTTACCAATAACCAAACCATCCTGATCTTCAATTAATCCGAAGTTATGTTCCCAATCTGTTTGCGTTGTTAAATAATGTTGCAATTCACGAGAAGCAATTACACTCAACTCATGTGGTTCATAATAAAATGGAAAGGTGAATTTTTCAGGCAAAGCAATACCTGATATATCCGTTTGAAAGGGTTGAAAAAGGTTTTTTAACATTTGGCAAAGATAAAGTAAACAGTCAAAATAAAACTCGACACCTAATGAAACAAGATTCCACAGAAATTAAACAAAAAAAGTCTGCAAACTCCAACATTGGCTCGTCATTTGCTATGATACAAAAGAACATGTATAAAATACATTCAACAATTCCATAAAATCACCGAATTAAGTAAAGACTATAAAAAAGAGAATAGACATCACAACAGAAATACAAATAATCAAAAAGAATTAAAACAGAATAATTTTAAATATTTTGGAGTATTTTTACTTAGTTTTAGAAAATAAATCTATAATTTTGCATTAGTTTAGATTTTAATTCTTTTAATCTTTATTAAATCCGAATTCTTAACCAATCTAAACTCCTTAAAGTATATGGACGCTATAGATAAAAAGCTACTGAAGTTGCTTCAAACAGACAGCAAAAGTACAACAAAAGAATTATCGATGAAATTAAATTTATCGGTAACTGCTGTTTACGAACGTATTAAAAAATTAGAAAAAGACGGAACCATCAAGAAATACGTTGCTTTAGTAGACCGCAACAAAGTCAATAAAAGCCATGTGGTTTTTTGTCATATTAAGTTAGTACAACATGCAAAAGACTTTATTGCCGAATTTGAAAATGCAATTTTAAAACTTGATGAAGTCTTAGAATGTTTTCACGTGAGTGGTGATTACGATTACATACTCAAAATCTGTGTAAAAGACATGGAAGAATATCGAGAGTTTATGGTTACTAAATTAACATCCATTAAGCACATTGGAAGTACACATTCCTCGTTTATGATTGGGGAAGTAAAAAACACAACTGTATTTGATATCTAAACCATGAAAAAATACCTATTCATTATATCGTTATTTCTTTTAACACATTGTGATTCCAAAAAATCGGCCATAGATGCTGAAAAAGAAGCAAAGAACAGATTAAAGAGAACCTGGATGTTGGTCGAACTCAAAGGATATACAAAATCGTTTTTGATTGCCAATTCTGTAAGTTTGGATTTAACAGGAGAAGAAGCTGCTATTTATGGAGGATGCAATCGCATCAAGGCAAACTTTGATATAGTAGACGACGAAACCATCAACTTTGAAGGTTTTATTTCTACCAAAATGTTTTGTAATAAAACAGCTGATTTAGAAATAAAATATTTGCAGATGTTAGAAAAATCGACCATTTACAAAGTGGAAGGCCATCAATTAACTTTAGCAACAGAAAAGGGAAAAACCTTAAAATTCATCGCACAAGATTGGGATTAATTTTTATAACAATTTATTGCCTATTTACTACTTTTAATAGTTTATAAATTGCTAATTTTGCCATTCGAATTTAAAAACAACATAAAATATATACTATGAGTTCATTTGACGTAGTTATAATAGGTTCAGGTCCTGGTGGATACGTATCAGCAATACGTTGTGCACAACTAGGAATGAAAACAGCCATTATTGAAAAATATTCAACTCTTGGTGGTACTTGTCTTAATGTAGGCTGTATCCCATCAAAGGCTTTATTAGCTTCTTCTCATCACTTTGAAGAATTACAGCATTTTGCAGATCACGGGATTGAAGTTTCGGGAGAAGTAAAGGTAAACCTTGAAAAAATGATTGCTCGCAAACAAGCAGTTGTTGATCAAACTTCAGGTGGTGTGAAATTTCTAATGGACAAAAATAACATCACCGTTTTTGAAGGTGTTGGTTCATTCGAAAATGCAACGACTATCATTGTAACTAAAAATGATGGTTCAGTTGAAAAAATCGAAGCTAAAAACACTATTATCGCTACGGGTTCTAAACCTTCGTCTCTACCATTTATCACTATTGACAAAGAAAGAGTAATCACTTCTACCGAAGCCTTAAAATTAACAGAAGTTCCTAAACATCTGGTTATTATTGGTGGTGGAGTAATTGGATTGGAATTAGGTCAGGTTTATTTACGCTTAGGAGCTCAGGTTTCTGTTGTTGAATTCATGGACAGAATTATTCCTGGAATGGATGCTGCTTTATCCAAAGAATTGACCAAAGTACTGAAGAAACAAGGAATGAAATTCTATACTTCACATAAAGTACAATCTGTCGAAAGAGCAGGAAATACAGTGACCGTTAAAGCGGAAAATGCAAAAGGTGAAATCATCACTTTGGAAGGTGATTATGCTTTGGTTTCTGTTGGTCGCCGCCCATATACAGACGGGTTAAATGCCGATAAAGCGGGAGTAAAAATCACAGAACGAGGTCAAGTGGAAGTAAACGATCATTTACAAACAACTGCTTCTAATATTTATGCTATTGGTGATGTGGTTCGTGGTGCCATGTTAGCTCACAAAGCAGAAGAAGAAGGTGTTATGGTTGCCGAATATTTAGCAGGTCAAAAACCACATATTGATTACAACCTAATCCCCGGTGTTGTTTATACTTGGCCAGAAGTTGCTGCTGTTGGTAAAACGGAAGAACAATTAAAAGAAACTGGTATTGCCTACAAAGCTGGAAGTTTTCCTTTCAAAGCATTAGGACGTGCTCGTGCCAGTGCAGATACAGACGGATTCGTAAAAATTCTTGCCGATGCAACTACAGATGAAGTACTAGGTATTCATATGATTGGTGCCCGTGCTGCCGATTTAATAGCGGAAGCAGTAACTGCAATGGAATTCAGAGCATCTGCCGAAGATATTTCAAGAATGTCACATGCACATCCGACTTTTGCTGAAGCAATCAAAGAAGCAGCTTTAGCCGCTACAGGCAACAGAGCATTACACGTGTAAGAAAAAACACTATATTTTTAAAAAACCCGCTTTTTGCGGGTTTTTTGTTATATTTCTGTTAAATCAATTGAAAAGGAAAATTAACAACTTTCCACAAAAAAACATTTCTTATTACGGTATCCTCATTATTACAACCTAAAAAAAAACATAATCTCAGAACAGTCCTTAAAACTGCTACAATTAACCAATCAATCAAAAACACAAACCACCGCAACCCCCATGTAATCAAGTATTTTAATCGGTTGACATTTAATAAATTTGCACGTCTCCAATTAAAAAAAGCATGAAAAAAATTACTCTTCTTACCATTATTACTTGCCTTTTTTCGTACATAACCAGTTTTTCACAGGTTGGAATCGGAACCACAACTCCAAGTGCTTCTTCCCTACTTGAACTAAAAAGTACAAACTCAGGTTTATTAATCCCTCGTATCAGTTTAACCTCCTCAACAGATGTTACTACAATACCAAGTCCTGCAACAAGCCTTTTAATTTACAACACAAGCACTATAGCTGATATCACCCCAGGATTTTATTATTGGGATGGTTCTTGGAAAGCATTAACCACTTCAGGAACACCTTCAGTAAGTCCGGGTTTGACTTGGAATTTAAGTGGCAATACAGCAACTGCTGCTGATTATATAGGAACAAACAATTTTTTCCCTTTTAACGTTAAGGTAAATAACTCTGACTTTGCAAAATTCCATCCAAACGGTGGCATCAACATTGGATTCAATTCGGTAGCCAATAATAATAATTCAGTAGCCATAGGAACTTCTGCACAAGCTTCAAACAACAATGAAGCTCTTGCTTTAGGCACTTCTGCCAATGCAAGTGGCTATCAATCAGCAGCATTAGGCCGTTCCTCTGTCGCTTCAAACAATAGTGCATTGGCATTAGGTCATTTATCCAACTCATCGGGTTACAGATCATCAGCAATAGGTTACTCCGCGACTGCATCAAACAATAATGCCATTGGATTAGGAAATGCTTCCAATGCTTCTGGCGAACAAGCATTAGCTTTGGGATTTGAAGCAGCGTCTTCGGGGCAAAATGCAACAGCCATCGGTTACCAAGCAACCACATCGCAAGCCAATGCTATCGTATTGGGTAATTCCAGTAATACAAGTAACAAAGTCGGAATTGGTACAAACACACCAGATGAAAGATTACATGTTGCAGGATCTGTAAAGATAGTCGATGGCACACAAGCCAATGGTTATGTTTTAACTTCGGATGCCAATGGAAAAGCGTCTTGGAAAGTTCCAACTCTTTTGAATTCCTACGGTGAAATTTACAAAACATCCAATTCAACATTAACATCAGGGGTAATTACTTTTGGTACTAACGGATTAAACCAAAGCACAACATTAAATGCAAATAACATTCAAGTAAGTAAAACCGGAACATATAGAATAACCTATTCTGTTACTTTCCGAAGAAATAGTGGAGGAACAACCATACCTGAATTTTTCATAGCTGTAAATTCATCAGAAATAGCGGGAACAAGAGCTACGGGAACAGTTTCAAACGGAGAATCCATTACAATAACAAAAAGCAGATTATTCAACTTAACGGCTTCACAACAAGTAAGTATTCATTCCAATATTAGTGATGTAAACACCACTATTTTAGGCATTGGTACCAGCCTATTGGTTGAATCTGTAAATTAATAAAAACAAAAAGCCGCTCAATGAGCGGCTTTTTGTTAAGATTGCTTTTTACTAATGCGCTTAATTAGGAAATAAGCACCAAATCCTAACAAAGCAATCCCCCATAATTGTACAACGAAAGCAATAATCGCTTCAAGCATAAACCAACCTGTTTTTAAACTATCCCAAATTTGTAAACCAATATTAGGACGATAGGCATTTATACTCTTCTCATTGGCAATCATCTCCTGTTTCACAGAATCATTCTGATAAATCGCTAAAGTAAGCGTACTGAAATTCACTTGATCTTTCAGCGAGAGATTTTCAATTTTAACATTATCATTTTGTTCTTTTTTTGCATCCAATTGCTCCTCCGCATTCAACACGTTATCCAATTTCTTTCCTTTGCCATCAATCGCCTTTTCAATTCTCTTTTCCGAAACAGAACTTCTCTTTTGTGCCAATTCGTTTGCCAACATTTTCAATGAAACATCATCTGCTTTAATTACTCTGTAATCCAGAAAATCGATTTCTTTTGCAATGGTTTTAATTACTGTGTCCAGCTTGGTATTAGGAACACGTATTGTAATATCATTCGTTACGGCATATTTCGTTGTTATTAAACTACTGTCCTGGCTCACTTTAGTTTCTTCTTTTTCAGAAACAACACTCTGAAGGTTGGTGTAAGTAACAAAACCACCAAATTTTGTGGTTGCATCTTCAATAGCGTAAGTTGATTTGGCAACATTATCCACTTTGAATTTAATATCCGCAGTACGGACGAATTTTCGGTCGGAATTTTTAGGTTCTTTGGCTGCAGAAGAGGAAATCACTTGAGTAGTATCTGCCGATGCTGCCGCAACTTCCTCCGCAGCAACTTCCTCAGAATAGTCTCTTTGTTTACAAGAATAAACAATCATGGCAACCATCAGTAGCGCCAAACCAGTGTAGTATACTTTTTTCATACAAATAATTGATTAAAAGGTTAAAATTAAGCGTGTAGTTTTTTAATCAATATTCTTATGAAATTTAGTGTTAAACTAAACTTCACTGCACGAAAAAACATGCCAAAAAAAGGCGATTCTTCTATTTTAGTTTTTATTTAACTTTTGATTCTCGAACCCGTAAGTTTTACATCCGCATATTTCCAACTTTCAGCAATTTGATCATCCGTTTCAGATGCTTTGGCTTTATCTTTCAATTTTTCGTAAGCCAATTGAAGTCCGTGTTGTGACCATCCGTTTTTGGGTAATCTTTTCAAATCCTCCTGATAGGTAAAAACTGCCTCTTTATAAAACTCTCCATCCATCTGAATGGCTCCTAGATGATGACGCACCGAAAAAAACCAATCTGGAGGCTCATTATAATTCAGACCGTCTTCGATAGCAATAGCTTCATTCAAGAGACCAATACTTTGAAAGTATTTTTTTTCCGTTGCATAAATTTCAGCCTTCAATACTTTAAAGGCAATAGTAACAACATCATGCATGGAATTTATTTCCCAAATGGTCATTTTTTTCAAATAATCATCTTTCGTAAAAGCCTCAAGTTTTGCCAGTTCTACTTTAGCATTCTTACTATCCTTTTTTCCTAAAAAAGCCATTCCTCTGGCATAATGTGAAATCGCTTTTGGATATTTAATAGTATCACTGATTAATTTCATCTTCATTATATCATCCCACCTTCCAAATTTCACTGCAACGAAATATGGTATCACGTAATAATGTTGCAAAGTGCCCAATCCGGGAATTACCATTGTTGAAGGATGAACCATTTCAGATGTTTTATTTGCTCCGATGATGGCCCATTTTGAGTTACCTTCCAAAGTTGCAGTAGCAGCCATAAAATGATAATTATGTGGATAGTAAGCCAATGGATAGGCACCTTGCGCATGACAAATAGTAGTATAAAGACTGTCGATTTTCACAGCATTTACATTAGACATTGTTCCTTTATGATACTCACCAGTACGGATGTAAATATGCGAAGGCATGTGTGTTAAATGACCCGATCCCGGAACCAAACCTTTGTCAAACATTGCTGCCGATGCATTCCCTCTTTCCGGATTTTTTGAAGCTTCAACGGCATGTATGTAAAAATGATTGGCACCAATGTGTTTCGGGTCTTTCTTTAAAATCTGTTCCAATAGAGCAACTATCTCGGGAGTCCATTCTTTTGGTTTACCATTCTTCTCATACAAATCCCAAGGATGCAAGTCCAAAATCGATTCAGCATATAATGCATTGATCTCAATGTCGTCACTATATTTATCATTCACCACTTTCATAGCTTTGGAGTAAGCGATATCAAGATAATTCCTATTGTCAATCGGTTTTCTAACATATCTTTTTGAGAGTGAATTAATAAGTGCTTTTTCCTTTTCTGTAGCATTTCGAGATAATTCTAACGCCTTCTGAATTGCTTTATAAGCTCTTTCATAATTGTCCGGTTCCATACCAGCGTTATAATTTGGTCCCAAAACATAAGCTAATCCCCAAAAACACATGGCACATTCGGGATCAAGCTTTGTAGCATAATAAAAAGAACGTGCCGCTTCGGCATGATTGAATCCATATGCCAATGCCAATCCCTGATTGAAATACTTCTGCGCTTCCGAATTTTTCGTCGAAATAGCATAATTAATCACATCCAAACCTTCAAAAATAGGCGCTTTTTTATCCGAAGAATACCAATCGACATCACTAACGGGTGGTGGACAACCATAGCTATTCATTCCAATTTTAGCAACCTCTTTGACTATAACATTCTCTTTTCTGCAACCGAAGAAAAAAAGAGAAACCATCACCAAAAACAAAACTTTTTTCATGGTACTTTTTCTATTAAAATTACTCAAAATCAACGATTTAATTCATTTTATTTTCAAATACCAATCGGATATAGTAGCAAAATGCATTTTCCTTGTTTACTTCAGGGTTAAATAGTAATTTTACATTTAAATAAATCACTTGAGAACATCCATCATAAAGACCGTTTCAAACCAACCGGAATTTAAGCACCAATTACTGACTTGGTCACAGCAATTCCGTGAAATTGTCTTTTTGGATAGTAACGATTACCCTCAACACTATTCCAGTTACGATGCTATTTTAGCGGTAGATGCGTTTACTTCCATTCAAACCGATTATCACAATGCATTTGAAGATCTTAAGCAATACCAGCAACAAAGTAAAGATTGGATTTTTGGGTATCTATCGTATGATCTAAAAAACGATACCGAAAAACTTAGTTCGAACAATTCAGACTTTTTGAATTTCCCGGATTTGTTTTTTTTTCAGCCAAAGAAATTGTTTCTGATAAAAGGTAACGAGGTTGAAATTTGCTATTTGAACATGTGCGATGATGAATTGGAAGAAGATTATGAGGAAATTTTAAGTGCAATCAAAAAAGAAGAAAAAGAAAAAACTTCTATTGTAATCCACCAACGCATACCGAAGGAAAAATACATTGAAAAAGTCAATACTATGTTATCTCATATCCATCGAGGTGATATTTATGAAGCTAATTTCTGCATGGAATTTTATGCAGAAGCTGCCGAAATTGACCCGTTGGATTGCTATCAGAAATTGAATACGATTTCAGAACCTCCTTTTGCCACTTTTTTCAAAAACGACACGAATTATTTACTCTGTGCCTCTCCAGAACGTTATTTAAGAAAAGAAGGTTCAAAAGTCATCACGCAACCTATTAAAGGAACTTCCAAACGTTTTGAAGACATGATTTTGGACGAACTGTCAAAAAAAGAATTAGAGCAAAACCCGAAGGAGCGTTCCGAAAACATCATGATTGTTGATTTAGTTCGGAATGACTTGTCTCATACCGCCACAAAAGGATCTGTTCAAGTTGAAGAATTGTGTGGTATTTATACGTTCAAGCAAGTCCATCAGATGATTTCAACGGTTGTTTCCGAAGTAGATCCTTCAGTTTCATCAATCGAAATCATTAAAACTACTTTTCCTATGGGAAGCATGACCGGAGCTCCTAAAATTTCGGCTATGCAGATTATAGAAGAATTGGAAGAAACCAAGCGAGGTTTGTATAGTGGTGCAGTAGGTTACTTCACTCCTACCGGTGATTTCGATTTCAATGTTGTTATACGAAGTATTCTATACAATCGTAAAGCGAATTATGTTTCATATTCTGTAGGAAGTGCAATCACGGCGCTTTCTGATCCTGAAAAAGAATACGAAGAATGCTTATTAAAAGCCAAAGCGATGCTGGAAGTTTTAAGCTAATACATTAGAAGATAAAAAGACATGTATAACATGAAGAAAAAAACAACGTTTTTATGTTTAGCACTATTCTTTACACCACTAGCCAGTTTTGCAGGTTGGGCCCGTGAAGCAAAAGACACTTATCTGGGTATTACAATGTTCGTTTTCTTATTCACTTTAAGCATTACTTCTGCTCTATTTTTTGGACTTATTTCGGCTCTTCTAACCAGAATTATCTTGTTTGTTTTAAATTCGTTACATATTATACGAAGTAATTTTATTTTTAATTTTAAAAACAACAAAAAGACACGTCATTTAACGATGATTGCCATTACACTAATCAGTGTATTTTGTTTTTGTGTCACAAACAAATTTCATATTTCAGCTATTATTGCAGGAATAGTATGGGGTTGTATTACGAGTATTTCATTTCGCTTTTTTTTATTAAAGTTTACACCTGTTAACTAAATAGTGATGCTTCAAAACTTACAAAATCATATTCAAAAAAACTTACCTTTTCTATCAGGTAAAAAATTGCTTTTAGCGGTTAGTGGAGGCATTGACAGTATTGTTTTGACTGACTTATTACTCCAACTCGATTTTAAAATTGGTGTAGCGCATTGCAATTTTCAATTAAGAGCGGAAGAAAGCGATCAGGACTTTTCTTTTGTAAAAGATTTTTGCAAAAAAAATAACATCTCCTTTTTCGGCACCCATTTTGATACAGCGCACTATGCAGAAATGAACAAGCTTTCAATCCAATTGGCTGCACGAAAACTTCGTTATGAGTGGTTTGATGAATTACTCAATACTGAAGGTTTTGACTATCTTTTGACAGCGCATCATGCCGATGATTCTATTGAAACCTTTTTAATCAATTTGACTCGTGGAACTGGTTTGGATGGTCTCACCGGTATCCCGCAGCAAAATGATAAAATCATTCGCCCTTTGCTACATTTCTCAAGAGAAACAATTGAAAAGTATGCCAAAGAAAATAACATCCAATGGCGTGAGGATTCCAGCAATGCTTCTGATAAATATGTACGAAATAAAATTCGACATGCTGTTATTCCCATACTGAAAGAATTGAATCCGTCGTTTCTAGCTTCTTTTCAAAACACCATTGAAAATTTACAACAAACACAATCATTAGCCTTCGATGCAACTGAACTAATGTATGCTAAAATCGTTTCTGAAGAAGGAAATGAAAAAAAAATAGACCTCGAAAAACTTCTGGAACTCGACAATTACAAAGCGTATTTGTACCAATGGCTACAACCATTCGGATTTACAGCCTGGAATGATATTTACGATTTGACCAAAGCGCAATCGGGCAAGCAAATATTTTCTGAAAATTACTTTTTACTAAAAGACAGAACAACCTTAATCTTGTCTGAAATCAAAAAAAACAACGATTCAATTTTTTTGATTGATGAAGATTCTTCAGGAATTGTTTACCCAATTAAAATGCATTTCAGTGACCAAAATCACATTTCAAATGCAGGTACAAACACTATTTTTGTTGATAAACTTTCGTTAAAGTTTCCGTTAACTTTACGAAAATGGCAAGATGGTGATTATTTTTACCCCGCGGGAATGTCAGGAAAGAAAAAAGTCAGTAAATACTTTAAAGATGAAAAGTTTTCATTGCTAGATAAAGAAAACACATGGCTTCTTTGCTCTGATAATCAAATCGTTTGGATTGTAAATCATCGAGCTGACCAACGTTTTACCGTTACTAACAACACACAACATATTATTAAAATAGAATTACAATAATGAAAAAAATCTTAACCTCAATTGTACTATTTCTTACCTTTTTAGGTGCCCAATCACAAATTTTAGATCCTGTAACTTGGAAAACATCAGTAGAAAAAAAATCAGATACTGAATTTGTGTTGGTTTTGGATGCTACTATAGAAAACGAATGGCATATGTTTTCGCAATTCACACCGGATGGCGCTTCTTTACCAACGGTAATTCAATTCAAAAACGCCAAAGGAAACTATACTTTAGTAGGAAAAACCAAAGAAAGTCCTTATAAAAAAGTGTACAGCGATATTTTTGAAGTAGACGAATATTTATTTGAAAACAAAGCGCAATTCAGACAAACTATAAAATTGACCAACCCAAATGCAACTTCTGCAAAAGTGTATGTAGAATACCAAGTTTGTAAAGAAGCCTGCATTCAACAAGATAAAACGTTTGACATTAAGTTACCTATAACAACTGCAGCGACTGAAACAACTGAAACTGCAAAAGACACCTCGAGTAAAGTTATCGCAGTACCTTTGATTACTGAGGAAAACAAACCTAGCGATACAACAGCTTCCTCTTCTCAACAAGAAGATACTGATGCTAAATTGTACGGTCTCACACTATCCGAAATCAAACAACTAAAAGCTGAATCTACTTCAGATGCATCATCAAATCCAAAGATTCAAAAATCGTTGTGGAGCATATTCGGATTGGGTTTTATTGGTGGTTTATTGGCGTTGCTAACTCCTTGTGTGTTTCCAATGATTCCATTAACTGTGAGTTTTTTCACTAAAAGCGGAGGAAAAAAAGCATCTGGTGGTGTAGGAAAAGCGATTTTATATGGTGCTTTCATTTTAGGAGTATATTTAATCTTAAGTATTCCATTTCACTTATTAGACAGTTTGAATCCCGATATCTTAAATGAAATTTCAACCAATGTATGGCTGAACATCATTTTCTTCGTCATATTTATCTTTTTCGCCTTTTCTTTCTTCGGTTTTTATGAACTAACCTTACCGGCGAGTTGGACCAATAAAACCACACAAGGTGAAAATATCGGAGGAATTTTAGGTATATTCTTCATGGCATTGACATTAGCGATCGTTTCGTTTTCATGTACCGGACCAATTTTAGGTTCATTATTAGCAGGTTCATTGACAGCGGATGGAGGTGCATGGCAGTTAACCGCTGGTATGGCTGGATTCGGATTTGCATTAGGCTTACCATTTGCATTATTCGCTATGTTTCCTAATATGTTGAATTCATTACCGAAATCCGGCGGATGGTTGAACACAACCAAAGTCGTTTTAGGATTTTTAGAATTGGCTCTCGCCTTCAAATTTTTATCGAATGCCGATTTAGTGAAACACTGGGGAATTTTAAAGATCGAACCTTTTTTAATCCTTTGGATCGTCATTTTTGCCGGTTTAGCATTGTATCTATTTGGAAAAATCAAATTTCCACATGATTCACCGCTACAAAAATTATCGATTTTCAGAACTGCACTAGCCATAATCACGAGTGTATTTGTACTGTATTTGGCATCAGGATTCAGAGTCAACGAAGAAACCAAAACTTTTAGTTCTTTGAATTTATTGAGTGGATTGGCTCCACCTGTAGGATACAGCATTTTATATCCTAATGAATGTCCGAACAATTTAAATTGTTTTAAAGACCTAAAATCCGGACTGGATTATGCAAAACAGCAAAACAAACCGGTACTGATAGATTTTTCAGGTTACGCCTGTGTGAATTGCCGTAAGATGGAAGAACATGTTTGGTCAGTTCCTGAAGTAGATCGATTATTAAGAAATGATGTAGTATTGATTTCACTATATGTGGACGACAAAAAAACATTGCCGCAAGAAGAACAAATTGAAGTGAGCAGAATTGACGGAGGAACGAGAGTTCTGGAAAATTATGGCCACAAATGGGCTCATTTTCAAACCAAGTTTTTCCAATCAAATTCACAACCTTTCTATGTGCTTTTCAACCCGAAAACCAATGAAATTTTGAACACTCCGGTGGCATATATGCCCAATTCCGAGGAGTACAAAGCATGGTTGGAAAGTGGTATCAAAAATTATAAAAAATAAATCAATCCCGGGAAACCGGGATTTTTTATTACCATAACTTTTCTATATTTGTGTTATTATAAGCCATTTAAAAAAATATACGCCATGTTAGTAAAAGTATTTGGTAGCGCCGTTTTCGGTGTTGATGCCACCACCATTACCATTGAAGTAAACATCGATAAAGGTATCGGTTACCATCTAGTAGGTTTACCCGATAATGCCATAAAAGAAAGCAGCTACCGCATTGCTGCCGCTTTAAAGAACAACAACTACCATTTTCCCGGAAAAAAAATTACCATCAATATGGCGCCTGCCGATTTACGGAAGGAGGGTTCTGCATACGATCTAAGTATCGCCATAGGTATTCTTGCTGCTTCGGGGCAAATCAAATCGGAGGAAATCGATAAATATGTCATTATGGGGGAATTATCACTCGATGGCAATCTTCAACCTATTAGAGGCGCATTATCTATTGCCATTAAAGCCAAAGAAGAAGGATTCAAAGGATTTTTCTTACCCAAACAAAATGTAAAAGAAGCGGCTATTGTTACTGGATTGGATGTGTATGGTATCGAGAATGTTACTGAAGTGATTGATTTTTTTGAAGGAAAAGGGTCATTGGAACCCACAACCATTAATACTCGGGAGGAATTTTACAAAACATTGGATTATCCTGAATTTGATTTTGCGGAAGTTCGTGGACAAGAATCGATTAAACGCTGTATGGAAATTGCTGCGGCCGGTGGTCACAATATCATATTAATTGGTCCGCCCGGAGCAGGAAAAACCATGTTAGCCAAACGTTTACCTAGCATTTTACCTCCAATGACATTAAAAGAAGCTTTGGAAACCACTAAAATACATAGTGTTGCTGGCAAAGTAAAAGATACCGGATTAATGAATCAAAGACCGTTTCGTAGTCCACACCATTCTGCATCGAGCGTTTCGTTAGTGGGTGGAGGGAGTTATCCGCAACCCGGTGAAATTTCTTTAGCGCATAATGGGGTATTATTCCTAGATGAATTGCCCGAGTTTAAACGGGAAGTTTTGGAAGTAATGCGCCAACCTTTAGAAGACCGAGAAGTTACCATTTCAAGAGCCAAATTCACAATAACTTATCCCTCCTCTTTTATGTTGGTTGCCAGTATGAATCCTAGTCCGGGAGGTTATTTTAATGATCCCAATGCACCTGTAACCTCTTCCCCTTCCGAAATGCAACGCTATTTAGGAAAAATTTCCGGACCATTGTTAGACCGGATTGACATTCATATTGAAGTAACTCCGGTTCCATTCGACCAACTGTCCGAAAAAAGAAATGGAGAAAGTAGCGTCAAAATTAGAGAGCGTGTTACCAAAGCCCGAGAAATCCAATCCCAACGATTTACCAATTACGATCATGTGCACTACAACGCCCAAATGACTACAAAGCAAATTAGGGAATATTGCGAACTGGATGAAGTCGCATTACAACTTTTAAAAACTGCAATGGAACGTTTGAATCTTTCTGCAAGGGCTTATGATCGCATTTTGAAAGTATCCCGAACTATTGCCGATTTAGAAGCTTCGGAAAACGTTACGTCCCACCACTTAGCGGAAGCGATTCAGTACAGAAGCTTAGATAGAGAAGGCTGGTTGGGGTGATTATGAGTTATGAGTTATGAACTGAGCCGCAGACGAAAGAAACGAAGCCTGTCTTAATTTGATGCTATCCAGGTATCGCGAAATTGCGCCTGTTTACGATTGAACCTTTTTGCTTGTTCGTTGAGCCTTTTTGCCTCTTCGTTGAACCTTTTTGCTTCTTCGTTGAGCCTTTTTGCTTCTTCGTTGAACCTTTTTGCCTCTTCGTTGAGCCTTTTTGCCTCTTCGTTGAACCTTTTTGCTTCTTCGTTGAGCCTTTTTGCTTCTTCGTTGAACCTTTTAGGTTGTAATTATAAGTTCCGAATAGAATTGTAAAGCTTATTTCTAGCCCTGATAGTAGTGGAAAGCAAAACGCTCAAAAAGCACTTTCTATTTTACACTACCAAAGAGCGACCAACGGAAGCTCCTTTTGTAGTGATAAAATGGTGTTTTTTGAACGTTTTCTTGCAACGTATAGAAGGAAAAGCTCCTAATTTTAAGATTTTGCAATATTGTTTATCATCCCTTTAAAAATAAAAAAATGAAAAGGCAGCATACTGTACCAGTAGAGTCTACCCAAAATACCTTTGGGGCGAAAAGTAGCTATTTGATGTAAGGTGTTGTCGTCATCAATTTTAAATTCCAACCAGGCTTCACCGGGTACTTTCATTTCGGCAAAAAGGAGTAATCTTCTTTTCTCTTTATCCGCTAATAAAACACGCCAAAAATCAAGCGAATCACCACCATCTAAATGCGTTGGACTTGTTCGACCTCTTCGCAAACCAACACCACCAAAAAGCTTATCTATAAACCCTCTGATTTCCCACATCCATGTGCCATAATACCAACCTTTTTCTCCTCCTATTGACCATATATTTTCCAAAGCATTTGAAGTAGCATTGAGTTGTATTTTTTGATAATCTTTCAAACATCCGTATTTGGGTACTTCGATATAGTTTTTCAAGTGTGGTTTAAAATTGCTGCTGGACAAACTGTCTTTCCAACTGGATAAGACTAAGTTTTGTTCAATCTTCTTAAAAGCCAATTTAATGGCATCTGTATAGGATATTGGTTTGATATTTAGGATTCTTTGCAATTGATTGTCTTTGCAAATCACCTCAACCTTCATACTATCCACTAAGTTCCGAGCCAATTTAAAAGAGGTAGAAGTGACAAAATACAACCAATATGAAGAAAGTTTAGGTGTCATAAAAGGTACCGTTATCATTACGATTGTAAACCCCCTCACTTTCGCATACAATTGCATCATTTGTTTGTAGGTCAATACATTGGGACCGCCAATATCAAATGATTTATTGAAGCATTCTTCTTTATTGATTACACCAATCAAATACTGAATCACATCACGAATCGCTATAGGCTGAGATTTTGTCAGCACCCATTTTGGGGTAATCATCACGGGCAATTTTTCACATAAATCCCTGATAATTTCAAAAGAGGAACTACCCGACCCTACAATTATTCCGGCACGTAAAACGGTCAGATTAAAATTTCCTTTGTATAAAATATTTTCCACGTTACTTCGGGAATGCATATGTTTGGAGAGATTGGGGTCGTTCACAATGCCGCTTAAATAAATGACTTGTTTGACATTCATCTTATCCATATAAAGATTAAAATGTGAGGCTGAATTGGCTTCCATTTCCACAAAATTCTGTGTTGAATTGGCCATGGAGTGAATCAAATAATAGGCTACGTCTATTGTATCAGGAAGCGTATCAAAGCTAGGTTCATTAATAAAATCCACTTCCCATATAGTCACTTTTTTTAATGTTTCTTCTTCCAATCCTAGTCGTGAACTATCACGAACACAGCAAACCACTTCATGACCACTAGCTAGTAATTCAGGCAAAAGTCGTCTGCCTACATATCCATTTGCACCTGTTAGAAGAATTCTCATTTTACACTATTTATCGTTTGCCATTTTTTTTGGTATTCACCGTTTTTATCGTATTCCGATGCTTGTTTTTTAGTATCAAAATATCTTGAAGATCTAGGATCATTCCCTACACCGGCGAGATAAGCCCAATTGCCCCAATTATTAGAAACATCGTAATCGATCAACTCTTGTTCAAAATAGGAAGCACCATAGCGCCAATCCACCTTCAAATCATTAATCAAATAACTTGCAACTATTTGACGGCCTCTATTACTCATAAAGCCAGTACACTTCAATTCGTTCATATTCGCATCTACAAAATCATTACCGGTCTCTCCTTCTATCCAAGAATGTAATTGATCCAGATTGGTGTTTTTTTGATATTTGATCGATTTAGCAATACCATTTAACAAAAACAATTTTTCGTTGTGTTTCTTAAACATAAATCGGAAAAAATCACGCCATAATAGCTCAAATACTAACCAATATGTGGATTCATTTTCACCATATTCTGCTTCAAATTCTTTAATTTTAGCGTAAATATACCGAGGAGAAATAGAGCCCATTGCCAGCCATGGCGAGAGTTTGGTAGAATAATCGCTTCCCAATAAACCATTTCGTGTTTGCTTGTAGTTTACTATCAATTTTTTATCAAACAAATAATAATCAAGTCGTTGACAAGCATTTGTCTCCCCTCCTACAAAGTGTAAAACACTTCTTTCATCAAATTCCACCGTATTGGAACCTATTAAATCAGAGAGGGGAGGCAAATTGAATTCGGGCAAAAAAGGCGATTGTATTACACTTGGAGCGTTATAAATAGCTCTGACAGTCGATTCTTTTTCTACTTTCTTTCTAAAATCTGTAAAAACATCTGGAATATTTTTGATAGAAAAGGGTAAATCTTCCGGATGATACAATGTGCTCGTGCTAAAAATAGACACATCGCAATGTATTTTGGATGCAGCAGTTCGAACTTTTTCTAAGGTATTTTTTTCACTATAGGCAACTTCTTTTTTCGTATAGATTTTAGTGGCTCCATATTTCAAAATAATTTTAGGGATTTCAATTTCAGGTTTCCCTTTCACTACTAGTAAACCTGAGCCTCTTTTTTTTAATTGATCATTTAAGTCTTGTAAGGATTCCAATAAAAATTTAGCTCGGTATTTCCCAGTTTTCTGAAATCCAAAAGCACTTTTTCCAAAGTCATTTTCATCAAAACAATAAACAGGAATGATCTCTTTATTATTTTGAATGGCTTTAAAAAGCACTTCGTTATCATTTACTCGTAAATCTGTTTTAAACCAAACTATAACTCGCTGCATTACTCAAATTTTTAAGTTACCCATTCCTCCATCTACCGCCAATATTTGTCCTGTAACCCAACCTGATTTTTCACTTAACAAAAATGAAATCATATGAGCAATATCTTCGGGCTGACCTATTTTTTGCATCGGATTACGTTTCTGCATAGCTTCAATTTTCTCATCAGTTGCTAAAAATTTTGCACTCAATGGGGTATCCACTAAAGATGGAGCGATTGCATTCACTCTTATTGCTGGTGCAAATTCAGAAGCAAGTGATCTTGTTAAGCCTTCAAGTGCCCCTTTCGCCATTGCTATTGAAGAATGAAAAGGCATTCCAACACCAACAGCGACAGTACTGATTAATACAATGGATGCATTTGGAGATTGCTTCAAATTGGGCAAATAGTGTTGAATTACATTCACAGCTCCCAGCGCATTCACTTTATAATCTGTTAAAAAATCTTCCTCTTTGTATCTGTGAAATGGTTTTAGATTTATGGTACCCGGAAAGAAAACGATACCATCAATTGGTTCTTCCAGCTGTGGTAAACTTGCACTCGAATAGTCAACAACAGAATAAGAAGAGTCATACTCCGTAAATTCTCCTTTCGTACTAAGTCCAATAACATGGTAAGAATCATTTTGCATAAGGTTTTTGGTAGCCATAGCTATTGCACTTGATGCGCCGGCAAATAAAACTGTTCTTTTCATTGTTTTGTTTAATTTATTTACAATAAAGTTAAACAAAAATACACTAAGTACTATGCAAACAAGCCTTAAATTTTTGCAAAAAAAATAGCCAACATAAAGTTGGCTATTGAAATAAAAAGATAGATTATTAATTAAGTTCTGCAAAAGTATCACCTTGACGGATATCTCCTGTTTTAAACCCTCTCATAAACCAATATTTTCGCTGTTCTGAGGTTCCATGGGTAAAAGATTCTGGAACCACGTGTCCTTGCATACGACTTTGAATCGCATCATCACCTACAGCTTCTGCAGCGCTGATTGCTTCATCAATATCATCAGGATCCAAATTTTGCTGATTGTATTTCGCCCATAATCCTGCATAAAAATCGGCTTGAAGTTCCAAAGCAACAGACAATTTGTTCGCTTCTGCCTGGGTCATATTGGCTTGCAATTTTCGGACTTTATTCGAAGTACCCAAAACCGTTTGTACATGATGCCCCACTTCGTGTGCAATTACATACGAAATGGCGAAGTCGCCACCTTTGGCACCAAATCGGGTTTTCAATTCATTAAAGAATGCCAAGTCCATATAGACTTTTTCATCTCCTGGACAATAAAACGGACCAGAAGCTGCGGTAGCTGATCCACAAGCTGTTTCCACTGCATCGGTAAATAAGACCATTTTTGGCAATCGGTATTGCAAATTATTTTCGGCAAAAATTTTCTCCCAAGTATCCTCATTATCCGCAAACATCGTAGATACAAAATCACCAAGTACTTTTTCCTCTTCAGTAAGTTCTCTTTGTTCTGTTGGAGCCGAAGTCGTTTGTTGCTGATTCATTTGCTCCAGCACAGGCGTGATCATTTGTGCATTCTCTCCACCGAAAAGATTTACTAATAGTATAATAATTCCAATGATTCCACCACCTGCGACTACTTTCCCTCCAGATGACATACCTCTTCGGTCTTCTACGTTATCACTTTGACGTCTACCTTGCCATTTCATATTGTTTGTTTTTTAGTTGATGTGAATATAAAAATAAATTTAGATTTATTGTAGCCATTTTAGTAGCATATTTTCAAAAATGTCTTTATCAATAGGTTTAGAGATATAATCATTCATACCCGATTCGAGACATTTTTCCTTTTCCCCTTTAATGGTTCCGGCAGTTAAAGCGATAATTGGGACTTTACTATTGAATTTCCTAATATCAAGAGCCGCTTCATACCCATTCATAATTGGCATTTGAATGTCTAGTAAAATTAAATCCGGATTGAATTCGCTACTCCGTTGTACTCCAATTTTACCATTTTGTGCTTCAATAATGTTTGCCTTTGGTAAAAGCTTTTTAATCAATGTCCGAGCCAAAAGCATATTAATTTTATTGTCTTCCACAATTAGAATCTTCTTTTCCAGTTCAAAAACATTCCGCAGGTATTGATGACTTAAATCCTCATAACGCACATCCAAGTTATTGACATCTATGGTATTGATTCCTTCGTCTTCTGAAAAATAATCCAACGTCAAATCAAAATAAAACGTACTCCCTTTTCTGAAATCGCTATGCAATTCCAAACTACTGTTCATTAAATTCAATATCTTATTGGAAATAGCCAATCCTAAACCTGTTCCACCATACTTTCTTGTGGTAGAATTATCTTCCTGTGAAAAAGGTTCAAAAATTTTATCCTGGTTTATTTTTTTGATTCCAATTCCGCTATCAATCACTGAGATTCTGATTTTGGATTTGTTTTCGTCCTGATCAATCAAATCCATTCTTAGCTCAACCGTTCCTTTGCTGGTAAACTTAACGGCGTTTGACAATAAATTGAGCAAAATTTGTTTGATACGAAGTGCATCTGTTGAAACGTATTTAGGCACACCCACACCAATATTGAATTTCAGTTCGATATTCTTTTGCACCGAATCGAATTTAATGATATCTAACACCTGATTGGCGGTTTCGAATAAATTGACTTGTTGGATTTCCAAATCCAACTTGCCGGTTTCAATTTTAGAAAAATCTAAGATATCATTAACAACATCCAATAAAATTCCAGCCGATTTGTTAACGGTACTTAAATATTCGTGTTGGGTTTTATCCAGTTGGGTTTCGCCCAGAATATCAGTAAAACCGATAATTGCATTCAAAGGTGTACGTATTTCATGGCTCATATTCGCCAAAAACTCTGATTTGGCCTTATTGGATGCTTCAGCATACTCACGGGCTTTGATTTCCGTTTCGATGGCTTTTTTCTCGGTGATATCAATTAAAATCCCTTCGATATAAGCTACTTTACCTTCTTTTAAAATCGTATCTCCAAACTCTTCTATCCAAATGTATTCCCCCGATTTCTTTTTAAGACGATACATAACATGAAAAGGTTCACTTCTTTCAATACACTCATTGGTATATTCTTTCAGATTTTCTTGATCGTCCGGGTGCACCAAATCAATTAACGACACTTCCCCTTTTATGAATTCCGACTTGTTGTATCCGGTTAGTTTCTCGATTTCATCATTCAGATATACTTTTGTCCAATTATCATCGAATTCAGAAAGATAAACCGTACCCGGAATATTATCGGCTAAGAGTTTGAATTTATCTTCACTTTCTTGAATTAATCGCTCCGAATGGATACGTTCTATTGTAGCAGAAATATTATTGGATAAAATTTGTAAAACGCCGATTTCATCTTCAGTCCATTTTCTACCATTGGTACAATCATCGAAACCTATAAATCCATAGAATTGATTTTTTACAAAAATAGGTAGTATAACAATGGTGATAATATTCTGTTTTTCCAACATTTCTCTGAGATGGCTATCGCCAATTTCGCTAACCACTTCATTAAAAATCTTGTCCCGCAGCAATGCAATAATCATAGTGTCAATCTCTTCATGCGGAATATTCTGTAATTCATTATTCGGCAATTGAGAAAAAATACCTTGTCTTACCCACTCTTGTTTTTGGCTTAATGTTAAAGTAATCGGATTGTTCTCAAAGTAATAAATTCGATCCACGTTTGCTGCTTCACCCAATTTGGACAATGTGGTACTGAAAATTTCATTGAACGCTTCATCAATATCCGTTTTTTTAATAAGGATTTCAGTTGAAGAAGCAATGGCCGCAAGAATTTTGGTTTTTTCTTCCAATCGTTTCTCCGTTTCAAGACGCTTACTGGATTCTATCGCAAGTGACACCACTTCCGATACGGAACGCGCAAAATTGATATCATCATTGTCCCAATTTCGAAATTCCTTGGTTGTTTCAAAAGACAAAATAGAATGCAATTGTCCATTGACCATAACAGGCACATCAAGAAGAGATTTAATGCCGTTTTTGGGAAAATAAGTCTCCGTGAATTCTATAGTTGCATCGTTATTATACACATCTGAAGCAACAACAATATTGTCTTTTTCGAAAATCTCAAAATAGATTGGGTTTTCCGATTTGTAACTCACCAAATTTTCACCAAAACTATCCGAATGCAAAGAATAAGTATAGGGGCAAAACAAATTCTCTGTGGTGTAATTCCAAAAACTAATACGGTCAATTTTTGATCCTTGAGAAGCAGCTCTCAAAATATTCTTCGCCATATCCTCAAAAGAATCATTTGCGGTATACTGCTGCGTTACTAGATTATTGATGGTTTTGCTGTAAATTTCATTTTTGGCCTGTCGTTCAAACTGCTCCAGTTGAATTTTTTTGAGCAATGTCACATCTCGGGCAATAGCTCCAAAACCAGTAACTCTTCCTTCGTTATCACGGGTTAAAGACACTTTTTGAGAAATCCACAATTCCGAACCGTCTTTTTTTCTCGTAGGGAATTCGATGGTTGGAATTTCCTCATTCTTACCATAATATTTTTTATAAAACTCTAAAACTTCGGCAACATAGTCTTCTCTGATAAAATCGCTAAAATGTTTGCCTATGATATCATTATCCGAATAATTCAACAATTTTCTGGAGAATGGATTCAAATAAATAAAATAACCGTACTTATCAATTTCATAGATGATATCCGAAGCATTTTCAATAAGAGTTTTGTAGTGATTCTGCGTTTCCTGTTGTTCGGTTACATCATGACCGATACCCAAATAGGTATCCTCCGAATACTTGGAATCCTTCCATTGTATGTATTTATAGCTTCCGTCTTTGCATCTTAACTTACGTACATAAAGCGTTTTACTTATCTCATAATTCTCGGTGGTAAACTCTTCATCCTGCGTAAGTTTCCAAAAATTAAACCCTTTAACTTCCTCCGAAGTATAACCCAAGATAGCTGTGATAGTTTGGCTGCAATACACAACTTCACCGGCTTTATTCACAGCAATTACCAATGAGGTACCTTTGTTTACAATATTATCTGCAAATAAGAAATTATCTTTTACTTTTAAGTTAACAATGTACCTGACATGATTAATAATAGAAATTAAAAATACACTATACAAGGTTGTAACCATATACACTTTAGGTATCCAACCTTTATAATTGAAAAACAATAAAATGAAGAAATTTGTAACCGCAAAAATCCAATATATTCCTGGAGTTCTGAAAATATTATACGAGAGTACAAAGAGAATTAGCAAATCAAAATAACTAGCTACATGTTCGGGAACATTGATGATCCAATAGAGAATCAGAAAATAATACCCAAAAAAAACAATCGTGAATATTTTACTTATATTCTGAAAAACACTTTGAACTCTTTGGCTCAAAAAATAAATCATAACCAATACCACACCAATTGTAGCATTAATCTCAAAGGAATCTCTCCCTCGAACTGTAAAATATTCTACCAGAAACTCTATAGTTGGAATGGTAACTCCCAAAAAGAGAAAGTACAGACTGTATTGTTCATTGGAATTTTCAATTTCAGAATAGCCTTCTATTAAATCGCGATTAACCGCTGAATAACCTTTAAAACCGTAAAAAATGACGAAGGCCAAAATAAAAATAAAGAAAGTAATAAACCACCAAGAATGATAGATATTATTAGTCAATTGGAGTGATAAATCATCCAAACTAGCAACACTTAAGGAATTGAACAGTATAATAAACTTAACCATCGATTCTAAAATCATTAATAGGCTGTGTTTCTTAAATTTATGAAGCAAACTAAACCTAATTTAGTAAAAAAAATGATATCCTTACTTATTTAGACGCTTTTTTATTTTTCTCTTCAATCCACTTGGACATAAATTTTGTACTCTGAAAAGAATGTTGGTATAGCAAGTTCCCAATAAAATTTGTTCGACGGTGTTCTCTTATATTTTCATAAAGTTCGTTGATTCGATTTTGAAATTGATTTTCAAACTGACTGCTGTTAAACTGTTGCAATATTCCAAACCCGTTTTTCTGCTTTTCACTCCAAAGATTTTGGTTAGTATACAAAGCCACAGCACTTGCACTAAAGGTTTCAAAATCGTCTGCTACAAAGCCACTCCAATTGGAATTATCCGCAATGCCTTCAATACCTATAGTAGTGGTAACTGACGGAGTTCCCACCTGCATAGCTTCCAATAGTTTCCCTTTTTGACCTGCACCAAAACGCAGAGGTGCCAGCATTATTTTTGCACGTTCAACCACTTCCTGAGCATCTTCGGCTCGACCCATAATTAAAAAACCTTCCTTTTCATTCTGCAATTGTAGTACTTTTTGACTTGGATAGGCACCATAAACAAAAAGTTTAGAGTGAGGTAATTCCTTTTTAATCAAAGGCCAAACTTTTGTCTTTAACTGCTTCACTGCATCCCAATTCGGTTCATGAATAAAGTTGCCAATAAAAACAAAATCGTTTCTATTCTCAAATTGCAACAAATCATCCACCTTCTTTGATTCATAAAACATTGGCAAATAATACAGTAAATCTGAATCAATTTTGAAACAATTTTTCAGAATACTCATTTCATATTCTGAAATCATCAAAGTCAAATCACACCTGTAAATACTAGCAATTTCGCGTTTTGCGATGTCGGAATCCAACAAGTTTTGAAGATTGAAATTGATTTCTTTTTTCACGGAATTTTGTCTTTCCAACCGAAGACAATGCAAATCCTCCGTATCCAAAACACGAATGGCATTCGGACAATTTTCCGCAACACGCCAACCAAATTGCTCTTCAGAAATGTATCGATCAAAAAGTACCATATCCGGGTTCATTTTTTTCACAAATGCATCAAAATCGGAAGAGTTCAGTTCAATACTTACTTTCTGAATTCCTTTTGAATTCAAGTCGAATGAAAACTCACTTTCCTGAGCAGCCGAAGCAAATGTAACCTCAAACCCTTGGCCAATGAATAGATCAATCAGCTGAAGAATTCTTATTCCCGCAGCGGAAGAAGTGGGTTCTGGCCAAACCAAACCGATAACTAAAAGGTGCTTCTTTTTCAAATTGAATATTTTATACAAAATACCCACTTTTATCTGTAATAATCAATGTCAAAAAATGTAATTTTGCATACTTATTTTAAGAAAATGCTGGGATTAAAATTAAAGACTGACCCAAGATGGGCCAATATCGTAGAAAGTAACATTGGTGAAATTTTATCAGACCATGCTTGGTGTGAACAAAAAGCAGCAACCAATGCAATTACCATGATCATCAATAATTCCGAAAAAGAAGAATTGGTTACCGAACTGATTACTATTGCTCGCGAAGAAATGGAACACTTTCAAATGGTTCACGATATCATCAAAAAAAGAAATTTGGAATTTACCAGAGAACGAAAAGATGATTATGTCAATCAATTGGCCAAATTCATGAAAAAAGACGGTAGTCGTGAACAATCCTTAATTGATCGATTGCTATTTTCGGCAATGATTGAAGCCCGTAGTTGCGAACGTTTTAAAGTACTTTCAGAAAACATAAAAGACGAGGAATTAGCAAAATTTTACCGCGACTTAATGATTAGTGAAGCTGGACATTATACCACTTTCTTAAATTTTGCCCGAAAATATGGCAATGTGGATGAAGTCAATAAACGTTGGAAAGAATGGATCGAATTTGAAGGCGAGTTAATTACCAACTACGGAAAAACAGGAACTATTCACGGTTAGTCACAAGGCTATCGTATCTTTTATTCACAAAGAAAAACAACATTTTTAAAAAGAAAACTATAGAATTTTCGCCACAAAAGGTTATTTTTATATTTAAAATAACTTTTTGAAGGCGAAATTTTTTCATATTCTTCTTTTTCTTTTTGCAAATCAGCTATTTGCACAACAACCCGTTACCATTCAATTAACCGAAAAAGACGGCCTACCTGACATTGAATTCTACGACATTTTAGAAGACAAGAGCGGTTTTATTTGGCTAGCTGCCGACAAAGGGCTGTATCGCTATAACGGAAAATCATTTGTTAATTTTACGCATCCCGAAAAAAGAGGTTTGTCTGTTTTTGGTTTATTTCAAGATGAAAATGGTACAATCTGGTGTAATAATATTTCCGGTCAATTCTTTTATGTGAAAGATGGAAAATTGATCTTGTTTACCGACTTAAAAAATGAGTTAAAAGGACAACTCCCAGAATTTATTGTCAAAAAGAATGAACTTATTGCATTCTCAGAAAAAGGAATATTCAAAATCAATACTCAAAGCAAAAAAAAGGAATTAATCAAGGACAAATTTTCAAATTCTCCTTATTACAGAAATCCTTTTCAATACAATAATCAATTGTATTTCTCTTTGACCAATGAAATCAAAACTTTTAATCACAATCAAGTTGAAACTCAATTTACATTCACTAATAAAGGGATAGAACCCAAAAACAATGCCTTCTGTGATTTAAAAGGTGCACTTTTGTTTACAACGTTTTATGATGGAAAACAACATTTCTTTATAAAAGGAAATCAAGACAGATCATTTACCAGTATAGAAGTACCCAGTCAATTAATTGACAAAACTTTTGTTCGTATCTTGAAAGAAGACAATTTACTCTGGTTTTGCACCAATCAAGGTGTGGTGGTATGTCGTCAGGAAGGACATAAAATCATCTATAAAAGCACCTATTTACCCAACGAGTATATTACCAAAGTAATAAAAGATAAAAACAATAATTTCTGGTTTAGCACATTAAGAAATGGCGTTTTTATTATGCCCAATATATATATACAAAAAATACAACTTCCGGAAATTGCCAAAAACGTGAGCACAATGACAGTTATTGGCAATGATAATATCGCATTTGGAACACCCGAAGGGTTACTGGGAATAGTAAATACAAAAACGTACAAAAGCACAACTTTTCAACTCGAAAACAAATCGAAAATATGGCAACTGGTATACAATGAAAATTTCAACTCATTGTTTATAAGTCAGGAAAATCAATCGTATCTCTGGAACCTTAACGAAAGTACAATCTATAAACTCGCACATTTCACTGCTTCAAAAACGATGGTGGTGGCACAAAACAACTCTTTACTGAATGCCAGTTTTGACAGAGCCAATGTTATGGAAAACCCATTCACTGGTAACCGAAATCGAACCCTTTTCAATACCAATTTAACCCCAAAAATTTCAAATAGTACAATTACCCCAACCATTAAAAACATTAGAAAAAAAAGAGCGTACACTTGTTTTTATAGCTTAAACAACAATACTAATTATGTAGGTTTTGTTGATGATTTAATTCAATTTGATTCCGATTTCAAACCCACTGTTATACGTCATAAAAACCAACCTATTTTTGCAATTGGCATAGCAGAAACCAATGACGGCACCATTTGGGTTTCCACATTCAAGGATGGCATATTAGGAATAAAAGACAAAAAAGTAGTCTACAATCTAAATGCAAAAAAAGGATTACTTTCCAACGAAACAGGGAAACTTAAAAGTGATGGTGATCAACTTTGGATTTCGACCCAGGGCGGACTTCAGGTTTTTGATGTAAAAACAGGTTCGTTTCTAAATATTACCAAAAATGACGGACTCGAAAGTTACAGTATTTCGGATATAGAAATCATTCAAAACCAAGTGTATCTCTCCTCCAACAAAGGAATATTTACTTTGGATAAAACCAAAAGTTTTAAGAACCTGCAAAAGCCCGAAATATATTTCACAGGAGTAACCATTCAAGACAAAAACTCAGCTATACAAAAGAATTATTCGCTTAGCTACAATAAAAACGCTATTAAAATAAGCTTTAACAGTAATGGTTTCCAATCTTCAGAGAGCATCACTTACCACTACCGCCTGACTGGATTCGCAAATGAATGGCGACCATTGGAAAAAGGAATTGATTTTGTTCGGTATTCCAGCTTACCTCCTGGAAATTATAGTTTTGAAGTAAAAGCAGAAAATCAAAATAAGATTCAATCCAAACCCATTTCAATCCATTTTGCAATAGAAGCTCCATTCTGGCAAAAATGGTGGTTTTACACATTTCTTTCGTTGATTACCGTTTTTATGATTTGGTTTTATTTCAGAAATCGCCTTCAAAGAGTAGAAACAGAAAAAAAGGTAATGATTGAAAAAGCTGAAACCGATAAAGAGCTTATTCTTTCTCGACTTGAAAATTTGCGTTCTCAAATGAATCCCCATTTCATCTTCAATGCACTAAATTCTATTCAGGAATATATTTTAACCAATGAAAAAGAAACTGCCAGTACTTTTTTGGTTAAATTTTCACGTCTGATGCGCATTTACCTTGAGCACAGCAAAGAAAGTGAAGTACCACTAGAAGAAGAATTAAAAGCCATGCGATTGTATTTGGAACTGGAAAAAGACCGCTTTGAAGACACATTAGATTATACCATCATTGTAGACAAAGCACTAGACACGCAATCACTAAGCGTTCCGTCTCTTTTTATTCAGCCTTATGTAGAAAATGCTTTAAAACATGGTTTGCTCCATAAAAAAGAAGATAGAAAGCTCGAAGTCCATTTTCGCATGAATCCAGAAAACGACACATTAATCTGTACAGTTACTGATAATGGGATTGGTAGGAAAGCATCCGCTGAAATGCATGGTAAAAAAGCGTACCTGCACAAATCCTTTGCAACCAGTGCCAATCAAAAACGAGTGGAACTAATCAACAAAACAAGAACCAAAAAAACCAGTGTTACAATTGAAGATTTACATGATAGTGATTTTGTCGCTACTGGAACAAAAGTGACTATATTAATTCCCATCTGAAAAATTTCAGCAAAAACTATGATTGTTTCAGAAAGAAATTAGGCCAAAGTAAAGAAAGAATACTAAAATTTGCAGTAAAAACAGAATCATGAAGGTTATCATTATAGACGATGAAAACAAAGCAAGACGTCTTATCAGCACTATTATTTCAGAAAATTTTCCCGAAATAACTTCTTTACTTGAAGCATCTGATTTAAAAGAAGGTGTTTCTCTGATTAAAGAACATCAACCTGAAATTGTTTTTTTGGACATTGAAATGCCAAATCATTCCGGTTTGGAGATCATGGACTTTTTTGAACCCAATGAAGTTAATTTTCAAGTAATCTTTATTACGGCCTATAACGACTATGCCATTCAGGCTTTTAAACTATCTGCTGTAGACTATATTTTAAAACCCGTAGATATTTCCGAATTAAAAAATGCAGTTGAGAAAGCAAAACAAAATATTGAGAAAGCAAACATCAACGACAAACTCGAAAATCTTAGAAAAGTATTCCATCAATTATCCCTGAATAAGATTATTTTGGAAGTTCCCAAAGGCATTCTTTTTGTTGCACATGACGATATCATTTTGTTTGAAGCAGACGGAATGTATACTAAAGTATACATGAAAAACAACGAATCTCAATTGATTTGCAAACCGCTTAAACATTTCGCAGATCAACTTTCTGAAAAGTTTATTTTCTATAAACCTCACCGATCTTATTTGGTTAATTTGCGATACATGAAAGAACTTTCAAAAAAAGACGGATTTCATATAATCATGGAAAACAACAAAACTATTCCAATTGCAAAAGAGAAAAAAGAAGAGTTCATGCAAATGATTCAGGAATTGTTTTAAAATACATTTCAGCAAAAAAAAGAGACTGTTCAGAAAAAATTTGACTACTCCATCTTCATTCAGTTTGATCTTTGTAACGAACATTAAATCAAACGGCTATGAGATTACAATTACTCTTTTTTACTTTCCTTTGTTGCACTGTGGAAGCGATTGCACAAATTCCAACAAATGCGTTAATCAAAGATTATAAATTTACTAACGGAGCCATAACCAGCGAAGTCAATCCGGCACTTTACTCAGGGAGCGCATTGCTAGTTCCCACAGGAAATTCAAGAACAAACACTACTGACCGAAATGGTGAAGCAAACAAAGCCATCAATCTAAATGGGGATTCTTTTAGTGCTGGCGGAACCAATGCGGCGAGTGTAAATAATTTTGCAGTAAGTTTTTGGTTGAAAACCACAACCAATGAAACCCCTAAACGCTATATTTTAGACCAACACAATACCGCTGCCAATCCAGCTGGTTTCAGTATCGCTTTAAAGGACGGAAAAATTTATTTTAATGGACAATACAGTTGGAATTTTCAATCCACAAGCGGAGCCAGCGGTGTACAAGAAGTAATTAGTCAGAACATTAATGACGGCCAGTGGCATCATGTTGTATGCCAGATGAGTTCAACAAGTTCTGGTCAATACGCTGGAAGCTTGGTGCAATACACCTTAACGTATACCTATTCAATGTATATAGATAATGTTTTTGTTGGAGCCGATGCTGAAACCAATTACGCCTCAGGATTAGCATCAGACACCTATTCGGTTAGAGCAATTACAGCCAACAAACCATTGTTAATTGGAAAAAGTCATGATATCAATTTTTCAAATTATCAAGATGAAATCGATCAAATCCGATACTACGAACGTGTTTTAACCACACCGGAAATTGACATACTTTTTAATGAAGACAAACCTAGAATTAAAATCTATGTAAATGCGAATGCAACCGGTGCCAACAACGGTACAAGTTGGACCGATGCCTATACTAGTCTCGATGCCGCTATCACAGCTTCTACTTCTGCCAATGAAATTTGGGTAGCTGCAGGAACTTACAAACCATCGGGAACTGCAAGAACCTCAACATTCATGATGAAAAATTCTACAAAATTATATGGCGGATTCATCGGTACTGAAACGCAAATAAACCAAAGAAATCCTAAAACAAACACCACTATTTTATCCGGTGATTTGAACGGGAACGATACGAACAACATCATTGCGACTGAGTCATCCCGACAAGACAATGCGTATCATGTCATTACAGTGAGAGGAAACATTCGGGATATAACTGTAGATGGATTTACAATCACTGGTGGAAATGCCAACGGACCAACATTAACTGGTGGCACAGCATCGGCACAATACTATCATACACGTGGTGGAGCAGTTTACATCAATACCTTTGCAGCCAATGACAATGCGGTTATTACGCTTCAAAATTGTATTCTAGAAAAAAATACGGGCTCAGATACTGCAGTAATGTCGGGTTATTTTGCCGGAGGTGTAAACAATCAAATTTTCAATGCTAATCTTGACTCATGCATCATTCGTGATAATCATTCGTCAACAAATGCACAAATCCTTATTGCCGGTGCCAATGGTTATTCTTGGTATGGTAACAGCGAAATTAAAAACTGTCTTTTTTACAACAATACATCAGCATCTGGTGCATCTTGCTTGTATCTAAGTGCTAGTACTACTAATGGTGGAAATCAAAACGGTATCAATGTCGATGTAATCAATTCAACATTTTCGAATAATACTGGAGTAACCGGAAATACAATACGCACGGACAACGGATCCAATACCCGTTTTAAAAATAGTATTATATACGGTAACGGATCGACAACGCCATTCTCAATCAACGGTACATTGGGTGGACCGTCTTTACAGAATACCATCTCGCAAGGTGGACAAATTAGCGGTATAAACAGCAATCCTGATTTAAAATCGGATTACACATTAAATTCAGGTTCACCAGCCATCGATGCGGGTAATAACAATCATATTCCATATGGATTAAATCTTGATTTAAATGGAAATCCACGTATTGTAAATACAACTGTTGACTTGGGCGCCTTTGAATATGATGCCACATTGAGTAATGACAACTTTGATGCATTTGATGCTTTCACTATTTTTCCAAATCCAGCAAATAACCATATTACCATCAATAGTTTAGAAAGTATTGAAAAAATAGAAATCTATTCATTGTTGGGGCAAAAGGTAAGTTCATTCTCTTCTGTATGGGCCGATATCTCTGAACTTCCATCAGGTATTTATCTCCTAACCATCCAAACTACCGAAGGTAAAATTGGAACTAAAAAAATGATCAAAAAATAATTTAGACTACCAATTCAATTTAAAGTGCTTCTCAATTTAGGAAGCACTTTTTATTTGTTTTCATGTAACATTTCTTCGTAATAATTGTCTAATTACTATAATTGAAAAACTAAAGAAATTATGCAAGCTCACGAAATTGATTACCATATTTATGGTGAAGAAATGCAATATGTTGAAATAGAATTAGACCCACAAGAAGTTGTTGTTGCCGAAGCAGGAAGCTTTATGATGATGGACAACGGCATCAAAATGGAAACAATTTTCGGTGATGGATCCGGACAACAAACAGGTATCATGGGTAAACTTTTAAGTGCTGGTAAACGAATGCTTACTGGCGAAAGTTTATTTATGACCGCTTATATGAACCAAGATTCGGACAAAAGAAAAGTATCGTTTGCATCTCCGTATCCTGGAAAAATTGTCGCTATCGATTTAACTCAGTATCAAGGAAAATTCATTTGCCAAAAAGACTCTTTCTTATGTGCTGCCAAAGGCGTTTCGGTAGGTATTGAGTTTTCTAAAAAATTAGGCCGTGGGCTTTTTGGTGGTGAAGGTTTCATCATGCAAAAAATTGAAGGAGATGGAATGGCTTTTGTACATTCTGGTGGAACATTGGCCCGCAAAGAATTACAACCCGGCGAAGTTTTAAAAGTAGATACAGGATGTATTGTTGGTTTTACCCAAGATGTTGATTACGATATCGAATTCATTGGAGGAATCAAAAATTCAATCTTCGGAGGAGAAGGTTTGTTCTATGCTACACTTCGAGGACCAGGAATAGTCTATATCCAATCGTTACCTTTTAGTAGATTAGCCGGCAAAATTATTGCCGCTGGTGGATTCAACAGTACCAAAGAAGAAGGTGGAGTTTTAGGTGGATTAGGAAAATTAGTCGACGGAATTTAATCTGAGACTTCAATACATAAAAAAAAAAGACTAAGCAATGCTTAGTCTTTTTTTTTATGTATTCTTAGTTCTTTATATTTTAACGGACAATTTTTTAATTCCCATACTAAACAACGTAAAAGCCTGAATATCTACATTTTCCTGGATAGTTGCTGCCACAGATTTTCCGGCACCATGTCCAGCATTGATATCGATACGAATTAGCATCGGATTTGAACCCGAATATTTCTCTTGCAATTCGGCAGCAAATTTAAAACTGTGTGCAGGCACTACACGATCATCATGATCACCTGTAGTTACCATAGTGGCAGGATATTGTCTATCGGGTTTCACATTATGCACCGGCGAATATTTTTTAATATACTCAAACATTTCCACCGAATCTTCCGAAGTTCCATAATCGTAGGCCCAACCTGCTCCAGCAGTAAATGTATGATAACGCAGCATATCTAAAACTCCAACAGCAGGTAAAGCAACTTTCATCAAATCCGGACGTTGCGTCATTACTGCACCAACCAATAATCCACCGTTTGAACCTCCTCTAACTGCTAAAAAGTCATTTGAAGTAAACTTCTCAGCAATCAAATATTCGGCTGCTGCAATAAAATCATCAAAAACATTTTGCTTCTGCATTTTAGTTCCCGCATCATGCCATTTCTTTCCGTATTCACCACCACCTCTCAAATTGGGTACTGCAAATACGCCTCCATTTTCCAACCAAAGCGCTGTAGAAATACTGAAACTTGGCGTTAAACTCACATTAAAACCTCCATAACCATAAAGAATGGTTGGATTCTTTCCATTAAGTTTGATTCCCTTTTTATAAGTAATAATCATGGGAATTTTAGTTCCGTCTTTGGAGGTATAAAATACTTGTTTGGATTCGTATTCGTCCGAATTGAAATCAACTTTCGGTTTTTGATATACCTTAGAAATTCCGGTTTTAGGATCTAAAGAATAAATACTTCCAGGAGTATAATAATTAGAAAAGAAATAATACAAAACATCATCTTTAGGTTTACCCGAAAAACCACCTGCTGTACCTACTCCAGGCAACTCAATAGTACGAACTAAATTACCATTATAATCAAATTGTTTCACCAAAGAAACAGCATCCTTCATATAATCTGCAAAAATAAAACCACTACCGGTTGTAACAGATAAAACATTATCCGTTTCACCGATTAAATCTTTCCAGTTTTCCGGTGTTGGATTCGCCACATCTACGGTTACAACCTTCTTATTTGGTGCTTTGTAGTTGGTATAGATGAACAATTTACCACCTACGTTTTCAACAACATCATTATCGGAATTGAAATTATCCACAATTGTAACAATTGGACTATTTACTGCAGAAAGATCTTTAATATACAATTCGTTACCGGAAGTCGAATTCGAAGCCGAAATTACTAAATAGTGATCGTCTTCCGTTACACCACCACCAACATAACGTCGTTTTTGATCTAAACCAAAGATTACTTTATCTTCTTTTTGAGATGTCCCTAATTGATGATAATACAATTTATGTTGATCGGTTTTTGCCGAAAGTTCACTTCCATTTGGTTTGTCATAACTTGAATAATAGAATCCATCGTTTTTATACCAAGAAATACCACTAAACTTCACATCAACCAATTTATTCTCGAGCACTTGTTTTGTTTTCGTATCAATAATAATTACTTCGCGCCAATCAGATCCACCAATTGAAATTTGATACGCTGCTTTACTTCCATCTTTTGAAAAATTAATTCCTGCCAAAGAAGTCGTACCGTCTGTAGAAAAAGTATTTGGATCCAAAAAAACCTCTTCTTTTCCTGATTGGTCTTTACGATACAAAACCGATTGATTTTGTAAACCGTTGTTCTTAAAAAAGTAGGTAAAATCACCCTCTGTAAAAGGTGAGCCTATTTTCTCGAAATTCCACATTTTTTCCAAACGCTTTTTCAAAGCATCTCGATACGAAATCTGATTTAAATAGTTATAGGTAACCGAATTTTGCTCTTTTACCCAAGCTTCTGTTTCTGAGGAGCGATCGTCTTCCAACCATCGGTAAGGATCAATCACTTTGATACCAAAGTAGCTATCAACATGTTCTACTTTTTTTGTTGTAGGATATTTCATTCCTTTTGCAATCTTTTTTGTTTGAGCATTAGCCGAAATTGTAATTACTATGGCCAATGATGTAACTAGTTTTTTCATTGTTTGAATTTGGTTTAACACAAAAATACGTTTTCAAACCATATTATCTAGTTAATAACAAAATACTCGAAATTTGTTACAAATTAAAATTAATTCCAATACTAAAGTTTCTACCAATATTTGGAATACCGTCTGCTTTTAATCGCGACAAATGGGAAACATACTCACGGTTGAGCACATTATTACCATTTAAACTTAATTCACATTTAAATGCTTTACAATTAATTTGACCTCCCAATCCGAAATTCAACAAACTATATTCCGAAGTTTTCGTTTCAAACATTCCAACATTGTTTTGAGCAAAAAAAGTGTCAAAGTTTAAAGAGGCATAACCTGCTTTAAGCCATTTGAATTTAAAATCAGTTTTAATGGTATTACTCCATTTATTAGAAGGAATTAGTGGCAAAAATTCTCCATCTTGTTTCTTCCCGGTTACAGATTCGAAGCTACTGGTAATATGCAGCCAATCTACTGGATGCGGATGCAAGTGAATTCCGGCTTCCCCACCATATAAATTGGCATCGTTTTGTACATAATCGTAAACATCATTACCGTCGATCACATTACCATTCGGAGCAATAAAAATATAATTCCTGATACGGTTGTAAAATCCATTCACAAAAAATTCAAAATGTTTATTTCCGTATTCAAAATTCAAATCGGTTTGAATGTTTTGTTCATTTTTAAGATTGGCATTACCAATTTCGTAGCGATTACTCCCTTCATGAACCCCGTTTGATGTTAGTTCGGCTAAGTTGGGTGCTCTAAATCCAGAAGCAATATTCAAACGCATGGTTAAATTAGCGGTGATTGATGTTTTATAACCCAATGAAGCGTTCCAACTGTTGAATTTTTTATCAATGGCTTGAAAATAACCTTCTTCTCCCACTATTCCATGATTTTCGGTAGTAATATTTCTATTATCAAAACGAATACCCGCTTGAATTACATGCTTTTTCAACGTATAATTTGTCGTTATCAAAGCTCCGACATCATTAGTTTTAGCATTAGGAATTAACATCTCCTCACCAAAATTGGTATTTGTTTGTGTCATTCCTTGTACACCAAAAATAGTTTCAAATTTTCCGAATTTTGGAAATTCATATTTTGCATCAAAATTAAAAGTTTGCAAATCCATATCTAGAATAGGTTTCAAACTATCTTCAAATTCTTTTCTATCGTTAGCTATATATCCAAAATCCAAATTCAATTTAGAGTTTTTAAAGAAGATTTTATTGTGCAAGCTTGCAATTTGACTAAACACACCCTGACGCGGGAAATCTGGGTTTCTAACCGTTGTGTTTTTACCAATTTCCTCGGGTAGTCCTAAAGTCAAAAGGTTTAAATTATAGCGAAAGGTTGAAGAAAATTTAGCATTACTGTAACTAATACCGGTTTTAAAATCGGTTTCTTCAAAACGAGTATTGGTAACCCTGTTTCCATTTGGCATTTGGTAATCGATATGGGTATTATAGCTACCCCTAGTTAAAAATTTCCAATTTTCATTGGATGATTTCAAACCAAAACTGGTCGTACTACCTTGTGAATTGGTAAAATACTTTTGGCTAAAATCTGCTGCATATGAATTCGGATTTGCAAATTTTTCTGGATTAAAATACAACACACCTCCCAAAGCATCTGAACCATATAATAAAGAAGCCGGTCCTTTGATAACCTCTACACTTTCAACACCATTATCATTCAATCCTAAGCCGTGTTCTTCGCCAAATTGCTGATTTTCCAATCGAACACCTTGTGTATAAATCAAAACTCTATTTCCGCTTAAACCACGTATAACCGGCTTACCTATGGAAGTACCTGTAGAAATATTGGACACTCCGGGAATCGTTGCCAAACCCTCAACTAATGAAGCCGCTCCTTTTTGTTTCAAATCTTTGATCTTCTGATTTTCAACTTTCATTACATTTTGCGATTGCATTTTATTGAAAACTGTCGAAACGATCACTTCATCAATATGGTGAGTATGTTCCTCCGTCAATACAACATCATACTCTGTTTCACCATCTTTCAATTGGATAGTGACAATGGTACTATCAAATTCAGGGTGTGAAAAAATAATCGTAAAACTTCCCGATGGTAAATTCACAAATCGGTATTTACCTTCTTCGTTGGTAATTATTTCTTTATGCAACTCTGGAATAGCCACAGTAGTATTTTTAATGGGATACTTATTTTCGTCCGATACAGTTCCGGAAAAGCTGCTTTGCGCATTTACAAAAGACGTTAACCCTATAAATAGGGATATAAAAAATGATTTCATTGGATTTAATGATTATTGTTTAAATAGAAAATGGAAATCCAAAATGAATTGGAAATCCTAAAAAATATCGTAAACAATAAAAGAAGGTGGGCCTCGGGATTTTGATGTACTACCAGAGAAAAAAACAAATTTTTCACCGTAACCAAACAAACTGATAGTATCGTAAACCGGAATTTTACTTTCAAAAGTAAAAAAATCGGTTGGTATGTAGTTGCTAAAAGCATATTCACAAACAAAACAGTCGTCAAAATCATGATGACTGTGTGTGAATTCAGTTTTATCTTTATGGTATTTGTGGTCGCAATGTTCAGAAGTTAATTGCTCGACTAAATGCTCGAATGAATGCAGTGATTGAAACAGTACTCCAAAGAGTACTACCATCACCAAAGAGTAGTTTAATATGACTAATTTCTTTTTCATTCTGAACAAATATATAAAACAAAAAATAAATCCGTTCAACAAAAAGTCAAACGGATTCAAATTAATTTATTTTTTAAGCGGTTACACTAAATTATTAGCTACAAGATATTCAGCGATTTGAATGGCATTTGTAGCGGCACCTTTACGTAAATTATCCGCAACAATCCACATATTTAATGTATTCGGCTGACTTCCATCTCGACGAATTCTACCTACGAAAACATCGTCTTTGCCTTGGGCGTATAAAGGCATTGGGAACGTAAAAGTATCTACATTGTCCTGAACAGTGACACCTTGGGTATGATGCAAAATCTGACGAACATTACTTACTTCAAAGTCTTTTTCAAACTCAACGTTTACCGCTTCACTATGCCCTCCAACAACTGGTATTCTAACTGCAGTGGCTGTAACAGCAATTGTTTTATCGTCTAAAATTTTTTGTGTTTCACGAACTAATTTCATTTCCTCTTTAGTGTAATCATTTTCTTCAAAAACATCACATTGAGGTATTGCGTTGCGGTGAATTTGATATTTATAAGCCATTTCACCTTTTACACCTTCGTATTCATTTTCCAATTGTCGAACCGCTTTCACACCTGTTCCTGTGATGGACTGATAGGTAGAAACAACTACACGCTTGATGTCGTATTCTTTATGTAATGGTGCCAAAACCATTACCATTTGAATAGTCGAACAATTGGGGTTAGCAATAATTTTATCTTCTTTCGTCAAAACAGAAGCATTGATTTCAGGAACAATTAATTTTTTGGTTGGATCCATTCTCCAAGCAGAAGAATTGTCAATTACTGTGGTACCAACCTCAGCAAATTTGGGTGCCCATTCTTTAGAAGTATCTCCACCAGCAGAAAAAATTGCAATAGCAGGCTTCATGTCAATAGCTGTTTGCATTCCAACCACCTTATACTTATTGCCTTTAAATTCAATCTCGTTTCCAACAGATCTTTCTGAAGCAACTGGGATTAATTCTGTAATTGGAAAATTTCTTTCCGCCAATACCTGAAGCATTACTTCTCCTACCATACCGGTAGCACCTACAACGGCTACTTTCATCTTAAATGTGTGTGTTTAAATTTTGACAACACAAAAGTAAATAATATTTGGTTTCCAAAAACGTATTAACAAAATTTAACAAAATGTTATAAAAATGCAAATTACCTTTTTTTGAATACGAGTATAACATTAACTTAACAAGTTTTTACAAACCAAACTCAATTGATTTACAAAAGAATAACCCAAATATAAACTAAGAAAATTCTTATTTTTATTATTTTTGCGCCAACTAAAAAACTAAAAAAAATGAAAAAAATCTTATTACTTCTGTTATGCTTTGGGGCGCATAACTTACTTACAGCGCAAACCACGCTTGTCAGCACCGGTTCTTCATGGAAATACTTAGCCAATGGCTCCAATCAGGGAACGGCTTGGAGAGCCACTACAATTAACGAAACTGGATGGTCGCAAGGAAATGCGCAACTGGGCTACGGTGATGGAGACGAAGCCACTGTAGTATCCTATGGGTCAAGTTCTTCAAACAAATATATTACTACCTATTTTAGAAAAACATTCAATGTAGCTAATGCAAGTGCGTTCTTGAACTATACATTAAAAGTAAAAAGAGATGATGGTGTTGCAGTTTACGTTAACGGAACGGAAGTTTACAGAAATAATTTAGCCTCCGGAGCGAGTTATACTACTTTAGCAACATTGGCGAGTGATGACGGTGGAACATTTCAAACCACGACCCTTCCTATCAATACTTTTGTAACCGGTAATAACACAATCGCAGTTGAAATTCATCAAAATGCAGCCAACAGTTCTGACATCAGTTTCGATTTGGAACTTATCGGTAACACCAGTGCACCAGCATCTGTAACACAGAAGCATATTCGTTGGGGAACCACAAAAAATCCATTGGAAGGTTTGACCGTATCATGGACCAATTCAACCGCAGCAACCACAGACCAAATTAAATGGGGATACACTACATCGTATGAACAAGGCACAAGTAATGTAGCTTCTCGTTCCGGATATTCGTCATCTACTAATAAATTTTTCAGTTATACTTTTCCAGGAGCTGTGACCGCTAACTCAATTATTTACTATTCTTTATTTGATTCGGTTTCAGGAGTATGGAGTGCACAAAAAACATACTCAACCGCTCCAGATTTAACTACCAATACATTTAAATTTGCAGCGGTTGGAGACAGTAGAACTAATGTTGGTGTTTGGAATACCATTTCTACATTAACCAACAACAGAAATCCCGCTTTTGTGGTATTCAACGGAGATATTGTTGACACGGGTAGTTCAGCATCACAATGGAATGCTTGGTTTGATAATGGAAAAAATCTAATTGAAAACAAATTAATTTTACATGCTCAAGGTAATCACGACGTAGCTTCCGCTTCCTATTACCAGAACATTTTCGATTTACCAAAAAACAACACTCCACAAACCGAATTGTATTATTCGGTAGAATATGGAGAAACAGTATTTATTTGTTTGAACTCTGAAACACCTTCGGATGTAACTCAATACAATTGGCTTAAAGCAACTTTAGCTGCCAACGCAACAAAAAAATGGAAAATAATATCTTTTCACAGACCATTCTATACTGTTGGTCCTCATGCTGGTGAAATGGATGCCTATTGGAATACATGGTTCAAAGCTTTTGACGATTATGGAGTAGATTTGATTTTAACAGGCCATGATCATTTGTACGAGCGTTTTAAACCTATAAACCGAAATGTAAGTACTACATCTCCGGTAGCAAATTATGGTAGCCAACCAACTGAAGGAAGATGTCAGGTTGTTTGTGGTGGTGCTGGCGCGCCTTTGTATACAGCGGGAAGCTCTTCTTTCTTACAAGCCTTTAAATCCGATTATCATTATGTAATGTTTGATGTAACCAATACAACGTTATGCGGTACTGTTTACGACGATACTAATGTAGCAATTGATAATTTCTGCATTAACAAACCGTATTTAGCAACACAACCACAAAAGCAAACTTTCTATCCAATTAAAGTGTATCCGAATCCGATTCAAGAATCATTCAAAGTTGATTATTCATCACCATACACAGGAAATGCTATTATCAATATTTACGATGTAAAAGGAAAACTAATTACAACGGAAAAAACCAACAAATCGACAACAGATTTCTCATACACCTATAATGGCAAAGCATTAAAAGCGGGTGTATATGTTTTTGAAATTCAAATGGAAAACCAAAAAGACACATCCATATTAGTCCGTGAATAAGAATATCTTAAATAGCATTGAAAAATGTGCCCGATTAGGTGTTTTCGGCACCTATTTGGGTCATGGTATTGTAGCTTTGGGCGTCAATCCAAAATGGATACCATTACTTACCTGTTTCGGTTTTACCGATGCACAAGCAATACAACTACTGCCACTTATAGGAATTTTGGATATTATTGTAGCAATACTAATTTTATTATTCCCCATCCGAATTATTGTCTTATGGGCTATCCTTTGGGCATTAGCAACTGCCTTAAGTAGACCAATTTCCGGTCAAGAATTTATAGAATTTGTTGAGAGGTCAGCCAATTGGTGTTTACCATTAGTTTTACTTCTCATTTTAGGAATACCTGAAAACGCAAAAAACTGGCTCAAGGTAAGATCATAAAAAAAGGAGGATTTTTGAATCCTCCTTTTTTATAAACAAAACTTTATTTTTTAAGCAAATCTCTAATTTGAGTTAGCAATTCTTCCTGAGTTGGACCTGCTGGGGCAGCTGGCGGTTCAGGTTTCTTCATTTTATTGATTGCTTTAATAATCAAAAACATTACGAATGCGACAATGATAAAATCAATAAGAGCAGTTAAAAAAGCGCCCCATTGGATTGCAACTTCAGCAACGGCGGGTGTAGTTACAGCTCCTGCTGCATCTTTAACTTCAGCTACCCCATCGACAATAACAAATTTTTTGTCATTAAGATCTATACCTCCCATTAGCAGACCAACAACCGGTGCGAACATTTTCTCAACAAAAGCAGTAACCACCTTTCCAAAAGCGCCTCCCATTACGAAAGCAATTGCCATATCCACCAGATTGCCTTTCATGGCAAACTCTTTAAATTCTGAAATAAATCCCATAAATAATTGTTTTTTTTGGTTAGTTAATTGTAATTGATTCGCTAATTTAACATTTTTTATCAATTGACAAATTATTATTCCCTGTAAAAAACTCGTTTTACTCTAGCAGAAATACTTGTTAATATTTCATATGGAATAGTATTGGTCGCTTTAGCAATATCAATAACAGAAGGGTTTTTTCCGAAAATTATTACTTCACTACCTTCAATACAATTAATGCCAGTTACATCTATCATCAACATATCCATACAAATACTACCTATGATTGGCGCTTGCTTTCCGTTAATTGAAACATAACCAACTCCATTACCCCAAAGTCTTGAAATTCCGTCAGCATATCCAATAGGAATCGTTGCGACTTTTGTAGTCGTAGTTGCCATAAATCGGCGCACATATCCCACACTTTCACCTGCCTCAATGGTACGAATTTGGGAAATGACAGATTTCAATGTTCCTACATTTTCCAATTTCACTTGTTCGTACGCTTCATTAGAAACACCATACAATCCTATTCCAAGTCGGACCATATCGAACTGAGCTTGCGGATAATTACTGATTCCGGAAGTATTACAAATATGACGAATAGGATCGATATTCAATTCACTTATCAGCAAAGACGAATCCCTTTCAAAATCGGCTATTTGCTGCAATGTAAAATCTCTATGTTCCGGCACATCACTTGATGCCAAATGCGACATGATACTTTTAATTACAACCCTTTTATTCTGTTGAAGAATCGTAATCAGTTCGGGCAAAACTTCAGGATCAAAACCCAAGCGATTCATCCCTGTATTAATTTTTATGTGTATCGGATAATCTTGCAACTGTTTTTCATCGGCAATCTTTAGAAACGCTTTCAAACCTCTGACATTATAAATTTCAGGCTCCAAATGGTATTGGATTATTGTCTGAAAACTAGTCATTTCGGGATTCATCACCAAAATAGGCAATTCGATTCCCGCTTTGCGCAATTCGATTCCTTCATCGGCGAAAGCCACACCTAAATAATCCACTTTGTGGTGTGCCAATAATTTCGCAATTTCATAACTTCCACTTCCATAACCAAAAGCTTTTACCATGATCATTAGCTTGGTTTTTGGGTTTAATTTGGACTTAAAGTAATTCAAATTATGACTGATGGCGTTCAGGTTAATTTCCAGAATAGTTTCGTGTGTCTTTTCCTCAAGTAGTGACACGATATTTTCAAACTCGAATTGACGTGAGCCTTTAATTAAAACGGTTTCACTAATAAAATGTAGATTTTCGAATGCTTTAATAAAATCTTCTGTCGTTGCAAAAGATGTAGCGTTAAGAAACTTATTCTTAAATTTTGACACCGTTTCACCAATACAAAAAACACGATTTATTTTATGCGAAACGATAAGATGAGAAACTCTCGAATACAATTCTTCATCTGACAAACCCGATTGGAAAATATCCGATAAAATCAACGTTCTTTTTTTGTGCTGTTTTTGATGTTCCAGAAAATCCAAAGCAATTTTAAGGGATTGAAAATCGGAACTATAGCTATCGTCGATAAGTGTACAATTATTAATCCCGTTTTTTACTTTCAGTCGCATTTCCACAGGAAACAACTCCTTAACCCTTTCCTCAATGATTTCGATGGAATAATTCAAATACAACATTGCCAGAATACAATGCATACTGTTTTCGATGGAAGCTTCATCGGTAAATGGAATAGCTATTTTAAAACAATGCTCTTTCCGGGTTATATTCAATTCCGAATGCTCTTCTACCACTTTTTTCTGAATAAAAACATCGGCACTTCTATCTTGTGTACTCCAAGTAAATGTTTTCGTATTCGATTTTAGAAACGCTTCTATCGTTTTATTCTTATTCAGAATCAGCACCTCAACATCTGAAAACAACTTTAGCTTTTCCTTAATTTTTTGAGAAATATCGACAAAGCCTTCATCATGTGCCGATCCTATATTGGTTAATATTCCAATAGTAGGTCGAATGATCTTTTGTAGATGGGCCATTTCACCAACAGTAGAAATTCCAGCTTCAAAAATTCCAAAATTATGATTTTCATTAATACCAATTACCGATAAAGGAACGCCCACTTGCGAATTATAACTCTTCGGACTTCGAATAATGTTGTAATCAGGACCCAATAAAAAATTCAACCATTCTTTAACTATCGTCTTACCATTGCTACCTGTAATTCCAATAACTGGGAAACCAAACAAACCACGGTAATAAGCCGCAAAATCTTGCAAAGCCTTTAACGTATTGTCAACAACTAAAAAATTAGCTCGGGAATTTAATCCTTCCGGAATATAATTGACTACAAAGTAATGAACTCCTTTAGTGATTAACTCATCTATGTATACATGAGCATCGTGATTGGGGCCAACCAGCGCAAAGAATAAAGTTTTATTATTATTTTGAAGAGAGCGACTGTCAATAGAAACATTTTCAATACTATCTAAAACATTTTCGAAATTCGTTTCAGCATGTATACTTTGGATAATGTCTTTTAGAATTACACTCATTTTGTATCGTTTTCGTTCTGGTTTTTATTGACAATTTCCTCATCAACGACCTCCATATTGTTTCGAATCGCATTGAAATAAGCCGCTCTACTCAATGGTTCGTATTCATCTGTTTCACCTAACAAAACCAAATTATCACTGGCTGCTTTTCTAAAACTAAAATGGGCCAAATTACCCGTTCGGGTACATACAGCATGCACTTTGGTCACATATTCTGCAGTAGCCATCAAAGCAGGCATCGGCCCGAAAGGATTTCCTTTAAAATCCATATCCAACCCAGCCACAATGACACGAATTCCGGAATTTGCCAAATCGTTACAAACAGCAACGATTTCGTCATCAAAAAACTGCGCTTCATCAATACCTACTACATCACAACCTTGAGCTAAAATTCGAATATTCGCTGCTGCCGGAACCGGTGTGGAACGAATCTCATTTTTATTGTGAGAAACCACCATTTCATCGTCGTATCGGGTATCAATCGTAGGCTTAAATATTTCTACTTTCTGTTTTGCGAACTGGGCTCGTTTCAATCTACGGATTAATTCTTCGGTTTTTCCCGAAAACATTGACCCACAGATGACTTCAATCCATCCAAATTGTTCTTTATGATTTACTGTATTTTCAAGAAACATTTTTTATTTTTATAACGATAAAAATGAATAGTTTTTATTACTTTGTAACAGAACAAAAATATCAAAAAACTAACGCTATTAATAGCACATCTGAGAAAGTTATCAAAAAAAGTATCATTTAACATTCTTCAATAAAAATTAAGTAACAAAACGATGAGAAAGAAACTTGAAGCCGAATTAATTAGTATTGCGCACCGAATTTTAAAAATGAAACATAAAGACGATGTACGTGAATTACATCATGAAACACAAAAGCTTTATGAGAAATTATCGGTATTGTTATTTGTGGAGGAAAACTTTGACGAAGTAAAACCAACAATTGGTATTCATGACATTGAAGATAGATTAGAACGTGCATTTGATTTTGATGAAAAAATTGTAGTTGCCGAATTGAAAGAAGACGACACTATTGAAATTAAAACAGAAGAAAAAGCCGTTGAAGAAAAAATTGAAGCGACTAAAAAAGTTGAGGAAGTTACTGAAGTTAAAATCGAAGAAATTACAGCAGCTGAAACTAAAATAGAAAGTACTAAGGAAGAAGTAATCAATCCTGAAATAAAAGAAATAAAAGAAGTAAAAGTTGAAGAAACTATTAAAGAAGATAAAAAGCATTTTCTTTTTGATGACATTTTAAGTGATTTGCAACCGGAACCTGTTTTCGAACGTGTAGACAACAACAAACTACCGAACGAGATTGCCAAAATCATCGAAACCAAAGTAGAGGAAACAAAAAAAACTGAAACTGAAATCTTTGTTGCTGCCGAAGAACCTATTTTTGAAAAAGCTGAAAAGTCAAAACCGGGTAGCAATCTTAATGACAAATTAAACAAAGGCATCAATATCACTTTAAATGACCGTATTGCTTTCGAAAAAAATCTTTTCGACGGTAGTACAGCTGATTTGAACCGCGTTATTTCTCAAATTTCAACATTTGACACTTTTGAAGATGCTAAAAACTTCATTGACGAAATGGTACGCCCTGACTACAACGATTGGAAAGGAAAAGAAGAATTTGCAGAGCGCTTCATGGAATTTGTTGAAAGTAAATTTGCCTAAATGTCAAAATTATATCTTGTACCCACTCCTATTGGCAACCTTGATGATATGACTTTCAGAGCTATTAAAGTACTGAAAGAAGTCGATTTAATCCTTGCCGAAGACACACGCAACAGTGGTAAACTATTAAAACATTTTGAAATTGCCACGCATATGCAAAGTCACCATATGCATAATGAACATAAAACGGTTGAAAATATAATCAAACGCATTCAGGCAGGTGAAAATATTGCATTAATTAGTGACGCTGGCACTCCTGCCATATCTGATCCCGGTTTCTTACTTACTAGAGCATGTGTAGAAAATGGCATTGATGTGGAATGCTTGCCAGGAGCTACCGCCTTTGTTCCCGCATTGGTAAATAGCGGACTTCCCAATGACCGATTTATTTTCGAAGGGTTCCTTCCTGATAAAAAAGGAAGACAAACTCGTTATTTGGCTTTGGCAGAAGAAACCAGAACCATGATTTTATACGTCTCTCCTCATAAATTAATCAAAACTCTAGGCGAATTTATTCAGTATTTCGGTGCAGAGCGCCAGGTTTCGGTTTCAAGAGAATTATCAAAATTGCACGAAGAAACGGTTCGTGGTAATGCTGAAGAAGTTTTAAAACATTTTGAAGCAAAACCTCCGAAAGGTGAAATCGTAGTTTGCATTGCAGGCAAATCTTCATCAAAAGAAAAAAGAAAAGAGGATGAATAATATCAACACATTCATAGAAACTATTAAGAAAAAAACTGAAGCATTCGATTTTCAGAATGTTATCAGCATCATAGATGCTAATTACGACTTTACTCCCACCACCTTTAAAAACGGTCATCAACTTAATAATGCTGGTGAAAATAATGGATCATGTAAAATATTCGGATTCGCACAAATGCATAACTTAACAACAGAAGAAACGTTATCTCTTTTTGGTGGTTTTTACAAAGATGTACTTCAGACTCCTGAAGGAACGGACCATCAAAACATCCGAAACTTTATGCAATTTGGTTGGGATGGAATTCAATTTGAAGGTAATCCGCTCATTCAGAAATCAACTATATAAATTCAGAAATCAATTACTAAATGCGTTGGACAATCAAATCAAAGCCCGAAAAAGAAAAAATACAAGCCTTACAAAACGCTTTACAAATTGACGAAATCATTGCCACTCTTTTACTACAGAGAGGAATTGAAACCTTTGATCAAGCACGACAATTTTTTCGTCCTAACTTAGAAGATTTGCATGACCCCTATCTTATGAAAGATATGGAAAAGGCCGTAAGACGAATAGAAGCAGCCTTTCAAAATCAAGAGAACATATTAGTTTTTGGCGATTATGATGTTGATGGTACGACTTCGGTTTCACTAATGTCTTCGTATCTAAAAACAATTTCACCTAACATTGCCACTTACATTCCTGATCGTTATGATGAAGGTTACGGCATATCCTACAAGGGAATTGATTTTGCCGATGACAATGGCATCAGTCTGATTATTGCTCTGGATTGTGGCATCAAATCAATCGATCATATTCATTATGCAAAAGAAAAAAACATTGATTTCATCATTTGCGATCATCACCGTCCAGGAGATACCATTCCGGACGCAGTAGCTGTTTTAGATCCAAAACAAAGTGATTGCAATTATCCTTTCAAAGAATTATGCGGATGCGGTGTTGGATTCAAACTGATTCAGGCTTTAGCGCAAAACCGAAATGAAACCATTGAAGATTTAGTTCCTTATCTTGATTTAGTAGCAACAGCAATTGCTGCCGACATTGTCCCAATAATAGGTGAAAACAGAATATTGGCAAAATTCGGATTGGATGTCATCAATAGCAACCCGAGACCGGGTATTAAAGCTTTGATTCAAAATGTAAAAAAACAAAAACTCACCATTACCGATGTCGTTTTTATCATTGCTCCACGTATTAATGCTGCAGGAAGGGTAAAACATGGTAATTATGCTGTCGAATTGTTGTCCGAATTCAATTTGGAGCAAGCCGAAGAGTTTGCCTCTCAAATTGAAGTCTTTAATGCCGACAGAAAAGACTTGGATAAACAAATTACTCAGGAAGCGTTATTGCAAATTCAAACCAATGATGAGCATGACAAATTTACTACCGTGGTGTATCAAGAAGACTGGCACAAAGGCGTTATTGGTATTGTCGCTTCTCGCTTAATTGAAACCCATTACCGACCTACCATCGTGTTTACAAAGAGTGGCGATAAATTGGCTGCATCTGCACGATCTGTTAAGGACTTTGACATCTATAACGCATTGGAGGCAAGTTCAGAGTTTTTGGAACAATTTGGCGGACACATGTATGCTGCAGGAATGACAATCAAGGAAGAAAATTATGAAGCCTTCAAAAATAAATTTGAGGAAATAGTTCAACAAACCATCCATCCCGATTTATTAACTCCAGAAATTACTGTGGATTTAGAAATCAATCTCGAAGACATTAACGACAAATTACTTCGTATACTAAAACAATTTGAACCTCATGGTCCAGAAAACATGAGCCCAATATTTATTTCAAAGGGCGTAAATGATACCGGATACGGAAAATCTATAGGAAAAGATGAAGAACATTTGCGTTTGTATCTAAAACAAGACGAAAGTGAAGGTTTTGGTGCCATTGGATTTGGATTAGCCAAAAAGAAAACACTTACCGAAAATCATAAAAAATTTGACATCGTTTATTCCATTGATGAAAATGAATGGAACGGAACCACATCCACACAATTGCGATTAAGAGATCTAAAATAATTGAATAAAGTGATAAAAGACAACAGAAAAGATCCGTTTTCTTCATTAAAAATTAAGGAGTTTCGCTGGTTTTTATTCATGCGATTGGGAATTGTTCTAGCGTGGTCCATGCAATTTGTACTAATCGAATGGGAAGTTTACCGATTAACCAAAGACCCTTGGTCATTAGGACTTATCGGTTTAATGGAAGTCATCCCTGCGATTACTTTTGCTTTATTCGCAGGTCATATTGTAGATCAAAACGAAAAAAAAGGAATGCTCATCAAATGCTTTTCCGCTTTGGCCTGTATAAGTATCTTACTGTGTTTGGTCACAAAACCTGAAATAATCAATACCCTTTCCAAAAATAGTATACTTTGGTCAATTTATGGATTGGTCTTTTTAGGTGGAATCGTTCGAGCTTTTATCATACCGTCTATTTTCAGTTTGTTAGGACTAATCGTCCCTAATAAAGAAAAAGCCAATGCTGCTGCCTGGAGTAGTTCAACTTGGCAGATTGCAGCAGTATTCGGCCCAACATTCGCTGGATTTGCAATTGGATTTATTGGTGTGTATTATTCTATGCTATTTGTTGTAGCATGTATTATTATAGGTATAGTAGCGCTTTTACAAATCGATTCAAAACCTATTTTAAACCCCAAACGAGGAGAACCATTTCTCAATAGTCTCAAAGAAGGAATCACTTTTGTGTTTGAAAACAAAACCATTTTAAATGCAATTTCATTGGATATGTTTGCCGTATTATTTGGAGGAGCAGTTGCATTAATTCCTGTCTTTGCCACCGATATTTTAAAAGTGGGTTCGGAAGGGTTTGGTATTTTGAGAGCTGCACCTTCTATTGGCGGATTAATTACGATGCTAATTGCAACCTATATTCCTTTGAATCGCGATGCTGGTAAAAAATTACTCACAGCCGTATTTTTATTCGGAATATGTATCATCATTTTTGGCATATCAAAAAATTTCTGGATTTCGGTCATTGCTTTATTTTTCAGTGGTGTAACAGATGGTATTTCGGTTGTTATTCGACAAACCATTTTGCAACTCTATACACCCGACAACATGAGAGGCAGGGTATCTTCCGTAAATTCGATATTTGTTGGATCATCCAATGAATTAGGCGCCTTTGAAAGTGGATTAACTTCACGACTCATGGGAGTTGTTCCAGCCGTAGTTTTTGGTGGGATTATGACATTACTAGTAGCAGTCACCATGGGTATTAAATCCCCGAAGTTCAGAAATTTAAATATTGAAAAAGACATAGCTGAAAATTAGATTTCGACAATAAAAACCATTAATTATTATCGTTTTCTCATCATTGTTTCGGGTTGAAATAACTATATTTGCTAACTTATTTTATAACACGTACATACATTTTTGAAATAGAAATACAATGACAAAAAAATCGACAATCCACTACACTTTGACGGATGAAGCTCCAATGTTAGCCACACATTCGTTTTTACCAATTGTACAGGCATTCACAGCTCCAGCTGATATTGACATAGAATTGAGAGACATATCCGTAGCATCGAGAATTTTATCACAGTTTCCAGAATACTTAAAAGACAATCAGAAAGTAGCCGATAATTTAGCTGAATTAGGTCAGTTAGCTACAACTCCAGATGCAAACATCATCAAATTACCCAATATTTCAGCTTCGATTACTCAATTAAAAGAAGCTATTGCAGAATTGCAAGCTCACGGTTTTGCTGTACCTAATTTCCCAGAAGAACCTTCCAATGATGAAGAAAAAACAATCAAAGCCAAATACTCTAAAGTATTGGGTTCTGCAGTAAATCCAGTATTACGTGAAGGGAACTCCGATCGTCGTGCACCAAAAGCAGTTAAAAACTATGCCAAAGAAAACCCTCATAAAATGGGTGTTTGGGCTTCAGACAGCAAAACAGCTGTAGCACATATGAATTCTGGTGACTTTTATGGTACTGAAAATTCAACAACAGTGGCCAACGACTGTAAATTCAGAATAGTTTTTACAGGAAATGACGGCTCAACTAAAGTTTTAAAGGATTTTTCAAACTTAAAAGCTGGAGAAGTAATCGATAGTTCGGTAATGAATCTTGCAGCATTAAAAACCTTTGTTTCAGAGGCAATTGCTGAAGCCAAAGAAAAAAATGTATTGCTTTCTGCTCACTTGAAAGCGACTATGATGAAAATTTCAGATCCGATTATTTTCGGAGCTATTGTTGAAACTTTCTTCAAAGAGGTTTTCGTTACCTATGCTGATTTATTCAAATCATTAGATATCAATCCGAACAACGGTTTACAAGATTTATTCGAAAAAATAACTGGTAATGCACAAGAAGCTGAAGTAAAATTAGCCATTGAAAATGCTTTGGCTAATGGACCACGCGTTGCCATGGTAAATTCTGACAAAGGAATTACCAACTTCCACGTTTCATCGGATGTAATTGTAGATGCTTCTATGGCAGCATTAGCTCGTAGTGGTGGTAAAATGTGGAATGCAGAAGGAAAAGAAGAAGACACGATTTGTATCATTCCAGACCGTACTTATGCAGGTTTTTACCAAGCTGTTGTTGACGATATGATTAAAAATGGAGCATTAGATCCAAAAACAATGGGATCTGTTCCAAATGTGGGCTTAATGGCTCAAAAAGCGGAAGAATATGGTTCACACGATAAAACTTTCCAAGCAGATGCTGCTGGAACAGTAAAAGTTGAAGATGAAAACGGAACTGTTTTATTATCTCAAAATGTAGAAAATGGTGATATTTTCAGAATGTGTCAAACCAAAGACGCTCCAATCCAAGACTGGGTTAAATTAGCTGTTAACAGAGCCCGTTTATCGGACACACCTGCTATTTTCTGGTTGGATAAAGGTAGAGCACACGACAGAGAAATCATTAAAAAAGTTGAGAAATACTTAAACGACTACGATACTACTGGACTTGACATTCGCATCATGGACGTGAAAGATGCGATGACTGAAACCTTACGTAGAATTCGCGAAGGGAAAGATACCATTTCAGTTTCAGGAAACGTATTACGTGATTATTTAACCGATTTATTTCCAATTTTAGAATTAGGAACATCCGCAAAAATGTTGTCTATCGTTCCTTTGATGAATGGTGGTGGTTTATTCGAAACTGGCGCTGGAGGTTCTGCACCGAAACACGTTGAACAATTTACAGAAGAAGGATATTTACGTTGGGATTCACTAGGTGAATTTTTAGCATTACAAGCCTCATTGGAACATTTAGCTCAGACTCAAAACAATCCGAAAGCACAAGTTTTAGCTGATACTTTGGATGAAGCCAATGCAAAGTTCCTTGCAACTGATAAATCTCCTGCAAGAAAAGTTGGCCAAATTGACAACAGAGGTTCTCACTTCTATTTGGCATTATACTGGGCACAAGCTTTGGCTAACCAAACAAAAGATACTGAACTACAAGCAAAATTCTCTTCAATTGCTAGCGAATTAACCGCTAATGAAACTAAAATTGATGCAGAGTTAATTGGCGCGCAAGGCACAACACAAAATATTGGTGGTTATTATCAGCCATCCAATGAGTTGACAGACAAAGCCATGCGTCCAAGCGAAACTTTCAATACGATTTTAGCTAAATTAGCATAGTCAATCCGAATAAAGTTTTCATACAAAAAGCCCACGTATACCGTGGGCTTTTTTATTTCTATACTATACTGCTTTTTAACGCTTTAATGAAAAATGAGAACGGAATGTTTTCTCTACATTGTTTTCGGTAAATTTCACAGCAAACCAATAATCGTTCGAAGGCAAATCATTTCCGTTAAAAGTACCATCCCAACCATCGCTACTTGGTCGCATCGTTTTTAAAACTTTACCGTAACGATCGAAAATATGAATCTCGGAATTAGGTTGGCTTTTCAATGCCCAAATATTCCAAGTATCATGATAACCATCTGCATTTGGTGTAAAATACTGCGGGTATCCTATAGTAAAAATATGTTCCAAAACAATATTCGTACAACCATTCGTATCCTGAATCGTTACATAATGTTCACCGGTTGGCACATTACTAAACACATTGTTGGTTTGAAAAGAACCCCCATCAATACTATACAAGTAACTACCTTGACCCACAACATTGATAGTAATCATCTGATTGTCTTCAAAATAATTACTTACTGTATATGTCGCTGTTTCGGCGGCTTGAAATGCTTCCACAGTGGCAGTAGCCGCTTCGGAAGTACAAACATTGGTTACTTGCACAGAATAATTTCCTACTTCATTTAATTGATCTACTAAATAGGTACTACCTGTTGCTCCGGGAATAAGCGTACCATTCAACATCCATACAAATGAATATCCTGTACTACTCAACCCCGTATCTAATAAATAATTCGTCAAAACAATATTATTCTTATCGATACAAATTCCTCCGCTGGTTAAAGTAATTTTTGGCAATGGTTTAACCACGACCGTATACGTTTTTGTTGGTCCGGCACAATCTCCGAGTAAGGTTGTGATTGTATACACAGCAGTTCCTTGTAAATTCCCGGCATTTATAAAAGTATCATTAATAATAAATACATTACTGGAAGAAATACCACTAAGAACTCCTCCTTGAACACTCACTCCGTTTAATACCAAACTCCATTGAAAAACAGCATTTGGATTCGGGCTTGACATCGATATTGATGTACTTTGCCCGCTACAAATCGCTGGCGGATTAGCTCCAAAAACTGCAGTGGGTATAGGATTAACCGTCACTGTAATTCTTTGTGGATCTCCATAACACGAACCAAGTTTAGGCGTTACTGTATACACAACTGTTCCAGAACTCGCTCCAGTTACCGATAAAACATCAACTATTTCTGGTGAAGAAGAATTAGTCACGTTGTTTTGACCAGAAGCTCCGCTAACCCCCGTTTGCGTTACAGCCCAATCGTAGGTAACTCCCGTATTTGGCGATTCTAAATTAATTGCTACAGCGCTGCCCGAACATACAGAATTATCAGCAACGGTAAAAGTCATAGTTGGTTTTGGGTAAACCATTATATCCACTTGTTGTTCACTACTTCTACAACCAGATTCTGCATACACTTTGTAACTTACAACAGTAGGTACTAAAATTGTATTGGATAATGTAATCACATCCGTTAAGTTAATTGATCCAACTCCATTTCCACTTGTTCCACCTGAAGCATTGGTTTCTGACAAAAATTGCCAATACAATGTTGCTCCCGGAACGTTTGAACAACTCAGCGCTACATTAATTGAATTACCCGAACAAATTGAAAGACTATTATTCGTTACTGCTATTATAGGTGTTGGATTAACTGTAATCGTCATTGAAGTGGCAACTGCACATTCACTAGTTGCGGGAGTAAATGTGTAGGTAGTTGTTATTGTATTGTTTAGTGACGGTGTCCATGTTCCCGTAATTCCTTCATTTGAAGTTGTAGGTAAAGCAGCAAGTGTTTGCCCTGAACAAATTGGAGAGACTTGGCTAAACGTTGGCGTTACTTTCTGATTAACCACAATTGTCATTGAGGCAGTTCTTACACAAGTTCCGCCTGTTGGGGTGAACACATAAGTCTTTGTCACCGTATTATCTATAATTGGCGACCAAGATCCCACTACTCCATTATCTGAGGTAGTTGGCAATGGAGCTAAGGCATCACCAGAACAAATTGGGGCTACTTGCCTAAAAACGGGAACTACCACAGGAGTTACATCTATTGTCATTGTAACAGGAACTGCACATTGTCCTGAGTCAGGCGTGAATGTATATGTTGTTGTAGTAGTGTTGTTTATAGAAGGTGACCAGACACCAGTAATTCCATTATTTGAAGTAGTTTGCAAAGGCAGTAATGCATCACCAGAACAAATAGGAGAAATTTGAGTGAAAATAGGGGTATTTTGAAACACACTAACTGTAATCGATTCATTTTCGGTACGTGAACACAAAGTATTATTGTTAGAATCCAAAATTCTAGTGCTCACCAAGGCAAATGTTGTATTAGCCACAACGTTCTTTGTTATTGTAAAAATCCCAGAAGTATCTAAAAGTCCTCTTTGAATTGTACTGCCATCAATCGTATACTCGACAGTAGCTCCAGGGGTTCCTGTGAAAGTGACCACTACATCACTACCCGAACAAGCGTTTGTAGTTGAAACCGACATATCTGCTGTAGGAATCGGATACACTTTCAAATTGAAATCGGTTATTGTAAAACAACCTGAAACATTATTTACCACTTTCGCATAGATAGTTTGTGGGTTTGAAGTATTGGCTATAATGTTTGGAAGCGGAGAAATTCCATCAATTGCGTTAGCATAGGTCGAATAAAAATTAATGGTATTATTCGTTAAATCCGAATTAATTTGACTTCTAACCGAATTCAAATCAAAGATTCCAACATTTGGTGTTACACTGCAGGTTTTTAGTTCAACAATTTCGTTTGCCGAAGGAGGTGTTGGAAATGCACCGGTTCCATTGGTTGCAGTGCCTGTCCAGCGAATTTCAAACCCGCCATCACCATGCGGTCTGTCTATTGCAATATAATACGACTGTCCAGCAAGAACGGGAATCGATCTCACATATCCGTCGTTATTCCCCGGATTTGTAGCACCTGGACCAATTTGTGTGAACGTATTCGTCATATTCATACCCGTATGATTATTGGAAGCATTTACTGCTTGTGGATTTAATGTTGCACAACGAATAGGGCTTCCCAAACTACCACAAGATTTGTTGGGTCCGTAAACCCAAAAATCATAATCGACTGAAATTGCCGGGTCATTCGGAATCAAATCGAAACCTAAGTTTCCAGATTGCACAATATTAATTTTAATCCATAACGAATTATGTTCTGAACCTCCGCACGATGCAACTTCTTGTGTATTTCCAACACCAGTTGCATTTGAGCTGAAATTACCATTTCCACAAACTGTGATTGCATTAACACAATCATTTGGTTGATTTTGCCCTAACACTATGCTGGTAAAAAACAACCCCAGAAATAATATAAAACTCTTTTTCATTATATCCTCTTTTACAATTAATGATAATTTACCGACTACAAAACAAAGCAGTCACGGTGTTTAGAAGAAGTTCCTTCACGCCATTTCTAACGCGAAGTGAACGACTAAAAAACAAATTAAAAAACCAGTCTTACTTGGTAACAATCATGAATTCAGAACGTCTGTTTTGAGCATGATCCTCCTCTGTGCATTTAACACCGCATGTTATTTTTGGTGTAGAACTACCGAAACCTTTTCCAGAAATTCTATTACCTGAAATACCTTTAGAAATAATATATTGAACCGTTGATTGTGCTCTTTGTTCTGATAAATTCAAATTGTAAATCGCTTTCCCTTTTGTATCAGTGTGAGATTTAACTAAAATCGCCATAGTAGGATGATCATTCATTATTTTAACAAGCTTATCCAATTCACTCGCCCCTTGAGTTGTGATGTTACTTTTATTGAATTCAAAATAAATTGGAGCTAACAGCACTTCGGTATCTGTAATAATCACATCCTCCGGTTTCAATTTTGCTTCAATTAAATTTTCTCCCGCTTTGGTTTTAGCCAATGAAAATGTCTGAGTATTATAGTTCAAAGCAGAAACTCTCAACTCATAAGCCATATCACAATCAACTGCGTAACTAACTCTTCCAGAAGTATCCGACTGTTGAGTTGCAATTGTATTCCCTTTATCATCTAAAATAGCTACAGTAGCATTAGCAATGCTTTCGCCAGTATTTTGGTTCGTTACTATTGCTATGGCTTCGGCTTTACAAACAGGAATTGCAGTATAAATTGCATCGAAACCGTTGCGATTGGAAGCAAAATAGCCCACATTTAACCTTGAATTCAAACTGAATGAAAAATCATCTTTCTCACCATTGACAGGTTTGCCAAGGTTTTGAACATTATTCATGTTGCTCAAATTCACTTTAAAAACATCCAAACCACCAAAACCTTGTTGTCCGGAAGAAGCAAAATACAATACGTTATCCTCGGTTATGAATGGAAAACTTTCTTTTCCCGGAGTGTTGATCTGATCTCCCAGGTTTTGAGGACTTCCGTATTGTTTTCCGACGACCAACACTTTCCAGATATCTGATTCTCCGTATCCACCCGGCATGTTTGATGCAAAAAATAACGTAGTCCCATCTTGACTCAAACTTGGATGTGATACCGAATAACTGTTACTATTGAAAGGAAGCGCTTCGATATTTGACCATTTGCCATCGACCTTAGTTGCTTTATACAAACCTTGTTGTCCTACTTTAACATTGCTCTTCTTATCCTTTTCAAATTGTCCTTTACTGTGACTGTCTCTAGCGAAAAACATGGTGTTCCCGTCGGCACTGATTGCTATTGGTCCGTCGTGAAAAGGGGTATTAAGTTCATCCACCGATTTGGGTTCAGACAATGTACCGTCTGCTCCCCTAACCGATTGAAAAATATCTACATACGGTTGATTTGCCCATTTATCCTTTTTATTGGAAGCATTTCTAGTACTTACAAAATAGAATGTATTATCATTAGCTAAAACCGGAGCGAAATCACTTTGGTTTTTACTTTGGATGTTCGTTTGAGCTACATCAAACAATTTAGAGTTATTGGATAAACTTGGAATATAATTCGGATTATCCCTGTGTGCTTTGGCTCTTGGATCATCTGAAGCTTGAGCGGCAAAAACATCCATTTGTTTGTTGGCTTCCTCATACTTCCCTAAAGTCTTTAGAGATTGTGCATAGCGATAATAGGTTTCAGCATCAACTTTTCCCTGAATAGCTTTAGCATACCATTGAGCAGCAGCTTCGGTATTAAAAATTGTATAATAGCTATCCGCCAATCTGGTAAAAACATAAGTATTAGCATGCTTCCCTTCTGCCAGTTTAGAATATTCAGCTATAGCATTGACATATTGATAACTTTCAAAAAGCTTGTCGGCTCTTTCCGTAGATTTATTCTGCCCGTAACCTGCCGTTAAAAGCAAGAATAAACTGATGGTTATATATCTTTTTTTCATGGTTGTTGTTTTGGTTAGAAAAATCTAGGTGAAATCGAAACTTTTTTCGGGAAATTCAAATCAAAAAGTAACATTACTTCATGCGAAGAAGCAGCAGCAATTTTCAAATCTGACACAATATGATCATAGGCATATCCAATTCTTAAACTAGGCGTAATAGCATAATTGACCATAGCTCCGAATGAATCGTCCAATCTATAAGTTGCTCCGGCTTCGAACTTTTCGAAAAACAAAAAGTTGGCCGATAAATCCAATGACACTGGAGAGCTAAAAGCCGATTTCATCATAAATGAAGGCTTAAATTTAGTTTGATCAGAAAGGTTAAAAACATAACCTCCCGTTAAAAAATAATGTTGTGTTTCACTACCAAAATGGTACTCCTGTCCGTTTTGCGTCAATTCTAAATGTTTACTTTGCAACATATTAGGCACAGAAAAAGCCAAATAATACGAATTGGAATAATAAAACAATCCTGAACCTATATTCAAAAATGTAGAATTAGAGTTTTCGCTGAAGGCTGCATCTCCCGAATCAATAACGTGTCCGTTTCCTATTTCAGAAAACAACCCCACATTGTGTAATGTAGCTCCGGCTTTGATTCCCATTGCTAATCTATGATCACCTCCTAAGTTCAATGTATAAGAGAAATCGGCATAGATATTATTCTCTTCAACCGGACCAATTTTATCCGATATCACCGAAAGTCCCAATCCAACATTTTTTCCTACGGGACCATGAACTGAAAGAGTTGCCGTTTTTGGCGCACCTTCAATATTCACCCATTGCTGTCTGTATAAAAGTCCAACAGACAAATTCTCTTTTGAACCCGCATAAGCAGGATTCATGACGTTCATATTATACATATATTGTGTATAATGTGGATCCTGCTGTGCCTGCATATCAAAGCACAACATCATCATCAGTATTGAGGCTAAATATATTCTTTTCATTGTATGCTCTTGCTTTATATTATTAATAACAGTCTGTTTGAATGACTAAAACAAACAGACTGTTTTTCACTTTTATCTGTTGATATATACCCAACCTGTTGCAGTAGTACCATCCGCCTTAATAATGGTATAGAAATAAGTTCCATCAGGCAGCTTGTCTCCTTTATTGGATACCCCTTTCCACTGATTGGTATAATTTCCACTAAATGCGTACACTTCGGTACCATAACGGTTATAAATAGTTACATTTCTGATATCCAATCCCGTCAAATCAAAGCTTTCATTTGCTCCGTCATTGTTTGGTGAGAAACCTCGTGGAATTTCCACACAAGACGCATCAACAGTTAAAGAAACTGAAGTTGCCCCAGCATTTGAACATCCATTTTGTGCGATTTCATAAGTAACTGTATATACCCCTCCCGCACTATTTGACAAAGTAATTTCCCCAGTAGCAGCATCAATATTCAATCCGTTAGGTTGCGCACTGAAAGTACCACCAGATGTAAAATTCGGAACGGTTGTAATTACCGGATTAGGGTCATTTTTACAGAATATAGTGTTATCATAAGCAAAGCCAACAACAGGAGTAACCGTTTCGTTAACAACTACCTCAATAGCCGCTCTTGGACCAATGCAACCATTAGCATCTACAGCACTTACATAATACATTGTAGTACCGAGAACAGCAACATTTGGTGTAGGTGCTGTTGTAGAACCATTCCCGCCAACAGCCTGTGTATACCAAAGTAATGTATGATTTGCTGGTGCTACTGCAGTCAAAGCCGAAGCCGTTTCGTTTGTACAATACGTAACTTGAGAAGCAACCGTTGGCAAAGCAGTTACTCCTTGATAGGTAATTGTAACTGTATTATCACAGTAACGCGTTTTCCAGTGGTATACATAAACTCCAGGAATCGTAAATCCAGAAATTGTCGTTTGTTTAGCATTTGGCGAATCGATAGTTGTTGTAGCAGGGTTTAATGGATCTTCAGACCATGTTCCTATACCTTCCGCTTCGACAATTGTAGCAGTTTCAGCACAACCTAAAGTAAGCGATGCATTTTTTACTTTGGTATTCGCCTTGAAATTAGCTGCATCCAAAATATGGCCAATAGCATTACCCACAACACGGAAAATAAAACGAGTAGTAGTTTGACCCGTCGGAACGGTATAACTTCCTTGAATTAACTCCCAGATTAAACTATCTGCATGATCTTGCGCAATTACTGTAAACGGCCCGGAAGGAGGTCCGGCAAACAATTGGACTGTCGTCCCGGTACCGTTTGCTTGTCTTGTAGCACTGGCAAAACTGTAATCCATTACAGTGATTTCAGAAGTATCAAAATCTTTGTATAATCCTTTAATATTAGGATCATTTGGATCCCATTCGTCTGCACCATCTTGAACCAATTGCAGATACTGTCCTCCCGAATATGCCGTTGCATCACCTAGAGTTCCTTCCTGTAAAAACATAGCTTTCCAGTCTGTATTCACTCTCCAACCCGGTATCACTTTGGCATCAATAATTGTAGACACACCCGTAACATATTGCATTTGAAGTTTTTCAAAATCATAATTGAAAGCATTCATGGTACACATATCCGTTGGCGTACTCACACAAATGTCAAATAGCTTAACATTCGATTCATTTGAATCTAGTTTTACTCTGATTTTATAGGTCTTACCAACAGTTAATTCAGAAGAGTAAACCGTTACTAAGGAATTATTTTCACTACATGCTCTTTCGGTTAACGAACCATCGGTTTGGACTTCGTAAAGTGATAGTATAATTTTGGGCCAAGTTCCCTGAAAGCTGCTTGTATAATAGCTTCCTGGGCTGAAATTGCTCAATTCAACGGTATGTACTTTAGAATTGGCAACAAATTCATACCAAATATCACCACCGTTTATACCTCCGCAAGAAGTTGGCACAGCAGAAGGTGTCGCTCCAATAAAAGAAGCTTTTGTTCCTTGAGATTCGCAAGAACCATTCGTATTCACTTGAAGTCGAATTGCCGTTGAAGGCTCATCATTTCTAATAAACACCTTAGGACCTGACCAATAACTTTTATCAGTAGTTCCACAAACAGCTCTAACAAAATATTCATTGGTTCCAGCCAAAGGATAGAAAAAATCAGCAGCTTGAGGTGTGTAAGAAGGAGTATTTACAACTACAACTCCCGATTGTGGTATTGTACCATGTTCAAAAGGTTGAATTGCTACTTCCCATTGAGTTTCTGAACCTCCTGGAGTCCATGAAAGTACACCATTTGCATTCACTATAAGGTTCGTCGGTTGAGGACAAGTTACAGGTCCACAACTTGCAACACCAGTATAAATATTTGTGTTAACAGTGCCTAAACCCAGTGGACTCGTCCAAATCACCGTATCGGAATAATCTTTGATTACTGCCTGAGCTTGTGAATATTGAACACCACTACCTAATCCTTCCCAGTACAAACTAAACTCAACACCAGTACACAAGAAAACTTGATGATCCAGCACCGTAGGTTGGTTTGGAGCTACAATAGGGAAAGTAAGTCTTTGAACAACTATTCCATTTTGAACTACATTCAAACTACGACTAACTTGTCCAGTATTTCCATTACTAAGTGAAATGGTATATTGGCATAAATTTGAAGTGTCACATTTGGTAAGAATATCAATAGGTCCAACCCATGAACTTTGATCAGTTCCGGTACAAATTGCTCTTACATAAACTTGATATCTTGTTGAAGGAGTAAGACCTGTGATTGTATAAGGATGAGCCGTTGCTGTATGCAAATATTGAGGAAGAGTATTTCCTACCGGAGCAGGAGTTCCAAAAGGCTGCACTGACAATTCCCATGAAGTTTCAGCACCTGCTACTCCCCAATTCATAATGGCAGTGGTATCAGTTATAGTTCCACTAGTTAAGTTAATAACAGAAGGACAAACCGGTATATCTTCTACGACTACATTGTCAATAAATGTATATTGACCTCTATAATTCCAAGGATTTTCTGGATAATATGGCGTATGAAATCCAATATTGATATCTGTTGGAGATGTAATATCGGTAAGATTAATAACCATTTCACGAGTTTCCACATTATTGATTACTTCATGAATGAATTCAACATGTAAATTCCCAGTTTGAGTTATTGTTGCGCTCGACGATAAGGTTATAACTAGTCCATTTTTTGCAGTAACCGTTGTTCCATAAGGAATTGGAAAACCAGGAATATATACCCTATCTCCTACTCTTACTCTTTGACTTGCAGAAACAGTTATAGTATTACTTCCTGCTGTGGTTCCATTTGCATCTGTTGTAGTCGAATAATTATTTTCATATAAAATAGTTGCAAACTGACTGGTTACCGAACCATTTGTAGAAAGCATCACTTTTAAATCCTCTTGAAAATCACTATTATATACTTTATAAGAGAATCGTAGTCTTTGTCCAGCACGCGCTTTTAACGTTGGTGTTATCAACCAATCATTATTAGCGCCATTCATACCCGTAAATAAAGCTGCCATTTGATCTCCAGCAATAGGCTGAACTGTCTGATCAAGATTCCAACTGTTACCGTCTGCGTTTGCATTTACGACTTTCCAACAAGTTTCTGTTGATGAATTGGTATCAAAAGTTTCGAAAAACGGAGTTGTTAGTGGATTACAATCGGTTCTGAAAGTCAATGGTCCAATCCATTCGCTTTGTTCTGTTGTATTACAAATTGCTCTAATATAATATTCATAAGCAGTATCAGGTGTTAAACCTGTTGCATTGTAAGTCGGTGTAGTATTAACTATTACTCCGGAAGCAGTTGGAATTCCACTACCTATTGCTTGAACAACTACCTCCCATCTTGGTTCTGTATAACCCGCAGTCCATCCCAAATTTGCAGAGGTAGCAGTAACATTATTAACGGTTTGATGAGACGGATTTGGACACGCGGGTGCATTTTCTACCACGAAATCATCTACAACAATAATCCCTGTATCACTTGGATTTGGCATATTGGAAGGAAGTCTGAAAGCAAAATAAGTTACCCCAGTTCCTGTAAACAAAACAGAGTCTTCCATAAAACTAGGATTAGAGAAATCATGCATTGCAATCAGTGTCGTATAACTACTGAAATCAGGTGTAGAAGACATTACTACTTCAAAGTTCCCTCTTGGAGAAGGAAAAAATGGAGACGTAGTTACTCTATATTTAAAACGCAATCTTTTTGGACCAACGGCATTAACCGGCGCACTAATTAACCAATCGTTGTAAGCAACAAACGGGTTAAAAAAGGAGATTGGTTGAGGGCGTATTGATGCTTCGGTACCGCTGATTGACCATTGTGCTGGATCATTATCCACGTTATTTGTAGACCAACAGAATTTTTTGGTATTTACATCAGTATCGTTAAAACTCTCTACATATGGTGTTGGTTGGGCAATACACAACGTATTGAAATTAACTGGACCAACCCAAGTACTTTGCAAAGTTGACGAGCAATAAGTTCTCACGTAAAACTCGTATCGTGTTGATGGATCTAATCCAGTGATTGTATAGGGGTTTGTACTGGCAATATTTACCACAGCGCCGACAGCAGGAGGCGTAGTTGGAGTCCCTGTTCCTAAAGGTTGTGCCACCACTTCCCATTGACTATTATTGAAACCATTAGTCCATGAAACTTGGGCTGAGTTTGTTGTAATTGAATTGAAATTCACAGCAGGATAACTAGGCTCAGAACAAGCTGGAAGATCTTCAATACAAACATCATCGATATAAATCCACGTTCCAGTTTGGGTTGCGCCAGCCGGTATTATCCAAGCAATGTTTACATCTCCTGTGATATTTGGTATTGGCACCACCATTTCGACAAAATTATAAGCCGTAGTATAAGACGCCAATGGAACAACTGTTGTAGTAAAGTTTTGAGTACCGATTCCTGTCGATGAAATTTTCACTTCAAAAGAACCCGGCCCTCCAGTAGGATTATCTGCAATAAGGCCCCAATTTCCGTAAATATTATATTTGAATCGTAATCGTTTTTGAGTCACTCCGTCCAAATGAAATTGTGGAGAGATCAACATATCGCTGGTATTTGTACCTGCATTTGATGTACGTAACTTTGCCACTGGTTCATTGAATCCATTATTACCGAAATGGAAAAAATCACTATCATTATTCAAGTTCAATTGTGACCAACAATCGTTCTTTCCTGAATCTTCAAAACCATTACAATAGGGCAAGGTTTGCATATTACAAGGTGTTTTGAAAGCCAAAGGTGCTGACCATGGTCCTGGTGTACTTCCACAAACAGAACGTACATACAAATAATAGTTCGTAGCTGCACTAAGTACCGGACTTGGGTTATTACTGTTTGAACTTGTTGGATTAATAACATCAGCTCCAGTTGGAGTTACTGCTGCTGTTTTTACAACATATTCCCAGTTACCCACTAAATTCTGAGGATTATCCCAATTAAAAGTCGCTCCTGTTTGCGTTAAATTATTATAGGCCAATCCAGAAGGGATAGGACATGAAGGTTGCGATAGCGTTAGCGTGAAACAGATACTTGCACCAGGACTGGTATGTTGATAAGGTGACGAAATCACAAAATAATATGTCTGACCAGCCGTCATGTACATATTTTGAATTTGTGCTGATGTTGCAGTTGAAGGTTGACCAGTTGTAAGAGATGCCAAACAATTAGCAGTAGTTCCAATGGCACAGCTATCGAAAATAAAAACACTTGAAAGTGTGTTAAAACATCCAGCTGACGAATTGGTATTTACTGTCATATTCACATTAACCAATCCCGAAGTCGCTGGAGTATACGATAAAAAGGCATGATCACCACTTAACCAGTTTTGAGTTGATCCAGATGGTTGACAACTCAAATTTTGAGAGTTTAAAGCTGTATAGTTTTGAAAATCATTAAAAACATTCAGATTCGTGCTTAATACATATGGCGTTGTCGAAATATTAGGTGGTATTACAACAGGTGTTGCACACGACAGTCCCAATCGAGTAGTCGTTATTTTAAATGGTCCTGCCCAACCACTGGTAGTAGTGGCATCACAAACCGTCTTAATATATACATCATAGGTCGTACCATTGTCCAAAGGCGCACCGTTAGTGGTTAAATTAGTGACATTGAAAGTTGTTCCAGTTACAGCAGTACCTGATGCAGTAGGTGCAAAATTTTCAGGCCCAACCTGGATTTCGAAATTATTTGCAACTGCATGTGCCCAGTTTAGAGTACCGCTGTTCGCTGACATATTAGAAGAAATACTGGTCACTTTTCCGCAACTTTCAATTACTCTGACATTATCTACAAACCAAATGTCACCACTAGTTCCTGAAATGTTAGCGGCATCTTGATTCGTAACAGCAACAAATGCCAGATAAACCGGTATCCCTTGTGGAATACCCGAAAGAGGAACTATTTTTTCGACATATGTTGTAGCAGGTGAATTTAATTGTGCTTCTGTCCATGAAGCCACCACAACGTTGAAACTATTGATATCAGGTTGTGTTGCAGTTGAAATTCTTAATTGATAAACCGCTCCTCTATTCACAAAACTTCCTTGTTTCGTCCAAAATCGAATTTCAGAATCATTGGGAGTTGTAAATTGAGGAGAAATCAGAAAATATTCCGCAGTTGTTCCAACAGTATTGTTCAAAGCCGGATTTACTTTTGCTCCAGGTGTACCCAGATAACCTTCGGCTGGTGTAGATGCTACCCAGTTACTCGAAACTGTTTGGTTACTGTTAATTGCCCAAGTGGCAGGAATTCCTCCTCCAAAATCTTCCATTGTTAATCCTCCAGATGCGGGGGCAGCAGATTGTGTGCTTCTCTGAGCTGACATCTCATTCGATACCAACGCAAATGTCAAAATCATCAGCATGGCTACTCCATAATTTTTCCTACACTGAAGAAAAATCCGGAAAAGAAAAAGCCAATTTGAAAGGTGTACTTCTTTTCGCATTTTTTTAATTTTTTGGGGGTTAAAAAATAAAAACTGTTATAAAAATGGGAGTAAGACAATCTTTAAGACTGTCTCACATCCCATGAAATTATTTTTTGATTACTTTAAACAGTTGAACATTTCTTTCTGAATATACTTTGATCAGATAAGTAGATGAAGCGAACTCGTTAAAATCGACTTGTACTGTATCTCTAGTAACATGCAATACTTTCAATTGCTGACCTAATAAATTATAAAACTCAACTTTGGTAATAGGCTCTTTAGCAGAAATGGTCAGAAGATCTGTAACCGGATTAGGATAATACAATAGACCCTTGATTGTAAAATGATCTGTATCCAAACACGGTCCTTGAGCAAGTACTGCCATTCTTGGTCCCTCGCAACCATTCACTGTTTGCGATACATAATAAGTCGTATTGGTTACTGCGTTTGTTGAAGTTGGTAAAACATTACCTAAAGTTGCTGCATCGTACCATGTAAAAGTAGCACCAGTCTCTCCGTTAACTGAGAAATCAGCAATTGTACCTGTCAAACATGAGTCTTGTGTTCCTGAACCAGAAGGAGCTTGAACATTAACTACTGTAGCAGTTACGGGTATCCTTGCAGATTCACAGATTTCATCAAAGTTCAAGTTATGAAAGCAGTTTGTTGTATTCGCTGTTGTAACAATAGCATCATTTATTCCTGACACATTACCCGTTAATCTAAGTGGACCACTAGTTGGATAAGATATTACAGCTGTACTGTTCCCCAATGTATTGGTTGTAGTCGCTAATCCATAAGTCGCTAGTAAACGATAATCTTTACCCACTGGAATAGTATAATTAAGCGTAACTACTTGTGAAGTCGTACCTACAGTTCCAGTCACTAAATTTGGAGTAAAAGTTACTGGAGTAGTTCCAGAAACTACATTTCCCGCAGCATCAAACAATGTAATAGTGATTGGTGTTAATGCAGCAGTATTTTTAGGATAGACAGTAACCGTTTTTAATTTTAAAGTATTAGTTACATCGAAAGCGATACCTTTGAATAAAGCCGTTGAAGCTGCTATACCTGTGTATGCATTTGTATTTACCGAACCAGCCGATTCAGAACCTGAAGAAACATAATAAGTAGTCGTTGAAGAAATGTTCGGACTATAGGTTGTACCTGTAGCAACAATTGAACCTCCATCCTGTGCATCATACCAATTTAAAATTGTACTTCCTGATGCTGTTAAGTTCGCAACTCCACTACTACATATTGAAGCACCATTCACAACAGCTGTTGATGTTGAAACTGTAACCGTTACTGGAGTTGAAGTACCTGTATTTGAAGAACAAGTCACATTACATCTGTACATTGTATTGATAGTTGGCATAGCGGTATAAGTTGCGGCTGTTGCTCCAGAAATACTATTCCACAATCCTCCACCATTTACTGAACTTTGCCATTGATAAGTGACGTTGGCACCTGTTGTAGCTGTTGCTAAGCTCAATACGGTTGATTGACCTGAACAAACCGAAGATGAAGAAGCAATCGTAGCACCCGGAGCTGGTGTTCCTGAACAAGCAACACCTTCTGCAAAGGCATAATTCCCTAAAAACCCAGCTGTTTGGGGAGTAGCTAAATAAAGAGTTGGCATGTTTGGCGTTGCAGAATAAGCTTGCTCGAATGTGGTAGCTGAAATTGGCGTTGAAACCAAATTGTAAATTCCAGTATCGGTAGCTGAGTGCACAATATTATTTAAAGAAGTAACGGCAGTTGATCCAATTCTTACATTATAACTAGTAAAATTACCAGCAACTCCTACTCTTGAAACTTTCCATCTGTCAGAACTTAAATTCGAACCATTTGTTGAATTGATTGACCCCGTATTGGTATCAAAAGCCTCGGCCATTAATTCAACACCACCTGTAGAAGCAACTAATACCGGAAGATATTTTCCATTTTTACCTACAGGAAATAATCGGTAATTTGTAATTGTACTGTCGAATCGGTTAGCATGAACACAAGGGCCATCGATATGAGTCGTATTACTACCACCGTTTGCAGCACTAAATGTACCTCCGTTAAAAGTAGATCCCATAACATCCTGGATTCCACAATAAATAGGATAAGCAGCTGAAGTATGTAAAATTCCATTGGTTAAGGTAACAGATCCCCAAACTTTGAAATTAGGCACTTGCAAAGTAATCCCCGAAGGATTCGTATTATTGATTGTTAATGATGATAAAGCATATCCATTCGTTGGACCGTTTGTTAATGACCACTGATTGGTAGACCATACTCCTGAACCTGAAATAGTCTGCGCTAATGTAGTTGGTACTGCACTTCCATTAATGAAATTACCAAGATATAGACCTGTTCCAGCAGATGGAAAATTAATAGTTCCGTTATTTACAATATCACCACCTACGTAAACTGTTGCGTTAGCAAATGTCTTTTTGAACACACTTCCAGGTGTAACCGTTAATGTATTCTGAACATTCATGTGATAGTTATTGTTCACGTTGTTACTACTAACATTCATGAATCTTGTACTTCCGTTAGGGGCGTCTACCGTTAAGTTTCCTAAAGAAAATAATCCTCCCATTGCTTGGAATTGGCAATTAAATCCAGTAGAAACAAGCGCTGAATTTTCAGTTGAAACTCCATCACCTATTTGCAATGTATGATTCAAACCAGAAGCATAATGATTTGTCGAAGCGTAAACAAATGATCCACTTGATAGTGTATTAAATGGATAAAAATTCATAGCTAAAGGAGAAGGAGCACCAACTTGAATTGGTTCAGAAAGTGTGAGTTTTGTACCCGAAATTTCAGCTACAAAAGTCCCTGGTAAAATTCCTGCTCCACTCACTGGCATTCCTGGAATAATATTTGAATTAGAAGCCGATAAAATTGTAGAATAACTTCCTTCAGTCACCGCATTAAAAGTCAATGTTTGTTGAGCATCAATTGGAGATGTCGCTAAACCAGAAATTGGAGCAGATAAAGTAACTTTAGTTAATGTATTTTGATCAACATTACTATTGAATACCAAACCTGTAATTGTTGAACCCGGTTGAATTCCAACACCAGTTACTCCCTGTCCAATTGCAAGATTTGCATTAGCTGTATTCGCCGTAAGTACTATAGTAGAACCTCCATTCTTCATTGATGAAAACTGTAAAGGAGTGCCTGCTGGTATTGATGCTGATACTGGAGTTGATAAGGTTAAAGTAATTGGAGGAGGAAAACCTACAAATCCTACGCTAACGTTTGTAATCGTTGTACCTGGTGCAATATTGGCATGTCCAGAAACTACTTGCCCAACTTCAAAAAGGTTATAAGTGCCGGTTATATTAACTGTACTGGCAGTTACTCCTCCGTTTACTGTAAATGTTCCAGTGGTACCTGCCGTATTCAATGTATAGTCTCCGATAGAAGAACCCGAAATTGGTGTTCCTGTATTTACTAAAGGGTCTACCACTGTAATTTTTCCTCCTGTTAGGTTTAAATTTGAAGTTTCAATTTTACATGAAGTGCCTCCAAATGCAACAGAAGTTGCCGCATCACCATTATTATTACTGTCGATTATAATGTCTCCACCAGTTTGGTTAAAGAAACTTCCTGTTTTATGTGCAACAAAACCATTTAATTTTAAATTCCCGGCAGTCATAGTATACGTACCGTAATTGTAAAATGCCGAATTATTATTTGTGCAACCAACCGTCATTGTTGATGAACCTGCATTGTTGGTTAAAGTACCTCCTTTTGCAATAATTACACCCGCAACATTAACTGTTGAAGTCACAGTTACATTGTGTCCATTAGCAATTGTTGCAACAGTAGTACATGAAGGAACTACACCACCAACCCAAGTTGAAGGAGTATTCCAGTCACCTGAAGTAGCTGATACAATTCCCGTAGATGTTGTTAAAAGCGAAGAATCATTCACTCCTACATAAATTGGAGCGGCTGTTAAACTTGTAAAAGGCAATCCTTTTCTGAAAGCAAAAGGTTGGGCCGTTCCGTCTTGATGAGTACCCGTTAAAGCGGCTGATGCATTCATTATTCTTGAAGAGCCATCAATGGCTTCAAAGGCTCCGTTTGCATACACCCCTACTCTGTTGGTAGGCGTTGTTGCGTTTGGCGCATATACTAGAACTGGTCCTGCAGGAACAGCATTGCTATCTGGAGTTGAAAAAGTCCAATTACCATTGTATCTTTTGTTAATGGTATAACCGCCATCGGCAATTGAAAGACTTCCGCTTACTGTTGAGGCATCTGTATAAGTTACTGCTACTTCACCTGAAGTTGCTGGTGTAGCATCCGGTAATAAATACAAAGATCTCTCTAAACCTGAATTACTGATAAAAGGATACCAAAAAGGTTTTGCATTATTATCAGTTCCTGGATACTCTGTCCCGACTTGAACATCTTTTGTATTGGCCGCTGCTATCCATCTAGATATCATACCATTTGTAAATCCATTTCCAGGAGGTATAACGACATTACTCCCTAGTATTGACCCAAAATTCCCAAGAACCAAACGATTACCGGAAGTAACATTTATTCTCCCGTTGGTTAAAAATATCCCTCCGTTAATTCTAACACCGTTGACATTCCATATTACATTAGAAGCAGCTGTAGCAGTGTTATTCACTTCCAATTGATTTAAAACTCCAGCTCTGTTGCCAAAAGCATTCGTTCCTGGAGCTGATCCTCCCATAAAACCAGATGGATCAACAGTTATAGTTTGAATTAATGAACCATTAAGTGCTACTCTACCTTGAAAAGCTGTGGTAGAACCAAAACTACTATCAAATCGGGCACCGGCAGCAACATCCAAATTATGTCCTAATTTTAAATATTTACCATTAGTACCATCGTGGTTATTAAATCGCGCACCACCAGCAGCTAAGTTCAAATCATTACTAATCGTAAATTCATCCATTACTGTACTGATAGCGAACTGTGTTAATGTATTAATTCCAGCAAGAATTAAATCGGAGCATCCTGAATATCGTGAATCAATCATCACTACTTCATTGTCATTATCTAGAATTACAGTATCTGCTGGTGTTGGAACTTTTCCTCCATCCCATGTACTTGTTTGTGACCACAATCCAGATTGAGCACAAGTGATTTCTTCTGGTATTCTAGAAACAAGAGATATATTATCGATGGCTGCCGGAGGAAGTGTTCCAACGGAAGTATTGTTTGTCCACACGAAAATCAACCTGAAAGTTGTTCCTGCAAAAGACTTAGGAACAAAGGCTGTTGTTTTTGTTGTAGCTACTTGCGGATTAGAATTGAAAGAAATCAATGTTGCTCCTGGCCATGAAACTCCATAGGCAAATGGTGCAGTTACCTGCGAATTGGTTCCTACAACTGATTGTGTAATTGGTGCAGCCCATACTTGCCAACCTCCTCCTGAAGCTGGAGCAGATTTCACATCAAAAGTCAAAGTAATTGCCTTTTCTGCAGTTGGAACCGTTACATCCCGGTAAAAATATAAAGTTCGATTACTGGAATAACCTCCATAAGAATTGGTAATTCCATTATCATTTGTTATATAAGCTGCATTACCCGAAATTGCAGCCGAAGTAGCCGTAAAATTAAGTGTTTGAGCCACAGCAAGTGCGGTACCATTGATCGAAGCTTTGGACAAACCTAAAGTTGTACCATTAATACTGGCAACATAAGTATTAGCATCAATAAATCCCGGTATTGGAGCGATTGCCATACCGACAGATATTGTAGGATTGGCTGCAGCCAAAGTAACGGAATAAGTATTAGCTGCTATAGAAGCTGTTGTAAGTTGAATCGCGCCAACGCTGATACCTCCAGAAAATTTCCCAAAACCTAAAGTGATTCCCGAAGCGGTAGCAGTCGCATTTTGAGACAATGTTAATGTTGTTCCTGAAATACTTTGAACGAAAGTATTTATTGGGATATTTGCTCCATAAACAAGTTGTCCTTGCGAAATGTTGCCATTTGGAGCCGTAAGCGTAACAATCGTTGATGCAGTTGTTGTAGCACCAGTAGAAGATGTTCCTGAAGCCGCTGTCCCTATTGCCCATTTAATTGGACCTGATCCTTCATTAGCCACTGTCCATCCGTTTGCCCCGAATGTGCTACCTGAATTAAATCCGCCATCTGTATTCGGATTAATTAATGTAGTCTGTGCAAACAAACTATCAGTAAAACAAAAAAGCGAAGTAAATAGAAACATACAATGAAGTAGTTTATTTCGCTCTTTAGAAACAAAGTAATCGATCACTTTGTAGAGATGTAATTTTTTTTGCATAATCATACTTTTTCGGTTAGTAGTTGATTGCATAAAAATAATTCTACAAAGCATACATTAATGGGTTATGGCTTTGTCAATTACTGAATTTTAAAAGAAGAAAAAAGGCTCAAAACACCTATAAAACAAGGAATTAATAAAAAATTAGAAGAAAAATAAGAGTACCTACAAAACATGTGGTTTTATGGTATTTTGGCTACATTTTGGGCTGATTTAAGCCAACTTCAAATCGAAAAATCATCACTAAAAGTGTTAAAATAACTTTCATTTATAAAAAATAAAATCATCAATCAATTAAAACAAAAAGTTATAATTAATTACTTTTTAACTTAATTTAACAGAAATAAATTAAAAACTAAGGATTATAAATAATCGTGTTTTTCAATGAATAGTTCTACAGTGGAACAAAAAAAAGAAAGCCCCTCAAATCGTAAAGACTTGAAGGGCACAACTAAAAAACAAATTAAAAAAACCTATTTTTCGGAATAACAATCTTAATGCAAATGGATGATCATTATTCGTGCAGCGTAACTGCAATATATTATTATGAACTTTATGAGGCGAAACTCTTGTTCAATTCACTCTATTTTTAGAAAACAACAGGCACTTTTGATGTTCTATCAATGAACTATATCGAAAATATGTTACTAACAATAAATCCGAATCGATTCGTTTTAACTTTAAACTTTGTTAAGATAAAAGTAGTTATTGTTAGAATATTTAAATAGACGATGCCTTTTACAATTACTGAATTTCAAAAACAAAAAAGAACTCTAAAGAGACTATTAAACAAGGTATTAACAAAAAAAAAGCATGAAAATCAGAAGAAAGTTATTTTTAGTTTTCTGTAAGTATTTGGCTTCAAAAAAATAAAAAAATTATACTTTTTGTTACAAGTCCAAAGTAATAAAACAAAGTTTTACACTAAAAACAAAAAGTTGCATTTAACGAATAAAACAATTTTTTAAAACAAAAATCAAATATTTAAGGATAATTTATTCTACCTCTTCACTGACCGTTTTATCTGTTTGAAGAGTTTTAATAATCTCTTCTAATTTTACGATTTGAGATTCCGATTTTTTCTTGTAGACTATCAAAGCAACAACAAACACCAAAGAAACAATTAGAACAATCACAATTGCATACCAAAATTGAGGTATCGAATCTTCATATTTTTTTTGCTCCTCTTGCTCCTTTTGAAGTAGGGAATCACTAACCGAACTTCGTTCTTGTTCTTTAAGTTTAAGCTGAGTCTTAAGGTATTCAGAACGGTATTTTGTATACTTTTTCCATTCATTAATAGCAAGGTAATTCTCCGATAATCCTTTAAATATTTCCTGCTTAAGTACTAAATCATCAACATTTTTAGATACAACAAGAGCTTCTTCAAGAGTTTTTACCGCATCTTTATATTTACCTTCCATTGTATACACCTGAGCCAATCCCTTTTGTGCAAAAGCTAAAAGACTGCTGGCATTCATTTTTTTCGCATAAGCAATCGACTCCAAAAAACTTTTAGTAGCTAATTTTGTATCCGACATTAACAGATAGCAATTCCCCTTATTGTATTTTGCTATACTTATTTTATTAGCATTGTCTTTGGCTCCTTTATTAAACAATAATTCTGCAATACCTCGATCAAAATAATTATTAGCGATATCACAGTTTAATTTTTCTTTATAGATAAAACCTCTCACAATGTAATTCACACCAAGAAATACATGCACCGAATCACTAACGGGATATTCCAAACTTAACTTTTCTGCTTCATCAAGATACTGTATCGATTTGTCATAGACTTTCAGTTGATGGTATTGAATCCCGGTTTTATTAATGATAAGAATTTTGAGCAGTTTATCCTCACTTTGAGGTAATAATTCGTTCGCCTTAATAACATATTGCAATGATTTCTTATACTCCCTTTTGGAAGAATATCCGTCAGAAATCAATTTATACCCCCTAATTTTAATATCAATATCATCCCCGGCTTCTTTAACCACTTGATTTCCGGCAAGAATCACAGCGTCAGGATTTTCATACATTTTAATCGTATTGACTTTAATAATACTATCCAAACGCTTAGAATGCTGTGCTTGCGTTGACACAGTTGTCATTAGCATCAAAATAATAGCCAATACAGACAGATACCAATTTAGTATTTTGTTCGTTTTATGAATTAACGGCTTCTTTCTCATCTTTCAAGAGTTCAATAAACGTTATGGGAGCAATCCCTGTGATAGATTTAAAAACGGTAGCAAAACTGCTATGAGATGAAAACCCACAAGTTTCAGCCAAATAACTAATTTTATAATTGATGAAATTGGAATCTGATTTTAATTTTTTAACAATAAAATTAATTCGAAGTTTATTTATGTAGGTATTGAAATTAACGTTGTAATGTTTATTAATAACTTCCGATAAATACTTCGTATTGGTTTCAAACTGTCCAGCTAAAACAGCCAGAGACATATCTTTACTGGTAAATCGAGTAGAGTTTTCAAACTTTTTCAATTTAGTCAAAAGCAATTGTTCTGTGTCTTGAGGTACAAAAAATTTCTTACCAACCTCTTTCTTTTCAGTAAAACGAATAATAAAATTGTTTCTAGTGACCTCCAGATAACTGATAATTTCACTCAACCTTTTCTTTTTCCAGTACAATTTGGAGTAAACAAATCCACCTCCGACTATAATCAATACTAAAACAAAAAGTGCAACGTACAATTTGGTAAAATATTCATCCCGTTGACGCTGATAATATTTTTCCTGTTCCTTTACAATAAGATTAAAGGCTGTATTCACGGATTCCTGATCGGCATTTTCTAACTGAGCCTGTGTTTTTAAAAAAGCTTGGTGGTAGAGTTTATAATTTGTACTGTCATTCAAAGCAATAAAATTAGCCACCAACAACCTATTTGCTGTATCAATATAATATAGATTTTGTAGCTTATTTCCAATTTCCAATGCTTTTAGAAGAAAATTCGTTCCTTCTTGTGGAACTTTCTCATGAAACTTTATAGTGGCAAGTCCGGTTAAGGCATGAAATTCCGCAAAAATGTTACGTTCTTTTTCCTTATCGAGTAATTGCATCACTTTATTATAAAACGCCTTTGCCTTCTCATAATTTCCAAAACCAAAATTGATTCTTCCATTTACAATAAGATATTTTAAATTAAGGGATGGATGTTCTGCCAAAGTGGAACCGAAATCATTCTCTTCCTCACTCAATTTTTCAAACGCCTCTTTGTATTTTTGACGTTCAAGCAATAACGCACATTGCTCCAAAGTAATCGAAGTATGAAGAAAACTTTTAATCTTTCGATCTTCAACCAATGCAATTTCCTCTTTGGCAAGTAAAAGATACTTTTTCGCTTGTTTATCAAGGTACAATGTTCGCAAAACAATCGATTTTCCTATCAATATCTGAATTCTGTCAAGTGGAAGAATTCCCGAGGCATTTTCATCTGCTAAATACAAATAATTAAGCATGTTGTTATGATCGCCTTTGACTTTATACGTTTCCGCAATTAAGAAATGAATTCTTGTCCTTTCCGCTTCAGATATATTTCCTTTTAAAAGATGCAAGGCAATCTTCAAAGCCTCATCTGGCTTAGAATAAATCAAATCATTCGATTCTTTATACAATGCCTCTCTTTTTATATAATCCTGGGCAATGATTTCATCATAACTGAACAAAAAAATCAGATTGATTAATATCAAAAAGAAAAGTGAAAACTCTTTATCTCTCATTGGAATAGGTTGCTGATAAATCTAAACTCATTTCATAAAATGTCATACAAATGTATCTATTTAAAGAGTTACACAAAACGCTTTGAACTCCCCTTGAATAGTTGCCAAAAAAACGATTTTGATTTTCGTTTAAATTTAACTAAAAAAACACGAATTCAATCAAAAACAATTAAATTTTATAAATAATTGATTACAAAAACCATTACTATCAAAAAATAACGAACCTACTCTTTTTTGTGATTTTTAATCGCTACATTTTCATCTTGATTTAACGATACATTAACATATTTTCAAAATTAAAAGGGGCAACTTTACTCTATATTTTAACAGATTCCAATCCTAATGAAAAAAAAGTTTCTTTTCGCCATATTACTGTTAATAGTTAATTACTCACTTTTTTCTCAGGAGAAATATACACTGAGTGGAGTTGTTACAGATACCAAAACCAATGAAACACTCATTGGAGTTTCTATTTTCATTAAAGAAACAAACACAACTTTGTACACCAATGAATATGGTTTTTATTCTATTACGCTTCCCTCGGGAAACTACGCTATTGAACTCAGCGCTTCTGGTTACAGCTCATTAACCGAAACAACCGTTTTAAATCAAAACACACGTAAAGACTTCCATCTAATAGAACTGAACAAGCAAATCAAACAACTTGATGAAGTTGCAGTTACCGGAAAAAACCGAGCCAATATTCGAAAACCTGAAATCAGCGTAAACAAATTAAGCATTCAAACCATCAAACAAATGCCTGTAGTTTTGGGTGAAGTTGACATCATCAAATCACTACTTTTTCTTCCAGGTGTTACAAATGCGGGTGAAGGACAATCCGGTTTCAATGTTCGTGGAGGCGGTGCAGATCAAAACTTAGTCCTTTTAGACGAAGCTACTGTTTATAATTCTTCTCATGTTTTTGGCTTTTTTTCCGTATTCAACCCCGATGCCATCAAAGATTTGAAGTTGTTTAAAGGTGGTATTCCTTCACGCTATGGTGGCAGAGCTTCTTCTGTACTTGATATTTATCAGAAAGATGGAAACAGTAATAAATTTGCTATGAATGGTGGTATTGGACTCATAACGAGTCGTATTCTTGCAGAAGGTCCAATTGTAAAAGAAAAAGGCTCATTCCTTTTTGGTGCTCGAGGATCGTACGCACACTTATTTCTAAAATTTACAGACAATGACAACAAAGCCTATTTTTATGATTTAAACACGAAACTGAATTACAAACTAAACAACAACAACAACTTATACCTTTCAGGTTATTTTGGAAGAGATATTTTTTCGTTAAGTGAAAGTTTCACCAATACTTACGGTAACAGCACCTTAAACCTCAGATGGAACCATCTCTATTCAGACAAACTCTTTTCAAATCTGTCATTGATTTACAGTGACTATTATTACGGTTTAAAACTCGATTTCATTGGATTTAATTGGGATTCCGGCATAAAAGCCTACAACCTGAAATACGATTTCAAACATTATCTTTCCGATCGCTCTAAAGTAAATTATGGTGCCAATGCTATTTATTACAATTTCAATCCGGGAACCATCGAACCCATAGATGATGAATCATCAATAAACTATAGACAACTGGATCGTAAATATGCTCTAGAACCCTCTTTTTATATTGATGCAGAACATACTTTCAAAGAGAAAGTATCCATTTCATACGGTATGCGATGGAGTTTATTTTACCGATTAGGACAATCTACCATAAATTATTATGAAAACAATCAACCAGTAGTTTATGATGAAGAATTGAAAATCTACGAAAAAGCAACTCCAATACGAACCGAATACTTTGGGAAAAACAAAACCATAGCGAACTTCGGCTATTTGGAACCACGCTTTGCCATGTCGTATGAAATCAACAAGGATCAATCCGTAAAATTCGGTTACAACCGCATGGTTCAATACCTTCAATTAGTTTCCAACACTGCTTCTCCTACTCCACTTGATGTTTGGACTCCAAGTGACAATTATATTAAACCGCAAATTGCCGATCAAATCTCCTTGGGCTATTTCAGAAATTTCAACGATGACAACTATACTTTGGAACTAGAAACGTATTATAAAGGAGTACAAAACAGAATGGATTATATTGACGGTGCCGATTTAATTGCAAACGAAGCCATTGAACAGGTAATTCTCAACGGACGAATGCGATCGTATGGATTAGAAATGCTTTTTCGAAAAAACACAGGCGATTTCAACGGATGGATAGCTTACACATTATCGCGTTCGGAACAACAAACACCGGGAAGAACTGCAACAGAAATTGGAATAGCCAATGGTCAATGGTATCGCTCTGCTTATGACAAAACGCACAACTTTGTAGCAACAGCAAGCTATAAACTTAATGATCGATGGACATTTGGTGGTAATTTTACTTTCCAAACCGGTCAACCTGTAACATATCCATCTGGAAAATATGTCTTTGAAGATGTTGTAGTTCCGTACTATAATTCCCGAAATGAAAACCGTTTACCAGCTTATCATCACTTGGATGTTTCGGCAACTATGAAAACAAGACAAAAAAAAGACAAACGATTACGAAGCGAATGGGTGTTTAGTATCTACAATTTGTATAGCAGAAAAAATGCTGCATCCATCAGTTTTAGTCAAAATAGTGAAACCGGAAAAAATGAAGCCACACGCTTATCAATCTTCGGGATTGTTCCGGCAGTTTCTTATAATTTTAAATTTTAAACCATGAAACGATTTTTATTTATAATCACCATAGCAGCCCTTTTGAATTCTTGTCAAGACACAGTTGACATCCCTTTGGAGACTGGAAAACCTAAATTGGTAATCAACGCCGTAATCAAATGGGCAAAAGGAACGACAGGTGAAAACCAAACCATAAAACTAAGCCTTACTAATGATTTCTATAGTAACACTGTAGTTTTCGCCAATGGAGCGACTGTAACTGTAACCAACAGTTCAAACACGGTATTTAATTTCGTTGAAGATCCAGGAACCGGCAATTATATTTGTACCAATTTCCAACCTGTAATCAATGAAAATTACACACTAACCGTACTCTATCAAGGTCAAACTTATACTTCTACAGAAAAGTTAATTGCAACACCTCCAATTATTAATGTACAACAGCAAACTGTTCCTGGACCAACCGGAGCAGACGAAATTCAAGTGAAATACTTTTTTCAAGACAACGGTACAGAAAATAATTTTTACTTACTTGGGGTACGAAACTCGAAGAAAAAAGTACAGGAATACGGAGTGGTTAGCAATGAGTTTTTCCAAGGAAATGTAATGTTCGGTTTTTATGCCAGTGAAGTAGAAGAAGGAAATACATTAAAATTATCGCTTCAAGGCATCACCAATTCGTATTATAATTATATGAACAAATTAATACCGATTTCAAGTACCAATACAGGAAATCCTTTTGCTACTCCACCTGCGACACTTAGAGGAAATATCATCAATCAAACCAATAGCAACGAATATCCATTAGGTTATTTTGCTTTAGGGGAAACTGACACTAGAGATTATGTTGTCCAATAATTTCTTATTTTTGATACCTACTTTTACTCACAACCCTCAAATCACTCAATTAAATGTCTTCACATCACATTGTCAGAGACGACCAAGAACCTGCTTTAATTATTGCTAATGGTGCTGAATGTTCCCGCGATTTATTAGATCAACTGCTGGAATGGTCACCGTTTGTGATTGTTTTAGACTCTGCAATTGAACGTGTATTGAATTTAGGCATAAAAATTGACGTTCTCCTTGGAGATTTTGATCACGGTTTTGACCCTCAAATCTATAAGGAAAAACAATACCCTTTGGAAATCGTTCATACACCAGATCAAAACAAAACCGATTTAGAAAAAGCATTTGATTATCTTATTGAGAAAGGCCATAAAGCGGTAAATGTAGTTTGGGCTACAGGCAAAAGAGCCGATCATACTATCAGTAACCTGACCAATATTGTACGCTATAGAGAGGAATTAAAAATTGTTATTCTAGATGATCATTCTAGGGTATTTCTATTACCAAAAAAATTTGAAAAATGGTACACAAAAAATAGTATTATATCGTTAATACCAGTTGGGGAAGTTACAGGAATTTATTCCGAAAATTTGTTTTACTCATTAAAAAAAGACACCTTAACTATAGGATTTCGAACAGGAAGCAGCAATCATGTAACTGAAGACGGATTAGTCGCCATTACTTATGAAACAGGTCATTTATTATTAATTGAATCCCTAGATTAAACCACATGAAAAAATTAATCTCATTAACATTCTTACTGATTGCATTGGCAGGATTTTCGCAACAAACAGAAAAAATCACTTTCTCTCAATCACTGGATAAAGCAAAAACCGAAAACAAAAAAATCCTATTGTACTTTTCGGGCTCCGATTGGTGTGCTCCTTGTGTAAAGTTCAAAAAACAATTTGTTTACACAGATCAATTCCAATCTTACGCAGCAAACAACTTAGTCGTTTACAATGCTGACTTTCCAAGATTGAAAAAAAATCAATTACCTCCAGACACAACAAAAGAAAACGAAACATTGGCTGAGAAGTACAACAACAAGGGTTTATTCCCACTCATTTTGCTTTTAAATAGCGATGGAAGTATTCTTAAAAAATGGGAACATTTGCCTTCAGAATCATTAGAAACATTCATTGCCGAAATCAAATAAATCATGCTGACAAAAAGAGTAGCCAAATTAATGGGAAATCGATTCGAAATTTCGGTGATAGGTCCAGATGAAAATTGGGGCAACTCGAAAATTGAATTGGCTATTCAGGAAATTCAACGCATTGAAAAACTACTGACTACTTTTTCGGAAGAAAGCGTCACTTCACACATCAACAATAACGCTGGTATCCAAGCAGTAAAAGTTCCAGTAGAAGTTTTTGAGCTTATCGAACGAAGCCAAATGATTTCTAAAATAACACAAGGAGCATTTGATTTAAGCTATGGGAGTATCGACAAAAAACTATGGAATTTTGACACCAAAATGAAAGTGCTTCCCGATGAAGAAACTGCAAAAAAAGCGGTTGCACTCATCAATTACAAAAATATCATCCTAGACAAGGAAAAACAAACGGTTTTTCTTAAGAATAAAGGAATGCGAATTGGTTTTGGTGGCATTGGGAAAGGATATGCCGCAGAAATGGCAAAAAAAGTACTTCTCAAAGAAGGCGTGAACGACGGAATTGTAAATGCTTCAGGCGATTTATCAGCCTGGGGAACCCAAGAAAATGGAGAACCCTGGACGATAGGTATTGCTAATCCGAATCATCAAAATGCTATCTTTTCGACATTTAAACTAACGAATAAAGCTGTGGCAACCTCAGGAAATTATGAAAAATATGTGATTATTGACAATAAAAAATACTCGCATACCATTGATCCAAAAACAGGTTATCCCGTATCAGGTATAAAAAGTGTCACCATCATTGCAGAAAATGCTGAAATTGCTGATGCTTTGGCAACTCCGGTTACTGTCATGGGAATTGAAGTCGGAATGGATTTTATCAATCAATTAAAACACATCGGATGCATCATTATCGATGACAACGACAGAAAATATTTTTCAGAAAACATTAAACTAACCTAACACCCAAATACATGAAACTGACATCCTCACTTCTATTCATGCTTATTTTAAGTAGCTGTACGTCTGTTAAAGAATATCAAAAATCAAAAATCAATGATTCAGATATGGAATTGGCAGCAAGAAAATCGGAAAAATTCGAAAACACATTCCAACTTTATAGAGAAGCAAGCTCAGGTGCCAATGGTGGAAAAACAGGTGGAGGCTGCGGCTGTAATTAATTCAAGTAAGGAAAAAGATGAAAAGAAGAATAATTACCGCATCGGTATTGGCGCTCTTGCTCAATAGTCAAACTAAAGCACAAGAAAACACTAGTAGTGATTCAACCTCAGCTTATAAAAAAAATAAATTAAAAATTGAAGAAGTAAATTTCATCAGCAGCTACTACACTCAAAACGGCGATAATTCAGCAGTAACAGGAGGTGAAGGAACTGAAAAACTGACTGATATAGCCACTACAATTGAAGTGAAATTATCCAAATTGGATAAAAATCAAAACAAACACAATTTTAATTTTGAATTGGGTGTCGATTCCTATACCTCCGCTTCCTCAGACAAAATTGACCCTAATACGGTAACTTCAGCATCATACCAAGACGTAAGAGTTTATCCGTCTTTAAATTATGCTTTCCAAAATGATGAAAAGAACTACATTCTTAACGGTGGGATTTCAGGATCAGCCGAGTTTGATTATTTTTCAATTGGAGCCAATGCCGGATTCACAAAACTGTCAAAAGATAAAAACAGGGAGTTTTCCATCAAAGGAATGGCCTTTTTTGACACTTGGAAAGTAATACTTCCCGTCGAATTAAGGAACAATCCATCCGACAATGAAGCAAAACACGGAGATAGCAAACCGAGAACATCTTACAACTTAGGATTGACTTTTTCACAAGTAATCAATAAAAACCTTCAATTAGCTTTGATGACGGATATAGGCTATCAAGAAGGTTTGTTAGCAACCAAATTCAACAGGGTGTATTTTAATGGTGGTGATGTCGCCTCAGAAAAACTGCCAAGTACCCGTTTTAAAATTCCTTTCGGCGCTAGGTTGAATTATTTCCTTGGTGATCATATTGTATTACGTAGTTATTATCGTTATTACCAAGACAATTGGGACATCAAGTCGCATACTTTTGGTTTTGAACCGACAGTCAAACTGACTGCTTTTTCATCACTATCAATCCCTTATCGATTCTATACACAAAGTGCTGCCGACTATTTCAAACCTATATTGACACATCAGCTGGGTGAAGAATTCTATACAAGCGACTATGATTTATCGGACTTCAAAAGTCACATGATTGGAATGGGGTATAAAATTACCGACTCCGACAAAGGAATTTTTGGTGTCAAAAGAATCAATACTTTCGAAATTCGCTATGGGTATTACACTAGAGATACCGGTTTGAACTCACATATTATTACTCTTTTGATGAAATTCAAATAACCGTTTATACTTACCTTTGTTCCTTAAAATCTTTACCCAGAAATGAAACCCAAAATTATCACAGAAAAAAAGAATTTGCATCCGAGAAATCCGCATCGGTTTGGGTATGATTTTAAGGAATTAACGGTACGTTATCCTGAATTGGAAAAATTTATTCAAACGAATAAGTACAAGACTGAAACTGACGAAAAAACGATTGATTTCAGTAATCCGAATGCAGTAAAAGCATTAAACAAAGCTTTATTAATGACTGATTACGGAATTCAGTATTGGGACATCCCTGAGCAAAATCTTTGTCCACCCATACCCGGAAGAGCAGATTACATCCATTATATTAGTGATTTGTTGGCAGAATCCAACAAGGGAGCTATTCCCGAAGGAACAACGGTAGAAGGATTGGATATTGGTATTGGAGCCAATTGTATTTATCCAATACTTGGTAACAAAGCCTATGGTTGGCGTTTTGTTGGGACTGACATTAATGAAAATGCGTTACAAAACTGTAAAAAAATCATCCATAACAATCCGGCATTAATCGATGCTATACGTCTTCAAAAACAATCGGAATCCAGATTTATTTTCAAGAATATTATTGCTCCGGAAGACCGCTTTTCTTTTACCATTTGCAATCCACCATTTCATGGATCTGCGGAAGAAGCCAACAAAGCGACTACCCGAAAAAGCAACAATCTTCAAAACGCGAAAACAACAAAACCAATATTAAATTTTGGCGGTAAAAATGCAGAATTATGGTGTGAAGGTGGTGAAATAGGCTTTCTAACCCAAATGATTTACGAAAGTGTGAAATACACAAATCAAGTGCTTTGGTTCACAACTTTGGTTTCCAAAAAAGAAAACCTCAACCGTATTTACAAACTATTAAAAAAAGTCGGTGCCGTAACTGTCAAAACCATTGATATGGCGCAAGGCCAAAAAACAAGCCGAATCGTAGCTTGGACTTTCTTAACCGAAAAACAGCATCAAACCTGGAAGTTTTAAAAAATTATGAATCCATTTTGCATCTTTTTTATTATTTCAAAGTCTTATAGGTATAACTTTTAAATTATAATAAAATGGAAAATACTGAAAATTGCGTTTGTCAATGCTCAAATTGTAACGATGGAAATTGCAGCGATTGTACTTGTGAAAACTGTACTTGTAAAAATTGCAACTGCTAAATAATGCAAAGCCCAAAGCTAATTTAGCAATGGGCTTTTTTTAATTTTATACCAAAGAACAATGGAAACAATAGATATTTGGAAACAGTTTTCAGAAAACTTAAAAGGATATATCGTAAGCAAAATAAAAGACACTGAAATCACCAAAGATTTACTTCAGGAGGTTTTTATAAAAATCCATCTCAACAACCATAAACTTAAAAATACGGATAGTCTGAAATCCTGGGTTTTCAGTATTACACACAATACCATCATTGACTATTTTAAAAGTCAATCCAAACCGATTCCTGTGCTCGAATTACCCGACAATGAAGAAACCAACCATCATTCGGCCGAAAATTGTATTATACCTCTGATCAATCATCTCCCAGAAAAATATAAAGAAGCCTTACTCCTAAGTGAAATAAAAGGTAAAAAACAACAAGAAGTCGCAGAAATTTTAAATATAACGCTTCCAGGAGCGAAGTCACGAATTCAAAGAGGGCGAAAATTATTGCAACAAGGATTAATAGACTGTTGCGATTATACACTGAACAACAAAGGTTTTTTAGTTGGTGAACATAAAGACAAAGAAAATTGCAAAGTATGCAACTAATGATTTTTAATAGTTATCTTTTTACTTTGTAACTTAGCACATCTGAACTTTTTGCAATTATAAACAATGAAATTCCAAGTCATATCCGATTACAAACCAATGGGTGATCAGCCTCAAGCTATTGAAAAATTAGCAAAAGGCATTATCAACGAAGAAAAATACCAAACTTTATTAGGTGTAACGGGGTCAGGAAAAACATTTACCGTTGCCAATGTGATTCAGGAAGTGCAACGTCCTACATTAGTGTTAGCGCACAATAAAACGTTAGCCGCTCAGCTCTACTCGGAATTCAAACAGTTTTTCCCGAATAACTCGGTGCAATATTTTGTTTCTTACTACGACTATTATCAGCCCGAAGCTTTTATCCCGGTTACAGGAACTTACATTGAAAAAGATTTATCCATCAACGATGAATTGGAAAAATTGCGTTTGAGCACTACTTCTGCCCTGCTTTCAGGTCGTCGCGATGTATTGGTGGTTGCATCAGTCTCTTGCTTGTATGGTATCGGAAATCCAGTAGAGTTTCAGAAAAATGTGATTTCCATCGAAAGGGATCAAACCATTTCACGAACTAAATTCTTACACCGATTGGTACAGAGCTTATATGCTAGAACCGAAGCTGATTTCACACCCGGTACATTCCGCATTAAAGGTGATACGGTAGAAGTTTTCCCTAGTTATGCAGACGAACCGTTCCGAATTCATTTTTTTGGTGATGATATTGAGGAAATCGAAGCTTTTGATGCCAAAACGGCCAAAGTGATTGAAAAATATTCAAAACTAAACATCTATCCTGCCAATATGTTTGTGACTTCACCTGATGTTTTACAGAATGCTATTTGGCAAATACAACAAGACTTAGTCAAGCAAGTTGATTATTTCAAAGAAATTGGCAAACATCTTGAAGCCAAACGTCTTGAAGAACGAACCAATTTCGATTTGGAAATGATACGTGAGTTAGGTTATTGTTCCGGAATTGAAAACTACTCTAGGTATCTTGACGGTCGCGAAGCAGGCACTCGTCCCTTCTGCCTTTTGGATTATTTCCCAGAAGATTATCTGATGGTTGTCGATGAAAGTCACGTAACTATTTCGCAGGTACATGCCATGTATGGAGGTGACCGAAGCCGCAAAGAGAATTTAGTGGAATATGGCTTCCGACTGCCTGCAGCAATGGATAACCGCCCTTTAAAATTCGAAGAATTCGAAGCGTTACAGAATCAAGTTTTGTATGTATCTGCAACACCAGCCGATTATGAATTGCAAAAATCGGAAGGAATCTATGTAGAACAGGTTATTCGACCTACCGGATTGTTAGATCCTATTATTGAAGTACGACCAAGTGCCAATCAAATTGACGATTTGATTGAAGAAATCCAACAGCGCTGTGAACTGGACGAACGCACTTTGGTAACAACACTAACCAAAAGAATGGCGGAAGAATTAGCCAAATACCTTACTAAGGTTTCCATACGTTGCCGCTACATCCACTCTGATGTAGATACTTTGGAACGTGTTGAAATTATGCAGGATTTACGTAAAGGAATTTTCGATGTACTGATTGGTGTTAACTTGCTTAGAGAAGGTTTGGATTTACCGGAAGTTTCGTTAGTCGCCATTTTAGACGCGGACAAAGAAGGCTTCCTAAGAAGTCATCGATCTCTTACACAAACCGTTGGTCGCGCTGCTCGTAACGTAAATGGTAAAGCTATAATGTATGCCGATAAAATCACTGCATCCATGCAGAAAACCATCGATGAAACCAATTACCGCCGTGAAAGACAAACGAATTTCAATACAGCTAACAATTTGGTTCCAAAAGCATTGAATAAAAGTTTAGGTAGTGCATTGAGCGGTAATTCTGTTTCTACGAAATATTACGAAGAAAAAATACTGAAAGCTGCCGAACCGGAAAGCGATTACTTATCAAAACCGGAAATCGAAAAGAAAATCCGCGACAAACGTAAAGCCATGGAAAAAGCGGCTAAAGATTTAGACTTCATGCAGGCAGCCAAACTTCGAGACGAAATAAAGGCACTACAGGAGAAAATTTAAAATAGGAAACCTCTTACTTTTTTGGTTTTTTTGATATTTTTGTCACTCAATTAAATCTATCAACTAAAAAATTATGAAAAATTTCTTAAAATTCTTTTGTCTTGCTCTGACAGGAATGTTATTATTTTCATGTAGCGGTTCTGATGACGCTTCAAATAACGAATCAATTACGGCGACTATCGATGGACAAAGATGGACTTCTTCTGGTGCTGGTGCCACAATTGAAGATTACTCTACCGCTGAAGAGAACGTTCATGTCTTGGAAATTTTTGGTGTTAAGTCCAATGGTTCATCCATGACCTTCCAAATTCCAATTACTGATTTAACTGTTGGTACCCACAACTATGATATCGATAGTGGAGCATTGTTGACATATGTATCGGCTGATGAACAATATTACGCTAGCCATGAAACCGGATCATCTTTTACGTTAACTATTTCGGATATAAACATCAATACAGGAAGACTTTCGGGTACATTTTCAGCAACTTTACACGATTTGGATGGTAATAGTATAACCATAACAGATGGAGAAATAAATAATGTAATTGTAATCAATAATGACTTCTATACTAACGGCACTATGACGTTGACCAAAAACGGAGGTACAGCATTCACTATGGACAACAATCCTAGTGACAGTAAGTTTTTAATGATTTCTCAAACTTCGGCTTCTACTGGGATTAATTTATTCGGAAACAATACAAATATTGGTTCAGATTTCGGTGTTTATAACATCTCTTTTCCAAAAAACGTAACGCCTGGAACCTACAATTTGGCTTCTACAGATGGTTTCGGTGCCGGAATTGGAAATGCCGATAATCAAGCCGAGTTCAATTTAACCTCTGGTAGTTTAACCATCAGTTCACACAATGGAAATAACGTTGTCGGAACCTTTAACTTTACAGTCAATAATGGCTCACAAACGGTAACACTTACCAACGGAAGTTTCAACATTACACACAAATAAAAACAAACAAAAATCCCTTGAATATTCAAGGGATTTTTATTTGTTTTTTTATTAATTCAATTGTTCATGAAAAGCACCTAACAAAACTTCAGCTTCAACCATTTGGTCTGGAGATGCTTCCATTAGATGCAAAATTCGTTTCATGGCATTAGGATTCAATCCCATGTTAATACCAATTTCATTGATTGCAATTCGCTCGTGTTCGTGCATTACGCCATCACAATGCATAAGCAGTGCCAAACGATAAAAATGTAAAATACGATGAAACTCATCTTTGATCACAGTTATCTCATTACGTCTTTTGAATAAATCTAAAAAAGTCGCTTTATCTATTTGTAATTCCTGAGAAACCATTAGTAAAAAATCATATTCACGATCGTGCAATTCCCCATCAACAACAGCGAATGCAATCATTTCAGACAACAAGCTGATTTTCTCTTCGTATGAATCCATAAATTGATTATTTTTAGCAAAACTATACTTTTTACTGTAAATCCAAAACATGTTTCAAAAAATATTCCTCTTCGCAATTGTTCTATTAATTTTCCCTAAAGGAATGAGCCAGGAAAATACAGCAAGCAAACAAGTTTCCACATTTATCATTGAAGCACTTCAATTGAAAAAAACCAAAAAAATATGGGTATATCTTCCAGAAAATTATCATTCTACTACCAAAAAATATCCTGTGATTTATTTGAATGATGCTCAAAACCTTTTTGATACTAAAACCTCCTTTTCTGGAGAATGGAAAATTGATGAAACCCTAGACAGTTTAAAAGCCGAAGTGATAGTAATTGGTATTGAACATGGTAACGAAAAACGAATAGATGAATTAACTCCTTATGCTAACGAAAAATACGGAGGCGGTAAAGCAGATGAATACTTGGATTTCATCGTAAAACAACTCAAACCACATATAGACAAAACGTATCGTACAAAAACTTCTTCCAAACATACTACAATCGGAGGCAGTTCTCTTGGCGGATTATTTTCATTGTATGCGCTTCAAAAACATCCAGATATTTTTCAAAAAGGTATTATTTTCTCACCTGCTTTTTGGATAAATCCCGAATTGTACCCGCTAATTCAAAAGTCAAACCTGAAAGCAAGAATGTATTTTTTGTGTGGCGATAAAGAAAGTGAAGATATGGTGTCCGACATGCAAAAAATGATTAACGTGCTTCCTAAAAATTGTACAATTGCATCCAAAATCATAAAAGATGGACAACATAACGAAAAATTATGGCGGGAAGCTTTTGCAAAAGCGTATCTTTGGCTTTATAAATAATTGACATGAATAATAACGAAATATTCAAAAAACTTCGAGTTGCTCTACAGCTTCGCGATGATCAGATAGTAGAAATTTTAGAACTGGTTAATTTTAGAATTTCAAAGGGAGAAATTGGCAATTTTTTTCGTCAGGAAGAACATCCAAAATTTATGGAATGTGGCGATCAGGTTTTACGTAATTTCCTAAACGGATTGGTGATTCATTTGAGAGGTACTAAAGAACATCCTAAAAACGCAATGGATGTAATTAATGAAAACGCAAAAAAAGTAGCCGCAGTACCCAAATCCACTGAAGAAAAAAAGAAAAAAAACTTTTCAGAAAAACCCAAAACCGATTTCAAAAAGAAAACTACTTTTAAACCAAAATCGGCACCAAAAAAAACGGAAACAAAGACATCCGTAGTTGAAAATGTTAAATTCAATAATGGAAAAAACAAAAAAAAATAATCCCAAAAATCCCTTTGTGAACAGCTTAGGGATTTTTTCCATTCAACAAAAGCTATCATTTTGTTAAAAACTCCTAAAAAATTACAATTGTAATTATATTTGCGGGCTATTTATTTTAGAATGAGAAACTTTGCCCTACTTTTTTTATTCAGTTGTACCTGTTCATTATATTCACAATATATCCAAGTTGACGATACTTTCACAGCGCAACAATTGGTAACCAATTTCTTTGCCAATAACACCAATTGCGGACAAGCAATCAATGTCTCTGTTAGCGGAGGTAATTTCTCTGGAGCACAAAGTTTCGGAAGTTTCAGTCAAGGAACAAGTACATTCCCCTTTGCAAATGGTATTGTGTTAAGCACCGGAAGAGCTTCCTCAACGGTTGGTCCAAATACAGGAAACAGTAGTGAAACCATTTCCACATGGCTCGGAGATCCTGATTTAGAACAAGCTTTATCACTAGGAAGCACTTTCAATGCCACTGTTTTAGAATTTGACTTTATACCAAACACCAATTCAATCAGTTTTGATTATATATTTTCTTCGGAACAGTATTTAAGTAATCCTTCCCAAAACCAATGCGGTTTCACTGACGGATTTGCATTTTTAATTAAACCAATTGGCGGTACCTATCAAAACATCGCATTAGTACCCGGCACAAACATTCCGGTTTCGGTGAATACAATCCGAGGCACAGGTACGGTTTGTCCACCAAGTAACGAAATCTATTTCGATGCGTTCAATGGACCAAATCATCCCACCACATTCAACGGTCAAACCAAAGTACTCAAAGCACAAGCCAATGTGATTGCTGGTAATTCGTATCATATCAAATTAGTCATTGCAGATCAAGGCAACGGCTTATATGATTCAGCCATTTTTCTCGGTGGAGGTACTTTCCAAAGCGAAACCGACCTAGGTCCGGATCGCCTTGTAGCCACAAACAATTCGTATTGTGCAGGTGACAGTGTTGTTCTTGACGGTACCCAATCTGGAACAAATAATACTTACAGATGGTATAAGGACAATGTTTTTACAGGAATTACAACACCTACTTACAATGTCATTGACAATTCCAATCAAAATATTGTGGAATACAAAGTGGAAGTATTAATTAATGGTACTTGTCTTTCCACCGGTGATGTACGACTTCAATTTGCACCACTACCATCACTTTCAAATCAAACGTTGGTTCAGTGTGATAGCGACAATAATGGATCGGCAATCTTTAACTTGACTAAACTGGATAATTTAATCCGAAACAATGACCCGAATCTTGGTGCAGTAACATATACTGAAAGTATCGGAGGTAACCCAATTCAAAATCCTACTAGTTACACCAGCACTCCCAAAACAATTTACGCAAATGTCACTAATACATACGGATGCACTGCAGTAGCCCAAGTAACTTTAAGTATTGAAAACAATACTGTTTCTTCAGTTACCTATTCCAAATGTGATGAAGATGGTACTAAAAACGGAATCACAACTTTTGACTTGAATACAGAAATAACTCCTTTGGTAACGAATGGACTTCCATCAGGAATTGTAGTTGAATATTATAGTTCTGCTAGCAATGCCGAAAATCAAACCAATCCATTAGCAAACAACTATACGAATACAAATGCGAACAATCAAACGCTCTATGCAAGATTGGTTAATGGTCCCGATTGTTATGATATTGTGCAAATACAACTAAATGTAAATTACAATACACCAAATAATTTTGGTGATGAAAATTCGTATTTATGTCCAAACGAAACAGTAACGTTGAGTGTTTCTTCAACTTTTAACAGTTACAATTGGTCCAATGGAGATACTGATTTTGAAACTCAAATTACTACTTCCGGCACCTACACCGTAGAGGTTACAGATACCAACGGATGCAAAGCAACAAAAACATTCAATATAATACCATCTGCTCCGGCAAGTAATATCGCTGCAATTATTCGTGACTTTTCAGAAAACAATTCAATAACGATTACCTATACTGATAATGGTGGTGATTATGAGTTTTCGATTGATGGAGTAACTTTTCAAGATAGTCCCACATTCAACAACCTCGAAGCAGGTGAATATACTATCTATGTAAGAGATAAAAATGGTTGCCAACCAACACCATCAACAACAATCTACATACTCGACTTTCCTAAATATTTTACACCAAATAATGATGGTTATAATGATACTTGGAAAATAGCTAATTTGGAATTAAATGGACTTTCCTACATTTCTATTTTTGACCGTTATGGTAAATTAATCAAACAAATGGATTCCAATTCATCCGGTTGGAATGGAACTTATAATGGAAAATCTCTTCCCGCTGATGATTATTGGTTTGTTTTAACACTTTATAATGGAAAAACATTAAAAAGTCACTTCTCGCTTAAAAGATAATTATCTACCTTTGGGCTGCAATTAAAAAACCCATGAAGATAAAATTACTTTTACTAACTTTTTTAGTTAGTGTAACTTGTTTTGCACAATTTAGTAAAACACATTACATACCTCCTATCTCGAATGCTGCGAGTATTGTACCGCAAGATCAAAGCTTATACATTTCTTGTCCAAGCGTTACGCCTATAAACTTCAGAATTATTCAATTGGGAGGAACTACGATTAATGGAACTGTTTCTAGAGACAATCCTTATATCCTATCTATTGCCACAAACGGTTCCAACAACCAGTTAATGGTAGATGAAACTGGCGCAAATTCAGTATTCAATAATAAAGGTTACATTATTGAAGCCGAAGACCTTGTATATGTAACAGTTCGAACTGTGGCAACACCAGGCCGATTTCACGCTGGTGGACTAGTATCCAAAGGATTAGCAGCACTCGGAACACAATTTAGAATTGGTGGATTCTTAAATCTTGGAACTCCTGTTTTCTCTGAAAATTACTACACATTTGCTTCCATTCTAGCTACTGAAAATAATACAGTTGTTACATTTGACGACATCAAACCCGGAGTAACTTTGGTGAATAGTTTCACTGGAAATCTTCCCTTCAGTATCACTCTGAATGCAGGTGAAAGTTATATTATAGCTACCCAAGGTGGCTTGACCGAAGCCAATCGCGATGGCTTGATTGGAGCATCAATCTCAGCCACTAAACCGATTGCTGTAAACTGCGGAACTTTTGCAGGAAGTAATAGTAATACAACCAATTTAGATTTAGGTTTCGACCAAATCGTATCTGCCGAAAGAACAGGTATGGAATATATCTTTGTTAAAGGTGATGGTTATGACGAAATCGAAAGACCACTACTTATCGCTAATGAAGACAATACCGAAATTTTCATCAATGGAAATGCAACACCAATCGCTACCATTAACGAAGGAGAGTACTATACTTTTGACGGAAGTTTTTTTTCAGGAAATAGAAACTTGTATGTACGAACTTCAAAAAAAGTATTTGCCTACCAAGCTATTGGTGGAATAGGCACAGATGGCGGACCTAATTTAGCCAATCAAAACATGCACTTTGTACCGCCTTTAAGCTGTGAAACCCCCAAGGTAATCAACAACATTCCTCGTATCAATGAAGTAGGTAATGATACCAATTTTGGTGGAACGGTATGTGTGGTTACCAAAACAGGTGCAGCGCTTAATTTCATAATCAACGGTACTAATCATACGCTAAGTTCTTTAACATCCATAGGTGTTTCTTTTATTGGGCCTTCAGTTGTTAACGGAAATAGTGATTATGAAACTTATATTTTCTCAGGACTTAACGGTAACATATCCGTTTTTTCCAGCGAATCGGTTTACCTTTCTTACTACGGATCATCTGGGGCTGCAACTTATGGTGGTTTTTACTCTGGATTTACATTCGAACCTGAAATTGCATTCAATAAGATTGCGGTTACTAGCGAAAATTGCTTACCCAACGTTAATCTCAGTGTAAACGATGCTACATCCTTTGACGTTTTTCAGTGGTATTTCAATAATACAATTATTCCAAGTGCTACAACAAACTCATACAACCCTACTCAACCGGGATTTTATCATGTTAAGGCCACTATTTCTACTTGTGGTACGAATTTAGAATCTGACAGAATACCAGTAAGTGCTTGTCCTACAAATGCAGATGGAGATTTAGCAAACGATAATATCGATATCGATTATGATAACGATGGTATCACCAATTGCACAGAATCATTCGGAAATCAAATTATAAATACTTCTGTTGCTGCTGGAACCATTCCGAACACAACAACAACATACACGGGAGTAGCTTCAAATTCGCTACCGGCTTCCACAATCCCCTTTACTGGAAATGCAGATGGAAGTTTTATCACCGATATATTACCTGGAAAAGGATATTATGTTGATTATACGTTAACGTTCAGTCAACCTAGTAATATTACTTTGGAATACCCGCAAATTGCAGCTGCAACCGATTTAATGAATGCCAATGCCGAATACATTGTCAACTCTGATACCGATAAAAACGTAACGGTTTTGAATCCTGATAATCAGTTATTAATCGACACCAATTATGACGGTATTTACGAAAGTGGCGTAACGCAATTCTCTTCCTTCGAAATTCGATTCCGACTTAATGGAAATGCACCTTTAGCTGCTGGAACTGGAACTTTCAAATTCCAGACTTTCCAATCTAGCACGTTCAAAATAACACACAAAAACTTATTGGACTCAGCACCAAACAAATCGACTTTCAAAGTTGTAGCTACTTGTGTATACAAAGACACCGATTTGGATGGCACTCCTGATATGTTCGATACAGATAGTGATAATGATGCTATACCAGACGTTATTGAAGCACAAGGAAATTCACCGGTAACGATTGCAAATGCTGACACTAACTTGGACGGATTAGATAATGCTTTCGAACCTGGATTTGTTCCTGTGGATACCGATTTGGATTTAATTCCAGACTATATTGATTGGGATAGTGATAATGATGGTATTTACGACAGTGTTGAAACCGGAATTGATACCGATACCGACACCATTGGGAATTATAGAGATTTAGATAGCGATAGCGACCAATGTTTTGACGCCAAAGAAGCTGGCTTTGCCGATACTGATAATGATGGAATACTCGGAACATCTCCAGCAACAGTAGCAGCCAATGGTGAAGTCACAAGTGCTACTGGATACACAACTCCTAACCCGAACTACATCACTTCTGCACCAATTACAATTACAACACAGCCTGCAAATAAAGCACAATGTTTATTTGAAAGTACTACTTTCGAATTGGTAAGTAATGCCGAATTTTTCCAATGGCAAGTATCTGTCGATGGAGGAGTTAACTGGACCAATCTTGTCAATGATGCAACTTATTCGAATGTGACCTCAAATCAATTGACTTTGACAAACATTCAGAATAATATGAATGGTTATTTATACCGTACGCAGTTAAACCGTACCGGAAATAGCTGTGATTTCTTTTCCAATTCCGCACAATTGACAGTATATCCAAAACCGGTTTTAAACACTGGCGTACGAATCGTTCAATGTGATGATAATACAGACGGTATCACTGTTTTCAATCTTCGTCAAAAAGAATCTGATATCTCTGCTACAGCCACAACTGAAACTTTCACCTATTTCACTACACAAACTGGAGCGCAAAACAACGACACCTCGCTACAAATCACTAATCCATTAGCATTTGCCAATACCACACCGTACTCTCAAATTATTTGGGTTAGAGTAACCAATGCAAACAACTGTTATGAAGTAGTAGATATGCAGTTGGTTTCATCAACTACCAATGCCATTTTGAGTGCTGCAGTAATTAATCCATTACACGTTTGTGATGATTTTGTAGATGCTGCCAATGATGACTACGACGGTATTTCAGAATTTGATCTGACAACTGTTCAATCTTACATCGATGGCTTAATTACCGCAACTGGTTACACCTACAAGTTTTATAAAAACTACAATGATTTCCTTCAGGAAGTAGATGCTGCTGGGAATTCATTAGCAATAACCAATATTACCAATTACAGAAATATCGGTTACACTAATACACAAACAATTTGGGTACGTTTGGAAGATGCAAGCACAAATGACTGTGTTGGAAGTACGAATTTTCAACTGATTGTTGATCCGAAACCAAATATTGACACGAATGTTGACATGGAAGACGACGCATACATCTGTACCAATGAACCGAATATTTATCAAACCATTACAGCCGGATTACCGAATGGCGCCAACCCAGCGGATTACACTTACACATGGTACAAAGATGGTAATCTATTAACTGGTGAAAACAATGCCACATTAATTACCAATCAGGATGGTGTTTATAAAGTTGAAGTAGCGAATGCAACTGGTTGTTTCAAGGAAAGAATAGTAACTATAAAACAATCCAATTCAGCTACCTTGGTAGGCGAACCAATAGTTAAAGATTTAACTGAAAACAATACCATCACTGTTACCGTAACTGGTTTGGGTAACTATGTTTTTGCTTTGGATGATTTATATGCTGAAAGACAAACTACTGGTTTCTTCGAAAATGTTCGTCCTGGTTTACATACTGTTTATGTGATTGATTTGAACGGATGTCCGGTATTGGAAATCCCTATTTCTATAACTGGATTCCCACAATTTTTCACACCTAACGGAGACGGATACCATGAAAATTGGAACATTATTGGAGCCAACAGTCGCTTCAATGCAAATGCTAAAATTTATATTTATGACCGTTTTGGAAAATTTCTAAAAGAAATCACTCCCCTTTCACAAGGTTGGGATGGTACCTATTTAGGAACTCCATTACCTGCCGACGACTACTGGTACAAAGCTACTTTAGAAGATGGTAGAGAAGTAAGAGGTCACTTCACACTAAAACGATAAAGATAAACTCCCGCAGATGTCGGGAGTTTTTTTATGTGCTTTTTCTTATATTTATAGTTCACTTTTAAAAACATACAGCAATGCAAGTAATTGTAATAGCAATTTTTTTCCTCTTAACAATGACTGGCTGTAAGAATTCAAACCACAAAGCAATGAAAACTTCTAAATCTTTGGAAAGTTCAAATGGTTATGCCAATGTGAACGGAATCAAAATGTATTATGAAATTCACGGCACTGGAGAACCATTAGTAGTGATTCACGGTGGCGGTTCAACTATTGAAACTTCATTTGGTCGTATATTACCCGAACTAGCCAAAAACAATACTGTCTATGCACTGGAAATGCAAGCACACGGACATACAACCGACAGGAACTCGCCGCTATCTTTCGAACAAGATGCAGATGATATCGCTGCACTTCTTAAGGAATTGAAAGTCAAAAAAGCACATATTCTTGGTTTCAGCAACGGCGGAACGACCACTTTGCAATTTGCTATCCGTCATCCGGAAATGACCAATAAAATTATCGTGGCTTCGGCTTTTTATAAGAAATCTGGTGCTCCGGATTGGTTTTGGCCCATGATGCAAAATCCGACATTTGAAGGGATGCCACAAGCGCTCAAAGAGGCTTTTCTTAAAGTCAATCCAGATCCGAAAGCATTATACAAAATGTACGAAAGAGATGTCGCCAGAATGCAATCGTTCAAAGATATAACAGACGAACAACTCCAATCAATCAAAGCTCCAGCACTAATTATAATGGGAGATAAAGATGTGGTCACCACTTCTCATGCAGCCGAAATGCAAAACATACTATCGGGTGCACGATTAGCGATATTTCCTGGTGGCCACGGAGATTATATTGGTGAAATTACGACACCACAAGATTCGACTTTAATCAAAACCACCGCTACAATAATTCATAAATTTCTAAATGATAAACTTTAAAAAACAAACTATGAAAACTGATCTATACACTAAAACTGTTCTCTCTATTATTGCCGTTTGTTTAACGATTCTAACTTTACAAAGCATTGATATCATTCCGAAATCATACGCTTCCGAAGGACATAAAAACCTATCCATAGTACCCAACCGTAACTATGGTTTAGTACCTTTGAACGAAAACGGAACTATCGATGTTAATATCACTTCTTCAAGCGCTGAATTGGACGTCAATCTCAGAAGAATCAATACAAACGATGAATTGGATGTGAATATAGACGAAATTGGAGGCGGCTTCATTTCGCATGGCGGACCTATACCCGTTACCATTAAATAATCCAAACCCATGCAAACGCTCAAACTATCAGAATTAATCGGCAAAGAAATTACGGATATAAGGTTTCAGTATACTGAAGAAAATCAATATGGCTTACAATCATTTCACGCTTATCTCAAGCTGAACGACAATACAATTATTGATATTCCTCAATCCGATGAAGATGATTATCTCGAATTGACAACAGAAAACATTGACTATTTACAAAAGAAATTTGACAGCAGCGAATCAATTAATGAACTTGCCAAAAAATACTGTATTGGACAAAAAATTGTCGATTTCTTCTTCTTCTATAGTGATGATGAATTCGATATAGGAACCTCAGGCTATATAAAATTATCCAATGGTTACTATCTCTCAGAAATCAATTATGGTCCACCGGGTATAACTACAGTCGATTTAATTCTACTGAACGAATCAAAATTTGAAAACCATCGAAATAATCCAAAAATGAACATTCGTTCCTTTTTAAATTCTCTACAATAATCTTCTACAGACATTCAAAAAAACCATGAAAACCCAAGTTTCTTTCTATTTCCTTTTGACGTGCCTTTTGCTAAATGCCTGCAAAAAGGAAGTCACTACAAATACCAAGCAAAAAGTAGTACCATCCAAAGCTACTTCAAATGCAAAAACCGACACCATTGCTAAAAAGGAATTGAAAGAAGAAAAAAAAGAGATGGATTGGATTGCAGAGGTCGTGAAAACCATCCCTAAAAACCTCAAACCGGTATTGGGTTATCGATTTATAATTGAAGGTGATTTTAATGGCGATGGTAAAAAAGAAAAACTCATCGAACACTATTACAGTGAAAAAGAAAAGAAAGAAACGTGTAAATTCTATGAAAATATTGAGGAATTAGATCAATTGATCGCAGTAACAATCCGAAAACAAACGCGCTCGTACCTGCTTTCTGATGCTAAAAAAATAGACACCTTAAACTTCAACTATCTTGATAATTTTGGCTTAGCTTTCTTAAAAAATGAAGGAGATTTGAATGGTGACGGCACTGATGAAATATCCTATGTACTTGATTATGGCGATTATTCCAGCCTAAACAGCTGGCATATTGCAACCTATAAAAACAACCAATGGAAAGACATTTACACTTTCCCCATTTGGGATTGGCAACTTCCTGATTTGCCAGACGCACCGAATCAATACGGTCTTTTCGGAGTCCAAAACAAAATCATAACTACCGAAAATGATTCCTTGAATAAAGCACTTGAAAAACAAATCAAGGAATTCAAAGGATTGGTCCATAAAGTCAAAAAGAACCGCATCGAAGTCATTTACAGAACCGATGATGCTGATGAAGGTAAGAAAATCGTGAAATTGGATAAACTGACGTCAAACAATTAATTCCTACATTTGACACTTAAGATACAAACAATGAAATTTACCTTACTATTGAACGCCTTTCTGTTTTCACTGAGCTGCTTTGCACAGGAAGAACAAATTGCCCCCATCAATACCATTGAACAGGCCAAAATACTCATCCAAGTGCATCCTGAATTAGACGGTCAAATCTGGACCACTATCCCGGAAACTCACTCAACTGACACTTCGAATGTATTTACCAGCAAGAAAAAGGGAGCTGTTTTCAGTGATGAAAACCGCGTTTACAAAGTGCTGAGCACTCAAAAAAAGAATGTACACAGAGTAAGTTATATCTTCCTTGACGGAAGTAAACTTTCCATGGAAGCTATCAATGCCCTGCGAAAAACAATCCTGGAGAAATACAAAGCCGGAACTCCGTTTACCGAGTTGGCGAATGAATATACAATGGATCACAACAAAACTGGTGATTTGAATTGGTTCAAAGACGGAACGATGGTACCCCTATTTGAAAAAGCAGTCAAAAAGCATAAAGTAAACGACATTTTCACTGTTGATATCCCTGAGAACAAGTGGTATTATGTGACGCTAAAAACATTTCAGGACAAAGAATTAGAAGAACTGACACTGTTGAGCGTAAAGAAAAAGAAATAGATCCTTGCAATAGATTTAATTTCTACAAAACAATAAACCCAAACTTTATAACTTTTCAACTTTACAACATTAAACTAAAATCATGTCCGGCGAAAAAAACTTAGCTACTTTACTCAAAACTATGAAACCCCAATTGAACAATGGGGAATATGTTTTTTGTACAGTCAAAAATGACACTCTGGTAAATTTCAGTGAAATCCTTTTTCATTTCAAGGAAGAAGAAGGCATTACAATCGTGCTGAAAAAGCACATAGCTGACCAATTAAGCCTTAACTATTCTTATATAGCTTCCTGGATTACCCTGACTGTGCATTCATCGTTAGAAGCCGTTGGATTAACTGCGGCGTTCTCTAATGCGCTCGCGAAAGAAAACATCAGCTGCAATGTGGTGGCTGCCTTTTATCACGATCATATTTTTGTAGATAAAAAAGACGCAACAAAAGCAATGGAAATCCTGAACCGCTTTTCAGAAGACAAATAACACCAATACATCTCTGAGAGAAATCCAAAGTTTTTGGACTACTGAACAGAGAAAACTCCTTACTGCTTGGTTAACACTCTTTACTGCTTCGTGTACAATCGTTACTGCTCGGTTAACACTCCTTACTGCTTGGTTAACACTCTTTACTGCTTGGTTAACACTTCTTACTGCTCGGTTAACACTCTTTACTGCTTCGTGTACAATCGTTACTGCTCGGTTAACACTTCTTACTGCTCCGTGTACAATCGTTACTGCTCGGTTAACACTTCTTACTGCTCGATTAACACTCCTTACTGCTTGGTTGACACTCTTTACTGCTTGGTTAACACTTCTTACTGCTTTAAAAACTTTGGACTTTCTTTATCAACCACAAACAAAAAATCCGGCATAAAAGCCGGATTTTCCTATATAAAGACATTCGTATTAAGCAATCTTATTACGTTTTCTGTCATTTTCATTCAAGTAGATTTTACGTAAACGAAGTGACTTAGGCGTTACTTCAACGTACTCATCTTTTTGGATGTATTCCAATGCTTCTTCCAAAGTGAATTTGATCGCAGGAACAATTCTTGTCTTATCATCAGCACCCGCAGAACGGAAGTTAGTCAACTGTTTCGTTTTAGTGATATTCACCACCATATCGTCACCTCTTGAGTTCTCACCGATAACCTGACCTTCGTAAACATCTTCGTTAGGATCTACGAAGAATTTACCACGATCTTGTAATTTATTGATAGAATAAGGAATTGCTTTACCATTCTCCATTGAAATCAATGAACCGTTGATACGTCCAGCAATTTCTCCTTTGTACGGTTGATACTCTAAGAAACGGTGTGCCATGATAGCCTCACCAGCAGTAGCAGTCAACAATTGGTTACGTAAACCGATGATACCACGTGAAGGAATGATGAACTTAATGATCATACGCTCTCCTCTTGGCTCCATGCTCAACATTTCACCTTTACGCATCGTTACGAATTCAACCGCTTTTCCAGATACATTCTCTGGTAAATCAATAGTTAATTCTTCAATTGGCTCACATTTAGCACCATCAATTTCTTTGATGATTACTTGTGGTTGACCAATTTGCAACTCATATCCTTCACGACGCATTGTCTCAATCAATACAGATAAGTGCAATACACCACGTCCGAATACCATGAATTTATCCGCAGAATCAGTTTCATTAACTCTTAAAGCTAAGTTTTTCTCTAATTCTTTCGTCAATCTGTCTTTTACGTGTCTTGATGTTACGAATTTACCTTCTTTACCAAAGAAAGGTGAATCATTAATCGTAAACAACATACTCATTGTAGGTTCATCAATAGCAATAGTTGCCAATGCTTCAGGGTTTTCAAAATCAGCAACAGTATCACCAATTTCAAATCCTTCCAAACCAACAATAGCACAAATATCTCCAGCAACTACTTCAGCAACTTTCTTACGGCCTAAACCTTCAAAAGTGTGTAGTTCTTTAATTTTAGATTTTACAATAGATCCATCACGTTTTACCAAAGAAATATTCATTCCTTCTTTCAAAACACCTCTTTGTAAACGTCCGATGGCAATACGTCCAGTAAACGAAGAGAAATCCAATGAAGTAATCAACATTTGTGGCGTTCCTTCAGAAACTTTAGGAGCTGGAACATTGTTCAATACCATATCCAATAAAGGCTCGATGTTTTCCGTTTGGTTTTTCCAATCATCACTCATCCAGTTGTTCTTAGCCGAACCGTAAACAGTAGGGAAATCCAACTGCTCTTCTGTAGCACCCAATTCGAACATTAAGTCGAAAACTTTTTCGTGCACTTCTTCCGGAGTACAGTTTTCTTTATCCACTTTATTGATAACCACACATGGCTTCAATCCTAAATCGATAGCTTTTTGCAATACGAAACGAGTTTGAGGCATTGGTCCTTCAAAAGCATCTACTAATAAACAAACACCATCAGCCATGTTCAATACACGCTCTACTTCCCCACCGAAATCGGCGTGGCCCGGAGTATCGATAATGTTGATCTTTGTTCCTTTATACGTAACTGAAACGTTCTTAGAAGTAATTGTAATTCCGCGCTCGCGTTCCAGGTCGTTATTGTCAAGAATTAAATCACCTGTGTTCTCGTTTTCACGAAACAACTGACAGTGATACATGATTTTATCAACCAACGTAGTCTTACCGTGGTCAACGTGCGCAATAATCGCAATATTTCTAATTGATTCCATGTGATTTTTTTTGTGGTGCAAAAGTACGATTATTTTTTACATAAAAAACATTTTTAATTCAAGCGCTAAATACTTAACAATTAGAACATAATAAAATAATAAGAACACCGCACCGAAGCAATGCAAAAAAGGATAGGCATCTCAGATTTTATTTTTACATTTATGAAAATTTAGAAGAATTCACCTACATGCAAGCGAATACCATTAACGAAGTCATTAGTATATTAGACACTATAGTTGAAGAATGCAAAACCAACAACAACCCTTTGGGTTATTTTGCTGTTTTATATCGAAAAGTAACCATCAATGTTAGAGATGGAATTGCGAACCAGCGTTTTGAAGACAATCAAAGAATGGAAAAACTAGACGTATTATTTGCCAATCGTTATTTTAAAGCTTATTTTGACTATAAAGAACAGAAACCTATCTCAAAGTGTTGGGAGATTTCGTTCAAAGCCGCTTCCAAAAAACATTTGGTATTACAACATCTTCTTACTGGAATCAATGCTCATATCAACTTGGATTTAAGCATCGCAACCATCGACACTATCGAAAACAACACTTTAGACAGCATACAAAACGACTTCAACCATATCAACTCGTTACTTTCAGAAATGACCGATGAAGTAAAACGAAATATGAGTGTAGTCTCTCCTATTTTCGGATTGGTAATGCCTTTAGCCAAACAATGGGATGATAAACTAATTCAATTCAGCATTCAGACTGCCAGAGACGGCGCGTGGTTATTTGCCAAAGAATTAAAAGCAGCCCCGGAACAAAGAAATGATTTAATACAAATAAGAGATTTAAAAATCGAAAACTTAGGCTTCAAATTACTTAATCCTGTAAGGACATTGCAATGGGTTCTAAATATAATATTGTGGTGTGAATGGGGTACTATTGCTTCTAAAATCGAAGCACTTGAAGGAAAACTAGCCACTGAACCAGCGCTGGCTTAAAAACAAAAAAGCCTTGCAAATGCAAGGCTTTTGAGTAAATTTTGAACACTAATTTAAATTATAAAGCAGCTACGTGTCTAGTTAATTTAGACTTCAAGTTAGAAGCTTTATTATCGTGTATGATATTTTTCTTTGCTAATTTATCAATCATTGAAATAACGCTAGATAATTTTGCAGCAGCTTCAGCTTTGTCAGTAGCTACACGGATTGCTTTGATAGCATTACGAGTAGTTTTGTGCTGATATCTGTTTAACACTCTTCTTTTTTCGTTACTTCTGATTCTTTTTAAAGCTGACTTATGATTTGCCATTTTCTTTTAATTTTAATTGTAATAATTATTTATAAACTATCAGTTAAAAAAGAAAAACCTCCCACAACTGCATTTACAATCACTTTGGTTTTAACTAATAAAATAAAGACCGAGACACTGCTCTTTATTTTATAAAACTTATTTACAACTAATTTTGTAGCCCGTAAGGGAATCGAACCCTTCTTACCAGGATGAAAACCTGGCGTCCTAACCGATAGACGAACGGGCCATCGCATTATTAATTTCAATATTTCAAAAAAGTAGCCCGTAAGGGAATCGAACCCTTCTTACCAGGATGAAAACCTGGCGTCCTAACCGATAGACGAACGGGCCATTTACTTACTCTGATTCTCATGTCGAGCGCTCATTTCTGTAATGCGAGTGCAAAGATATACACATTTTTTATTTCTGCAATAGCTCTCGCAATTTTTTTTAATATTTTTTTTCTTAATTTTAGTAAGCCTTTGCAAATAAGACTCTTCCGTTTGAAGATTTTCCTGTCAAAACACAAGTGCCAGACTCTTCTTTTCGATCCAAAGGAATACAACGAATCGTTGCTTTGGTCAAATCTTTAATTTTTTCTTCTGTTTCAGCTGTTCCATCCCAGTGCGCAGATACAAATCCACCCTTACCTTCTAAAACCTCTTTAAACTCTTCAAAGGTGTTTACTTCTGTAACATGCGAATTTCTATACTCAAACGCTTTTGTATATAAACTCTTCTGGATTTCCTCTAATAAATCACTTATATAGGCAGTTGCATCATTAGCAGCAATTACTTCTTTCGATAATGTATCACGACGAGCAACTTCAAAAGTTCCGTTTTCTAAATCCTTCGGACCAATTGCTATACGCACTGGAACACCTTTCAACTCCCATTCAGCAAATTTAAACCCTGGCTTCTGCGTCGTTCTATTATCAAACTTAACAGAAATACCCATTTTTCTGAATTTTGTCTGCAAATCGTTCGCAACCGCCGAAATCTTATCCAATTCCTCATCCGATTTAAAGATCGGAACAATAACCACCTGAATTGGCGCTAAATTTGGAGGCAACACTAATCCGTTATCATCAGAATGCGTCATTACCAAAGCACCCATTAAACGAGTTGAAACTCCCCATGAGGTTCCCCAAACATATTCTTGTTTTCCTTCCTGGTTCGCAAATTTAACTTCAAAAGCTTTTGCAAAATTCTGACCTAAGAAATGCGATGTGCCGGCTTGTAAAGCTTTTCCATCCTGCATTAATGCTTCTATACAGTACGTTTCATCTGCTCCTGCAAAACGCTCTGTTTCTGTCTTCACTCCTTTTACTACCGGAATAGCCATAAAGTTTTCAACGAAATCAGCATACACATTCATCATTTGCACTGTTTCATCCAACGCTTCCTGTCTAGTAGCATGCGCTGTATGACCTTCTTGCCATAAAAACTCAGCTGTACGCAAAAACAAACGAGTACGCATTTCCCAACGCACAACATTCGCCCATTGATTGATTAACAATGGTAAATCTCTATACGATTGCACCCAGTTTTTATAAGTACTCCAAATAATAGCTTCACTGGTTGGACGAACAATTAATTCTTCTTCTAGTTTCGCATTGGGGTCAACCATTAATTTTCCAGGCTTCGATTCATCATTTTTCAAACGATAATGCGTCACAATGGCACACTCTTTTGCAAAACCTTCTGCATTTTTTTCTTCCGCCTCAAACATGCTTTTAGGAACAAATAATGGAAAATAAGCATTACTGTGTCCTGTTTCTTTAAACATCCTATCCAATTCTGCCTGCATTTTTTCCCAGATTGCATACCCATAGGGCTTAATTACCATACAACCTCTTACACCAGAATTCTCGGCTAAATCAGCCTTGACAACTAGTTCGTTATACCATTTGGAGTAATCTTCTGCACGCTTCGTTAAGTTCTTGCTCATATTGAATAGTTTGGCACAAAAATTGTGAAATGTTAAATATTATAATTATTCGACAAAACTAACTATTTTTGAGTTGTCCAACAATAAATTTTCAAGATTATGAAAGCAAAATACTTTTCGATTAATGGTCTAATTGTTAAATCCATTGTTGGATTGTTGGTTTTAACAACAGTCTCTTGTGGTTCATACAAAAATGTATCGTACTACGAAAACGATGGCATTTACGGAAGCGAAAAAAGAGAGACCGTAACAAGCACCTCTGAAACTCCTCGAACCTCTCAGGATGACTCCAATAAAAAATACAAAGAATATTTTGGCTCCAACGCCAACAATTATAGTATTGAATCATCAGATGTATTCACAGATGTAGAAAGCTACTCCACAGAAAACGACACTACCGAAGTAAAAAAACAAGTTAGCTACGCCAGCTGGGGAGACAATACCGACCACATCACTGTTAATGTTTATGAAAGCAATTGGGGATGGGGCAACAATTGGGGATGGAATAACTACTATTGGGGCTACAGACCATGGAGAAATTACTGGGGCTGGAACTCTTATTGGTGCGATCCATATTGGGGCGGATACGCTTTCTACGGTCCTTCTTACTGGAACGGATGGTATAGCCCATATTACTACGGAGGATACGGCTATGGCTACTACGGAAATGGCTACTACGGCAGAAACTATGCCTACAATGGAGGAAGAAGAACAGTTGCCTATGGAGACAGAACAAACGACAGATACAGTAATCGTTACACAGGAGACAGAAGATCTTCTTACAACAGCCAAGGATACTCTTCGAATCCGAGATCAGCTACTACTTTACCGAGAAGAAGAAACTTTGATAGTCCGTCATCGAACGGGACTATAGGAAATGGAAATACTTCAATTCCAAGACCTAGATCAACTCCTAGACCATCTTCTCCAAGAAATGAAGATTCACCAAGAAGCTCTTCACCAAGAACATATGATTCTCCAAGAAGCTACGATTCTCCTCGTTCATCAGGCGGAGGTAGTTATAGCGGAGGCGGTAGTTCCGGTGGCGGCGGAGGCAGAAGCGGAGGTCGCAGATAACAACATTTTACTCAACAAACCTATACAAAGATTCTGTGACAACTTTTTTGTGTGGGTTTTTTAATGAAATAGAATATGAAAAACTATATATCACTTTTAAGCCTAATCTTGGCAACTACTTCAATGCAGTCTCAAGATATAAATGACGCATTACGATACTCTCAAACAGAATCTCTAGGTACTGCTAGATTCAGAGCACTAAGCGGCGCCTTTGGTGCACTCGGAGGAGATTTATCTGCAATTAACATAAATCCAGCCAGTTCTGTAATCTTCAACAACAACCAAGTTGCATTTACTCTTGGCAATTACAACACTAAAAACAATTCGAATTATTTCGGAACAAAAAGCAGTGACAGCAATAGCTCCATTGATTTAAATCAAGCTGGTGGTGTTTTTGTATTCGAAAACAACAATGAAAGTGAATGGAAAAAATTTGCATTTTCATTGAATTATGAAAACCAAAACAATTTCGATAATTCATTATTCATCAGTGGTACAAACCCCAATAATTCAATTGATGATTACTTTTTAAATTATGCCAACGGAATTCAATTAGGAGTTTTACAAAATTTCAACTTCGAAGAATTATCCTTTCGCGAGCAACAAGCCTATTTAGGCTATAACGCTTATATAATTGACCCAATACCTTTAGTTACCGACCCTACCAACTACAACAATCCGAACATCACTCAATACAGCTCAGCAGTGATTCCCGGTGATTTCTACCATGAAAATTCAGTAGAAACTACAGGTTACAATGGAAAATTAGCATTCAATGCATCTGCAAATTATCAAGACCGATTAATGATTGGTATTAATCTAAACTCTCATTTTTCTGATTATGTTAGATCTTCTCAATTTTTTGAAAGCAATGATAACAATACATCAACTGATAATTATGTAAAAAGAATATATTTCGACAATTACCTACACACTTACGGTAATGGCTTTTCATTTCAAATAGGAGCAATTCTAAAGTTGGGCGACCAATTCAGAGTTGGTGCTACTTATGAATCACCAACTTGGCACAAACTCACCGATGAATTATCTCAAAGTGTAGTTGCAGTAAGCGGTAATAACACCAGTGAATTAGCTGCAGATATTGTAGATCCAAATATCACTATGGTTTTTGCTCCTTACAAAATCCAAACTCCTGGTAAATTAACAGGAAGTGCCGCATTCATATTCGGAAAACAAGGTTTCATCAGCGTTGATTATAGCAGCAAAGACTACAGTACCATGCGTTTAAAACCCGAGAGTGACTACACCAATGACAACAACCAAATTGATGAGACATTCACCACTTCAAATGAATTGCGAATTGGCGGCGAATATAAAATTGAAAAATGGAGTCTTCGTGCCGGATTTCGTTCCGAAACAAGTCCATACAAAGATGAAAATATTATGGGCGACTTAAAAGGGTATTCTGGTGGTTTAGGCTATAACTTTGGAGGCACTAAGCTTGATTTTGCTTATTCAACATCCGAAAGAGACTATGGTCACCAAATATTTACAACTGGTTTAGTTGACAGAGCCAAAACAACGCTAAAAAACAACAACGTAACAGTTACCCTTTCATTCGAATTGTAATTCAACACATTAAAAACATAAAAGCCCACAAAATTGTGGGCTTTTTTAGTACAAAATACTATTAAATTACGTGTTCAGCGTCCAAATGTTTCGCCACTTGAAATAAATATTGTAATTTTGCGCTCCTAAATTAAAGCAATGAGAACCAAATCGTTAAAGAAAAACAAGATTAATGTTATTACACTGGGTTGTTCTAAAAATGTTTATGACAGCGAAGTCCTAATGGGGCAATTAAAAGCCAACGGAAAAGATGTAGCACACGAACAGGAAGGAAATATCGTCGTAATAAACACATGTGGTTTTATCAATAATGCCAAAGAAGAATCGGTAAATACGATTCTAGAATATGTTGACAAAAAACAACAAGGCATTGTAGATAAGGTTTTCGTTACCGGCTGTTTATCTGAAAGATACAGACCTGACTTAGAAGCAGAGATCCCTAATGTTGACCAATATTTTGGAACTACAGACTTGCCTTTATTATTAAAAGCATTAGGCGCCGATTATAAGCATGAATTATTAGGCGAACGCTTAACTACTACTCCGAAAAACTATGCATATTTAAAGATTGCCGAAGGATGCGACCGTCCATGCAGTTTCTGTGCAATTCCAATCATGCGTGGAAAACACGTTTCTCAACCTATTGAAAAATTAGTTAAAGAGGCAGAAGGTTTAGCAGCTGATGGCGTGAAAGAATTGATCTTAATTGCTCAAGATTTAACCTATTACGGTTTGGATTTGTACAAAAAACGTAATTTGGCCGAGTTATTGGAAAACTTAGTAAAAGTTGAAGGCATTGAATGGATTCGTTTACACTATGCCTTCCCTACCGGTTTCCCGATGGATGTTTTGGAGTTAATGAAAAACGAGCCAAAAATCTGTAATTACATTGATATCCCTTTACAACATATTTCTGACAACATTTTAAAATCAATGCGTCGCGGAACTACTTATGCAAAAACGACGCAATTATTAAAAGATTTCCGCGCTGCCGTTCCTGGAATGGCAATTCGTACGACTTTAATCGTGGGTTACCCTGGTGAAACCGAAGAGGATTTCCAAATTCTAAAAAACTGGGTAGAAGAAATGCGTTTCGAACGTTTAGGCTGTTTTGCTTATTCTCACGAAGAAAATACGCATGCTTACTCTTTAGAAGACGATGTTCCTGAAGATGTAAAACAAGCTCGTGCTACTGAAATCATGGAAATTCAAGCCCAAATTTCATGGGATTTGAATCAGGAAAAAATCGGACAGACTTTCCGTTGTATTATCGACAGAAAAGAAGGACAATATTTTGTAGGTAGAACCGAATTTGACAGCCCAGATGTAGATAACGAAGTATTGATAGACGCTTCAAAGCATTACTTGAAAACTGGTGATTTTGCCATGATCAAAATTTTTGATGCTACAGAATTCGACTTATACGGCGAGCCTGCAAACTAAATAAACCTTTTTAAGAATTTTATTTTTGTAGTAAAAAACTGTATTTTTTTCATTAATTTTATTTAAGACAAACTTAAATAACTACAAATGAAAACTTTACTAACTTTACTATTAGTTCCCATTTGGGCTAATTCACAGCAAAACACCCTTCAATCGCCTGACAAATTATTTAGCGCAACCATTCATTGGAATTCGCAATCTGCAGTAAAAAACCAAGGACAAAGAAATACTTGTAGTGCTTTTGGTGTTGCTGCTGCATTGGAAACTTTTGATGGAGTACCCAAAGATTTAAGCGAAAAATACCTATATGGCATCCAAAAAGCGAATGATTTCGTGAATGGTAAACAAACCACTCAAGGTCAGTTTCTTGCTTATTATCCTAATGCTTTACTAAATGATGGAGCGATTAAGGAATCACAATTGCCCTATGATCCAAATGCCGCTCAAAAATGGCAGGAAACAGACAGTGAACTAACTAAATCCTTATTTGAAGGCGGAATTGGTTATATGACACTTTCTTTAAAATACAAAAAAAAGGCCAAAGTATTTCTTAAAGACTATGAATACTTGGATTTTAAAGCCTCCAAAAATACTGATTACCTAAAATTTCTTCTTAAAAACGGAATCAAAGCGATACCCGTAAGTTATGAACTATATGTACCTGCATGGAATGCCTATCCTTCTAGAAATTTCAACACCATAACACCTGATCCTGGCTACAGTGTAATTAGTCTTACAGGTCAAGAAATGCCGTTTTCTGCCCTTCAAAAATTATCTTCAACAGATTTGGCAGATCAAATAATTAATGGTGAAGTAAAGATTATACGAAATGATCGATTACCCAATCAATACGCAGGACATGTGGTGACCATTATTGGATATGATGACCAAGGCTTTATAATTAAAAATTCTTGGGGAACCAATTGGAGATGGTCTGGCTATGAAAGAGTTAGTTTTGATTTTCACAAACTCTTTGCATACGAAGCACTAGTCATTAAAAGTGTTCGATTCAAATAGAACGATAACAACCAATTTGTACCAATAAAAAACTCCAAAACAATGATGCTTTGGAGTTTTCCGCTTAATTAACCCTATAAATTTATTATATCACAGTTCCTTTGAAAGACAAAACCTTCGGAGCCTCCTCCGCATTGGTTGTCACGGTCACTGTTTTTGTAAATACTCCTTTTGCAGCAGCATTATAAGTAGCTTTTATTGTTGCCTTTTTTCCCGATGCAACAGGTTCTTTAGTATAATCTGTAGCTGTACATCCGCAAGATGCTTTTACATTTGTAATAACTACTGGTGTTTTGCCAGTGTTGGTAAATTCGAATTCAATCGTTACGGGCTTCCCTTGTGGAATTTGTCCCAAATCAATTACTTCGCTTTTCCATTTAACCGAAGTTCCATCAACGACTTTAACGATGGTTTCGTGTTGCAGTGTTTCTGCTGTAAAAGACATCAAACCAAAAGTTAATGCCAAAAGAGAGATTTTAATTACTTTCATACTGTCTATATTTAAGTTAGGTAGTTGTTTTACTAGTTTTGTTTACTCAAAAGTAGTCCAATAAATTACACCCTCTTGTTAAGCAGTTTCAAATGTTTGTTAATGACTTGTTAACAGAGAAATCAAGTCTTTTTTTTCAGTAATATTACATCACGAATTCCTTGCTGTGAAAACAAAAAAACTAAATACGATTATCGTCTTGGGGCTGGTGGCAACTACCGGTATTCTGATTGCACAATTGCTTTGGACCAAAGAAGCGTTTACTATTGAAGAAAAAAAATTCTCCCAAAAAGCCCACATTGCACTATTGAATGTAGTTGAACATCTTTATGAAGGAACCAACCATGAAGTTCCAGCCAATAACCCTGTAAAAAAAGTAGCCAACGATTACTACATTGTGAATGTTGACAACGATTTTGAACCCGAAATACTAGAACATTATCTTAAAGTAGAATTTGGAAAAATTGGTATTACTACTGATTTCGAATATGCCATGTACAATTGCCAAAGTGACGAAATGGTATATGGAAACTATATCTCTTTCTCTAATAAAACACCCAAAAAAACTTCCATTCACTTTCCAAAGCATAAAAACCTAATTTATTATTTCGCGGTACGATTTCCCAATGAGACTTCCTATTTATTTAATTCATTGCGTTTTTGGTTTGTACTATCATTTGCCTTAGTCATTATTTTGGTCGTATACGTCTACTCTATTTACACGATAATCCAACAGAAAAAATATTCCGAATTGCAACGTGATTTCATCAATAACATGACACACGAATTCAAAACACCACTCTCCTCTATTCTGATTGCTTCTAATTATTTGCATCAACAGGAAAGTATTAAAAAGGATCCGAAGTTAGAGAAATACAGCAAAATCATTATCGATCAAACACACAAACTGAACCACCACATTGAAAAAGTACTCAATGTGGCGAAGTCCGACAATTCAGCATTGGTATTAGACAAACAACAAACTGCAATTGTTCCGATACTCAAATCCGTTATTGACAATATCCAATTAAAATATCCTGAAACTTCTATTACGATTAACACCAACAGCGACAACTATATGATTGAAGCTGATCCGTTTCATTTCACCAACCTTGTATACAACCTTATCGATAATTCTATAAAATATTGTGAGTGTGAACCCGAGATTGCTATTTTCCTATCGGAAGACAACAAACAATTAAAAATGGAATTTGTGGACAACGGTATTGGCGTTGCCAACAAAAACATTTCGTTTATCTTTGATAAATTTTACCGAATTCCGAGTACGAAAAGTAATGAAGTGAGTGGCTTCGGGTTAGGATTGTATTATGTAAAGAAAATATGCACCCAACATCAGTGGAAAATTACTGCTAAGAACAATACTGAAAAAGGCATCACTATCACTATTTTAATTCCGAATAAATAATGACAAAAATTAAAATATTATATGCAGAGGACGATGAAACATTAGGTTTTTTAACCAAAGACAATTTGGAACAAAACCAGTATGATGTAACTCATGCAACTGATGGTTTAGAAGCATTACACGCTTTCCAAACGGATGTATTCGACATTTGTATTTTTGACATTATGATGCCTAAATTAGATGGATTTGAACTAGCTGAAACCATTCGAAAATCCAATACCGATATACCTATTATTTTTCTTTCTGCGAAAACTTTAAAAGAAGATCGCATCAAGGGTTTGCGTTTGGGCGCTGATGATTATTTGGTGAAACCCTTTAGTATTGAAGAACTATTATTGAAAATTGAAATTTTTCTAAAACGTTCCTCTAAAAACACTTCGGTTGAAAAATCTACCTATACGCTGGGAAAATACCAGTTTGACAGTAAAAACTATTTTGTGGTTTCAGAAAGTGAAAAAATAACTTTGACCCAACGGGAAGCCGAACTTCTCAAATTATTTCTTGACAACAAGAATGTGGTTTTAAAAAGAGAAGAAATACTCAAATCACTTTGGGGTGATGACGATTATTTCATGGGTAGAAGTTTGGATGTATTCATATCCCGACTGCGAAAAATTGTGGCGTCTGAAGACGGTATTGCCATTGAAAATCTTCACGGTATTGGATTTCGATTTACGACAAGCCAATAATCAAATTGTTTTTAGTTCAGAATTAAAATCAACAAATCGTATAACTTTTCTTTATCTAACGGTTTGGTGATGTAGGCATCAAATCCAAAGTTTTTTATTTTTTCAATTTCTTCAGAAGAAGAAAAAGCGGTTTGTGCGATTACTGGCAATTTCGGATTTATTTCTTTCACCTTTTCAAAGGCATCATATCCACTCAATCCAGGCATCTTAATATCCATCAAAACCAAGTTGATTTCACTATCATGCAGCTTACACATTTCGATAGCTTCCACTCCGTCTTTCGCTCGAATCACAGTATAATGCTTCATTTTGAGTAATTTTTCAATCAACAAGAAATTGATATTATCGTCTTCGGCGACAAGAATCGTAGCCATTTTATCTGAAACGGAATCTTTTTCAGTCTCTTTTGTTTTAAATTTTCTGGTAGTATCCGTATCAACAACCAGCGGAACATTGAATTTGAAGGTAGAACCTTCTCCCAATTCTGAAACCAATTTGATATCGCCGCCCAATAAATGCACATAGGCTTTGGAAATAGCCAATCCCAAACCTAAACCACCTACTTTGATGGAATAATCGCTATCCACTCTACGGAAGCGATCAAAGATGAAAGGCTGATTTTCCTCATCGATACCTAATCCCGAATCTTTTACAAAGAAATGAATTTGCGAATCATCGGTACTTTTATTGTAACCAAATTCAACGAAACCGGAATCGGTAAACTTAATGGCATTGGTAATCAAGTTGATTAAAACCTGTTTCAGTTTGATTTCATCGATTAAAATTCTTCCTGAAACCGGGTTATTCGATGGCACCAAGCGGAAGTCGATATCCTTATCTTTCGAGATAGTGATTGCGATGGATTTGTACAATTCATTCATACACGACTCCAGATTAAGGCTCGAAATATTCGGTTTCACCTGTTTGGCATCAATTTTTGACATTTCAATTAAATCGTCGATAATGGAGACTAGATTGGTACCACTCTTATTGATGATCTTGATATAATTTTGCTTCTCGGCTTCTTCAATCTCTTTTTCTTTAAGCAATTCGGAAAAACCAATGATGGCATTCATCGGCGTTCTAATTTCGTGTGACAAATTAGTCAAGAAAGCCGTTTTCAGCTGATCACTTTCTTCGGCTTTGGCTTTGGCCTTTTCCAGTTGTTTTCTTTGTGAAAAAGCCTCTTCAAACAAAGCACCAATTTTACTGAACTCACCGGGAGACGATTTTAATTTTTTCATTGCCTTCTTACTTCCGGTTTCCAGAATTTGAGTGGTAAGCGACAAAGGTCTGGACACCCATCGTTGCAGAAACATCGTACAAACAATTAAAAACAAGATAAAAGAAAGCATAATGACAGTCAAAATCTTTTCGGTATCATTAAAATTCATGTAGAACTTTCGTTTAAAGACGATATTGGTCACTTTTTCACCATCCCAAGAATACAAAGCGTGAAACCCTTGAATGTAATCATCATAGAATAACTTTTCATTTTTAGCGTCGGTAAAAAAGACATCAGCGGTACTAATTTGTTCCAGACGTTTGATGTATTCTTGGTCCAAGAGGCGCACCATTACGAAATAGCCTTCGGGTTTCGTTTTGTTCTTATTCGGGTCGTTGGATGGGTGAATGGTAGCCATAAAAACTTCGGCATATCCTTCTGGGATTTTGGTATAAAAAGTAATAATCTTCTTTTTATACACTTCATTTAGAAGTTCTTTGGTAACAAAATTTATGGGTTGTTTGATTTCATTGGTATACTTATAGCCCAATTTATTGCCTTTCAAATCGTAGACAGCCAGGTATTCGACAAAATACATATCGATGGCGCTGGCGATGGTATTGTCAAACCATTTTGGATCTTGGTGTTTGATGTATTTGACCAATTCGTCCCAGTAGGTAATATCAATGATTGTAGAAACGTGCGATTCCGAATTCAGTTTCATTAAAGAGTTCACCTCATCATTCAACTGATTTTGGGTCATTGAATAGACTTCATCTTCCTGTTTGAGAGTATAATAAAAAAGGTAGAGAAACAACAGTATAAATGCGATACTTGAAACAAAAATCAACAGAAGTAACTTCGAATAAATTGAAATTTTGTCGATTTTTTTCATATATATAGTGATTGGTACCTATAAACTTAGTGAAATTAAAACTATTTAACAAAAAATACCAGAATAAACACTTCCGATTAATGAAAACGAAAGTCTTACAATACTAAGAGATTGCTTTCTTTCAAAGTTTGCATAGGTTTTGAGAACCAAAACAATTCGAAATCATCGAAACCCTTATTTTCATAATCTGCTTTGATTTCTTGGAAGGTATTTTTCTTATCGTTGGTTACTGCAATTTTTTCCAGAAGCGAAGATAACCACTCCCCTTTTTCCTTTTCGACTGTGATATCGAACGTTTCCCTTTTGTCGTGAAAGGTAAGTTGCATCATTTCCCAGGAATTTCCTTTCTTCGATTTTGTAAACACTTCGGAAGCGGGATATCCACCGAGCCAAACGATTTTAGCATTGGGTTTGGTTTGCAGCTGATTTTCCTCCTGTAAGCAATCGTAGATAAAATCGGGATTGATTGTAGTGGCAGGAATTTTGAAATCGAACCAATCCTGAAGCGGATAGTCGAAACAAATACCGTGCATATAGTTGAATAACGATTTTTTCAGACCGAAGCTAAACTTATCATGATTGATTCCGGTTTTGTCTTTGAATTGAATATCGTTATTAGCGAAAGTGATTTCATTTATTTGCGGTGTCACACCGAATTCTTCCGGGTTCATACCCACGGGGCTGTGAGCCGTCATGGCGAACTGGTGCCAGAAACCCGATTGCAAGATCCCCAGTTCGAACATTTGGCGTACCATTTCCAAGCTATCGATCGTTTCCTGAACAGTTTGCGTTGGATAACCATACATTAGATACGCATGCACCATGATGCCCGCTTCGGTGAAGTTGCGTGTTACTTTCGCTACTTGTTCAACGGTTACCCCTTTCTTAATCAGTTCCAACAAACGATCGGAAGCCACTTCGAGTCCGCCCGAGACAGCGATACAACCGGACGCTTTGAGTAACACACACAAATCGGAGGTAAAACTCTTTTCAAAGCGAATGTTTGTCCACCATGTGACAGTAAGATTTCTTCTTAGGATTTCCAAAGCCACTTCGCGCATTAACGCAGGCGGTGCCGCTTCGTCTACAAAATGGAAGCCGTTTTCGCCGGTTTGCGCGATGAGTTCCTCCATTCGATCCACTAAAGTTTTGGCGTGAATAGGTTCGTAGACTTTAATATAATCAAGAGAGATATCGCAGAACGTACATTTTCCCCAATAGCAACCGTGCGCCATGGTTAGTTTGTTCCATCGGCCATCACTCCAGAGGCTGTGCATAGGATTGGCGATTTCGATAACAGAAATGTAGTTCTCCAGCTGTAAATCAGAATAATCCGGTGTACCCACTTCACTTTGTTTGTAATCGTGGCGGGTGGTATTGTTTTTATAGACCACTTCTCCGTTTTCCAGAAGAAACGTCCTTTTGAATTCGGTTGCCTCCGCATTGGTACAACTTTCGATCAGTAATTCGACAGGCAATTCGCCATCATCGAGCGTGATAAAGTCGAAGAACTCAAAAACGCGTGCATCTTTGAGGTCGCGCAATTCCGTGTTTGGAAAACCGCCACCCATAGACACTTTGATTGTTGGATAGTTTTGTTTGATGAACTGCGCACAACGGAAGGCACTGTAGAGATTACCCGGGAACGGAACAGAAAAGCACACCAATTGAGGCAATTCTGTTTGTTGCAGTTGCGAATCCAGAAGATGCAGTGTAATGGCATCGATAAAAGTAGGATCGGTTTGCAGGTAGTCGTACAATTCATCGAACGAGTTGGCACTTCGGCCGAGACGTTCGGCGTAGCGACTAAAACCGAAGTTATCATCGACCCCTTCTACGATAAAATCAGAAAGATCCTCGAGGTATAACGTTGCCAAGTGTTTTGCTTTATCTTGCATACCCATCGAGCCAAAAGCCCAGTCCATATCGTCCAATTGTGCGAAGCGAGAAGCTTCGGGAAGGAAATTTCCGGAACAGATTTGGCGAGCCAATGTTGGGTTTTTTCCTTGCAAGAATTCGATGACCGAATCGATGGTTTTGATATACTCGTTTTGTAGTGCCAGGATACGTTCTGCGTTGGGTGACAGTTCGATTTCCTCATCGGCTACAAGTTCAAAAACAGTAGTTAGTCCCTCTTTGGAAAACAATTCCAGGATCACTTCAATACCCAAATCCATTTGAAACGAACTTATGGATTTCGTATTGAGAAAACCTTTCAAGTAAGCCGTTGCGGGATACGGTGTATTCAGCTGTGTAAAAGGCGGAGTGATAAGAAGGGTACTGTACATTGAAAACGATTATTCGGCAAAATTACTCCATATTTTTAATGATATCATGGATTTGCTGAATTTTATCGACGGAAAGCGTATTAATTTTCTCAAAGAGCTCGTTAGTGACAACCATTTTCTTTATTGAGTGCAAAGCGTGGTCCTCGGGAATTGTGTCATTTTCATACACTCGGAAATCGAGGATATCGTTAGGTGTGCAGTTAAGATCGCGGCAGATGCGTTCCAACATGGGCAGCGTCATTTGTGAAACTTCATTATGCGCCATCTTTGTGGCAAAAGTACCCGAGTAGCCCAGAGCCGTCATGTATTTATAAGGACGATGAATCCCTTTTAGTTTAAAGATGCGGATAAAATTGAAATACAACATACTTACATTTTTAAGAATACACTTACAAAATGTATGCCTGAATTTTGAAGGTCACTCACAAAACCCATGTGAGGTAATAAAAAACCCGTGTGAGGAAAAAAAAATACCCTGCCGGGAACAAAAAAAACCGTGTGAAGAAAAGAAAAACCCATGCGGATAAAAGGAAAAACCATGCGGGAAAAGAAAAATACCATTTCAGAAAAAGAAAATACCGTTCCAGGAATAAAAAAAAACGTGTGAAAAAAAAAGAAAGCCTTGCGAGAAGCAAATAAAGTCGGTTATAGATAAAAGAGAGCAATGTTTTATTTTTTTTATTCGTTTTGATAAATAATTATATTAGACTGGAGAATTGAGATTGTGGCTTCGAGTTCCTCAGCCATCAATTGAATAATATACAAAAAAGAGCAGTTATTTACTGCTCTTTTTCTTTTTGGACTTTTTCTTTTTCTTTTTGGATGCAATTGACTTCAGTTTTTCGGTCAACCGTTTTTCCGTTTCCTCGATACAATAATTAAAATCATTGTTGACAATTGCCAATTTCATGGTTTTCAACAAGGTTTTTGCTTTTTTATACTCCTGTTTTCTTTCGAACAATTGGATTTTTTTCAATTGCAATTCGGCTTTATTGCTTCCTTTGACGGTCAAGGCGAATTCGATTAATTTTTCCGCTTCGTCATAATCTTCGTTCAACAATAAAGTTTCGATGTAATAAGCGTATACTTCTAGCGCATTGACATTGATTGCCAACGCTTTTTGGAAATAGCTTTTCGCCTCTTCGAATTGCAACAATTGTTCGGTGTATACACGACCGTACAAGCACAACGCCATGGTATTTTTATCATCATAAGACAAGGCATAATCCAATGATTCGATGGTTTCCTCCAACGAATACGGATAATTGTCCAATGCCTGAAACAAGTATTTATCTATAGATTTCATCTTTCAATTCTTTTTTCAACCGCTGTCGGTCGGTTTTGTTCTTCTTTTCTTCCTTTGTTTTTTTGAAGTCGGTCCCTTGGAAGGTACGCACCGGATTTCCCCTTTCGATTTGCATTTGGTTCCTCCATTGCTTTTGAAACTCATTTTTAAGAAGTTCCACATTGACCACTTCCAATTTTTCGAACAAACGTTCTTTTGCCAGTTTTTTATTCTGGTGTTGCGAGCGCGAGTCCATAGCGACCACCGAAGTACCCGTTGGTACGTGAGTTGCCCGAATAGCCGAACTCACTTTGTTCACATTTTGGCCTCCTGCCCCGCTACTACGCATGGCTTGGTATTGAATCTCTTTTTCGTGAAAAGCCGCTTGTTTCGGTTTTTCCACTTCAAAGATTCCGATGAACCAGTTTTTACGTTTGTGCATTTTACGGAATTGGCTTTGACCGATCCATTGGATGGTACCTTTCCACGAAGCAGCGAATTCGGCAGCATTCTTACCTTCCAATGCCACCAATGCCGATTCGACGGTACCGTTTTCGTTACCCGGTTCTCGATCAATTACGGTAGCACTTAAGCCACAATCTTGAGCTTCCTCCAGCACTTTTTTAAGCACTTGGGCGACAACCCAAGTGCATTCTGCAGGACCACGTCCTGCGGTTATTTGTATGATAGTGTCCATTTTTATTTATCCATTCTCACAATTTTGGGTGTGAAAGTTCCCATTACGTTGACTAATTCTTTTTGCAATTCCATTACCGTGTTGATATTCTTATAGGCCATTGGTGCTTCGTCTATATTTCCGCCGATTAATTGTACTTCGTGTTTTTTCAATTCCTTTTTAATATCACTTTGGGTGAACGTTGCTTTGCATTTGGCGCGAGAGAACAAACGTCCGGCGCCGTGAGAAGCCGAGTTCAGACTTTCCGGATTTCCCTTACCCATTACGATAAACCCCGGAGCCGTCATAGAACCCGGAATGATTCCCAATTGGCCTTCGCTAGCTGGTGTTGCTCCCTTTCGGTGCACGATACACTCTTTACCGTTGACCATTTCCTTCCACGCGAAATTGTGGTGATTTTCGATGGTAGTTACGATACGTTTTCCCAGCGCTTTGGCGATACGTCTGTGAATATCATCGTGACAGGCTTTAGCATATTCACCGGCTAAATTCATAGCCATCCAATATTCCTGACCGTCGTGTGTATTCAAATCAAGCCAAGCCAAATGCTGCACCTGTTTCGGTAGCGGACATTGCTTAGTGGCCAGATACGTGTAATGCTTCGCGATGTTAGCGCCCATTCCGCGGGAGCCACTGTGAGACAAAACTGCCAGGTATTCGCCCGGGAGTAATTTCCATTCCGGCAAAACCGTCTCCAGTTTTGCGATACCAAATTCAACGAAATGATTACCGCCTCCCGAAGTTCCCAACTGCTTGTACGCTTTACCCAATAGGTTTTTCAAAAGCGGAATATCTTTGAATTCACTTCTGCTGAACACTTCATGATCCGCTTTGATTTTGTGCGTTTCTGTCATTCCGAATTTCGTATGCTCGCTCAAAATCGCTTTCAGCTGATCGTCTTTACCTTTCAGAAAAGAAGCAGGTAAATCAAATACAGACAAACTCATACGGCATCCGATATCGACACCTACTCCATAGGGAATAACGGCATTATCTGTGGCTAAAACTCCGCCAATTGGCAAACCGTACCCCGAATGTGCGTCGGGCATCAAAGCACCCGAAACGGCGATAGGTAATTTCAATGCATCGTACAATTGGAATTTCGCCTGTTCGTCAATTTCATTTTCACCAAAGATTGAGAACGGAGCTCGTGTGGTATTCAACTGATGCATTCTAACCTGCACCGGATTGATTAAACCTTCAGCCACTTTGCCCCAAGTACCGTGTCCTTTGAATTTTTCAGGTGTCAAGAGTACTTCTTTTGCTTCGGTTAAAATGCTGGCTTTCTTTTCTTTTTTTCTATATCTGTTAATTTGCCCTAAGGCAATGTTTATTGCGTTATTTTTAGGGAAACCCAATTGAATTAGATCTCTCCCTGATAATTTATTTCCCATGATTTTGTTACTAAAAATTTCTATTGTTGCCTAATGACAATGCATAGGCAAAACATTTTATTCGTTACGAATAAATAACAATCGGTGTTCGGGAAGTAATTGTGAAGTGTCTAGAATATACAAAAAAGCCCGAAACTAAATGTCTTCGGGCTTTTTCATATATTTAGATTTAAATCGCTACGATTGAAATAAGCCACGAAGAAAAGCTACACCAGGTACTGATGAGTTGCTTTGAGATGTTACGTTGAATACAAACATTTTTCTTCGTTTTTAAGAGTTAATTATTACGGCACAAATTTTTAGAAAACTTTTTCTAATTTCCAAATTTCTTACAAATTATTTTTTTTGAAATGATAATAAGACGTTAAAATAAAATCGTCGAATACCTCAATTTAGTACATTTACAAAAAATAAAAAAAATGCCAACCGACTGTATCAGCTACCAAAATTCAGGATATTTTTCAAAACTCATCATCGATTATTTAAATCAGAAACCCGAATTACAGTCGTTATACCATCGTTTTCCCACTAATGAGAATTTTCTTTCACAAATTGAAGAAAAAGGCACTAATTTTCCAATTGAAAACCGAAAAGTATTAGTTGAAAGTTTGTTACAACAATATACCAACTTCACCTTATCCGACACTTCTTTGCACAACATCGAATTGTTAAAACAGCCCAATACCTTTACAATTACTACCGGTCATCAATTGAATTTATTCACTGGTCCGTTGTATTTCCTTTATAAAATTGTTTCGACGATCAATTTATCCAAGCAGTTAAAAGCACAATATCCCAATTATCATTTTGTTCCCGTGTATTGGATGGCGACGGAGGATCATGATTTTGAAGAGATCAATCACTTTACATTCAAAACAACCAAGGTAAAATGGAACAAATCCAGTCAAGGCCCCGTAGGTCGATTATCCACCCAAGGATTGGAGGAAGTATTTGCACAATTTGAAAAAGAATTGAGTATTGGTGATCATGCCAAGCATTTAAAAGAACTATTTAAAAAAGCCTATTTAGAACATACCACATTAGCCGATGCCACTCGGTTTTTGGCCAACGAATTATTCAAGGAGGAAGGTTTGGTGATTGTGGATGGTGACGATGTGAATTTGAAACAACTGTTTGCTCCCTATGTTAAAAGAGAGCTATTAGAGCAAGCTTCCTTTCAAAACGTTACCGAAACGAATAAAGCATTAGCACACTATGACATTCAGGTAAATCCGAGAGAAATCAATTTATTTTATATAGAAGATAAACTCCGTGAACGTATAGTACTTGAAAAAGGAAAATACATAATCAATAACACAAAAATTGAATTTTCCGAAAGCGAAATTCTGACGGAGTTGGAAAACCATCCGGAGAAATTCAGTCCGAATGTAATTTTACGACCGTTGTATCAAGAAGTTATCTTACCGAATTTATGTTATATTGGTGGTGGCGGAGAAATCGCTTATTGGCTACAATTGAAATCCAATTTTGAGAGTAATGGCGTTACATTTCCTGTTTTACTAGTTCGAAATTCAGTAGTGATTGCTTCAGCAAAACAAGTGCAGAAGATTGACAAACTGGATTTAAGTTGGGCCGATTTATTTACGAAACAGCACGATTTGATCCATAAAAAAACCAAAGAACTTTCCAGTCTGACGATTGATTTCTCGGAGCAAAAAGAATTTTTAAAGCAACAATTCATTACGTTAAACGACATTGCCAAGCGTACTGACCCTTCTTTTACTGGAGCCGTAAAAGCCCAGGAAGCGAAGCAAATCAAAGGTTTGGAGAATTTAGAGAAGCGATTATTAAAAGCCGAGAAGAGAATTTTAAGCAATCAATTGGAACGCATTTCGATGATTCAAAATGAACTTTTCCCCAATGGAGGACTTCAGGAGCGCAAACAGAATTTTTCAGAATTTTATCTTGAAAATGGCGATCAGTTGCTTTCTAAATTATTTAGTGCACTCCATCCGTTGGATCAAGATTTCACCCTATTGATTGTGTAAAACCCTAACGTAAAAATTCAATCTCCAAATCCAAAGATTATTTATAACTTTCGATTGCACAAAATCGAAAAATGAATACACCAATTTATATACTGGGAACCGGATTATCTCATGATGGTTCTGCGGTATTACTGAAAGACGGAAAAGTTTGCGTAGCAATTGAAAAAGAACGCATTACGAGAGTTAAACACGATGGTGGTAACGATACCGATGCGATTCAGTACTGTTTGGATGCTGAAAACATTACAATTGACGACATTAGTTTAGTTGTACAAAGTGAAAACTTCACTATTCCATCACGCGAGCGTTTTAAGGGAAAACGTCTTTTTGCAGAAAAATCCACTCCGGAAATCATCACAATATCGCACCATCTTGCTCATGCTTATAGTGCTATTGGCACATCTCCTTTTACCGAATGTGCGGTTATGGTTATTGATGGATGCGGGAGTCCACTCGAACAGTTTTTACAATTAAACCCTGAAGAAAAAGACACTGTTCCAGCACATTATTTGACGGCTAATGTAATGCTTTGTGAAAAAGATAGTTTTTACTATTACAATGGAACCGAATTAAAAACCCTATATAAAGATTTCAGTCCGATGGCTGAAGCAACAGAAAATCAATTAAAACTACCCACCACTCGACATTCCATAGGGGGTTTTTATGCAGCGGTAAGTCATTATGTATTTGGTAATATGGACGATGTTGGTAAATTAATGGGATTGGCACCTTATGGAAAATCCGGAGCATTTGAAATGGAAGCCTTTTATTTTGAAAATCAGAATGTTTATGTTTCTGACGATTGGAAAGCAGTGCTGAACAATCCCTCTGAAGGATATGATTATTTCAAAGCCCATTTTTCCTATTATGCCGATGTTGCAAAATGGGCACAAGAACAAGTAGAAAAAGCAGTTTTGAAATGCATTACCCAACGCTACACACTATTTTCCCATCCCAACCTTTGTTATTCCGGAGGAGTTGCTTTGAATGCTGTGGCCAATGCCAAATTGCAAGATACGAACTTAGCCCAAAACATCTATTGGGAGCCCGCTGCCGCTGATAACGGGTTGGCATTAGGATGTGCATTTTATGGTTGGCTTCAGCATTTGAAAATGCCCAAAATCACACATCAAGGTTCCACCTGTTTTGGAAAAAAATACAGTGACGATGAAATCAAACAGGCACTACAAAATGTAGACCATACAAAATACAAGGTGAATTATTTTCAAGATGAAGATAACTTATTACAACATTGTGCAACGAACATTGCTACTGGGAAAACAATCGCATGGTTTCATGGAGAATCTGAATTTGGCCCAAGAGCTTTGGGCAGACGCAGTATTTTGGCGCATCCCGGCATAAAAGGAATGAAACAACATATTAATAGCAACATTAAATTTAGAGAAGACTTTCGCCCTTTTGCACCCGCTGTTCCTGAAGAAAAAGTAGCCGTTTATTTTGAAAAAGGCAGAAACAGTCCTTATATGATTTTGGTAGATACAACTCGTAAAAACCATATCGAATTACTTCAAAACACCACCCATGCAGACGGTTCTGCGAGAGTTCAAACTGTGAATAAACAGTGGAATGAGCGTTTCTATAAACTTATCGAAAATTTTGAAAAAGAATCCGGAATAGCAGTACTCTTAAACACCAGTTTGAACAGACGCGGCATGCCAATGGTAGAAACGCCAGAACAGGCGATTGCGCTTTTTGAAGAAACCGCACTTGATGTATTAGTTTTGGAAAATTATGTAATTGAGAAACAATAGTAGAACCAGCGTACAAGACTTTCATAATTGCAGTACACTTTACTTTTTAGAGTCAAAAAAACTATTTTGACCTAGATTTACTTTGAATATATCCAACACTTCGACAATTTGATGATTATTTAATAAAATCATCAATTTAACGACTATTCTTCACATTTAATCGATTATGGCAATCAAAAATTATCATAATTTAATTTTAAGTCTACTTTTGCGCCCGATTTGAAATAACAATTCACAACAAAAACAAACTAACAAACAAACTAACAAACAAAAAAATGTCAAGAAAACTACTATTCATCGGCGCTGCATCAATGACTTTACTATCCTTTTACAGATTGAGGAATCCTGTACTAGAAATGGTAAAAGTTAACGGAGGAAGTTTTATGATGGGTTCCAAAGATGATAATCGTATTGCTGAAAATGACGAACAAAAACAACATGAAGTAAAACTAAACGCATTCCAAATCAACAAATTGGAAGTTACTGTTTGGGAATGGAAGGACTATTGCAAGAAAACAAAGAAAAAAATGCCTGTAGTTCCAACTTGGGGTTGGAATGACAACAATCCGGTTACTAACATTACTTGGTATGAAGCTATTGAATATTGCAACTGGTTAAGTAAAATTGAAGGGTTAAAACCAGCATACACTATGGTAGGTCCTAATGTAAAATGCGATTTCACAGTTGACGGCTATCGTTTACCAACAGAAGCTGAGTGGGAATTTGCTGCCAAAGGAGGAAACAAATCAAAAGGAAATGCTTTTGCTGGATCAAATAACTCCAATGATATTGCATGGTGGATTAAAAATAGTGAAAAAAAGCCACATGCAGTTGGCACAAAACTACCTAATGAATTAGGTATTTATGACATGAGTGGCAACGTTTGGGAATGGTGTTGGGATTGGTACAATAAAGATTATTACAAAATTGAAGACAGCAACAATCCAAAAGGCCCTATTCGTGGTGAGAAAAAATCGGTACGAGGTGGTTCATGGGACAGTCAGGAAAATTACTTGAGAACAGCAAACAGAATTAGTACTGATCCAAATAAAACAAACGAGTTTTATGGATTTAGATTGGCTAGAAGCATCAACTAAAATATCCTTACAACTTTTCTTTCAGATTGATTAAAAAGTTATACTTTTGCACCCAAATTAAAAAAGGAAAAAATGGCAAGTAATAGAACTTTTACTATGATCAAACCGGATGCGGTTGAAAAAGGGAACATCGGTGGAATTTTAAACATGATTACTGAAGGTGGTTTCAGAATCGTTTCTTTAAAATTAACACAATTAACTGTGGCAGATGCTCAAAAATTTTATGCTGTTCACTCAGAAAGACCTTTCTTTGGTGAATTAGTAGAATTCATGACAAGAGGTCCAATCGTAGCTGCTATCTTAGAGAAAGATAACGCTGTTGAAGATTTCCGTACTTTAATCGGTGCTACTAACCCAGCTGATGCTGCTGAAGGAACAATCCGTAAAAAATACGCTACTTCAATTGGTGAGAATGCAGTTCACGGTTCTGACTCTGATGAGAATGCAGCTATCGAAGGTGCTTTCCACTTTGCAGGAAGAGAAATGTTCTAATCCAACATATATCATAAAAAAAGCCGTTCAATTGAGCGGCTTTTTTTATTACTTATATTTTTCAAAAATCCCTTGAACCACTTCATCGGTTTGGGCGAATCGAACTTTTTTCTCCACGGTTTTTGGTGGCGCAACTCTTTCGGCGCAATCGGCAATTCTACACGATTCACAAGTAACTCCTACTTCCCTTTTTTTCACTTTTTCATCATTTAGAAAAGCGATTTTGGAAGAAGAATTCGGTGTAATCATGATACCAAAACCAATACTTCTGTAATAACCCGTTCTAAACGGATCTTTTGTAGCCGATGACATGGTAAAATATTCCACACCACTATGGGTGTAGGAGGAAATCTGACTATCAAACAAATGATCTACTTCAAGATTCGGAATTTCTTTTATGGTTTGTAATGAAATCCATCTTCTACAGTAATGCTCATAACTTTCATTAGCATGTGGCTCCAATAGATTGGTAATATGCAATTCTTTGGTCAGTTTGATATCATTTCGTTCCGGTTTATAACTGAAGCGAAGGAAAAACAGGTTTTTAAGATTGAAATCCTTTGGCAATATATTTGTTAAACGCTGATAAAACGTTTCAGGCGAATCGGTATATTCAGCAATTAAATTTTGAAATTCAATGGCATCGAAGGATTTCTTTTCAAAAAAAGCTTTCAATTTTTTCACCAATGGTTTTCTCGGAATTAATAACGCTCCAGCAAAATAAGAAGCCAAGAAATTATTCAATACTTGATCAAAACGTTCAAATTTAATCCAAGAAAACGTATACAAACGATCGGTAATATTCAAATAATTATAAGCGATTTCTTTAGCATAAATGAATAAACGCTGTGATTCATCGGTTTCAGAAGAGACCAACAACGTTTTGGAAGTAGGCACAAAAACCGAACGCAAATTAATTAATTCTTTGTGTTGCGATAATTCTTCATTGTTGATGGTATAACCGTATTCTTCAGTAAGAATTTCTTCCAATTCAGTAACGGAGAGCTTTTGATTCAAATCTATGGAATAGGCTTTCGCGAATTTTTCCACCTGACTTTCAATCTCATCAAAATAGTTATTATTGGCTTCCTGGTACGATCGCAACGCTGCCAAAAAGAAACTTTCACGCGTTAAATTGTAATGTTTTGCAATTTCAAAAAGTGTACTAATGAAAGCATTGACTTTTACAGGAGCTTCGGCGATAATATCAATCAGATCACTTTCTTTAATTCCGAAAAGTTCCAGCGGAATTTCCTTTAGTATATTGGATTGTAGAATTTCACCGATTGGAGCAAGGTTTTTATCCAGTTTTAAGGAAACCAAATGATCATAATTCGATTCTAATGCTTCGGCCAATAACAGAATTTTATCCCTTTTGGGGTATTTCTTTCCTTTCTCGATTTCATTTAGATAGGATTTCGACAAACCGGTCATTTTGGCCAAACCAAATAAAGACAGATTTTTTTCTGTCCGCATCTGCTTCATCTTCAATCCGAAAATCAAACGAATATATTCTTCTTCAATCATTATAAATACTGGAATTATTACTTTCAAACAAAGATATGACTTTTAATGAATTTTGCAATTTTAAAATATTTTGCGAACGTTCGCTTGTTTTGTAAAAATTAATTTTATAAGTTTGTTCGCAGAAAACAACTAAACCACTAAACATGGAAATAGCATTAACTAAAATTGCACAAGTAAACAACCAAGAAACTTATGCCAATATCCTAACCGATGAAGCAATTGCATTCTTGGAAGCATTGCATAAAAAATTCAATAAGGACAGAATTGCACTTTTGGAGAAAAGAGAAATCCAGCAAGAGATTTTCAATTCGGGAGAAACACCAATTTTCCCATTGGAAACCAAAAACATCAGAAACACAGCATGGACAGCTGCAAAAATTCCAGAAGCATTATTAGACAGAAGAGTGGAGATCACAGGGCCGGTTGATCGAAAAATGGTCATCAACGCTTTAAATTCGGGTGCTAAAACGTTCATGGCCGATTTCGAAGATAGCTGCTCACCAACATGGAGCAACTTAATGGAAGGACAACAAAACTTAAGCGATGCCATCAACAGAACGATTGACTTTGAGCAAAATGGTAAAAAATACAGTTTGAACGAAAAAACAGCAGTATTACTGGTTCGTCCACGCGGATTGCATTTGGAAGAAAAAAACATCGCTTTTGAAGAAGAATTGGCTTCCGGATCTTTGGTAGATTTCGGTTTGTTTTTCTTTCATAATGCACAAAACCTAATTGAGAAAGGTGTTGGCCCTTATTTTTACTTACCCAAGCTAGAACATTATGAAGAAGCACGTTGGTGGAATGATGTTTTCGTTTTTAGTCAAGATTATTTAGGTATCAAACAAGGTACGATAAAAGCAACTGTTTTAATAGAAACCATCACCGCCAGTTTCCAACTCGATGAAATCATTTATGAACTAAAAGAACATATTGCTGGATTGAACTGTGGTCGTTGGGATTACATATTCTCGTACATCAAAAAACTAAAAAATCATAAAGACTTCATAGTTCCCGACAGAGACCAGATTACAATGACAAGTCCGTTCATGAGTGCATACTCTTTACGTGTTATCCAAATTTGTCACAAACGCAATATTTTGGCAATCGGAGGAATGGCAGCACAAATTCCGATAAAGAATAACGAAGAAGCCAATCAAATAGCATTCAACAAAGTTATTACCGACAAAGAACGTGAAGTAAAAAATGGACATGACGGAACCTGGGTTGCACATCCAGCATTAGTGCCTGTAGCTATGAAAGTTTTCAACGACAACATGCACACTAAAAACCAAATGCACATTAAACGAAATGAATTGAGTATTTCCGAAAAGCAATTATTAGAAATTCCTGAAGGAACAATCACTTTGAAGGGTATTCAAAAAAACATCAATATTGCCATTCTATATATTGAATCTTGGTTAAGTGGTGTTGGAGCTGCGGCATTGTATCATTTAATGGAAGATGCCGCAACCGCAGAAATATCAAGAACACAAATCTGGCTTTGGCTACAAAAAGGCATCCAACTAGAGGATGGAAAAACATTCACTCCTTATGCCTTAGAACAATTGACTGAATTAGAATTACTAAAAATAAAAGAAGAAGTTGGCGTAGAACGATTTACAAAAGGAAGATATGAATTGGCTGCTGATTTATTCACTGAAATGTCGTTAAGAAAAGAGTTAGATGATTTCTTAACCATTATAGCCTACAAATACTTATAAAAAAAGCCGTCAGATGCGGCAACATCTGACAGCTTACATTCAAATAATTAACAATAACTATTTAAAGCACAACAAAATTATGAAAACTGAAGAAAGAATTCAACAATTAGTAACGGATTGGACAACAAACCCAAGATGGAAAGGTATTGAAAGACCTTACACTGCCGAAAAAGTAGTGGAATTACAAGGTTCTTATCAAATTGAACATTCCATTGCGCGTCATGGCGCTGAAGTACTATGGAAAAAATTACATTCTCAGGACTGGGTAGCCGGATTAGGTGCAATGACAGGAAATCAAGCCATTCAAGAAGTAGAAGCCGGATTGGAAGCTATTTATCTAAGTGGTTGGCAAGTTGCAGCAGACGCTAATTTAGCAGGCGAAATGTACCCAGATCAATCATTATATCCAGCTAACAGCGTACCGCAGGTAGTAAAAAGAATCAACAATGCTTTATTACGTGCCGATCAAATTCAATCGGTAAATAAGGTAGAAAATAAAAAAGAGTATTTAGTTCCAATTGTAGCTGATGCAGAAGCTGGTTTCGGTGGAAACCTAAATGCTTTCGAATTAATGAAAGGGATGATTGAGGCGGGTGCAGCAGGTGTGCATTTTGAAGACCAATTATCTTCTGCAAAAAAATGTGGACATTTAGGTGGAAAAGTATTGGTACCCACTCAAGAAGCTATCAACAAACTGATTGCCGCTCGTTTGGCTGCCGACGTTATGAATGTTCCAACATTGATTGTGGCACGTACTGATGCAGATGCAGCCAACTTACTTACTAGCGATGTTGACTATAGAGACAGAGAATTCATTACAGGGGAAAGAACTCCGGAAGGTTTCTTCTATGTAAATGCCGGCTTGGAACAAGGAATTAGCCGCGGGTTATCCTATGCTCCCTATGCCGATTTAATCTGGTTAGAAACATCAACACCGGATATTACTGAAGCTAGAAAATTTGCCGAAGCCATTCACGCACAATTTCCAGGAAAACTATTGGCATACAACTGTTCTCCATCCTTCAATTGGGCTGCAAAATTATCCGTAGAAGAAATGGAAACATTCAGAGAAGATTTAGCCGCATTGGGATACAAATTCCAATTCATTACTTTAGCAGGATTCCATGCGTTGAACACTTCAATGTTCGAATTGGCTTTAGCGTACAAGAAAAAAGGAATGGCGGGTTATTCGGAATTACAACAAAAAGAATTCGCTTTACAAGCTGAAGGATTCAGAGCGGTAAAACATCAAAATTTTGTAGGTACAACCTACTTCGACGAAGTTCAGAATGCGGTTACTGCAGGATTAGCATCAACAGTTGCAATGAAAGACTCTACAGAAACAGCGCAATTCTAATTTTTTTGGTTAGTGCAAAAATGCCCCGGAATTCGGGGCATTTTTTTTAAAAAATTTTGACTTCTAACTATTTTTCAATACTTTTAATTTCAAAAATCAACATAAAAAAACCGAAACCTTTTAATACAATGAATTTATTCAGAAAGTGTTATACACTCATTTCTATACTAAAATTTAGCGCTCTACTTTTATCAGTAATTAACATCTACAGTTATTTCCAAAATGGCGTCCAACTTTTCAATGACAAAATAAATCCTGATTCCGAACGTTTCCTCTATGGCAAATACATCATTTTTGCAATGGTTCTACATACAATATTCGAAAGTATATCAACAATCAATATATTTTCCTACTATGCCAAGAAACATCATTTCCTTAATTATATATTAGGTCTAATTTCAATAGCTATCTCTTTACCCTTATTTTATGACTTCGCAGATGATTTTGATTATTTTGATGGTAAAGTTAGTCCTATGTCTTTCCTTTTTCCATTAGTGTACTTCGTTTGTGGAATATTCGACTTTATAATTGCAGGCAAAACAATTGAAGACTAAGCAAAAACAACAAATATCATTCAATTGATACTATGAAGTACTATAAACAAATTATAAGTTTCACAACTAAAGAATAATTATAAAATCAAAGTTACCTTAAGACCACATCTTTTACCACTTCCCTACCCAATTCTTCATTAATCATCTTGATAATCTTGTCTTTGCCGTAACTTAATTCCTCACGCAAAACCGAAGAAGTTAGTTCAACATATAAAACAGCTCCCTTCAGCAATACATTACGAGTATAATTATTCACTCCATTACCCATAAGGTTTTTCCATGCATCAGCCACAGAAATCTGATTCAAGCCTTTGTCTAATTTATTGGCTTCAATGATTTCTTTTAAAATATCCCCAATGGAACTTTCGTTACTCAGCCTTTTTGCCATACTCTGGTAATCGGTTTACATTTACTTTTTTATAATAAAATTCGGCGCCTTCTTGAGATTCCAGCACCAACAAACTATCCGTTAACTGAATTACTTTTTCAGTACGTTTTCCAAATTCAGACGAAAAATTCAATACCAGGTGTCCATCCCTTTCGGTAGCCGTCATTTTCTCCTGTAGATCATCAACCAAAAAAGTTCCCATGGGTTGCCAGCGTACTTTTTTATGAAATCCAATATTATTTTTGATGTCGAAATATTCATAATTTTCATTAACCGGATACTCCTTTTCATTACCATCAGCACTTTCCACTTTAGTAATTTGCCAATACCCAATTATTTTTCCTACATTCTCGATAGCCACTTTTTCTTTACACGAAAAAACAGACAGAACCGACAGTATTATTATAATTTTTCTCATGTTGTAAAATTAAGACATTCGATTAAACCTTTCTGAAAAAATATAGTCTAAATTTGAAATAACTAAACCAATCGAAATGAAACCTTTTTACTATGTAATCATCGCTGCATTAAGCTTATTTGGATGTGGAAATGAAGAAACAGAAAACTCACCCACTGAAGAAGCAATGTATTTTCCGCCTCTAACCGGATCAACATGGGAAACCAAAACCATTTCTTCGTTAGGATGGAATCAGAGTGCCGTTCAACCATTAAAAGACTATCTTAACACCAAACATACCAAATCATTTATCATTTTAGTTAATGGCAAAATTGTTATGGAAGAGTATTTCAATGGCCATAATGCATCATCCGTTTGGTATTGGGCAAGTGCTGGAAAAACACTTACTGCAACACTTACTGGAATTGCACAACAGGATGGTTCTCTTTCTATCAACAACAAAGTTTCAACGTATCTTGGTACCGGCTGGACCAGTGCATCATTAGCTCAAGAGAATTTAATTACCTGTAGACATTTATTATCTATGACATCCGGATTGGATGACGAATACAATGCCGACTTAGTGGATCCGAGCAATCTGATATACAAGGCAAACGCAGGAAGCCGGTGGGCCTACGACAACGTGTATGTTAAATTACAAGATGTAGTTTCACAAGCAACCGGACAAACATGGAATGCTTATTTCAATAGTAAACTACGAGATAAAATCGGAATGAGTACTACTGGATTCTGGTTTAATAATGCTGATGGCTTACGAATTTACTCCAGCGACACCAGAAGCATGGCTCGATTTGGATTACTAGCATTAAATAAAGGAAAATGGAACAACGAAGTAATACTGAATGATAGTTACTTTAACGAAGCTACTTCTACATCACAAACCATCAATTTGGCTTATGGCTATTTATGGTGGTTGAATGGAAAAACATCCTATCATTTACCTAATTCTCAATTTGAATTTCAAGGCAGTATTATCCCTTCTGCACCAAACGACATGTTCATGGCTTTAGGCAAAAATGATCAAAAAATATATGTTGTACCCAGTAAAAAAATGGTCATCATACGTATGGGTGACGCCGCAGACGGAAGCAATATGGCACTTTCCGATTTTGACGAAATACTCTGGCAAAAAATAAATGCGCTATTTCCATAGCGCATTTATTTTTCTATTGTATTTATTTAGGACTTAATCCAATTGATAATAACCTCATCAATAGGTAGCGTTTGCGGCCCTATTACTTTAGCCAAAGTACCGTCTTCATTGATCAAATACTTTTGGAAGTTCCATTTCACTTCGTTGTCTTCCAAACCGTTTTTCGCTTTTTGAGTTAGAAACTGATATAACGGATGTGTGTCCTCACCGGTAACAGAAATTTTCTCCATCATTGGGAAAGTTACTCCGTAATTCTTTGTACAGAATGTTGCAATCTGCTCATTACTACCCGGCTCTTGTGCTCCAAAGTTATTCGCAGGAAATCCAATGATAATAAAATTATTGTCTTTGAATTCGGTATACAATTCCTGTAATTGCTCGTATTGAGGCGTCAAACCGCATTCTGAAGCCGTGTTCACAATCATAACTTTTTTTCCTTTCAACGAAGCCAAATCAAAATCGTTTCCAGCAATATCTTTGACCTTAAATTGGTAAATTGTAGTTGCAGTCATAATTTCCTTTTTAGTTGTTTTATTACTTGTTGCGTTTTTACTTTTCTTTTCTTGACCTTGACAGCCTAAGACCAAAAGCAAACATAAAATTACAAAACTATTTTTCATGTTTTATTTTTTAAATTTTCTGTATCTGAAATAGACTAATCCTGAATAAGCTAAAAATCCAATCAGAACGTATAAATAAATAATCACATTCTGTTTTTCACCGGAAGCGTATGAATGTAATCCGCTCAAGTGGAAATTTACACCAAAGTAAGTCATCAAAACCGATGCAAAAGCCAATACACTCAAAAAGTTATAAATAAACTTACCTCTCAAGGCGGGAACAAAACGCATGTGAATTACAAAAGCATATACCATGATACTAATTAGCGCCCAAGTTTCTTTAGGATCCCAGCCCCAGTATCGTCCCCAGCTTTCATTAGCCCATTGTCCACCCAAGAAGTTTCCAATAGTCAACATTACCAAACCGACAGTCAAAGCCATTTCGTTGATGTATGTAATTTCCTTGATGTTCAAATCCATTACTTTTTTATTTTTTTCGTTGGTAAATAACATCAATCCAAGTGCAACCAAACCAAGTATTGCTCCTAATGCAAAAGGACCATAACTACCTACAATCACTGCAACGTGAATCATTAACCAATAGGAATTCAACACTGGCTGTAAGTTACCAATTTGAGGATCCATCCAACTTAGATTAGCCACCCATAATATCATAGTGGCAACAAATGCAGTCGAAGCAACCGTCAAAGCTGATTTCCTTCCAAAGGCCAATCCGAAGAACATAATTGACCATCCCACATAAATCATCGATTCATAGGCATTACTCCACGGTGCATGACCAGAAATGTACCAACGAGCTATTAAACCAAGAGTATGTAAAACAAATAATAATCCTAAAATTACGTGGAAGAATTTCACTGAAATAGCTACCCATTTCTTTTTATTGAAAATATTAATTATAACAAATACAAACATTAAAAGTCCTGCCAATAAGTACCACTTATAAAGCTTTTTGAAAATATCATATTTATTATACTTAATCTCTAAATCGATTTGTTTGTCTGAAGGACGCACTTTTGCCCCGTATTTTTTCTGATATTTTTCGATACCAGTAACCAAGCTGTTAGCCAACTTGTAATCTTTAGAAACAGAAGCTTTATCCAATGAATTCAGATAAAAAGGCAACACATTTTTAATAGTATCTAACGATGTTCCTGTCGGCTGATTGATTTCTAAAAAGCTAACCCATTTGTTGTTTTTATCATTAGGAATTGGAAAAATTTTCAAAATTTGTCCTGAGATTGCCGAGTATAGTAAATTTACTTTCTTATCGGCTTCAATAAAATCTTTTTCAAACTGATTAGGAACAGCTGCTTTGTAAGCTTTATCTATTTGACGCGACAGTTTGTAATTTCCTTTTTTGTCAAAAAAATCGATTAGTTTAGCATATTTAGTTTTCTTTTCAATACCTAATAACTTATGAATACTATCGTTGTCCTTTTGCACAAAAATAATGGGTATTTCATACCAAACTTGTGGAAATTGAGTAATAGACAAAAACACTTGGTCGGAATTCATATCCTTGTAGGTGTCTTTTTTACTTACTTTACGTAGTAATTCAGACGAAAACGTATTTAAAGGCTTCATACGTCCTCCTTCATCCTGAATGATTAATCTTCCGAACCTCTCAGCTTCTTTAGCTGGTACCGTGTAACGCTTTAAAATAGAATCAATTTGCTGTTCCGTTGGAATCTTGTGCGCATGATTTTGTGAAAATCCGCTCAAAGAACACATCATTATTATGATTGACAACAAATTAGCTTTTTTAGCTTTTACTTTCTCCAACTTCTGTTTTAAATCATCAAATCGTGTATGCTTAGCAAATAAAATAGCCATCATTCCAAAGTATAAGAGAAAATACCCAATGTAAGTAATTGTAGTTCCCCAAAAATCATGGTTTACAGACAATTTAGTCCCCTTTTCATCAGGATCAAAACCCGCTTGAAAGAAACGATAGCCTTTATGATCCAAAATATGATTCATGTAAATACGCGCATCAAATGGTTTTTCATCCAAAATAGTTACTTGACTTTCGAAAGCAGAATAACTTTTTTCAGTACCAGGATATTTTGACGCGATGAATTTATTCAATTTTATTTTAAAAGGTAAATCATATACTTTACTTCCAAAAAACACTGTATATTCTAAATCACCCAATGTAAAAGCCTGTGGTTCACTTACCTTTCCCTTTGAGCCCAAAAGTGTAATAATTTTTTCTTTTCCTTGGTTGGATATTTTAAACACCAAAGCATCATCAGTTTCCTGATCTTTATAATTGCCGTTTGATTTGTATTCTTTCACCCCTTTAATTGCAGCTTCTGGAAAAACAAACTGACTTCCTCCTACATTATACAATGAACGATACATTAAATCAGCTTTTGTATTTTTGACTACATTCCCTTTCATTTGATCCGCCATACGCATGAAGTTACCATCAAACGGAGTTTCTATAGAAGCACCCTTTTCGTCTATCGTAATATTCACAGCACCTTGTGTATACTTATTCAACGCAAAAAGGATATTATGAATACTTTGCACTTCCCCTTCTTTCAAATAATGCTCATGACGCTCACCACCACCAGCTTCTACCATTTTTAGAAATAAGATTCCTTTATCATCAGGTTTAATCGTTTCTTTCGCTCCCATAATAAAATCTACCAATTCCACTTGAAAAGGGATTTCACTGAATTGATATTTATCCACAAAATGATTATCGACTGCACCTGATAACAACAATTGCTTTTCAATTGTTTTTCGTTTCATTTCACCTTGATGCTGACCATCAACATACAAGGTTAAATATGTTTTGTCTGAAAAAACTTGATTTTCTGTTGCTCCTTCACGGATTGGCATCATCCCTTCATAACTAATGTAACGCGTAACAAAAGCTCCGACTAAAATTAAAATGAATGACAAATGTAAAATCAAAGTTGCCCATTTCTCTTTTTTGAACAATTGGTAACGTTTGATGTTTCCTAAAAAGTTCAACATAAAGAAAAACATGATAGCTTCAAACCACCAAGAATTATAAATAATAATCCTTGCGGTGTCTGTATTATATGCGTCTTCAATAAAGGTTCCTGCTGCCATGGCTGCTGCAAAAACAATAAATAAAACAGCCATTAATCGAGTTGAGAAAAGAAAAGAAAATATTTTTTTGTCCATTGTTTTGGAATGCTAATTTAAGTGTCACAAAAATACTTAATTAGTTTCTTTTAAAACTGAAAAGACTTTGTTTTTTAAGGAGATTTTAAGAATAAAAAAAGCGAAACATATAGTTTCGCTTTTGTCTTGAATCAAATATAGAAAATTAACTTCTCTCGAATAATTTTTTAACGTCTTCTACACTCAACATTTGTGAAATTCCTGTTGAAGAAGTTACCTTGTTAGTTGTCATAAACTGTACAACTGCTTTGTTCGTAGCTTTAGTGTAATGCAACCACACATAATCGTTTGGCAATTCCAATTTAATATCGTACATCGGAGACGCATTGAAACCATCCATGATGATTTTGTACAAATTGTCATAATCTCCTTCTACATTTTTAAATGAGAAGTTTTTGATTGAAGTGTCATCAGTGTTTTCCATGTCTTTATAAAAGAAAGTATACTGACTTCCTTCTTTCTGAACATAAACATCATTTGTCCCTACTCTCCCTAATCTTTCCAAAGGAGTTGTTGGCAATACTTTAATTTGTGCGAAACTTAAACTACTGATTAATAGTAACGCTAACATAAATACATTTTTCATGGTATAACATTTAAGGAATTGGTTGTCGCAAATATAATTTTTTTGTTGAATAAAACACAATTTCAAACATTTGATTATTAACAACATATTGTTAATAGAATATGAATTGTAGTTAAATTTTTAAATTTTCTTATTTTAGCCGAATGATTCAGGTAATAATTTTAGGCTCCGGAAATGTAGCACAACATCTTATTTCGGCTTTTGAAAAAAACACAACAGCCCGAGTAAAGCAGGTTTTCGCACGTAATCCAAAAAATATATCTCATTTAATTGATTATGAAAGAGTTACAAACAACATTAATTCACTTCTAGAAGCAGATGTTTATATTATTTCTGTAACTGATGATGCGATTGAAAACATTTCCGCACAAATTCCTTACAAAAACAAATTAGTGGTTCATACCTCAGGTACGATTTCGATTACTAATTTGGATTCAAAAAATCGAAAAGGCGTTTTTTATCCATTGCAAACCTTCTCAAAAAACAAATCGGTCAATTTTAAAGAAATACCTATTTGTTTGGAAACCCAAAATCAGGAAGATTATCACTTATTGGAAAAGATAGCACATTCCATTTCTGATAAAATTTTCAACATAAACTCCGAACAACGAAAAGCCTTACATGTTGCGGCAGTATTTTCCTGTAATTTTGTCAACCACCTATATCAATTAGGTTCCGAAATCTGTAAAGAAAATAATATTCCCTTTGAAATATTATATCCGCTAATTCAAGAAACAGCCAATAAAATAAAAACACTTTCGCCTGAAGAAGCCCAAACCGGACCAGCAAAGCGCAATGATACCACAACCATCAATGCACATTTGCATTTTCTTCAAAATGAAACACAAAAAGAGATTTACAAACTACTCACAAAATCAATAATTGATAATGGCAAAAAGCTATAAAGAAATCATGAACAACATCACAACATTCATCTTTGATGTTGATGGTGTATTAACAGACGGAACAGTTCACGTTTCGCAAACCGGAGAAATGTTACGCGAAATGAATATCAGAGACGGATTTGCCATGAAAGCTGCAATCGAAAGCGGTTATCATGTTTGCATTATTTCCGGCGGTAGCAACGAAGGAGTTCGCATTCGTTTACGTAATTTAGGAATTACAGACATACATTTAGGATCACCCGACAAAGTAGAAACCTTTAAGGAATACATAGATGTTTATAACATCAAACCCGAGCAAGTTCTTTACATGGGAGACGATATTCCTGATTACCATGTAATGAAATTAGTAGGATTACCTACATGTCCTCAAGATGCTTCTCCAGAAATCAAAGAAATATCCAATTATATTTCACACAAAAACGGAGGTAAAGGAGCTGTACGTGATGTTATCGAACAAGTAATGAAAGTTCAGGAAAAATGGAATATTTATTTTAACGGTAAATTTGACTAATGAAATACTTACAACTAATACGCTATCAAAATTTATTACTTATTGCCTTGATGCAACTTGTGGTACTGCATGGCTTTCTTAAATTCCAAAATGCGTGGCTTTTTCTTCAAGACTGGCAATACTATTTATTGATTATAGCAACAGTATGCATAGCTGCTGGTGGTTATATCATTAACGACATCAACGATCAGAATGCCGATGCAGAAAACAAATCTTCGGGAAATATAGTCGGAAAAACAATTTCCGAAAGTACAGCATATAACCTGTATGTTGGCTTTACCATTATAGGAGTTGGCATTGGCTTTTATCTTTCCAATGCCATTCAAAAACCTAATTTCGTCACCGTTTTTATTCTATGCGCAGCCTTACTTTACATCTATGCTACCAACTTCAAACAAATTCTTTTGGTTAAAAACATAGTAGTTTCTTTTTTACTTGCTTTCAGCATAATCATTATCGGGCTTTTCGACATTTATCCTGCCATTACTTTTGAAAACAGAAGTGTAATGCAAATTATCTTTTCCATTTTACTTGATTTTTCAATCATTGCTTTTATCATCAACTTCATGCGAGAAATTGTAAAAGACATGGAAGACATCAAAGGCGATTACAATAATGGCATTCAAACGTTACCCATTGTTTTAGGAGTTTCTAGGACAGCCAAATTACTACTGGTATTTACCTTAATTCCGGTGGGTTTGATTTTATATTATACTTATACTAACTTATTCAAATTAGAATTTGCAACCGTATACATATTAGGCTTCATCATTGGCCCCTTATTTTACTTTATGATTAAAATAGCGTCAGCACGAAGTAAAAAGGAGTTCAATCATTTGAGTACCGTATTAAAGTTTGTTATTTTCTTCGGAATCATTGCCATTGGAGTAATCGGATTAAACATGAAATACTATGCTTCATAATAAATTTAAAGAGTATAAAATCATCTTGGCTTCTGGTTCACCAAGACGCCAACAGTTTTTCAAAGATTTGGATTTGGATTTTGAAATTCGCCTAAAAGAAATTGAAGAAATCTTTCCACCTCACCTGCAATCTTTCAATATCACCAATTATTTAGCACAACTCAAGGCGGATGCTTTTACAGATTTAGCCGAAAACGAATTACTCATTACCAGTGATACCTTAGTTTGGTTAGAGAATGAAGCTTTGGGAAAACCTACAGATGAAGATGACGCTATAAAAATGCTTCAACAATTATCAGGAAAAACACATGAAGTAGTTACTTCAGTCTGTTTTAAAACTAAAAACAAGAGCGAAATCATCTACGATATTACAAAAGTTACCTTTGCTGATTTAAGCCTGGAAGCGATTCAATATTACATCCAAAATTACAAACCACTTGACAAAGCCGGAAGCTACGGAATCCAAGACTGGATAGGACTTGTTGGCATTTCAAAAATAGAAGGTTCGTATACAAATGTGGTTGGTTTACCCACCGAAAAGGTATACCAATATCTGTTAAAATTCTAATTCAAATGCAATTCATATTGTTTTTTGGCACAGTAATTGGATACTAATTATCAAACGTTCACGTTTAGCTATTATCCATAACTTAAAACTAAATAATATGAAAAAGTTACAATTTATATTCGGAGCATTTTTAGTCTTATTTGCCCTGGAATCGAATGCACAAGTATCAGTGAGTTTAAACATCGGTTCTCGTCCAACGTGGTGCGATCATTACGATGACAGAGTTCAATACGTTTACTTACCAGAAATCGAATGTTATTACGATACCTATGATGCGGTTTATGTTTACTATGGTCCTAGCGGATGGTGTCGTTCTCGTTATTTACCAGAATACTGTAACGGATATGATATCAATAGAGGTCACCGTGTAGTTATTGACTACAGAGGTGGAACGCCTTGGACTCATTTTGATTACCACCGCAAACATTATTGGAGAGATAATTACCGTAACTATCGTCGTGAATACTACGGACCAAGATACGATAACAGAAGAAGTAACTATGTAGCTGTAGCACACAGAGACAGAAATTACGACAATGACAGATACTACCGTGGTAACGGAAGAGGAAATGGACATTACAAAAAACACGATAGAGGAAATGACAACCACCAAGGTCACGGAAGAGGAAATGGTAGAGGAAATGGAAGACGTGACTAAACTTCTTTTAAAACAACTATAAATAGAAAAGAGAGAACTTAGGTTCTCTCTTTTATTATTTTAAACCCCATTGTTTTATTTTATCTTTGCAAAAAGATTTTCAAATTGAGGTATTTCATCGAATTTGCTTACAACGGAACCCATTATCATGGTTGGCAATACCAACCCAATGCCATTTCCGTTCAAGAAACTTTAAACAAAGTTTTTTCCACTTTATTACAAGAAGATATTGAAATTGTTGGTGCCGGTAGAACTGATACTGGCGTACATGCTTCACAAATGTATGGCCATTTCGATACTGATAAAATAATCGACAAACCAAAGCTAATCTACAAAGCCAATTCTTTTTTACCGAAAGATATCGTCGTTTACGATATTATTCTAGTACACGATGATGCTCACGCCCGTTTTGATGCTACATCCAGAACCTACCATTATCATATCGCTACCAAAAAGGATATTTTTGGAAATGAAATTTCTTGGTTCAATCAATTACCATTGGATTTGGATGCCATGAATGAAGCCGCAAAATTATTACCTACTTTCACCGATTTCCAATGTTTTTCAAAATCAAACACGGATGTTTTTACTTATAACTGTAAAATCACCGAAGCGTATTGGAGAAAAGAAAATAATACACTTATCTTTACCATCACGGCAGATCGTTTTTTGCGTAACATGGTAAGAGCCATTGTTGGAACACTAGTAAATATTGGTCTTCACAAAATCAATATAGAGGATTTTATAAAAATCATAGAAAGTAAAGATCGAAAAAAAGCAGGTTTTTCTGTTCCGGCACAAGGGCTATTTTTAACCAATATAAAGTATCCATACATCAATAAGGAGAATGAAAGCATTTGATTCGACATTATTCAAACGAATTTTAGAATACACAAAACCCTACCAATGGAGGTATCGCAGTGTAATTGTATGGGCTATTTTACTCTCTATTTTCGCAGCATTACGCCCTTACTTATTAAAATACACTGTCGATCACCACATCCAATCTAAGAACCAAGAAGGATTAACTTTATTCATTTGTCTTATTGGAACTACCCTATTATTGGAAGTGCTTGCCCAATTTTATTTTGTATTTTGGGCGAATTGGCTAGGCCAAGACATCATCAAAGATATCCGAATCAAGCTATTCAAACATTTGAGTGGATTCAAAATGAATTATTATGACCACGAACCTGTGGGTAAGCTGGTTACACGTGCAGTCTCTGATATTGAAGCCATAGCACGAATCTTTAGCCAAGGTTTGTTTATGATCATAAGTGACCTACTTAAAATGATAGTTGTACTAGGGTTCATGTTGTATATGAATTGGAAACTGACCTTAATCGTAATTGCGGCTATGCCAATTCTAATCTATGCAACTCGCGTGTTCCAGATAAAAATGAAAGCCGCTTTTGAAGAGGTGCGTACGCAAATTGCCAACATGAATACGTTTGTGCAAGAACGTGTTTCGGGTATGAAAATCGTGCAATTGTTCATTCGGGAAGAAACCGAATACCAAAATTTCAAAAAAATCAATTACTTACACAAAAAAGCCTGGGTCAAAAACGTATGGTACAACTCCATCTTTTTTCCCATTGCTGATATTGTTTCTGCATTAACATTAAGCTTAATCATTTGGTATGGAGGTCTTAACATTTTAAACAACGATACCTTCACCACTTTTGGAGATTTGTTTGCCTATACCATGTATATTTCCATTTTCTTCACACCATTGCGTCAAATAGCAGATAAATTCAATGAGATGCAAATGGGAATGATTGCTGCAAATCGTGTTTTTGAAGTATTGGATACTCAAAACCATACCGAAGATTCCGGCACTTTGGAAGCACCGCATTTTGAAGGGAAAATTGATTTTAAAAATGTGGTTTTCGGATACAAAGAGAATGAAGATGTATTGAAAAACATCAACTTATCCATCAACAAAGGAGAGACTATAGCCATTGTGGGAGCAACCGGGGCTGGAAAATCTACCATTATCAATTTATTGAATCGCTTTTATGATATCAAATCGGGAGAAATCTGTATCGACAATGAAAATATCAATCGTTTTTCGTTAGCAAGTTTACGCAAACAAATTGCAGTAGTTTTACAAGATGTTTTCTTGTTCGCTGATTCCATTCATAACAATATCACGCTCAATAATCCAAGTATTACAAGGGAAACAGTCATTACAGCTGCCAAAGAAATTGGTGCGCATGATTTCATTATGAGTTTACCCGGCAATTACGATTACGATGTAAAAGAAAGAGGTAATATGTTATCCTCTGGGCAACGCCAGCTCATTGCCTTTTTACGCGCTTATGTAAGTCAACCCAGCATTTTAATCTTAGACGAAGCCACTTCATCGATTGATGCGTATTTAGAAGAACTAATCCAAAAAGCTACAATAACACTTACAAAAAACAGAACTTCGATAGTTATTGCACATCGATTAGCAACTGTTATCAATGCCGACAGAATTGTTGTTTTAGACAAAGGAATCGTTGTCGAAGAAGGAACGCATCAGCAACTTTTACAGAAAACCGGCGGTTATTACCGTAAATTGTATGAAGCGCAATTTGTCAATCACGAAGAAGAAATCAACTAAACTAAAAAATGGAAAAATATTCAATTGAATTAGACGTACGAGATTACGAACTAGACGTACAAGGAATTGTAAACAACTCAGTATACCAAAATTATTTAGAACATGCACGCCATGAATTTTTGCACCATCACGGTATTGATTTTGTTGATTTTGCACAAAACAACATTATGCTTGTGGTAAAAACCATCGAAATGAATTTCAAAAACTCTTTGGTAAGCCGTGACAAATTCAAAATTGAAGTTGCTGCAGAAAAAGAAGGCAATTTAAAAGTCGTATTCCATCAGGATATCATCCGTCTTTCAGACAATAAAGCAATTTTATCGGCTAAAGTAACCGGGGTAGCTATTAAAAACGGAAGACCGGTAGCACCAGATACTATACCACAAATTCAAGGATTTTTGAGTTAACCCAATTGACTCATCAATTTCACACACTCCACTGCTTCTTTTACATCATGCACTCTTATAATGTTAGCTCCTTTCTGTAATGCTAACGTATTTAAAATCGTAGTGCCGTTCAAAGCATTCTCTGGGGTTGTTTCCAAAGTTTTATAAATCATCGATTTTCGGGAAATACCAACCAAAACAGGTAATTCCAACATTTGAAACAACTCCAGTTTGGAAAACAATTCAAAATTTTGCTCGACTGTTTTCGCAAACCCGAATCCCGGATCTACAATAAGATCGTTAATTCCTAAACTTCGGGCTTGGGCAATTTTTTTTGAAAAATAGAAAAGTATCTCTTTAACCAAATCATTATAATCCGTCAGTTGCTGCATGGTTTGAGGAGTACCTCGCATGTGCATCATAATATAGGGAACTTGGAGTTTTGCAACTGTTTCCAGCATTTTTTCATCCAAATTTCCAGCCGAAACATCATTAATTATCGCGGCACCGTGATTCATTGCTTCCTCGGCTACTTTTGCATAAAAAGTATCAATGGAAAGTAACGTTTCAGGGAAATTTTTCAGAATTAAATCTACTACAGGCACTACCCTTTTCAGTTCTTCTTCCGCAGTAATCAAATCGGCAGATGGTTTTGTTGTTTGTCCGCCAACATCAATAAAATCAGCACCTTCAACCAGCATTTTTTCAACTTGTTGCAACAGTACGGCATCGGAAGAAAACCTTCCTCCATCATAAAAAGAATCGGGAGTCACATTTAAAATCCCCATCACTTTGGGTGTTGTTAAATCAATCAGGTTTCCTTTACAGTTGATGGTCATTTTTATACTTTTTTTAAATAAATTGTAAACAAAAAAGGCTATTTTTGGACAAACTTGATACAAATATAATTTAATAATGAGTAACACCTCACAACAATACGACGCAATCATTTCAATTTGTCGTGATTTATACGCCAAAAAATTACAAGATTACGGAAGTGCATGGCGCATTTTACGCTTGCCATCACTAACCGACCAAATATTCATCAAAGCGCAACGTATCCGTTCGTTACAAGAAAATGAAGTTCGAAAAGTAGATGAAGGAGAAGCTTCAGAATTCATTGGTATTATCAATTATTCTATCATGGCTTTAATTCAATTGGAAAAAGGTGTCGCAGACCAACCCGATTTGAATGTGGAAGAAGCTGTAAAATTATACGACGAAAAAATACAACTGACAAAAGATTTAATGGAAGCCAAAAACCATGATTATGGTGAAGCTTGGCGTGATATGCGAGTGAGTTCGTTAACCGATTTAATTCTTCAGAAACTATTGCGTGTTAAACAAATCGAAGACAATAAAGGCAAAACATTGGTTTCGGAAGGTATTGATGCCAATTACCAAGACATGATTAATTATGCAGTATTTGCATTAATCTTATTAGAGCACAAGTAAAATGATTTTCAGAGAAGCACGACGTGAAGATATTGATCAAATTCAGATCGTCAGAAATTCTGTTACCGAAAATACACTTTCTGATCCGGGATTGGTAACCAATCGTGATTGTGAAGAATTTATGTTCGAACGCGGAAAAGGTTGGGTTTGTGAAATCGACCAAACGATTGTCGGTTTTGCTATTGCCGATTTGAAAGAAAACAATATCTGGGCTTTATTCCTAGATCCGAAATACGAAAAACAAGGAATTGGACGAAAACTTCATCAAATGATGATGGATTGGTATTTCAGCCAAACGAATGAAAAAGTATGGTTAGGAACTGCCTTTAACACTAGAGCCGAAGAATTTTACCGCAAGGCCGGATGGACAGAAGCGGGAACAAACGGCAGTAGAGAAATCAAATTTGAAATGACCAAAGAAGACTGGTCCAAAATAAATACAAAGTAAAGAATGAAATATTTAGTACATTTTTCACGTCTGTTTGTAGGCGTTTTATTTATCATTTCGGGATTAATCAAATTGAATGACCCGGTTGGATTTTCGTATAAACTGGATGAATATTTTGGTGAAACCGTATTCAACTTACCATTTCTCTTACCTTACACACTGGCTTTGGCCTTGTTTGTAGTTATTTTGGAGGTGGTTTTAGGGGTTATGCTTCTGGTGGGTTACAAACCGAAATTCACGGTTTGGAGTTTGTTGGGATTGATTCTATTTTTCACTTTCCTGACTTTCTATTCGGCTTATTTCAACGTAGTGAAAGATTGTGGCTGTTTCGGGGATGCTTTGAAATTGACACCATGGGAATCTTTCACTAAAGATGTGGTTTTATTGGTTTTTATTCTGATTTTATTCTTCGGAAGAAAATACATTACACCATTATTCGGTACAAAATTTGCTGCAATTACTTCGATTGCAAGTATTGTTTTAAGCTGTTATTTGGGTTACCATGTCCTGCATCATTTACCGGTTATCGATTTTAGAGCGTATGCCGTAGGCAAAAACATCCAAAAAGGAATGGAAATTCCGGAAGGCGCGCCCAAATCGGAATACGAAATGAAATTCATTTACGAAGTAAACGGTGTAAAAAAAGAATTTTCAGATAAAGAATTAATGAACATTCCACCGAACGCGAAGTTTATTGACCGTATTGACAAACTAATCAAAGAAGGATATGTACCACCAATTCATGATTTTGGTTTGGAAAAAGAGGGAAGCGATTATAAGGACGATATTCTTAATGAAGCAAAAGTAATTTTCTTCACGGTATACAATTTGGACAAATCAAAACCGGAAGGATTGCAATTACTGGAAACTTTTTATCAAAAAGCGAAAGCGAAAGGTTATCATGTCTTAGCCGTAACCGGTTCAGATGCAACTACTGTGGAGAAATTCAAAAAACAATATGGTTTTACTTTTGATTTCTATTTTTGTGATCCAACAACGATTAAAACCATCGAAAGAGCCAATCCAAGCATTGTGGTGATTAACAAAGGAACTATCACTCAAAAAGCACATTACAACGATATTGACAACATAAATTTATAACTATGAAAAAAGTAATAGCACTTCTCTCCGTTGCAGTATTAGCAATAGTAAGCTTTGCTTATACCAAAGCACAAATGGGGAAAAAAGAAGGTTTTTCTACTGAAGCACTCACATCAAAACTAAAAGATGTTAACGGAAAAGAAATCTTGTTTCAAGACATTATCAACAAACACAAAGGCAAGCCAATTGTTATCGAAGCTTGGGCTTCATGGTGTGGCGATTGTGTAAAAAACATGCCTAAACTAAAAGAATTGCAAACCGAATTTCCAAAAGCGGCATTTGTTTTTCTTTCGGCTGATAAGACTTCGGAAGCTTGGTTGAAAGGAATTGAGAAGCATGATTTGAAAGGCGACCATTACATGATGGATGGTGGAATGAAAGGCAGCTTTGGAAAAGCAATCAACTTGGACTGGATTCCGAGATACATTATTATTGACAAAACCGGAAAAGTAGCGTTATACAGAGCTATCGAAACCGATCATGAGCAAGTGAGCAGTCTTTTAAAAACATTATAATTAGAACATGAGACAAAAAATTGTAGCCGGCAATTGGAAGATGAACAAAAATGCCGAACAAACTGAAGATTTAATCAACGAATTGATTCATAAATTACCCGAAACCGATGCTAAAGTCATCATCGCACCAACGTTCGTAAACTTGGCTTCTGCGGTAGATCATACCGAATTTACAGCTATTGAAGTAGCGGCTCAAAATATGCACCAGGCTGAAGGCGGTGCGTTTACCGGAGAAATCTCTGCAGATATGTTGAAAAGTATTGGTGTCGATATTGTAATCTTAGGACATTCGGAACGCCGCGCCTATTTTCATGAGACGGATGCTTTATTGGCAAGTAAAGTCGACACGGCCTTAAAACACGAAATGAAAGTTATTTTCTGTTTTGGTGAAGAATTGAAAGACCGTCAGGACAAACAACATTTTAATGTGGTGGAATACCAATTGAAAGACGGTTTGTTCCACTTACCCGAAAGTGCATGGACCAATATCATTTTGGCGTACGAACCGGTTTGGGCCATCGGAACTGGAGAAACGGCATCACCTGAACAAGCGCAAGAAATGCACAAATTCATCCGCGAAACCATTTTGGAACGTTACGGAAAAGAAGTTGCCGAAAACGTATCCATCTTGTATGGCGGAAGTGTTAAACCGGACAATGCCAAAGAAATTTTCTCGCAAGCAGATGTTGACGGCGGATTGATTGGCGGCGCATCACTAAAAGCTGATGACTTCATCGGAATCATCAACGGAATTTAAAAAATAAAAACAACATAGAAAATCCTGATACAACGTCAGGATTTTTTTTTTTGCCCTTTTACTAAAGCCACATGGATTTTTCGCGTGCTTAATTTTTAAAAACAATTTTTTAAGCACAAAAACTGTGTCTTTTTTGAAAAAAAAATAAATTAAACACAAAAGCCGTGTTTAATTTAAAAAAAAAAAATTTTGACACACTTATTAAATACTGATCAAAAAAAACAATGCTTCGCAAAACAGAAAACCCGCACAAAATATGTAACGGGCTTTCCTCTAAACAAACTAAAACTATGTCAAAAACTGTATGTTATTTTTCCTTTAATAAAAAATGGAGTTCCAGGTGTAAAATGGATTTCTTCCACACTTTCACTTTCGTTTTGCAATTGTGATTCGGTAGCGAACTGCGTTTCATTCCATTCGGTATTGAACAGATTTTCAACCGACACACCAAATGTCATTGCTTTCCATTCATAATTAATAGTGGCATCAGTAACCATATAACCTTTGGCAACGATTGAATTGTCTTCATTGGCCGGTCGGGATTTTAAATAACGGTATTGCAATCCGCCTGACCAGTTCTTATACTTTTTCAGGCTAATTCCGGCCGTAGTTGTAAAATCGGGTGCCAAAGGTATATAATCTTGTCCTTGGGGTTCATCAATGCTTCTTCCATACGTATAATTGGCGTCGGCATCAAAAAACAGATATTCGTTGAATTGATAACGTAAACCGAAATCCATTCCTCTTCTACTCGTTCTTCCGCTGGGCTCTACAATCCCCGCATCGCCAACATATACAAACTCTTGCTCTAAATTGAGCATCCATAGAGCTGCGTTGACAACTAATTTTGGTAAAGGCTTATAAATAAATCCCAAATCGGCTCCGAAAGAGGTAGGCAATACCTTTTTACCAGCTTGCGACACCACAACACGGGTATCATTAGAATGGAAACCAAAACCGGTTTTTACGAAAAGCTGTAAAGTATTATTCTGTGCATAAATCAAATTCAGCTTGGGTGACAACTTCATTTTACTTTCCGATTGATTTTCATAGGTCGTTGCCAGTTGATCATAGTAATTGAATTTAAAATAATCCATACGCAATCCCGGATTCACTTTCAGTTTACCAAAATCAAATTCCGTATTCAAATAGGCATACATATTGGTTTGATCGATATCGCCTAATTGGATGGATTCCAAAGTGGTTTTACGGTTCAAAGTGTGCGATAGTTCCGAATCGGAAGTCGCATCCGCTCTAAAGCCGGCTCCTAACTGAACCAGACTTGAATTCCATTTTTTACTCAGTTGTGAATTCCAACCATAAAGGGATCTATTTTCCTTTTGTCTAATTTGATCCCCATTTACCGGGTCTTCCAAAAAGAAGGTAAAATTGGAATACAATTCAAATTGATAATTCGAATAAAAAGCATTCGTTTTAAAAAAAGTACTATCATTAATAGGCTTTGAATAGGCCACATTGATATTCGTTCGAGACGTTTCACCTCCTTCGGTATCATCAACAGCACCAAAACGACCAATGGCACCGCTATTTACTAATCGCATTGGAATTTGTCCTGAAGCATCCCATTTACTACTAAATCTTGAGGCTAATACAGAAACCTTACTATTATCCGGTAATTGTTTCGTGTATTTTCCAAAAAGATTCATTCGTTTAAAATTTTGAGGCGAATCAAACGGTCCGTCAGTCAGCAAGTACTCGGTTGCAATGTAGGCCTTCTCCTTTGATTGTTTACCCAACAAATCAAAAACCCCTACAGTTCGAATGGTATTGAACTGACCAATTTCGGCGCTTATACTACTTTGTTCAACAAAATCTTTAGTTTTAAAACCAACATAACCCGCAGTAGCAAAGTCGCCTTTGTCTGCATAATAACTTCCTTTTCCAAAATCGATTTTATCGATGGTTTCCGGAATTACAAAATGTAAATCGGCATAACCCTGACCGTGTGCGTGCGAAACCATATTTACAGGCATACCATCAACGTTGATTTCAACATCAGTTCCGTGATCGATATCAAATCCGCGTAAAAAAATCTGTTCCGCCTTTCCTCCGCCGGCATGCTGACCGATAAACAATCCCGGGACTTTTCGCAAAATTTCCTGGGATGATTTTACCGGTGCTGTGGCTAAATCTATTTTGGAAATTACATTCATTGCCGAAAGATTTGAAGTAATGACCACTTCATCCAATTTAAAAGCATCCGATTCCAAAACTATCGTTAAGTTATAATCAACCACTTGTACTCGTTTCTTTTTAAAACCGAAAGCAGTAATCATTAACTGATCATTGGTTTTGGTTTTATCAATCGAAAAACGACCGAATGCATCTGTATGCGCATGAGATTGTGAATCTTCATTAAACACGTAGGCATTTTCAATCGGGTTATTCAGTGAATCAAGAACAAAACCTTTTTGAATTTGGCTATAACTTAAAACTGAACTGAACAAAAACAGAAGGAGTCCTATTCTTTTCATTATAAATCTTCAATTTTATCAGCCATATTTGGGCCTAATTCAAAAATACTTGCTTTCAAATCTTCTTTTATAGGTTGAATCTTATTTTTAAGATTATTTGCTTTGTATATTGTAGCTACGTGATAATTCAATTCTGGTTCGAACGATTTATCTGCTACATGTTTTTGAACAATTTCAAAAGCTTTTTTTGTATCTCCTAAATTATAATAAGCCCAAGCCAAAAGATCGTATGAATCCGGTGTAGGACGGTTTTTTATTTCCTCCTCGGCTATCAAAAGCGCCTTTTGAGCCGAATCTTTGTTATCGGCATATAGTAAAGCGTTGTATTTATTATACATCACGCCATAATTATTTTGTTCCAACATTTTAAAATACCCTTTCATGCTAGATTCTTTCAATAGATCGTCCTTTTCGTATTCCGCTATTTCCGCTTTTAATAAATAAAAATCAGGAGAGTTGTGTTTTTTAGAAATACGAGTAATGATTCGCAATGCCTCTTTCGTATTTTTTTCATGAGAGAAAGCAATCCAAGCCAATCCTTTTAGAGAAAAAGAATGATTGGGATTGATTTTTAATGCTTTTAAATACGAATCGTATCCTTCTTGGATTCTTCCGGCATGACCATACATATCGCCTAGGTTCGAGTACGACCAAAGTAATAACCCGTCTTCTCCATTCATTTTTGCTTTTTCGGTGGCTTTTTCCATTAAAGTAATGGCCGTATCCAAATCACCTTGATGATCGTTCCATTTCGCCATTCGAATCAAGCAATCGAAATCATTTTGATTGCAGATGAATGTCAAACATTTTTTAGCCTCATCATAATTCCCTAATTCCATATGAACATCAAACATTAATTTTTGAGTTTCACGCATTCCTTCGCCAATTTTCAATGCCTTTTCGGCCAACTGCAAAGCTTCTTTAAAACGATGTTGCGTGATATAATTTCTAGCGAGTGAACGAATTGTTCCTACTTCAGAATACTTAAATGCTTCATTCGATTCTAGCAACAAATCTTCTGCTTTGTACAAATAATTGATATCTCCAGTTTCTTCAAAAAGTACAGCATAATTGGCGGCAATCTTACTCAGATAACTGATTTGATTGGGAGCAGCATCAAATTTTGCTTGCCAAAAATTAATTTCATTAAATGAGAACTCCTTGACTTTATTTACTTCACTTAATAAAAAATGATTGTAATCGTCTCTATTCGTTACACTATCCGAATTTTTCTCACAACCTGATAAGAAAAAAAGTAGTGCAAGGGATCCAATGCTTATAGGTAGTTTCATAGTTTTAGTTTTAGTTGTTAATTATTTTAAAAAGAGCGCATAATTTTTAATGCGCTCTTTTTATACTGATTACCAAGCCGAAGCCAAGTAAGGAAATGAAGTTGAAAAACTTTTGTCATTAGAACCCACGTTATCTGAAGTCAATCCAGGATTCGAAGTTCCTGAAGGTCCACCAAAGATTAACAATAACTCAACATCGATTACATCATCGGCAAGTGCTCTTCCTGTTAATACATTAGTCCCGTCAAAGAAAGTTGTAGTACCTGTTTTACTTACGCCTAAAACATCAGTCGCAAGAAGCCCAGTAAATTGAGCAGCAGTTTGTCCTAAGGCATTCGTTGTATATCCAGAATTCAATGCCAATAATCGCGATTGAAAAGTAGCTTGATAGCTAGCACCCATCATAGAAGGAATTGTTCCGTTAAAACCATCTTTCGGAGCACCAGAAGCGATGAATACGGTATTAATTGCCGGTCGGGCCATTTGATCTTTTTGAACATAGGTTCCTGAGAAATCAGGTCCGTTATCATCATCTGAATCACAACTCACGAATAAACTCATGAATACTACAGAGAAACCTAAAATATATTTACTTGTTTTCATAATTCTTTGTTTTAAAAATTTACAGATTATTTTTGTTTGGTTTCTGCCCATATATTGATTGAAGTAGAGGCTCCTAAACTAGTTTTAGGCACTTCAACCACAATAGAAAGCACGTTAGTTCCAGCGAAAGTATCGGTTCCAGGATTATTAAAACCTGAAGCGGTTCCACCTAGAATGGCTTTGTACTGATTCAAGTCAAAGAAGAAAGGATCATCTCTTGGACCAGCGAAAAACTTCATTCCGTTAGTTGTTTTAATAATTGGTGATTGTCCGTATTGAGATATCTCAACATTTCCAGCTTCGTTATTGGTTTTGATTGTACTAGATGTTCCTGTAACTCCCGGAGCAGTTGGACCGAAAAAGTACATCTTATTCCCACGTCGGATAGCCTGAATTACCAAATCTTCTACATTGTCATTGTTGTTGTCAATGTTAATTTCTGTCAATACATTCTCGTTGAAATTTGCACTGGCTGTAGCACCAGGACTTAACAATCCTTGGGTATTAACCACAAACACCATGTTGTTGTTGTCTTGCCCTTGAAAAGCATACACATCGGTAATATCAGAAGCATTACCTGTCACTGCCGGTGCATCCGCATGGTCAGCTGCGATTAACATAAGGCCAGTAACTGCAAATACAGATAAGCCTATGAATAATTTTGTCTTTTTCATTTTTACTGTTTTTAAATGATTATAAGGTCACTTACGCAATAACATTAAAGTTGGTTTTTAAAAACAGCCATTTTTTTTGAAAAAAAAATTAATTCCTTCATTCCATGCGGTTTGTGAAAAAGAATAATTATGTTTGTAATACAAATCTTAACTATGATTCAAGAAGAAATCGTCACGTTGCTGCAAAAAAAAGATGATAAAGCATACAGTACCTTATATGATATGTATGCGAAGAGTCTCTTTGCAGTTATTACTAATTTGATTAATGATAGAGAAGAAGCCGAAGATGTACTTCAGGAAGTTTTCATCAAAATATGGAAAAACATGGACTCTTACGATGAATCGAAAGGGCGGTTTTATACTTGGATGATTAATATTGCCAGAAATACGGCCATCGATAAATTGCGTTCCAAAAACTTTAACAATTCCAAAAAAAACCTTTCTACTGATAATTTCGTACATCTATTTGACGAGAGCAATAAAGCTGTTTTCAAGATTGACGCCATCGGTATTCAAGAATTCATCAAAAAGCTAAAACCCAAATGCATTGCCTTAATTGATCTATTGTTTTTCAAAGGATATACGCAGCAAGAAGCTTCAGAAGCATTGGAGATACCACTAGGTACTGTCAAAACGCAAAACAGAAATTGCATAAATGATTTAAGAATCTTTTTAAAAGTATAAATGGATAGTAAAGAATATATCGAATCAGGAATTTTAGAACTTTATGTTTATGGGCTTTTGGATGAAAACCAGAATAAGGAAATTCATGAATTGTCCCAAAAAAACGAAGAGATCAAAAACGAAATAGAGGCAATAGAAAAATCTATTCTTTCTTTGTCAACTAGTTTTTCGCCATTCCTTTCCGTTCAGCATTTTGAAAAAATAAAAGCGGAACTAGAAATAAAGCATAGTAACGTAATCCCATTAAAACCAAAGGGAATCCCGAATTACATTGGTTGGGCTGCGGCTGCCGTTTTATTGGTATTTGTCGGATACCAATACAATCAACAATCTGAAATTAAGAATGAGGTTGTAATATTGGAAAACACCAACAAACAGCTGAATGAAGCAGTAGTTACTACCGAAAATGAAAACCAAAAGACCAAAGAAGCCTTAACTATTATCAGGGATTCTAAAAACACAGTGGTTTCACTTGCAGGTCAGGCTGTTTCACCTTCTTCATTTGCGAAAGTATACTGGAATAAGCAGTCAAAAACTGTTTATATTGATGCTACGGGATTACCGGAACCTCCAGAAGGAAAAGAGTATCAGATATGGTCGTTAAAACTAAAACCAGCATTAACACCTACAAGTATAGGATTACTATCTGATTTTACAAAAAACAGCGCTCGATTCTTCAAGGTTGATGGCACTTCCGATGCAGAAGCTTTTGGAATTACTTTGGAACCAAAAGGAGGAAGCAAAACACCTACAATGGAACAGTTGTATACGCTAGGTGCGGTATAAACACAAGTATAATAAATAAAAAAATCCAGCAAATGCTGGATTTTTTTTTATTGTCTTTTCTCTTTATTGAATTTTACCCAGGCTAAAATGTATAGCACCAATGCTACCATATAAAAACCAATGGATACATATATGTTTTTTACGGTTTGCGCCAACAACAATGAAGAAGTGGCGAACAAAAACAAATGAAAGGCTTTAAAATCTTGCATATTATTTAAAAAATGAATCTACGAATTCGTATTTATTAAACACTTGAAGATCATTAATACCTTCACCTACTCCAATATATTTTACCGGAATCTGAAACTGATCTGATATACCGATAACTACACCACCTTTAGCAGTACCATCTAATTTTGTAACTGCTAAACAGGTAACATCAGTGGCTGCAGTAAATTCTTTGGCTTGTTCGAAAGCATTTTGCCCTGTTGAACCATCCAAAACCAACATTACATCGTGTGGAGCATCACCAACCACTTTCTGCATTACACGTTTCACTTTCGTTAGTTCGTTCATCAATCCGACTTTATTATGCAAACGTCCAGCAGTATCAATAATTACAACATCGGCATTTTGAGAAACAGCACTTTGCAAAGTATCAAAAGCAACCGAAGCTGGATCACTACCCATTTGCTGTTTCACGATTGGAACACCTACTCTATCTGCCCAAATTTGCAACTGATCTATAGCTGCGGCGCGAAAAGTATCAGCAGCTCCTAAAACCACTTTATACCCCGCACTTTTGAATTGGTTGGCCAATTTACCTATGGTAGTCGTTTTTCCAACACCATTCACACCCACCACCATAATCACGTATGGTTTTTTATCTGAAGGAATTGTAAATTCGGTTTCTTCACCAGAATTGGTTTCAGAAAGTAGACCAGCGATTTCTTCGCGTAATATTTGGTTCAACTCTTCAGTTCCTAAATATTTATCACGAGAAACACGTTCTTCAATGCGTTCGATAATTTTTAATGTGGTATTCACACCTACATCGGAAGTTACCAAGACTTCTTCAAGGCTGTCCAAAACTTCATCGTCTACTTTGGATTTACCGGCTACGGCTTTCGTCAATTTCGACAAGAATGAAGTACTTGACTTTTCAAGACCTTTGTCTAATGTTTCTTTTTTTTCGGAAGAAAATAATCTTTTGAAAAAGCTCATTCTAAATTATAAATTATGATCCGGACCGTAGGTAAACGGAACACGGAGTTAGTTATATGTTTCTTAATGATTCAAAACCTTAACAGTTTCATGCATTCCTGAAAAATCAAGCTTCAAATCACGCACAAATATAAAATAAAAAAGCTACTTCCCAATGAAAGTAGCTTTGTTATATTGAATAGATAAAATTATTTCTTTTTTAGAAATTCATCTACTTCCTCTGGAGACATGATAGCCTCAACGAAAGTATAAGCACCAGTTTTTGGCGATTTTACCATTTTAATAGCTTTCGATAATCTTTTTGAAGCTGTTTGTAAGGTTGCAACGGTTTTCTTTGCCATGACTTATATTGTTTTATGAAATTTTATAAATTGAAAATCTCTAATGTTTCCATTTGAGATTTATTTCAAAATCTCTAATTATTTAATTTCTTTGTGTACAGTCACTCTTTTCAAAACAGGATTGAATTTTTTAATTTCCAATCTATCTGGAGTGTTCTTTTTGTTCTTAGTCGTGATGTAACGAGATGTTCCAGCTACGCCAGAAGCTTTGTGCTCAGTACATTCTAAAATTACTTGGATTCTATTACCTTTCTTTGCCATTTTGCTATAAATTTATTAGGAACAGATTATTTAATAAATCCGTCTGCTTGTGCTTTTTTCAAAACTGCAGAAATTCCGTTCTTGTTAATCGTCTTAATTGTAGAAGCAGCTACTCTTAGAGTAATCCATCTGTCTTCTTCAGGAAGGTAAAAACGTTTTTTAACCAAGTTAACAGAGAATTTTCTCTTAGTCTTGTTCATAGCGTGAGAAACGTTATTTCCTACCATCGCTCTTTTTCCTGTAAGGTCACAAACTCTTGACATTATGCTTATCTTTTATCGTTATTCAAAATCAGGGTGCAAAGTAACAAAAAAGAAATGTTAGTAACAAATAATTTTTAGTAGTTTTTTAAAATTTCTTTATAAATCATCTCCAAGCCTTTATTAACGGCTCTATCAATCACTTTTTCACGAGGTTGTCCAAAGTTAAATTCTTCAGAGAAGACTCCTTTCGGCGTTGCAATTCCGACAAAAACCGTTCCCAAATCTGCATTAACATCTCCTCTTGACGGACCTGCATTTCCTGTAGTCGCAATTGCAAAATCAGTTTGTAACAATTGTTGAACGTTTCTAGCCATTAATTCAGCCACTGCTGCACTAACAACAGAATTCTTTTCTATGAATCCAGAAGGAATTTGAAGCAAATGTTCTTTTACTTCATTAGCATAACTTACCACACTACCTTTAAAATAACTGGATGATCCAGCAATCGAAGTTAATGTAGTCGCAATTTTTCCGCCTGTACAACTTTCAGCTGTAGCAATAGAAAACCCTTTATTCGTGAGTAATCTTCCCAAAACCACCTCAATCGTATCCTCTTCTTCAAAACCTACCAAACAGTCTTCAATTTGCGGTTTCAATCTATCGATTTGTTCTGTTAAGGCTCGCTGTAAAACTTCTTCATCAACTCCACGTGCCGACAATCGCAATCTTACGCGCCCCGGACTTGGCAAATACGCCAACTTAATGAATTCAGGCAAGCTATCTTCCCATTTTTCAATTCTTTCCGCAAGCAGACTTTCACCCAAACCATAGGTCAACAATGTTTTATGAATAATATATGGCCTTTGGTATTTTGTAATCAAACGAGGAATCACCTCATTTTCTATCAGATATTTCATCTCAAAAGGCACACCCGGTAAAGAAATAAAAACCGTATTGTTTTTTTCCATCCACATACCAGGAGCGGTTCCTACTTTATTGAAAAGTACTTCCGCCTTAGAAGGCACCAAAGCCTGATCTTTATTGAGTTGTGTAATAAGCCTATTGAAATACTGCTCTATTAATTGAGTCACATGCTCCAACACACCTTCATCCACGACCAACACATCGTCAAAATACTCGCTTAATGTCTTTTTTGTAATATCATCTTTTGTAGGACCAAGCCCACCTGTAAGAACAACAACATCAACCGTATTCTGAAGTTTTGATAGTGTATTTAGTATATGTTGTTTATCATCCGAAATGGATAGCATTTCCCAAACTCCAATACCGATTTTATCAAAGGCTTTCGCGATAAAACCCGAATTGGTATCGACGATTTGACCAATTAAAATTTCATCACCGATAGTAACAATGGCTGCTTTCATTTTTGAATTAAAATTGAGGGATGTAGTAAGACTTTAAGCCCTAAAGCTTAAATATTAAAATCATTCTTTACTTCTTCCAAAGCCTGATCAACTCTGTTTTTGAGACTTTTGTAAACTTCCTTGATTTCTTTTTTCTTTCCTTTGTCTTTGGTCCATTGCTCGATTTGCAGAATTTCTTCTTTAGCTGCATCCATACCAAGCAAGTCCAATGTAGGCTTAGTTTTATGTGCAAAACTATACGCTCGGGCATAATCTTTATCTTTTATACCCGCTTTCATTTCCTTAATGTCGTTTGGAACTTCATCCACAAACAAATTAACAATTTGCAAGACAAAGTCTTTATCATCATCTGAAATTGCGTAAACTTTTGCTAAATTATAATGTATCGCCATTATTTTACTTGAATCTTAAATAATTGTTCACCTTCTAAAAAACCTTCCAGAACATCTTCCGGATTTACTTTTGCAACTCCTGCAGGAGTTCCAGTAAAAATAACATCACCTGTTTTTAAAGTAAAAAACTGTGAAACATAAGCGACCAACTCATCTATTTTCCACAGCATCAAATTTGTGTTGCCTTGCTGAACAACTTGTGCGTTATTTCTTAACTCAAAGTTAAGATTTTCTAATGAACTAAATTTTTTTTTCGATAAAAAGTCACCTATTACCGCTGAACCGTCAAAAGCTTTCGCTTTTTCCCATGGGAGCCCTTTTTCTTTCAACTGACTTTGGAGATCACGTGCAGTAAAATCGATTCCTAATCCAATTTCATCATAGTATTTGTGTGCAAATTTGGCATCGATATACTTCCCTACCTTGTTTATTTTCACCAAAACCTCCACTTCATGATGCACATCATTACTAAATTCAGGGATCACAAATGGAAATTGTTTCGGCAATATTGCTGTGTCCGGTTTCATAAAGACAACCGGATCACTTGGGCGCTCATTGTTTAATTCCGAAATATGGTCCGCATAATTGCGACCTATACAGATTATTTTCATTTCAATTCTTATTAGTCGCTTGTTCCTTCTATAACTAACCCTCTCTAATTCTTTCTATTTCCCCAAACAACTAGAGAGATGCTCTTTAAACAAAAAAACTATTGTTTAGTATTTAATTTTCTAAGTTTAATTCCGGTCAATACTTTTTTGGTATACAAAGGAAAGTCCGCATTTTGAATCCATCCGAAATATCCTGGCTCTTTCTCCAAGACATCATCTACCAAAGCTCCTTTATGCTTTCCAAAAGTAAAAACTTCCTGTCCGTTTTCATTCACGGCAATAAAACCGGCAAAATCAACTGATTTTTTACGGGTTGTGAATTCCGATAGCATTTTCATATCATTTTCCAATTCCGGATAACGATCCAATTGTGCTTTTAAAATTTCATATGTTGCTTCTGTGTCTGCAGCAGCACTATGTGCATTTTCCAAACTTTGTCCACAGTAAAACTTGTAAGCTGCACTCAATGTTCTTTCTTCCATTTTATGGAAAATGGTCTGAACATCTACAGAAACCCTGTTTTTCATATCAAAATCGACTTCGGCACGCAACAATTCTTCCGCCAATAAAGGAATATCGAATCGATCCGAATTGAAACCCGCCAAATCAGAATCTTTAATCATGTTATGTATTTGCGAGGCCAATGCTGCAAAAGTAGGTTCGTTGGCTACTTTTTCATTAGAAATCCCATGAACCGCAGTAGCATGAGGTGGAATTGGAATGGTTGGATTTACCAGCCATGTTTTACTTTCTTTATTCCCGTTAGGATAAATTTTTACAATTGCAATTTCAACAATTCGGTCACGAGCCACATCAATTCCTGTGGTTTCCAAGTCGAAAAAGCAAATAGGTCTGTTTAATTTTAGTTCCATTTGTTTTATTTGATAGACAAATATAAGTAGTAAATTTTTCTATTTTTGACTAAAGATAAATTCAACATGCTAATTCTACTATTTATACCACTTACTCTTATCCCAATACTAACCTATATATTGGATGGTGTGATAGAAAAGCAAGTAAAAAAATCTATAATCCATATTTTGATATTCGTTTTTCTTCTGCTAATAACACTATTGCTTTTGAAGGTATTTGGAATTTATTTTGCCATTTCCATACCTTTATTGCTATTTGTTTATGTAGCCATAGCAAAACGAAAAAAATAAACCCGACTGTTTTTTTTCAGTCGGGTAGAATATAATTGCTTTACTTTAGATATCTCTGTTGATATCCCAAGCTTCTAAGTAATCTGCAACGCGTTTCACAAAGCTTCCTCCCAACGCACCATCAACTACTCTGTGATCATAAGAGTGTGATAAGAACATTTTTTGACGGATTCCTATAAAATCTCCTTCCGGAGTTTCAATTACCGCCGGCACTTTTCGGATTGCTCCTAATGCTAAAATACCTACTTGTGGTTGATTGATAATTGGCGTTCCAAAAACCGATCCAAAAGTTCCCACATTAGTTACTGTATAGGTACCACCTTGCGTATCGTCTGGTTTTAATTTTCCAGCTTTTGCACGGTTTCCTAAATCGTTAACCGCTTTTGCCATACCAACTAAATTCAATTGATCTGCATTTTTGATTACCGGCACGATTAAGTTACCATTCGGTAAAGCCGCAGCCATACCTAAGTTAATATTTCTCTTTTTAACGATATATTCCCCTTCTACCGAAATATTCATTCCAGGGAAATCTCTCAATGCTTTTGCAACCGCTTCCATAAAGATTGGTGTAAAGGTCAACTTCTCGCCCTCTCTCTTTTCGAAAGCATTTTTCACTTTATCTCTCCATTTTACGATGTTTGTTACATCTACTTCAATAAAAGACTGAACGTGAGCAGAGGTTTGTACCGATTCCACCATGTATTTAGATATCAACTTACGCATTCTATCCATTTCCACGATTTCATCGCCACCATTTACAGAAACCGGAACGGCCTGAGCTGATGGTTGTACGGGAGCCGATGCAGTTTTTTGTGCAACTGCGACTGGAGCTTCCGCTGGTTTATTACCTCTATTTTTGATATAGTTTAATAAATCTTCTTTATTTACACGGCCATCTTTACCTGAACCTTGAATTGACTCTAATTCAGCCAAAGACACACCTTCCTCTTTAGCAATATTTTTCACCAATGGAGAGAAAAATTTATCTGATCCCGAAAAATCAGCAGGAGCAACTGCTTCTTTAGCTGCTTCAACAGTTTTAGCGATTTCTGCAACTGGAGCTGCTACTGCTTCCGCTTTTGGAGCTTCAACAACAGCACCACCTTCTGTTTCAATAATAGCAATTGTTTGTCCAACCTGCACTACATCATCGGTATTGAAAAGAATTTCAACTAATGTACCTGCAACTTCTGAAGGAACTTCACTATCCACTTTATCTGTAGCGATTTCAAGTACCGCTTCATCCATTTCAATTTTATCTCCAACCTTTTTTAACCAGTTGGTTACTGTTGCTTCCGCAACACTTTCTCCCATTTTGGGCAGTTTCAATTCGAACTTTGCCATATTCTTAAACTAAAGTTGTGTTTTCTAATTTGGTTTGCAAAATTACTAATTATTTTGATTTATAATTTTACAAAATGTATTTTTTACTTGATTTGAATGATTTCACCTCGATCATTACTACTATTACTTCCTATACAATAGGAGGTGTTTTCCGGGATGATTTTGAAAGTGAAGCCTCTATTTTTGTTTTTCTCCATAAAAGCAATGATTTCTTTAAATGAAAAACTATGATTGTCCAATAGAATTTCTATTTGCTTATTGGGTGAATTTCGATGCGAAAATAACGCATTTTCATCAATATTAGCATTACGAATCACCTTTTTTTGCAATTGTATTTCTATTTTATTTCTCAGCTCTTCATCAGTTGAAAACAGCAGATATTCGTCAATATCCAACACAATTTGTTCGGCTTGATTTTTCTTTATCAATGCAAAGAAAAAAGAACCTAACTGCATTAGAATATCAAAAACAATGGAACCGCCAAAATGTTTCTTATAAAAAAACTGCATTGCTTCTCTGAAACGTTTCACATAAGTAGTATCGCGAACCGTACTCTCTCCTTTATAATGAATAGCAGAAATTTCGTGAAAATAATAGTTCTGTTTTCCTCTTTTTTTTACCGAATAACTTAAATCAATATCATCCGAATACATAAAACAGTTTTCATCAAAACCTCCCACTTCAAGATACAACTCTTTTTTCAACACCATAAAAGCACCAACAAGTATATCAATTTCTCCCGATTGATTTTCGGATAAATGCTGCGCGTAATACTGATTGAAGAATTTACTATTCGGAAAGATTTTATACAGACTAAAGATTTTAGTCAAAGCCACCCAGGGCGTAGGAACTCCTCTTTTTGATTCCGGCAGAAAATTACCAGTACCATCTATAAGTTTACAACCCACAATTCCCAAATCAGGTTTTGAATCGACAAATTCCAATAGTCGCACAAAAGTATCTTCTGCCACAACAGTATCCGGATTCAAAATACAAATATATTTCCCGTTAGCAGCAGCAACTCCAACATTATTTCCTTTCGGAAAACCTAGATTCGAAGTGTTTTCAATGAGTTTCACCATAGGAAAACACGCTTTCATCATAGCACAACTATCATCTTTAGAATCATTATCCACCACAATAATTTCTCCATCAATAGTAGCAAGTGCTTTTTGAACACTTAAAACGCATTGCTTCAGAAAATAGCTGACATTATAATTAAGGATGATAACAGATAAATGCATAATGCGAAAATAGGTATTAATAAGAAATTTCAGAAATTAACATTCGATTAAATCTTCTTTCTACATATTATTGATAAATTCGGCAAAAAAAACACAACCATGAAATTCATCGCCCAATTTTTACTGCTTTTATTCACATTGAGTAGTTTTTCCCAAAACCAGATTGAAAAAGAATACGATAAAAAAGAAGTCTATATCCCGATGCGTGACGGTATAAAATTATTTACCAGCATTTATATACCTAAGGACATTTCAAAAACGAATAAATATCCATTTTTAATGGAACGTACATGCTACAGTGTCGAACCTTACGGTGAGAAAAAATACAGCGAAGTACTAGCTCTCAACAAGTTTTTAGAACAAGACAAATACATTTTTGTTTTTCAAGACGTCCGAGGAAGATATATGAGCGAAGGAACTTTTACCAACATGACTCCCCAAGTGGATCATAAAACAAAAAAAGATGTAGATGAAAGCACTGACACGTATGACACGGTGGATTGGCTGATTAAAAACATCGCCAACAACAATGGAAAAGTAGGACAATACGGAATTTCTTACCCGGGATTTTATTCTGCCGTAGGCACATTAGCAAATCATCCAGCTTTAGTTGCTTCTTCTCCACAAGCTCCTGTTTCCGATTTCTTTTTTGATGATTTTCATCATAATGGTGCTTTTGTAATGGGCTATTTCAGAACATTCCCTGTTTTTGGTGTTCAAAAAAACGAACTTACAGACAAGCATTGGTATCAAAATCAAATGTTTAAATCCCCATCTAAAGACGGTTCCGTATTGTATAACAATTTAGGCACTTTAAAAGAAGCTGCTGACAAATACTACAAGGACAATTTCTTTATGCAAGAAAATATCAATCATCCCAACTATGATTCATTTTGGCAAAAAAGAAGCCTTTTACCACACTTAAAAAATATCAATCACGCCGTTCTAACCGTTGGAGGATGGTTTGACGCCGAGGATTTATCAGGCCCACTAAACATTTACAAAACCATTGAAAGAAACAACCCAAAAGCTAAAAACACAATTGTCATGGGACCATTTTCTCATGGAGCTTGGGCTGTTGAAAAAGGCAAACACTATCATAATGACATTTATTTCGGAGATAGTATTTCAACATTTTTTCAAAAAAACATTGAACGGAAATTCTTCTACCATTATCTGAAAGGAAATTCGAAAGAAGCTGCTGCATTACCAGAAGCGTATATGTTTGACACTGGAAAAAAACATTGGAATGAATTTTCAAGTTGGCCTCCAAAAAATGCTGTGAAGCTTCAATTTTATTTAGCGCACAATGGAAATCTAACCAATTCAAAACCGGAAACGAGAAACAGTATTGACTATTTTAGTGATCCTAACAAACCGGTACCCAGTAGTATCAATTACGTAGAATACAACGGATTTACTCCAAGAAATTACATGAGCGAAGACCAACGTTTTGCGACTAGCCGACCGGATGTTATCACATTTACTACCGATTATTTAACCGAAGACATTACACTAGGTGGAGAAATCATGGCAAAACTAACTATTTCAACTACCGGAACTGACGCAGATTTTATTGTTAAGTTAATTGACGTGTATCCGTTAGACGAACCACAAAATGCAGACAAACCCAATATTTTATACGCCAATTATCATCAAATGGTGAGAAGTGAAATTATGCCAGCCCGATTCAGAAACAGTTTTGAAAAACCAGAAGCACTAACTCCCAATCAAATAACTGAGGTCACTTTCAGACTGCAAGATGTACTACACACATTTAAAAAAGGACATAAAATTCAGATTCAAATCCAAAGTACTTGGTATCCATTAATGGCTATTAATCCACAAAAATTCTTGGAAAACCCTTACTTAGCTGAAAAAGAAGATTACACCAAAACCTTCATTAAAGTATTTAACGATAGTCATATCGAAGTTGATGTGATTAAATAACTCCAAAGCTGTCTTTCTAGGCAGCTTTTTTATTTCCTTTCGATTAACTCAATACAAAAGATTACTTTTGCAAAAAAAATAACCACTGTGAATTACTTATCCGTCGAAAATATATCGAAGTCATTTGGTGAACGCACCTTGTTTGAAAACATTTCATTTGGAATCAACAAGGACCAAAAAATCGCCTTTATTGCCAAAAACGGTTCTGGAAAAACCTGCATCATGAAAATCCTTAATGGTGAAGACGAGCCTGATACCGGACAAGTTGTAGTCCGCAAGGATATCAAAATGGCTTTTCTTTCTCAAGATCATAATTTACAAGACGAATTAACCATTGAGCAAAGCATTTTCGCATCGGACAATGAGACGTTGAAGGTTATTGAACGCTATGAAAAAGCATTGGAAAATCCGGAAGATGAAGAAGCGTACCAAAAAGCGTTTGATGACATGGACCGCCACAATGCCTGGGATTTTGAAACGCAATTCAAACAGATTTTATTCAAACTGAAATTGGAAGATTTCAAATTGAAAGTCAAAAACCTTTCCGGAGGTCAAAAGAAGCGTTTATCCTTAGCAATTATCTTGATCAATCGTCCCGATTTATTGATTTTGGACGAGCCAACCAACCATTTGGATTTAGAAATGATTGAATGGCTGGAAAGTTACTTCGCAAAAGAAAACATTACCTTATTTATGGTGACACACGACCGTTTCTTTTTGGAACGTGTATGTAATGAAATCATCGAATTAGAAAATGGTAAACTATACCAATACAAAGGCAATTACTCCTATTATTTAGAAAAAAAGGAAGAACGGATTGCTTCAGAAAATGCGAGTATTGACAAAGCTAAAAACCTATTTGTAAAAGAATTGGAATGGATGCGTCGTCAGCCAAAAGCTCGAACTACCAAATCCAAATCGCGTCAGGATGACTTTTACATCATCAAAGAAAAAGCGCAAAGCCGTCGTAAAGAAAATGTAGTCGAATTAGAGATTAACATGGAGCGCATGGGAACCAAAATCATCGAACTTCATAAAATTTCGAAAAAATTTGGCGACAAAATTATTTTACACGATTTCAGCTTCGATTTCCAACGTGGTGAACGCGTAGGAATCATAGGTAAAAACGGAACCGGAAAATCCACATTCTTAAATTTACTAACAGGAACAATTCCTCTAGATGGTGGAAAAGTTATCAAAGGAGATACCATCAAAATAGGATACTATACCCAAAGCGGTATCAATCCAAAACCAGGCCAACGTGTAATTGACATCATTAAAGAATATGGTGAATATATTCCGTTAGCCAAAGGAAGAATTATCTCAGCATCTCAATTATTGGAACGTTTCCTTTTCGATTCCAAAAAACAATACGATTATGTTGAAAAACTAAGTGGTGGTGAGTTAAAACGCTTGTATTTATGTACTGTTCTAATTCAGAATCCGAACTTTTTAATTCTGGATGAGCCTACCAACGATTTGGACATTGTAACATTAAATGTACTGGAAAGTTTCTTATTGGATTATCCAGGATGTTTATTGGTAGTTTCTCACGACCGTTATTTCATGGATAAAATTGTAGACAATTTATTTGTATTCCGAGGCAATGGTGAAGTTGAAAATTTCCCAGGAAACTATTCCGATTTCAGAGCTTATGAAGACAGTATCGAACCGGTAAAAGAAGAAGCTAAAGAAAAAGTCAATTGGAAACAAAACAATGCTACCACTACTGGTTTGTCTTTTAACGAGCAGAAAGAGTTTCAAAAAATAGAAAGAGAAATAAAAGATTTGGAATTCAAGAAAAAAGAAATTGAACAATTGTTTTCCGACGGCAAAATTGCTGATGCCGATATCGAAAAGAAAGCCAACGAATTGCAAAACATCATCAAAAAGATGGAAGATAAAGAAGAACGTTGGTTTGAATTATCTGCAAAAATGGAGGGATAAGTGAACTATAAACAATATTTCAAAAAGTGCTAACGTTATTATTTAAAAATCATGTTTTTAATAAGAATTTTTATCTTGTCCATCCTTTTTTTCAATGTTAATCAATCTTTTGCGACAGCTCAAAGACCTGATTATTTAATAATTGAAAATGATACTTTAAAATTACATTGCAATCCGTTAGAAAGTTATTTTGAAAGTAAACCTTTCCCCAAGGAACTGATGAAATTTAACTCAAGTTTATGGAGAAGTTACATTGCATATTTTAAGTTTGAAAACAATAAACTGATTGTAGAGGGTTTATATCAACCTGAATATTTTGAAGATCAAAACGGTAACACAAAAGAAAAATTAGTATCGATTTATGAAAAAATTTTTGGCAATAAAAACAACTTTGAATGCAATTTTTATAACGGAGTCTTAATCTGTCCATTAGGCGAAATGAAAGAATATGTCCACATGAGCTATAGCTCTATTTATGAAAACTATAAATTATTTGAAATAAAAAACGGCGTATATCAAAAAGAAAAAAAACTTACTGACAAAGAATTTATTGAGCTGAAAATAAAACATTTCCAAAAATTTAAAGAAACAGATGAGTATAAAACTAAATTCGAAGAATTGTTAAATGCTTCAAAAGAATCTGAAGAAGAATTAAACAAAATGCTTGGTGGAATTTCTGACGAAGAGAAAAAGAGAAAAAAACAAAACAAATACTTATATCAAAAGGAAAAAGAATTAGAAAAGATTAAAATGACAGAACATTTTTTATTCTTATTTACTTCTGACAACATTAAAACAATTGACATTATTAACTAGAATTATGAAAACAATAAGAAGCTTATTTTTAATATCACTATTTGCATTTATTACTTCATCATTTATCCTAAAAACTGAAAATGACAAAAAATTAGTAGGGATTTGGAAAGGTTTTGAAAAAAAGAAACAATTAGAAGGTATTGAAAAACATTGGATAGTTCAAAGATTTAGCAATGGTAAATATGTGATTATGTTTACAGCTAAGCAAGGATGTGAAATCGAAACTTTTACAGAAAAAGGAAAATGGTGGACAAAAGGTGATGTTTTTTACGAACAACAAGAAGGAAACGAATCTATTGAATCTTATCAATATTCCATTAAAGAAAATCTGGTTGTGCATTTTAAAAGTTTAACAAATACCTATGAGTTTGAGGATTATAGATTAGAGGATTAAAAATGATTTTAAAATCGTATTTCAAATTTCTTTGGAACTCCAAAAACCAACACGGTGTGCACTCGCCTTTTGTATTTGATTTAGTTACCCGATGTTTTTATAACAGAACAAGTTATCCAGACTACACAACGTTGAAAAACTATCGAAATTCGTTACTTCTAAACAAAAACACGATTGAAGTAACCGATTTCGGTGCAGGTTCACGTGTTTTCAAATCGAATACCCGCCAGATATCCAAAATTGCAAAAACTGCTGGTATTTCTCGTAAAAGAGCCAAATTATTATATCGCATTACTGATTATTTTCAACCCAAAAATATTTTGGAGATTGGAACCTCATTAGGATTAGCCACTGCTGCCCTATCGTTAGGAAATAAAAAATCAAGTGTTACAACTCTCGAAGGCTGCCCACAAACATTGGGAGTTGCCCAGAAACAATTCGAACAATACGGACTTAACAATATCAAATCGGAAGTAACCGAATTTTCTTCTTTTTTAAGAAATTCTCCAATTTCCAATTCCCAATTCCAATGTATTTATTTCGATGGCAATCATTCCAAACAAGCTACACTGGAGTATTTCGAACTTTTATTACCCACAATTACCAATGAAACCGTTTGGATTTTCGACGACATTCATTGGTCGCTCGATATGGAAGAAGCTTGGAAAATAATTCAGCAACATCCCAAAGTAAAAGTAACGATTGACACCTTTCAATGGGGATTGGTATTTTTTCGCTACGAACAGGAAAAGGAGCATTTTGTAATTCGAACATAAAAAAAGACAGTTATTAAAAACTGTCTTTTTTTTATCAAAGCTTGATTTTATTCTTTGGCTTTTTCCATTTCAGCAGATTTTGCGAGTATTCTATTCAATCTGTACATTGGAGCAAACTTTAATTTTAAAGCTGCAATTTTACGATTATCTTCACTCGAAAGACCTTCCTTTTCTACGGTATTTTTACGACTATCCAATGCCTCATACATCATCTTGATTTCATCCCAATCTTCACGCGAATAACTATCCTTATTGCTTTCTACTGTTCGAACAAACTGCTCGTACACACTAAGAATATTATCTTTATTCACCCAATTGAACTTCATATCATCGCCTATTTTTCCCTTACCGAAAAGAGCGTTTCGCATTTTTTGCTTTGGACTTACTGATGTCATTGCCAATTCTTCTTTTATTTCCATCCGATCTTTCATACTCTCGTATTTCGCTTTAGCTCGAATAATTTTAGCTTCAAACTGACTCTTATCTTCTAGCTCATCTAAAACAATTTCGACATCGGAGACTTTTACGAGATATTCTGCTTCAATTTCAACCCAATTCGCTTCAGGATCTTCAACAGATACCTTTTCAACTGAATCTACATAAGTAATATACGATTCTACAACTTTTTTGGCCCTTAATTCCTTTTCATCATTACACGACGAAAAACCGAAAACAATTATCATCGCCAAACCTAAAAACAAATTTCTATTTTTCATGATATACGATTTTAAAGTTAAATGATAAAAATAGTACTTCAATGCTGCAACCATTTTACATGATTGTCATGAATTGTTACACAATTCTTTATTTTGCTGTAACAATATTGGTTATTTTCATACTAATTTTAGAATCATAAAAATTTCAGGAAATGGCTAATCCATTAATCAAAATCACCAATATCAAAAGAGACTTTCAGTTGGGAAGCGAAACCATCAATGTTCTTAAAGGAATCAATCTTGAAATTAATAAAGGTGAATATGTAGCATTAATGGGACCTTCGGGATCAGGAAAATCAACTTTAATGAATCTTTTAGGATGTTTGGACACCCCAACATCTGGAACCTATATACTTAATGGTAAAGATGTAAGTAAAATGATTGATGATGATTTGGCAGAAATCCGCAACAAAGAAATTGGGTTCGTTTTTCAAACCTTCAACTTATTACCTAGGACTACTGCACTAGATAATGTTGCTTTACCTATGATTTATGCCGGTTACTCCAAAGCCGAAAGAAAAATAAGGGCTACGGAGGTTTTGAGCCAAGTTGGTCTCAATGACCGTATGGATCACCAACCGAACCAACTCTCTGGAGGACAACGTCAGCGTGTAGCAGTTGCAAGAGCTTTAGTCAATCATCCATCGATTATTTTAGCGGATGAACCTACTGGAAATTTGGATAGTAAAACTTCGGAAGAAATCATGCGATTATTCGGAGAAATACATGCCAATGGTAATACAGTAATTTTAGTTACGCACGAGGAAGACATTGCTTCTCATGCACACCGAATCATTCGACTTCGAGATGGTTTGATAGAAACTGATTCAAAGAACAAATAATTTCAAAAACGAGTTGTAGGCTTTTATCTTTAATGTTTGCATAGTACTCCAAAAACTTAGTACCTTAGCGACTTAGATACTTAGTAACTCAAAAACAACAATGAAAGTCTACACAAAAACCGGTGACAAAGGAACCACAGCACTTTTTGGAGGTACCCGTGTCCCTAAACACCATATCCGTATCGAAAGTTACGGCACTGTTGATGAACTTAATTCTTATATAGGTTTAATTCGTGACCAACAAATCAATACCCACTATCAAGACGTATTAATTGAAATTCAAGATCGATTATTTACATTAGGTGCTGTTTTGGCAACTCCACCTGAAAAGGAAATTCTGAAAAACGGACAACCCCGCCTTCAGAACTTAGGAATCACAGAATCTGACATTGCTTATTTGGAGAACGAAATCGACACTATGGAAGAAAGTCTTCCACCTATGACACATTTTGTATTACCTGGAGGACACACCACCGTGTCATATTGTCATATAGCGCGCTGTGTATGCCGTCGTGCCGAGCGTTTGGCGACACATCTACATGAATCAGAACCTACAGACGAGCTTGTTTTGAAGTACCTGAACCGACTTTCTGACTATCTTTTTGTCTTGGCACGGAAGTTGTCATTTGACTTGCACGCTAATGAGGTGCCTTGGATACCTCGCAAGTAAAGTTTCAATTTTTAAAATACAAATAACAACATCCGAATTTGTTTTTTTTGCTTTTGGAATTTGAAGAAAAAACGTTCTTAAAAATTAACTGAAAATAAATCAAAAAAAACTTGATTTTTTAAGTAGAAAAATTATTTTTGCATAAATTAAAAATTTTACAAAGATGTATTGGACATTAGAATTAGCATCGTATTTAAGTGATGCTCCTTGGCCTGCTACAAAAGACGAATTGATCGACTATGCCATTAGAACTGGTGCTCCACTAGAAGTAGTAGAAAACCTGCAATCTATTGAAGATGAAGGTGAAATCTATGAGTCTATGGAAGAGATTTGGCCTGATTATCCAACAGACGAAGATTATCTTTGGAATGAGGATGAATATTAATCATAAAACCTACTAAAAAAGTCTCATTTGAGACTTTTTTTTTGGTTATTTTTACACACATTTAAACAAAACCGTTATGAGTTTCGTAAACAGTATATTAAAAGTTTTCCTAGGCGACAAATCGCAAAACGATGTCAAAGCTATTCAGCCTATTATCAATAAAATAAGATCATTTGAGGGTACTCTTCAATCATTATCTAACGACCATTTACGTTTAAAAACTGTAGAGTTCAAAGAAAAAATCAAACAGGCACGTGCCGAAAAAGATTTAAAAATTGCTTCTCTAAAAGCGGAAGTAGAAAACATCAGTGATGTTGATGCTCGTGAAGATATCTATAACGAAATTGATAAGCTGGAAAAAGAAGCTTACGAAATCTCCGAAAAAACATTAAACGAAATCCTTCCTGAAGCATTTGCTGTGGTTAAAGAAACGGCACGTCGTTTCAAAGAAAACGCTCAAGTAATAGTAACTGCTACAGCAAAAGACAGAGAATTGTCTGCAACCAAAGCGTATGTTACTCTTGATGGAGATCAGGCAGTTTGGGCCAACTCATGGGATGCAGCCGGAAAAGCCATCACTTGGGATATGATCCACTACGATGTACAGATGATTGGTGGTGTGGTTTTACATCAAGGTAAAATTGCAGAAATGCAAACAGGTGAAGGTAAAACTTTAGTTGCAACTCTTCCTTTGTATTTGAATGCATTAACTGGAAACGGGGTTCACTTGGTAACCGTGAATGACTACCTTGCAAAACGTGATAGTACATGGAAAGCTCCTTTATTCGAATTCCATGGCTTAACCATTGATTGTATCGACAATCACCAACCGAATACAGATGCGCGTCGTAAAGCGTATGAAGCGGATATTACTTACGGAACAAATAACGAATTTGGTTTTGACTATTTGCGTGATAACATGGCACATTCGCCTAGTGAATTAGTGCAACGCAAACATAACTTTGCAATTGTCGATGAGGTCGATTCAGTATTGATTGATGATGCCCGTACACCGTTGATTATTTCAGGACAAGTTACTGATGGTGACCGCCACGAATTCAACGAATTGAAACCAAAAATTGAAGACTTAGTAGCCATTCAACGTCAATTGGCTAATGGATTCTTAGCAGAAGCAAAACGTTTGATCAAAGAAGGCAACACAAAAGAAGGTGGTTTCCAATTATTGAGAGCACACCGTGCTTTACCTAAAAACAAAGCCTTAATTAAATTCCTTTCTGAAGAAGGTGTAAAACAAATTCTTCAAAAAACAGAAAACGAATACATGTCGGATAACAACCGTAAAATGCCGCAAGTTGATGAGGCATTGTACTTTGTTATCGAAGAGAAAAACAACCAAGTGGAGTTGACTGAAGGTGGTATCAAAGAACTTTCTAAGAACACCGATGATAAATTCTTCGTACTTCCGGATATCGGAACTGAAATCGCTCGTATCGAAAAAATGGAGCTTTCAAAAGAAGAAGAAGCAGAACAAAAAGAAGCTTTATTTGCTGATTTCTCTGTAAAAAGCGAGCGTATCCACACCTTAACCCAATTATTAAAAGCGTATACCTTATTTGAAAAAGATACTGAATACGTTATTATGGAAAATGAGGTTTTAATTGTTGATGAGCAAACAGGACGTATCATGGATGGTCGTCGTTACTCTGACGGATTACACCAAGCAATCGAAGCCAAAGAAAATGTAAAAATCAAAGATGCCACACAAACGTATGCGACTATTACTTTACAGAACTATTTCCGTATGTATAGTAAATTAGGAGGTATGACAGGTACTGCAGTAACTGAAGCGGGTGAGTTCTTTGAAATCTATAAATTAGACGTTGTTGAAATCCCTACCAACAGAGGTATTTCACGTAAAGACAAAGAAGATTTGATCTACCGTTCGGTGCGTGAGAAATTCAACGCAGTAGCGGAAGATGTACAACAATTAGTTGCTGAAGGTCGCCCGGTATTGATTGGAACAACTTCGGTAGAAATTTCGGAAGTATTAAGCCGTATGTTGAAAATGCGTGGTATTCAGCACAATGTATTGAATGCTAAAATGCACAAACAAGAAGCGCAAATTGTTGCCGAAGCAGGAAAACCAGGCGTAGTAACCATTGCTACGAACATGGCAGGTCGTGGTACCGATATTAAATTGACTGACGAAGTAAAAGCGGCAGGTGGTTTAGCGATTATTGGTACAGAACGTCACGATTCACGTCGTGTAGACCGTCAGTTACGTGGTCGTGCAGGTCGTCAAGGAGATCCTGGAAGTTCACAATTTTATGTGTCTTTAGAAGATAACCTAATGCGTTTGTTCGGTTCTGACCGTGTGGCAAAAATCATGGACAGAATGGGCTTGAAAGAAGGTGAAGTAATTCAACATTCGATGATGACAAAATCTATCGAAAGAGCGCAGAAAAAAGTAGAAGAAAACAACTTTGGTGTTCGTAAACGTTTATTGGAATACGATGATGTGATGAACTCACAACGTGAAGTAGTATACAAACGTCGTCGTCATGCTTTGAACGGAGAGCGTTTGAAACTGGATATTGCCAACATGATTTATGATGTTTGTGAAAACATTGCAGAGAAAAACAAGTTGAGCAAGGATTTCAAGAATTTCGAGTTTGAATTGATTCGTTATTTATCGATCACTTCTCCTGTTTCTGAAGTAGAATTCAACAAATTGTCTGAAATCGAAGTAGCAGGAAAAGCGTACAAAGCAGCGATGGAATACTACCAAGCGAAGAATGAAAGAGATGCAAGAGAAGCTTTCCCGATTATCAGAAACGTTTATGAAAATCCAGGAAATCAATTCGAAAGAATCATTGTTCCTTTCACTGACGGTATCAAAACATTGAATGTAGTTACTGATCTTAAGAAAGCATACGAAACACAAGGTGCTCAATTGGTGGCTGATTTCGAAAAGAACATCACTTTGGCTATTGTGGATGAAGCTTGGAAGAAACACTTACGCAAAATGGACGAATTGAAACAATCGGTTCAATTGGCAGTTCACGAGCAAAAAGATCCATTATTGATTTACAAATTTGAAGCGTTTAACTTGTTCAAAAACATGTTGGATGGTATCAATAAAGAAGTAATCTCTTTCTTATTCAAAGGGGATTTACCACAACAAAACTCAATCCAGGAAGCACACGAAGAAGTTCGTCGTGAGCAATACAACGAAATCAAAGACGAAGTATTGAACATGGAAGAGCAAGCAGAACGTGCACGTGAAGCGGGTCAAACCCAACAACAACACCACCACGTTACAGAAACGATAGTTCGCGACCAACCGAAAATCAATCGTAATGATAATGTTACCATCAAACATGTATTGAGTGGTAAAACGGAAACAATGAAATTCAAAAAAGCGGAAAGCTTATTGGCTTCTGGCGAATGGGTTCTAGTTCACGAATAAAAAGAGTCAAATCCTTATAAACAAAATCCCCGATTATCATATAATTGGGGATTTTTTATTGCAATGAATTTCATACAATCGGTTCATTTTCCGATGCTGTTAATTACCAAAAAATTAACTTTGGAAAAGTAAAAACCAAAGTTTATTTTGAAATAAAATTAGTACATTTGGTGCATCAAAAGTTTGATTATGAGTAGTTTTTTCGACATATTCAGAAGAAATAAAAAAGAAGAACATCCTAAAACAGCGGAAGTCAGAAGTGCGTTGGTTCACATTGTAAGCAATCTGGACACTACTGACGGAAAAAGCAGAGTCGTAAAAGTTGGTGAAAAGTATTTTAGAGTTAGAGAACTTGGATAAAATATGAACATCGCATTTACCTCGATACTCCTATTCATATTATTAGCGCCCGGATTTTTATTTAGAATCTCCTATAATTCCTCCAAATTAAGCGTTAGAGATCCCAACCGAAATTTAATCAACGATTTAACCTGGTCGATTATACCGTCGTTATTGTTTCATACGGTTGCTATATTTTGTGTCGAATTGCTTTCTACCTATGCGATCGACTTCAAACAATTAGGCAATTTATTATTAGGTGTAACCTCAGCCAATAAAGCAGAAGACAGCTTTATTCAATTGCGATCGTACTTCTACCCTATCTTTTTTTACAACATTATAGTTTTTTTATTATCAATACTATTGGGGTATTTGGCAAGAAAAGCGGTTCGGTATTTTAAATTCGATCGAAGATTTCGGTTTTTACGTTTTTCCAACAAGTGGCATTATATCTTTTCGGGGGAATGTTTAGACTTTCCCGATGTACCGGATGATTTCAAAGAGATTACCGAAAAATACATCAATGTATTGTGCAAAGTCAATGGCAAGAGTGTGTTGTATTCCGGTGAATTTTTCAATTACTATATTGACAACAAAGGTGATTTGGAAGCGATTCATTTGATTTTCCCAGAGAGACGCTATTTGGAAGACGACAAAGACACCAACAAGAGCTTTTATAAGATCCCTTCAAAATACTTTGTGATACCCAACAGTGACATTATTAATATCAACTTCAAGTACATGTCGAGTGTTGAGATATCGAAATCGGAATTGACACCAGAAGAATTGGAGGAATTGAAAGAACAAGCTGAATCGTAGCTATCAACTCCTTTTCAATGCAACACAGCTATTTTTTTCTTGTCTTACTATTTCTTTTCCAAAGCTGTGAGAAGAAAGAGACTGATTTGCAATTTGAGCAAAACGTTTTAGATCAAGTTTTTGTTGACATTGTCCATCAAACGTACAAAGACAAACGTGTTTACACTTTCAATTGTAAAGAAGGCAAACCTATCTTTGAAAAAGGAAACCCTATCGGCTGGGATCATCCCGAATGCGAGAAACACTTCATTGCTATACAAAAAGACACACTAGGATTGGTAGTAGCCATTAGCGATTCGGTACAACCCATCGATTCGGATGACAAAGAATTCATTCCTTCTTCTTTTAAAATTATAGATACGAAGAAATATCGTATACCATTAGCTGATTATAATAGTCAAAAATTCCAATTCAAGTATCTTTCTGAACTACGCCCAGATGATGAATTTGAAAACTGGAGTAGAAAATATCCGAAGTTCATTGGAAATCTCAAGATATCAAAGATCTATTTTGATCCCAAAAGAGAAAATGGGGTTGTGACAGTGTATTACTTCTGTGGCTCTAACTGTGGTTTGGGCTATGTTGTTTACTTACAAAAAGACCAAGAGCAATGGAAAGTCAAAAAGACTGAAAACACTTGGATCTATTAAAAAATAGATCACTACTACCACTTCATTATCCATTACAATAGGCTATCAAATCGACAAAACCACTCGCATTGAAAAGAAAACCAGTCGCCCAAAAGGAAAACACATGCGAGGTAAAAACAAAACCATTCGCAACGCAAAAAAAACCATGCGAGGTAAGAAAAAAACCAGTCGCCCAAAAGGAAAACCCATGCGAGGTAAAAACAAAACCACTCGTAACGCAAAAAAAGCCATGCCAGGCAAGAAAAAAACCAGTTGCCCAAAAGAAAAACCCATGCGAGGTAAAAATAAAACCACTCCCCAAGCAAATAAAGTACACCGTTTCCAAAAGAAGTCCTCTTTTTGTACATTTGATTTAACAACAAATGATACACAGAAAGCATGACACCTATTATCAGCGCCAGCGAATTATTGCAACTTTATCCATTAGATGAATTGGTTCTTATTGATGTCAGCAACGGAAAAGAGGCCCGATCCAATTATGACGCAAAACATTTGGATGGTGCTTTATTTGTAGATTTGAATAGCCAGTTGGCCGACATTAAAGACAATGTTGCTGAGGGTGGAAGACATCCGTTACCGTCAGTTACTGCATTTGCCAAAACCTTATCAGAGTTGGGTATTACACCAAAGAGTCATGTTGTGGTATACGATGATAAAAACGGTTCCAATGCAGCTGCGCGTTTCTGGTGGATGCTGAAAGCCGTTGGCCATGAGAAAGTACAAGTCTTAGATGGTGGATTTCAAGCCGCAGAAAAAGTCCATTTTCCTATCAATGCTTTACTTCCTGCCGTTACCCCTTCGGCACTTTATCCAATAAGCGATTGGCAATTGCCTCGAGCTACAATGGACGAAGTAGAACGCGCTGCTCATGACACAACACATCTCGTAGTTGATGTTCGGGATGCGGCAAGATACCGTGGTGAAACGGAACCTATAGACACAGTAGCCGGGCATATTCCGGGAGCCATAAATATACCTTTTACTGAAAATTTGGATGCTAATGGATTGTTTTTACCTTCGGAAGTACTGAAAGAGAACTACCAGAAGGCCTTTGGCACTACCCCATCTGAAAACATCATCTTCCATTGTGGATCCGGAGTAACAGCTTGTCATTCCCTTTTAGCGATAGCACAAGCCGGAATGAAAATCCCAAAACTCTATGTGGGTTCTTGGAGTGAATGGAGCAGAAATAACAAAGCCATCGCAACGAAATAAGTACAACCATGCCTTTTACCTTTTCCCATCCCGCTTTAGTGTTACCACTAGCCTATTTTCCGAAGCGTTGGTTTTCGATGACCGGTTTGATTATTGGCAGTATGACTCCCGATTTTGAGTATTTCTTACGCATGAAAATCCAGAGTCTTTACAGCCACAGTCTTGACGGATTATTATGGTTTGATTTGCCTTTGGGCATTGTTATCGCCTTTGTGTTCCATTTACTGGTACGTGACACTTTGTTTGTCCATTTGCCAAAAAGTATTCAATGCCGACTCACTGTATACATAGGTTTTGATTGGGCCAACTATTTCAAGCGGAAATGGCTAATCGTATGTACTTCATTACTCATTGGAGCCGCTTCCCATATACTTTGGGATGGTTTTACCCATGAGCATGGTTATTTCGCAACGACTATCCCACAACTAACTCAATCCATCTCTTTGTTAGGCAAAGACCTATTACTATTTAAAATTTTACAACATGGCAGTACATTGATTGGAGCCATTGTTATCCTGTATGCCTTTTTACAACTTCCCCTACAACCAAATGCAAAGAAAGGCAACAACTCTACTTATTGGGGTATTGTTTCGATTGTAGCGGTATTGATTATTACACTTCGTTTGGCCTTTGGTCTTCCATTCAGGCAGTACGGGCATTTAATTGCTACAGGAATTGCCGGATTGATGATGGGTTTGGTATTGGCGTCTTTCATTACCCGAAAAATCCATAATTCGAACTACTAAAAAAAACACACCTTATTTAGAGTACGTCTATTACCTTTTCCCAGATCGAACAATCAATCCGTTAAAATAACAATCCTTAATTACAGCAATGTCATTGGGGATTTTTTATCTTTGGATATGAAAAACACAGTCCTATTACTCCTTGTCTTTATTTTGAATTTTTCAGGAACTACCCTTTCTCTTCGAGAAAAACCAATCAAAGAGAAAGATATTACATTATTTGACAAAAAAAGAAACAGAGAAATTCCGGTAACGCTATATTTACCAAAACAGATTAAAAACGCCCCTTTGGTAATTATCAGTCACGGTTACAGTCAGAACCAATTGGGAGCAAACAAAGGCTATTCATTTATTGGTAAAGCGTTGGCTTTGAAAGGCTATTTTGTGGTCAGTATTCAACACGAATTACCCACAGACGAATTAATGCCTACAACAGGAGAAATCAAGGTAGTCAGAAAACCATTTTGGGAAAGAGGTTCAGACAATATCCTTTATGTAATCAATGATTTTAAAAAGCGTTACCCGGAAGTTAATTTCAATAAAAACATTCTGATTGGTCATTCCATGGGTGGTGATATTTCGGTGACTTTTGCCGTACAACATCCTGAATTAGTTGATAAATTAATTACCCTTGATCAGAGAAGAGTTGCTTTTCCGAGAGTACAACAACCCAAAATCTATTCTTTACGTTCCAGTGACCAACCGGCTGATGAAGGTGTGCTTCCAACAATTGAAGAACAGAAAACATTCGGAATTAAAATCATACCTTTAGCCAATACCATTCACAATGTGATGTGTGACAATGGTTCAAAGGAACAAAAGAAAGAAATGTTAGATTGGATTTTACAATTTATTGCAGATTAAAATGAGTTTACCCTGTCCACTATGTCATCACGCCAGTACATCGTTTTGTAAATTCAAAACGAGAATGTACTATGAATGCACCAATTGCAAGGCGATTTTCTTAAATCCGAGTCAGTACATGGATTTTGAAAGTGAGGAGAAGCATTATCGTTTTCATAACAATGATGTGGAAGACATTGGCTATCAAAACTTCGTTTCCCCAATTACCCGGAGTATTTTAAATGATTTTACGCCACAGCATTCCGGATTGGATTTTGGAGCTGGAACTGGATCGGCTATTGCCAAGGTTTTAACCGATAATAATTATCAGATTGTCCAATACGATCCTTATTTTCACGATTATCCCGAACTACTAAAAAAACAATACGATTATATCGCATGTTGCGAAGTAGTGGAACATTTCCATCATCCGGCAAAAGAGTTTGAAATGCTTCGAAAGTTATTGCTTTCGGGAGGCAAATTATACATCATGACCCATTTGTACACACCAGTTTTGGATTTTGCTTCCTGGTATTACAAAAACGATCATACGCATGTATTCCTATACCAGAAAGAAACCATGGAATGGATTGCCAAAACCTTTGGATTTTCGGATGTGTTGATTGATAACCGATTGATTGTCTTTACGAATTAGTTTCTGTCCGGAAGGATTTTGCCTGGATTCATGATGTTATTCGGGTCGAAAATGTATTTGATTTGCTCCATGATTTCCAGATGACTTTTTGAGAAGGCGATATCCATAAAGTTTTTCTGAACGTAGCCGATACCGTGTTCACCGGAAAGTGTTCCTTTCAAAGCAACCGTCAAGTCAAAAATTTCACGAATACCTTTAGGCACTTCCGTTTTCCAGTTTTCATCCGACATATTGCCTTTGATGATGTTCACGTGTAAGTTTCCGTCACCGGCATGACCGTAGCAAACCGATTGGAAACCGTATTTATTTCCGATAGTTTTGATCCCTTTCAACAAAGTAGGCAATTCGTAACGAGGAACAACAGTATCTTCTTCTTTATATATTGAGTTTGATTTTACAGCTTCTGCAATACCGCGGCGCATTTTCCATAGCGCATTTTTCTGATCTTCGGTGTCGGCAAACAATACCTCATCGATTTCGAATTGTTCCACTACCGTCATAATCTTTTCCGCTTCCAGCATTAAGATATCTGGGTAATTACCATCGACTTCGATTAAAAGATGTGCTTGGTGCTCCGGTTTAATCTCGACACTCATACCTTCGATGTGTTGTACTGCCCAATCAATAGCATCGCGTTCCATAAACTCTAAAGCACTTGGAACAATTCCCGCTCTGAAAATCGCTGAAACCGCTTCGCAAGCTTGTTCTGCCTTATAAAACGGCACCAACATTAGAACATTATGTGCATTTTTAGGCCATAATTTCAAGACTGCTTTCGTTACGACTCCCAAAGTTCCTTCGCTACCCACCATTAATTGTGTCAAATTGTATCCGGTAGAGTTTTTGAGTGTATTGGCGCCCGTCCAGATGATTTCCCCGTTAGGCAAAACCACTTCCAGATTCAACACATAATCTTTGGTTACACCGTATTTCACGGCACGAGCTCCACCGGCATTTTCGGCGATATTACCACCGATAAAACAACTTCCCATACTACTAGGATCGACAGGATAGAATAATCCTTTTTCGGCCACTGCATCGCGAAGTACTTGAGTGATTACACCCGGTTCAGTGATTACTTGACCGTTTTTCTCGTCGATTTCGATGATTGTATTCAGTCTTTCCGTTGACAAACCGATACCCTTCAAAATACACAAAGCGCCACCACTCAAACCCGTTCTTCCGCCAATGGGAACAACAGCCGTGTAATGTTCGTTGGCCAACTTCATAATAGCAGCCACTTCTTGAGCACTGCCCGGTTTTACCACCACATTCGGAGGAAAAACGTAATCTTCAGTTTCATCATGGCCGTAATGGTTGCGGGTTTCTTCATCGGTGAATACATAAGCTTCACCTACGATATTTTGTAGTTTATGAATTATTTCGGGAGTAATTGTCATTGTAATTTCAGTGATTGATTTCTAAACAAATTTATAAACTTAAGCTCCGGATTGCAAGGCTTTTGGCTAAAATTTACCAGGCCATAGCCCTGATGGAAACGGCATCCTTTTTTTGCTTTAACAAATGGCAAAAAAAGATATAGTGTACAGCAGGAAAAGCTCCACTTAAACCCACTTCAAAATAGAATACCAGAAAAGGAGCGTTAGAAACGATAGCGGGATTCCGAAACCGATCATCATGGAGCTCAGTTTCGGTTTGAGTCCGTAAGTAGTTGCTACAATGGTACCGGTAATCATGGGTGCCATAGCCGCTTCAAAAATAGACACTTGCACTTCCAACCCTTTTCCGTTGAGTAGCAGAACGTATAAAAGATAAAAGAAGGCCGGAGTGAGAAACAATTTAAACAGCAAACCCAGTGAGAGGAACTTCCAATGTTTGCTTTTGCTATCGAATTCCAATTGCATCCCCACCGATACGAGAGCAATAGGTGTTACTGTGCTTCCTAAGCGCTGAAAAACAGATTGCAAGATGGCAGGAAAATCGAGTTGAATTATATTAAGTACTAAAGCCATTGAAAAAGCGATGAAAGGCGGAAAGAAAAGTATCTTTTTGATAATTTCACTAGAATTTGTAGTACCTCTGGAGAACAGTGTAGCCACCAAAATTGCCAATGTAGACACCACAACGAATGATCCCGGTTGATCGACGATAACCGCTGTTTCCAATCCTTCTTTGCCATAGACTGCTTCGACTAAAGGAAATCCGACAAAAGACGTATTTCCTAATCCAGCTGTAATAATGAGGCATCCCGTTAGTTTTTTAGACCAGTTGAATAATTTCGCAAAAGCACTAAAAAAAACAAAGGACAAGGCAAATCCCACCCATGCAATTCCGAGAGGGAAGAGTAATTTAGAGCTAATTTCCAGTTTTGGGATGTAATACAATGCAATCGCCGGAAGCGAGATATAGATTACAAACTGATTGAGCGTTTTGTGACTAGCATCGGGAAAAGCCTTCGTTCGTTTGAGAAGAAAGCCAAGAATCATGCAAACAAAAACCAGAAGAATGTTATCCATAAGAAGGTATTACAAATCAAAATTACTACTATTTTCAATCTATTTGCAATGTATTTACTATTTTTACCGAAAGCTTTTATTTTGAATACTTCACCTAAGAAATCGGCATTGACAGAAAACGACGGAATAGAACCGCCAGAGATCATTAGTGCTAATTCTGTCAAGCAAATTCAACAATTCAGGCGAGCTCAACCTTCGGCTGAAGAGTTGATTTCCGAAATCCTTAAAGGCAATAAAACCGCTTTAAGTCGGGCCATTACTTTAGTAGAAAGCACCAGTTCCACCCATTTAGAAAAGGCAAATGCAGTAATTCAAGGCTGTTTGCCTTATGCCAACCGATCAGTACGAATAGGCATCACAGGTGTTCCCGGCGTTGGAAAAAGTACATTTATCGAGGCTTTTGGAAAGTATTTGACCTCATTGGGTAAAAAAGTCGCTGTTTTGGCAGTAGATCCGAGTAGTTCCATTTCGCATGGGAGTATTTTGGGAGATAAAACGCGAATGGAAGAATTGGTTAAAGACGAAAATGCTTATATCCGACCGAGTGCCTCTGGAGAAAGTTTAGGAGGAGTTGCTCGAAAAACCAGAGAGAGCATTATGTTGTGCGAGGCCTGTGGATTTGATACTATTTTGATCGAAACTGTTGGAGTTGGTCAAAGCGAAACGGCAGTGCACAGTATGGTTGATTTCTTTTTACTGTTGAATTTAGCAGGTGCCGGTGACGAATTACAAGGCATTAAGCGCGGTATAATGGAAATGGCCGATTTGATTGTCATTAACAAAGCGGATGGCGACAATGTTAATCGTGCTAGATTAGCTAAAACCGAATTCAATAGAGCATTGCATTTGTTTCCAATGAAAAGTTCAGGCTGGTCACCGAAAGTAATAACCTGTAGCGCTATTCAAAAAGAAGGCATTGATGATGTATGGAACACCATTACTTCTTATTTCGATTTAACCACGGAGAATCATTATTTTGAGCAAAAGAGAAAAGAGCAAAATCAATACTGGTTATTAGAAACTATCAACGATCAGTTGAAAAATAATTTCTACAACAATCCCGAAATCATTCAGCTATTGGAAGAAAACAAAAAAGCAGTGCAAAATAGCGAAATATCGCCCTTTGCAGCTGCTCAATTGTTGTTGCAAAACTATTTCAAATAGTGTCACAACTCCCCTAATTCTTTTAGTGGATATATAGTAATTCTTTCTTGATTGAAATAAAATTCAATGTACCATCTAACATTCCAGGAACTACCAAATGATCTCTGAATACTGTAAAATCAGCCGGACCACTGATTGGCTCAGGCAATCTTAGTACCGTTACTTTATTGTTATTCAATACTTCAATTGCAACCACAATACCTTTTTTCTCAAAAGCCACCCAGTTTGTAAAGTAAAGAACATCTTCATAAGCATAAACACCATCATAATATCCTTCTAGCGGAGTAATTGTAGTAAATTTATTGTCTTTCAAATTCACATACCCGATACCACTTCCGAAACCATTAACATACAAACGGGATTGCACTTTGTCATAAAACAAACCGTTCATTCCAACAATAACTTTATCAACAGCAAGCTCTGAGAAAGTCTTATCTGTTAAGTTTACTTTAAAGATTTTGTTTTTATCGGTTGCAGAAACATACAAAGTATTCTTATCAAAAACAGTGATATCATTTAAAAAAGAAGTCACACTGCTAAAATCGATTTCATATAATTTTTTAGCTGTTTTCAAATCAAAAGCCAAAAGTTTATCAATGTCATTCACGAAAAGAATTCCACCCTCAAGCGCTAATCCTTTCGGTGCACTTAACGTTTCTTTGATGTAGGCAGCGTCAATAATTTTACCGTCTTTATCTACTTTTAAGATTTTTCCATCGCCATCTTTTTCGCCAGGTTTCATAGCGCTACCAATATCAGCAACATATAAAAAAGTTCCGTCAGAAACTACACTTTCGGGGTGACTAAAACCACCTACCGTTTTAATGTCTTGTGCATTTGCGGTTGTAACACCTAAAACTACACTCAGAATAGCATAAATTTTTCTCATTTTACTCATTACATTTATTTTATTAATTTTTATTCGAGGTTATTCTGCTGGTTAATTTTAAATCCTCTACTCTCTTTTCAAAAGGAACCATTTCGGTTAAAGGATTTACAATTTCATTGAAAAAACTTTTCAACTCATCAGAATGAATTGTACTTCGGTTAATTTTAAGATCATAATGCACTAGTTTAGTCCACAAAATGGCTTTCAGAGACGTTTTTTGCTCATCCCACATTAAGGCTTCAACGACCAAACTTTTATCATCAAAACTCAACAGTTTCGACTCAATGGTAACTGTTTCCATTAACATGGCTGGAAGTAAGTAGGCAATTTGATTTTGTGCTACCACCCAACTGATCCCTTTTTCTTTTGCCAATTGGTACAAGTCAAAATCATAGGCTTCCAACAATTGGTCTTCTCTTGCATTAATGATATAATCGATATATCTTGAGTTATTTAGATGATTGAACGGATCACAATCCGGGAATCGCACTCTAACCTTACTTTCTATTATTTTATTAAAATTTTTCATAATAGTTCATAAAAAATACCAAATGGTATATTATTTCTTAAATTTTTTTTACTTTTTCAAAGAAAGTATGTAACGCTCCAAATAATCCATTGATGAATTTAATGAAGTCATTTTTCTGGTCACTTTTGCTTGTAAAATACCACCTTGCATGATAGAGATGAACACTGAAATAAATTCATTGATATCTGTATCGGATTTAATTTCACCATTATTTATTCCATTATTCAAATGGTTTTCCAGAGTACTTCTCCAAAAATTATAGGCACTTTCCGCTTTTGCTCTCAACAAAGGATGGGTATCATCAGCTTCCGTAGAAGTATTGGTTACGGGACAACCCGAACTCAAGATAGGGTTTTTCAAATAGTTACGGTATGTTTCAGGATAAACCAACAACTTTTCAATCGCCGAATGTTTCGTATCCATTTTACCCCTGATGTAGGCTACCAATCTTTCAAAGTTATAATCAAAAGCGGCTAAAGCTACCTGATCTTTATTTTCGAAATTGCCATAAATACTGCCTTTAGTTAACCCTGTAGCAGCTATCAAATCATTAATAGAAGTACCTGCATATCCTTTGGTATTGAATATACAAGCTGTTTTTTCTATAATATATTGCTTGGTGCGATCTGCTTTTGACATTTTAACTAACTCATTATGATGCAAATATATAAAAAATACCAATTGGTATTAAAATTTAATCAAAAAATATTAATCATCGTTTTCCCAAAGCAAAATCCTCAAAAAAACTGGGTGTTTTTCCCTTTCGAATTATAGGACAAATATTTTACTTTTGTAGGTAAATTAATATAAACAAACTATGAAAACAATTCGATTTTTTACACTTGCAGGAACCTTGTTATTGCAAATGCTAACCTCATGCGAATCGCAAAGAGAAACTGAAGTCAAAACACCACACAACATCATCCCGGTCCAAAAAGGAATCATAATGAAAGAGTCGTATCAAAACGACATTCAAAGAATTATCGAAAGAAACAGAGAACAAGGCACATATCAAGCCACTGAATTTGCTTGGATTAATTTGGATTCACTGAAAAACTATATTGCATTATTGGATAAGGTATCGAAATTAAACAATCAGAAAGTTTCTGGAGTTCGAATCTATTTTTCACAATATCCTGTAGAAGGGAATTACACTGCTGAAGAAAGAGAGCGATTAATCCCGGGGAGAGAAACGCTTTTCTTTGCACCAACTACAACAATTGCACCAACGGCAACTACCAAAAGATATCCAATCTTGGAAAATGTACCCTTTGCAATTGAAAGAACAGGAACTAATCCATATGTAGGAAATTTTAAAGTAATCTCGAGATTATTAGGCAGGAATGAAAGGGAAATAAACAGAGACACGACTCCAACGCGCCAATCGTTCGTTGAAGAAAGCCAAACCAGCATTTTACTAAACGAGTTGGCCATGTATCCTCCTCCAAAAAGCAACTAAAACCTTATATGCAATTAAAAAATATTACAACAGAAGACATCAGGTATTTCATGATGTTTTTACAGTTTATAACAGCTATCGTTGGTACTGTATATTATAATAAATACAAACACTCTGTACTAAAGTATTTCTTGTTCTTACTATGGTATACCTGTTTGAATGACTTAATCGGTTATTTTTACCAAGATATCACTCATGCAGACAACAACTATTGCATTTATAATTTCTATCAGATTTTACGATTTAGTACTATCCTTTTCATCTACAAATCCTTTGTAGAAAGTATAGTCTATAAAAAGGTAATTGTAGTCTTCATTGCTACTTATTGTCTTACTGTTGTAATTAATTTTTTTGTCGAAGATTTCTTCGAAAATTACTTTGTAAACACTTTCATTATTGGTGCAACATTTATTGCCACCTCTGTTCTATTTTATCTATTTGAAGTTCTAAAGTCAGATAAAGTATTGTATGTAACCGAATCTTTGATTTTTTGGATCAGTTTCGCTCACTTGGTTTATTTCGTTCCAAACGTGCCCTTTTATATTGTCAGAAAGTACTATTCCAATTCCAGTTCGATTCCGTACATCTTTATGATCAATTATTTCTTACTTTTAGTGTATTATTTAATTCTTATCCTTGGTTTTATATGGAGCAAACCGGAATTGAAGGAGTAATTTTTGCCATACTAGGACTTACGGGACTATCATTTGTAATTATTCTTCTGATTATTATTTTTCAAAAGAAAAAAAACAAATTGATAATTAAGCAAGTAGAAGCGCAAAAACATTTTGAAAAAGAAATCATCGAATCGCAAATTGAAATCAAAGAGCAAACATTGCGTAATATCAGTTGGGAATTACACGACAATATTGGCCAATTGCTAACGTTAGCTAAAATTCAACTTCAAAAAATTAACGATCAGGATACCAAGGAAATCAACGACAATTTAACCAATATCTTAAATGAAGTGAGAGCATTGTCTAAAGTAACCAATCCGGACTATGTTAGTAAAATAAGTTTGGAGGAAGCTTTGAAACTTGAGATCAATCGTTTCAACCGATTGAACTATATTGAATCGTCTTTAATCAGTGAAGGCAATTCCTTCACTATAAATCCGAAATCTGAAATTATTATTTTCAGAATTTTACAAGAGTTCTTTTCCAACACCATTAAACATTCCAAAGCTTCTAAACTAGATGTATGGATTAATTTTGAAGAAGTCAATAACAAACTAACCATTATTGCAAAAGACAACGGCAAAGGATTCGACTTGTCAATACCCAATATTGGAGGCATTGGTTTAACCAACATGAAAAAAAGAGGACATCTGATCGATGCCGAAGTACACATCAAATCTGAATTAAATACAGGAACCAGCTTAACCATCATTTACCACCAAAAATAAACATGGAAAAATATACCGTTGCCATCATCGAAGATCACACACTACTATCCGAAGCCATAGCAGGAGTAGTCGAAAACTTTCAGCAGTTTGAAGTTGCTTTTCAATGCAAGAATGGCGCTGATTTAATTGAAAAATTAAAAACCAAACCGCTTCCGAAAATCATACTCATGGATGTGAATATGCCTATCATGAACGGTATTGAAACTACTGCATGGCTAAGCGAAAACCATCCGGATGTTTCTGTATTGGCGTTAACCGTTGAAGAAGATGAAAGTACTATACTAAAAATGATTCGAGCCGGCGCCAAAGGCTATTTACTGAAAGATGTCGATAAAAAAACATTGGAATTGGCCCTTTTAAAAACTATCGAAACTGGTTTTTACCATTCGAGCGTAGTAATGGATGTTTTGTTAAATTCGGTAACAGGTAAAGGCAATAATCAAGAAATATTGAAAGATACCGAAATAGAATTTCTGAAATTACTGTGTACAGAAATGACGTATAAGGAAATTGCTAATAAAATGAATCTCAGTCCAAAAACTATCGATGGCTATCGAGACAACTTATTTGTAAAACTCAATGTCAAAAACAGAATTGGACTGGTCATTTATGCTATAAAGAACAAAATTTTCACTTGTTAGTGATTATTCTTCATAACGTTCCATTTCGCGATCGTAGAATTCGCCGGCGATAGTAATCAAATGTTCCATTTCCGATTCCAATTCCTGTTCGTCTTCTTCGTCCAATTCCTCAAGAAATTCAACAGAGTCATCCTTTAGGTTGATTAAAAATCTTGGATATTCTAAATGAATGATGAAAATATCATCTGGAAAGTCAGAGTTATCGGCCAATACAAATTTTGGTAATTCCATAGTACAATTATTAATGATGAGTTATCAATTTTTTTGTTAGATTATTAAAGCGAAGATACAAAAACAAGGCGGCGGCAGTTAATCCTGATAATAAACCGATCCATACACCAATAGCTTTTAATTCGGTGAACAGCCCTAAATAGATTGAGATTGGAAACCCAATTACCCAATAGGCAACAAAAGTAATATACATTGGTACTTTTACGTCTTGCAATCCACGAAGTGCTCCTAAAACCACTACCTGAATCCCATCAGACAATTGAAAAACAGCCGCAATTAAAATCAGTCCCGATGCTATTGAAATCACTTCTGCACTATCACTCATGGTTTTTAGATTGTCTGAATTCACAAAAAATTCAGGTAAAACCGTATGAAACAGTACAAACAATAGTGCGAAAGTTCCTTGAACGATAATCGCCAAAAGGAAAATCGAACGTGCTACGATTTGTAACTTTCTAAAATCCTTAATTCCTTTCTGATTTCCCACTCGAACCATTCCCGCTACACTCAATCCCGAAACGAACATAAAAGTGAATGTTGCCAAAGTCAACGCAATCTGATTGGCTGCCTGACTTGTAGTTCCTATTCTTCCACACAGCCATATTGCTCCGGTAAACAAAGCAACTTCAAAAAACATTTGCATTGCAGAAGGCAATCCCAAACTTACAATTCGATTTGTCATTGTTTTTCCTATGGCTTTAAAACTAAAACCTTCAAAATACGGTTGAAATTTCTTTTTCGACTTCAAAGCAAAATGCATGTAGATTACCATCACAATTCGAGAAATTACAGTACCATAAGCGGCTCCTAACATCCCTAACTTAGGAAAAATCCAAACACCATAAATCAAAACTATATTTAAAAACAGGTGTACCACATTACAGAGTAAATTGGCCCACATTCCGTACTTTGTTTCACTCTTTCCATCAGCAAACTGCTTGTAACCTTGAAAAATCACTAATGGAATCAATGAAAAAGCAACCAAATCCAAGAAGGGTTTCGCCAATTCCACTACTTCCTCCCGTTGTCCCATCAAAACAATTAAAGGTTTAGCCAGATAAATCAGCCCAAAAAGTGTCAATCCCAGAATAGTACACAAAACCAATCCGTGATGAAAAACACTACGTCCTTTCACCAAACTATTTTCACCATCCGCTTCTGCAATTAAAGGCGTTATTGCCGTAGAAAAACCAATGCCCAATGATATTCCAATAAACACAAAACTATTGGCCAAAGAAACTGCTGCCAACTCTGTTGCACCCAATTTTCCTACCATCACATTGTCTACGATACTCACCAATGTATGTCCCAACATTCCTAAGATTACAGGATAGGCCAATTTGATATTTTCGGGGAATTCTTTGGTATATACAGACCACTTCATGGCATTTTTTTTGGCAAAAATACAATAATAAATAGCGAATACGAGTTTACTTAACAACCAATCTACAATAAATCATCATGAATTCTTTAAAAAACAATCTCTTTTTATTTGTCTTTCTACTCTGTTCAACAACCTTTTTTGCCCAAAAAAAAGCAGGTGACATGCGTTTGGGATATGGTTTCAGCGGTGGAATACCTTTTAATGATTACGGTGGAGCCGTTGGTGTCGATGGTAGATTTCAATACGACATCACTTTAAAAACTTCTCTATTAGGAACGGCAGGATACACACACTTTTTTAGCAATGAAATTCCGGATTTGGCCTACGCTCCGGTAAAAGTCGGTTTCAAATCACATATTGGCGATCAAGTGTATGTTTTGGGAGAAATCGGAGCGGCTTTCAGCACAACAGGCATGGGGATTTCCCCAGTCTGGAATCCTGGTATCGGTATTGCAACCAAACACATTGACATCAGTTTGCGTTACGAAAACCTCAATAAATTTGATACGGGACAATTTGCTTTACGCTTGGCTTATGGCTACAAGTTATGATACACTTTTTTCATTTCTGAAATAATCTAAAATCATAAAAGACATAATTACGGGTGGTAGTATGTGTAAATCCAAATGGATTAGACGAAGCATTCTCAAAAGTCCAATTCCAAAAACACACACCACCCAAGCCAATTTAAGATATTCCAATCGGTTTTTAATTGGTTTGTTCGTGAAGTATTTCACATAGAACAACAAAATCGCCAAAGAACTTAATATAAGTATTTCGTTAGCGTACACAAAATGGGTTATTTTAAAAACAACACCTATCGGATAAGCTAGTATAAAAAGTAAGGCTATTTTGAAATAGATGGTTTTGATGAAATTACCGTTTTGCAGAAAAAACAAAGCACCCGTAAAATTGAGTATCGACAAAATAGTTTCTAACATGATCTTACTCTAATTGTTTTTTGTATTCCGCAAAGTTGAGCTTTACTTTTTCATCCAAAGCAGGTTCTTTGATATCTGTGTATTTTTGCATCTCTTCCCAAATTATTCGTCCCACCATATAACGCGCCATTTCCTTGTCATCGGCTGGAATCACATACCACGGCGCATGAGGTTTAGAAGTTTTATTAATGGCTTCTTCGTAGTATTTCATATAATCGTCCCAACGCTCTCTTTCTTTCAGATCGCCTGGTGAAAATTTCCAATGGTGTTCTTCTTCTTCTAATCTTCGCAACAAACGTTTGCGTTGTTCTTCTTTACTCATATAAAAAAAGAACTTTAGCACTATCGTCCCATTTTGCGTAATATGTTTTTCAAAATTATTGATCTGTTCAAATCGGTTCTCCCAAAATTCGGGTGTAATATCTTCTACTTTTTCAATACCTGGCAAATTTTCATTTAGAATATATTCCGGATGCACACGTGTGACCAAAACATTCTCATAATGGGTTCGATTGAACACTGCAAACTTTCCTTTTTCGGGTAAAGCCAAATAATGACGCCATAAATAATCGTGCTCCAATTCGGTCGAATTCGGAGTTTTAAAACTATGCACTACAACTCCTCGCGGATTAAATTCTTTAAAAACCTCTCTAATCAGACTATCCTTTCCTGAAGTATCCATTCCCTGAAGGCAAATTAATACTCCATACCGATTGTGTGCATACATTACATCTTGCAATTCACTCAAAGGTTGCTGCACCTCATCCAGCATTTTCTCTTTTTCCTTGTCTTTTAAAGTCGTTTCGATTTCCGTTGGAAAATCTTGCAACTTGATTGCTTTAGTTATTTTAAAGTCTTCCGATTTGAATACTGCCATAAATTTTGAATTATATTTGTTCTTATTTGGAGCTATTTCCCGCTCTTCGCTATATCTTTTTGCTACACACCGCATTCGCTTTGTGTAGCAGAAAGGATACCGCTGCTATCGGGGCTAGGCCTATATTGTAAATTTATGGAAAAAATTCAACTTCTCGCATTTTTGACTATTCAAGGCATTGGTGCCGCATCAGGAATAGTATTTCACAACAATTCATTATTTATCGTCAGCGACAACTCAGGCTATTTATTCGAGCAAAGACTAGATGCTTCACCGCTTATCAAGCATACGTTAATTCATGACGCAACTGTCAATATCGAAAAAAAACGCAAACCCGACTTTGAAGCCATCACATTAAAAGACAATGAGCTTCATATTTTCGGATCGGGATCAACTTCCCAAAGAAATAGAATGCTAACATTTGATTTGAAAAATAATAAAGCAAAGGAAAATGATTTTTCGGTAACCTATAAAAAACTGAAAGAACAAGCAAATATTTCTGATGATGATCTGAACATTGAAGGAGCATTATACTTCAATGACTCTCTTCTTTTGTTTCAAAGAGGCAACGGTAGCAATGCACAAAATGGAATTTTCACAATTGATGCCGACCAAAACACAAAGTACCATCCTATCCCCTTACCTAAAATCAAACATGTAGAAACCAGTTTTACCGATGCCATTCTGTTTGAAAATAAAATTTATTTCCTAGCAGCAGCTGAAGATACATTATCAACCTATGAAGATGGTGAAGTTTTAGGTACTATCATGGGCATCATGAATCCTGAAACAATGGATATAGAGAAAACCATCCAATTGTCACCAACACACAAACTGGAGGGATTAACTGTATTGGAAAAACACGACGATCAAATAACGTTTCTACTTTGTGAAGACAACGATACCGAAGATTTGAATGCCACCATCTACAAATTGAAAATAAAATTGTAAAAAAAGTGATTGCTTCCCAACCTTTTGATAAAAACTGTTCTCTTTAGTAATAAAGACATTGATTGTGATAGACGAAAAATTAATACAAGCCTGTAAAAAAATGCATCGGGACGCCCAGCGTCAGGTGTATGAAATCTTGGCGCCTAAATTGTACCGGACTTGCAAACGGTACTTAAAAAAGGAAGAAGAAATTGAAGAAGTTTTGGCAGATGCCTTTTATACCATTTTTACAAAAATGGATCAATTAAAAGAAAATGGTGCCTTTGAAGCTTGGGCAAGAAAAATTACCGTAAACCATTGTTTGTACCAGTTGCGTAAAAACGTGAACTTTAATTTGTACCTGGAAGATACCAAGTTGCAAATTCAACCACAAACTGCTGCTGATAGTAAAATGGAAGAGGAAGATTTGTTAAAGCTACTCAATTTCATTCCCGAAGGCTGCAAAACAGTATTCAACTTGTTTGTAATTGAAGGTTACGGACATAAAGAAATTGCTGAAATGCTGAATATTTCTGAAGGAACATCAAAATCACAATTGAATGCAGCAAAAACCAAATTGAAAGATTTAATCAACAATTTGTATTATCAACAAGCGAAGTAAGTAATGGAAAATCAAGACAATAATTTATTCGACCAATTTAAAAAAGCAGCTGATAATTCAGAGTCGACGGACTTTCCCGGATTGGAAAAAGTCTGGTCCCGAGTGGATGCAAAATTGGACACTCAAATATATCAGCAGCAAAAAAATATCAATTCGGGATGGAAAAAATTTGCAGTTGCAGCATCAATAGTAGTCGGAACGGTTTTCGCCTATCAAGTGATTAAAAAAGAAAAAACAGCTCCTGCATTCGAAGACAATACAACACGACTGGAAACGCCTAAAAATAATACTTCCAAATCCGAGGTTGTCATTACTGAAGACTCAAATTTAATAGTGGAAAAAAAAGAAGCGGAAAAAATAATCGAAAAACAAATCCGATTAAGAACACAGGTTGCTACTAGCACCCACTCAGCAAATTGGTCGACGAATGACACCTTAATCTTAAGAGAACCGGCAAAAATAGTTTCCAATGAATCGGATAAAACCGAAAGAGAAAACGCCACAATGATGCGAGGAGAAGTCTATGATGCCATTGGAGTAAAACATATAAGAACGGAAGAAATCCCTGAAAAAAAACAGGAGCCAGAAAGCAAAAAAGTTACCCTTAAAAAAGCACCGCCATTAATCCTAATCGATGGAAAAGTTTCTAACAACGCAAGAGATATCCGTGAAGCCGAAACAGTAACGGAACTGGAAGAACCATTATACATCGTGAATGGGATTGAATACAGTGAGAAAGAAATGTTTGGTCCTAATCCAACCTCTCCCTACTACCCGCTCAACAAACAAAACATCGAATCAATCGTTGTTTATGAAGGTAAAGAAGCTATCGAAAAATTCGGCCTTAAAGGTTCAAAAGGAGTTGTGGTTGTGAAAACCAAAGATGGGAAGCCTGCAGTTCTGAAGAAATAAAATCCTCCCAACAACCTATTAAAAAATAAGCATGAAAAGTATCATTACTATTTCATCAGCCCTACCTATGCTTTACAACAACCTAAAAATTGAAACACCATGAAAACAGTAAAATCTATTATAGCAAGTTACGTATTACTTATTAGTTCGTTTGTATTCGCTCAAGAAAAAACCATTACAGGAATTGTATCGGATGCAACGGGGCCAATCCCAGGAGCTAATGTTGTGGTAAAAGGAACCAATCGTGGCACATCAACCTACTTTGATGGTAGTTATTCAATCAAAGCTAAAGAAGGGGAAAAACTAGTATTTAGTTTTATGGGAATGCAGGATGTGACAAAAACAGTAGGAGCATCAAACATTATCAATGCGGTATTACAAGATGACACTCAGCAGTTAAAAGAAGTCGTAGTTACTGTTGCTTCAGGAATTAAAAGAAGCCCACAAAGGCAATTGGCAGTCCCAAAGTCGGCAAACTATCACAATGCTTTAAACAATAAAGAACTCAATTTTATCGACCTATTGATTAAAAAACAAAAAGAAGCGTTAACAATCAGTGATGAACCTTTAATGTATCTGAATGGTAAAAAAACCAATCGTAGTACTATTGCCAATTTAGACACTAAATCCATAGCTGAAATTGAGATTGTTAACAATGATGATGCCATTCGATTTTTTGGAAAAAAAGGAAACAAAGGTATATTATTAGTTACCACTAAAGATCTTACTGAACCTGAATACCTATCCTCCGAAAAACTTCATGAAAAATTGGATGACAAGGAGGTAGACTATGACAGTATTGATTATTCATCGATTCTGGAAGACTATTCACCCTTTTCGGAAAATGAATTCGAAAGTCCGAAACAATCGCCACTTTCAACTTTTTCGATTGATGTAGACAATGCTTCTTATACCAATGTGAGACGCTTTCTAAACAATGGCATGCAAGTTCCGAAAGATGCAGTGCGTATAGAGGAAATGATGAACTTTTTCAAGTATCAATATCCAAAACCAACAGACAAACATCCGTTTTCAATCGATACTGAATACAGTGATTGTCCTTGGAATCCTGGAAATAAATTAGTTCGCATCGGTTTACAAGGCAGGAACATTCCTGTGGGTAATTTACCACATTCTAATTTCGTGTTCTTAATTGATGTCTCGGGTTCAATGAATCAAGACAACAAATTACCTTTATTGATTGCCTCTTTGAAAATACTTGTAAAAGAATTGCGTCCAAAAGACAAAGTGTCTATTGTAGTGTATGCGGGTGCTGCCGGATTGGTTTTGCCTCCTACAAATGGCGATCAAAAACAAACCATCATCGAGGCTTTAGACAAGTTACATGCAGGCGGAAGTACAGCTGGTGGTGCAGGAATACAATTGGCCTACAAAATAGCTCAAGAAAACTTTATCGAAAATGGCAATAATCGAGTAATTCTTGCTACTGACGGCGACTTCAACGTGGGTGCTTCCTCAGATAATGACATGGAACGATTAATTGAAGAAAAAAGGGAATCGGGGGTATTTTTAACTTGTTTAGGCTATGGGATGAACAATTACAAAGACAGTAAAATGGAGATTCTAGCAGATAAAGGCAATGGTAACTATGCTTACATAGATACTATTCAGGAGGCCAATCGATTTTTGGGTAAAGAATTCAAAGGTTCGATGTTTGCTATAGCCAAAGACGTGAAGATACAGATTGAATTCAATCCGAAGCATGTACAATCCTACCGTTTAATTGGATATGAAAACAGAAAACTACGTCCTGAAGATTTTACCAACGATGCCATTGATGCTGGAGAACTAGGGAGCGGACATACCGTTACGGCTTTGTACGAGATTATTCCATCAGGCGTAAAAAGTGATTTTTTCAATGAACCTGCCGACTTAAAATACACCAAAACCAAAATACAAGAAAGCAATGCTGACGAATTAGCCACTATTAAATTTCGATATAAAAAACCAGATGGGAACAAAAGCATCGAAATGATGCATACCATCGAAAATAAAACAGAAACTGTGCAAAACGCATCGGAAGATTTCAAATTTGCTACAGCAGTAGCTTGGTTTGGGTTAAAACTGAGAGATTCAAAACTAATCCAAAACAAATCTCTTGAAGACATACAACAATTAGCAAAACAAGGCTTAACATACGATCCGGAAGGATATAAAGCCGAATTCATACGTTTAACTGAAAATACGTTAGTACAATAAAGTTCGTAATGTAGTTTATTTTGTTTGGTTGCGAAACCCTGAGTAGTACTCGGGGTTTCCTTTTTAAAACAACACCTTAACTTTAGTTCCTTTACCTGGCGCACTTTCAAAATCAATCGAACAATCAATCATATTCGCAAAGCGTTTCACCAATTGCAATCCCATGCCGATTCCTTTTTCATTTTCGGTACCATTAGTCGACACATAAGTATTGCTTTTGATACTGTTTATCTTTTCCGCAGACATTCCTATACCGGAATCTTGCACAATCAAAACGTTGTCCTGATGATAAAACGAAATCGTTCCGTATTCCGGGGTAAACTTAATGGCATTCGAAAGTAAATTTCGAAGGATTACCGTCATGATTTCCTTATCACAATCTTTGGTATGAAAATGATCCAATTTGACTTCAACCCTAATGTTCTTATTCTGAATCATGCTACTGTAAAATTCAATGATTCCTTTGGTTAGGATTGAATAGTCTATCGCAATAGGCTGCACTGCAACCGTATTGAAATTCAATTTCGTCCAATTTAAAATTGTTTCAATCATTTCGAGAAGCAGTGTAGATTCCTGATAGATCATCTTCACCATTTCCTTAAACTCCTCGTTGCTAATTTCGTTTTCCGCCGCTAAAGAGGAAATCGAAGATAAATTAGCAATTGGATTTCTCAAATCATGACCTAAAATGGACAACATTCGTTCATTGTTCCGATTGATTTGTGCTAATTTGTCTTGTAAAACAACCTCGTTATTAATATCTACAAAAGCAAGAACGAAAAAATTATCAAAAAAGAAGGTTTTAATTTCGTACCATTTTTCTTCTTTATTTTTAGGTTTCAGTCGGGCTTTGATTTTAATTACCTTTTCGTTTTTAAGAGAAGCCTCCTGAAGTTTTTCATTCCATGCCAGTCTGATTTCATTTCTGTATTTTTCTTCCGGGTACAAGAGTTCGTACCAGGTATCTACATCGGGTATCTCCTGAACAGTATAACCAAATTCCTGAATCAAGTTCTCATTAAAAAACAAACTTTCGAAACTCGTATCGTGAGTTTCAATTTCTGTAATGATAAACGGATAAGGTAATAAATTGGCGACTTTAATTACATCTTCTTTTGAATTAAAAAGAGACTCCATAACTATTTTTCATTAACTCCATTTTAAAATTAGTGATAATTCCTATAAAAGAAAAAGAATCAAGTCACGATACCCAACTTCAACGACCAAAAGCAATTTCATAGGCTTATCCCTACAAAATCAGCTCATAAAAAAAGGGATAGAATGTACATCCTATCCCTAATCATTTGTATTCCGTTTGTTATTATTTTTCAATTTCTTTCAAACTCTCCATTTTCTTGTGTGCCAAGAAACCTTTAATATCTTCAAAATGTTCTCTTACTCGTTTGTGTCCGAACTCGAAAACTTTTTCGGCCAAACCATCCAAGAAGTCACGGTCGTGAGAAACCAAAATCAAAGTTCCGTCAAAATCTTTCAGGGCATCCTTAATGATATCTTTGGTTTTCATGTCCAAGTGATTCGTTGGCTCATCGAGAATCAAAACATTCACCGGCTCCAATAATAATTTGATCATAGCCAGACGGGTTTTTTCACCACCGGAAAGTACTTTTACTTTCTTTTGAATATCATCACCTTTAAACATGAAAGCACCTAAAATATTTTTTATTTGCGTACGGATGTCACCTTCGGCAATGCGATCGATGGTTTCGAAAATCGTGGCTTCACCATCTAACAAAGCGGCTTGATTTTGGGCAAAGTAACCAATTTGAGAGTTATGACCTATTTCCAACTTACCACTATCAAAACCGATTTCTTTCATGATCGCTTTGATCATGGTTGATTTACCTTCACCGTTTTTTCCAACGAAAGCTACTTTTTGTCCACGTTCGATTACCAAATTCGCTTTTTGAAATACTACATGGTCGCCGTATGATTTTGATAGTTCTTCCACTACAACAGGATATTGACCTGAGCGCGGAGATGGAGGGAATTTCAGTTTCAAAGCAGAAGTATCAATCTCATCCACTTCGATAGGTACAATTTTTTCCAACATACGCACACGGGACTGAACTTGTTCCGTTTTAGAGAACGTTCCTCTGAAACGCTCAATAAATGCTTGGTTATCAGCTATAAATTTCTGTTGTTCGTCGTAGGCTTTCTGTTGGTGTATTCTTCTGTCTTTACGCAATTCCAAATAATCCGAATATTTAGCTTTGTAATCGTATATACGTCCCATTGTCACTTCAATAGTACGATTGGTAATATTATCAACGAAAGCACGGTCGTGGGAGATTACCATAACCGCTTTGGCTTGCGTTACCAAAAACTCTTCCAGCCATTGAATACTTTCCATATCCAAGTGGTTGGTAGGCTCATCCAACAAGATCAAATCTGGTTTTTTCAATAAGATTTTAGCCAATTCGATTCGCATTCTCCAACCTCCGGAAAATTCAGAAGTTTTACGATTAAAATCTTCTCTTTCGAAACCCAATCCTTTGAGTACTTTTTCAACTTCGGCTTCGTAATTTACTTCTTCAATCGAATAGAATTTCTCAGAAAGTTCAGAAACGCGTTCAATTAATTTCATGTACGCATCACTTTCGTAATCGGTACGGATGGTTAATTGTTCGTTGATTTCATCGATTTCTGCTTTCATTCCCAGAACAGCGGCAAAGGCTTTAGAGGCCTCTTCCATTACCGTCGAATCATCATTTAACAGCAAATGCTGTGGCAAATAGGCGATTACAGCATCACTAGGCGCAGAAATTCCACCACGAGAAGGTTTATTTTCACCTGCAACAATTTTCAACAAAGTCGATTTTCCGGCTCCGTTTTTACCCATAAGGGCGATTTTATCATTTTCATTAATGGCGAAAGTGACCTCACTAAAAAGTGTTGTTCCGCCAAACTCAACGGCGATATCATTTACTGTAATCATTATTCAAGACTGTTAGATGGTTAGCTTATCAGATTATTGAATGATCTGACAAGCTAAATTTTGAAGGTGCAAAGATAAATTTATTTAGTAAATAGTGCTAGTCCTTAGTCCTTAGTTTTTCAGTACTTACTGATTAGTGGTTAGCACTAGTTTTTTTAGTTCTTCCTGATAGGTTGAATTGTCGTTCATGCCGAGGTGTCCTTGGTTTTCGAGTAAAAAGAGCTGATCCGATTTCTTCAAATACCGTTTTAACTTTTCGGAATCAGAAGCCGGAATCATTTGATCATCAATACCATGAAAGATGGTGATTTGCGATTTCGTGTTACGGATATACTGATCAGTGGCAAAATCGAACTTTTTAAGAAAATCAGGAAAGAAAGGGACTTTTCCTCGGGTTAATTCCAGAAAATTATAATACGGTGCCAGTAAAATCAATTGGTTTGGTTGGTATTTTGAAGCCAGATAAGCGGCAGGACCAGTCCCGATAGAATACCCAATCACCATCACGTTATCATACCCTTTACTTAACTTTTCATACACTTTACTGACATCGTTAACAACCTGATTACTGTTTTCGACGGCCCCATCACTTTTTCCGAAACCGCGATAATCCATGATAAAGAAATCATATCCCAGATTTGTATACTGATTTGCGATATTGCCCCAGGTATTTAAAGCACCGGCATTACCGTGCAGATAAAAAACCAATCCCTTTGGAGCATTTGCTTTGAACAACAAGCCATGGATATTCGTATTTGTCTCAACAAGTGTATTGATTTCCGAATAATTGCCATCAAAGTCAAAAGCATAGTCCTTTTCGAGTTTATAAAACTTAAAAACCATTTCTTCCTGATTGCAATAGATATAGGAAACATACAACAAATACAATCCACCGAACAAAACGGTCAAAGACACAAGAATAAAACGAATTAATTTCATTAGTAATTTTTAAAATATAAGAATAGTATTAGCTGTACAATAAGTACTATTGACTCCACAATAAAATATATTGACTCCACAATAGACAGCTGAGGCTTCACAAGCAGCAGTATTGACTCCACAAGCAGCAATATTGACTCCACAAGCGACAACTGAGGCTTCACAAGCAGCAATGTTGACTCTACAAGCAACAACAGAGGCTCCACAAGCAGCAATGTTGACTCCACAAGCGACAATAGAGGCTCCACAAGCAGCAATCTTAATTTCAACCCAATTTAATAAAAAAAGCTACCTTAAAGTAGCTTCTGAGAATTGAATTTATTTTATTATAAATTGAAAAGTCGTTACCGTTTAGCAGATTCTCAGGTTTAAATCACTTGCAATTTCTTTCGCTGTGCTGGCATCGGATGATGCAACATAGACATCGACGGTTTGATTAAAGATTCCAAAACCGGCAGAAATGGCAGACTGCACATTGTTTTTAGTCCAGCTTGCTATTCCTACATCCTGAAGTTTAACTTGTAAAGCCTGAGCCAAAATTTCGCTACCCGAATAAATTTTAATAGAGTCCATTTTATTCTTCGTCTTCTTCGTAATCCTCTACTCCGAAAAGGAAGGGATCCAACATGATCTTATCTGCTAGCACTTCTACTCTTTCTGTTAATTCATTAGAAAAGAAAAGGCGTTGGGTTTTTTCAACACTCATGGACAACCGTTGAATTGTTGGTTCGTGACGTAGTTTAAAAATTTCATTGGCATCGTCAACCACAAAAATCTTTACTGTATTCATATTAAAACCAGCTGAAGAAAACATTGCATTGATTTTGATTGGAGTTCCAATTAGCACATCCATTCCGGCTGAAATGATATTCTTTTCTTCATCGATATCGGTTTTATCGTTTACACCGATCACTCTCAGGTTGGTATATTTGCCGAATTTTTCGAATAGTTCCACCATTTCCAACACGGCTTCTTTGTCTTTCACTATTACCAGTCCACGTGTGGATTCACCTTGCGCTTTTTCCAGCTTTTGAATCACCGTATAAGCAATAGTTGTTGATTTGCCTTCGCCTTCCGGCATAATAACAACAGCATCGGCTCCACTTTTCAGTGTGCTCCAGCAATCGGCTTGTACTTCAGTTGGTTCAGTTATACCATATTCTACAAGCGCCTGTTGTAAATTGGTGTTTATTTTTTTCAATTGCATAATATCATTTATTTCGAAGCAAACAACTTCACATCATTTTCAGAAATTTCATTACCACCAAGAATAATCAAACGTTCCACCACGTTTCTTAGCTCGCGAATATTTCCTGTCCAATCGTATTCCTGCAATAATTTAATCGCTGTTTTCGCAAATGTTTTTTTGGCACTTCCTTGTTCATCTGCAATTTTAGCTGCGAAATGTTCTATCAAAGCAGGAATATCTTCTCTCCTATCGTTTAGAGCAGGAACTTTAACCAGAATTACAGCTAAACGATGGTACAAATCCTCGCGGAAGCGTCCTTCTTCGATTTCCTTTTTTAGATCTTTATTGGTAGCTGCCACTACACGAACATTCACTTTTATATCTTTATCAGCACCCACGCGTTGGATTAGATTTTCTTGTAAAGCTCTTAGCACTTTAGCCTGAGCGGGAAGACTCATGTCGCCAATTTCATCCAAGAAAATAGTTCCTCCGTCGGCTGCTTCAAATTTTCCGGCGCGGTCTTTCACTGCAGAAGTAAAAGCACCTTTCATATGTCCGAACAATTCACTTTCGATCAATTCAGAAGGAATGGCGGCACAGTTTACTTCAATGATTGGCGCATTGCATCGTTGACTTTTCTGATGGATTTGATGCGCAACCAATTCTTTACCCGTACCATTCGGCCCTGTAATTAATACCCTTGCTTCCGTTGGTGCTACTTTATCAATCATATCTTTAATGTGATTGATTGCGTCACTTTCACCGATCATTTCATAGTTTTTCGAAACCTTCTTTTTCAGAATTTTATTTTCGACAACTAACTTTTTACGATCTAAAGCATTTCGAACCGTATTCAATAAACGATTCAAATCGGGTGGTTTAGAGATATAATCGAAAGCGCCCAAACGCATGGTATTCACTGCTGTTTCCAAATCACCATGACCGGAAATCATAACCATTGGTATTTCAGGTTTGATTTTCTTTATGGCCTCCAACACCTCAACGCCATCCATTTTAGGCATTTTGATATCACAAAGCACCAGATCGTAGTCTTCATTTTTGACTTTTTCAAGTCCTTGCACACCATCTTCAGCTTCCTCTACTTTATAAGTATCGTTTTCCTCTGAAAGGATTTTTACCAAAACCCTACGGATGGCCGCTTCATCTTCAATGATTAGTATTTTCGACATTGTTTTTCTTTTTTACTGCAATTCCACTATAAGTTATAGCACTGTATTTTTCTAAAGGTTCTTTATCAAACAAAAATCCGGAATCCCTAATCACGTAATTTTTCTTTATTCCGATGATTGCATCACAGCATTTACTTTTGGACAATGCTTTCAATTTATTGATGACATCCAGATCATTATGATAGTCACTACCCTGTACTTCAATCAATCCAATTTTTTCGTATTCAAAATTAATGGGTTCAGATTCGAAATACAAACTAACCTCCATATCGGTCTTTTCACAGTTTTCAACAGTATTTTGAGAAGCTCCTGCGGGATTATTTCTCAAATCTGTAAATATATCTCTGGAAGACAATCCAACACAAGAGGTTAAACTAATTACTAACGACAATGCTGCAACTTTTTTAATCATAATTTTAATTTACTGTATTTTTTCGTTTTACTGCGATTCCGGTAAAGGTACTTACGGTATAGTCATATCTGTCTTTAGACTCAGGAATAAACAACAATCCGGCATTAGTTGTGGTTTTCCCTTTTCTAATACCAATTATTGCATCGCAACATTTACTTTTTGCTGTCAATTTCAATTCTTTCAGTACATCCTCATCAGTTGAAGAAGTTCCTCCTTCGGCTTCAATCAAACCAATTCGTTCATATTCAAAATTTATGGGTTCGCCATCGAACAACAAAGTCACTTCCGTTTCTGATTTCAAACAGTTTTCTTCTTCCAATTTAGTCATTTGCACTTTTTTATCGCTCAAATCTGTAAAAGTAGCAGATGACCAATAACCCACACATGAAGTTAAACAAAATACCAGAGAAAGTGGAACTATTTTTTTAATCATAAATTCATTTTTTTTCGGCTATAAAGATAAAAAGACAAAAGGACTTAAAGACAAAAATCTTTAAATCCTTTACGCCTTACTATACTATAGATATCCTTAATATTTTAACCATTTGTAGAGTTCTTTCCAAGTTGGTTTTTTTCCATACATCAAAATTCCAACTCGGTAAATTTTAGATGCGAACCACACTACAGCAAAAAATGTACCAAAAAGCAACACAATTGACAAAATCAATTGCCAAACTGGGACTCCAAAAGGAACACGCATCAGCATTACAATTGGTGAAGTCAACGGAATCATTGAAAAAACCGTAGCCACCGTTCCGTGTGGATCATTAATTACAGTAAAGAAACCAACATAAACCCCAAGCATCAAAGGCATAATGATAGGCAATAAAAATTGTTGGGAATCTGTTTCAGAATCGACAGCAGCTCCAATAGCTGCATACAATGAACTGTATAGAAAATACCCTCCTGTGAAATAAATCAGAAAGAAAATTACCGTACTTAAAACAGGTATTTCATTATAATACAATTTTGCATTGGCTATAAAATTGGCTATAAAATTCTCATTGCCTTGCATTTTACTCATAACTTCAGCAGTTGCATGCGTATTGACGTCTGGTCCGAAAAAGGCAGATGCCCCAAAGAACAAAACCAAAGCCAATACCACCCAAATCATAAACTGTAGAATTCCAGCTAACGAATTTCCAATGATTTTTCCCATCATCAGATGAAATGGTTTCACTGAAGAGATAATTACCTCGATAATTCTGGATGTTTTTTCTTCTATCACACTTCGCATTACAAAATTACCATAGATAATAATAAACATCATGATAAGATAACCAAAGGCACCTCCGAAAATTACCTTAGTAATATTAAGGTATTTCAATCCTTCTTCCCCGGAAAACTTAGTAATATGCAAATCCGAATCCACTTTCGCATCTTCAATTTTTTTAGCATCAAAACCAAGTGATTTCAAATTGTTTTTCGTTAGTTGATTATCAATTATCTTTTCAATACCGGCAACAAACTCCAAGCTTGGACTGTCATCAGAAATGTATTCAACTTTTGTTTTCAGTTCATTGGTATCGCTAACTTTAGGTACATAAATAAGTCCTTCATAACCTTTTTCAGCAGTATCTTTCGCCAATTTCAATGGCATTTTCGATAAGTCTACATATTTGATTTCTTTGGTATTTTTAAAATCGGTTTTCAAAATACCTGCCTCATCATGAATGGCAACTTTAGTCACTTCATCTTTACTCATCTTGGCCAAATAACCTATAAAGAAAGACAAGCCAACCATTAACAACGGACTTAAAAAAGTCATAACAATAAATGATTTATTACGCACTTTGGCAATAAATTCCCTTTTGATAATTAATGCTAAAACTCCCATTATTTTTGACTTACGGTTTGAATAAAAATATCGTTTACACTTGGTATATTTTCTGTAAAATGCGTTACTTGACCATTTTTCATCAGTACTTCCAACAATTCATTTTGAGTTCGTGTACCCAAATCGATTTCTAATTTCAAATCCTCATTCAAAGATTTAAAAGTAGTTTGACCGACAGTGAATTTCTGAGTCAAATCGTACATCAAGCCTTCCACATTCGCAGAAACAATGCCCACTTGGAATTTATTAGTACGGTATTGTTTTTTAACATCACTCAGCTTTCCTTCGATCAATTTATTGGATTTGTGAATCAGAGCAATATAATCACACATTTCTTCTACACTTTCCATACGGTGCGTGGAAAAAATAATTGATGTTCCTTTTTTATTCAATTCGATGATTTCGTCTTTGATCAAATTCGCGTTAACCGGGTCAAAACCTGAAAAAGGCTCATCTAGAATTAACAATTTTGGTTGATGTAAAATAGTTACAATAAATTGAATCTTTTGCGCCATTCCTTTAGAAAGCTCTTGAATTTTCTTGTTCCACCATCCTTCAATTTCAAATTTCTCAAACCAATACTTTAATTGTTTTTTAGCTAGATCGTATGGCATCCCTTTCAATTGCGCCAAATATAGTGCCTGTTCCCCTACCTTCATGGTTTTGTACAACCCTCTTTCTTCCGGCATATAACCGATATATTGCACATGGTTAGGCGCCAATTTTTCACCATCCAAATAAACTTCGCCTGAATCTGGCATCGTAATTTGATTAATGATACGTATTAATGATGTCTTTCCAGCTCCGTTTGGACCTAACAACCCATAAATACTACCTTGTGGCACTTGTAATGAAATTGAATTCAATGCGGTATAATCGCCGTATTGCTTCACTACGTTTTTTACTTCAAGAATATTACTCATTGTAAAAGTTTGATTTTATTTGGTCGGTTGGGCAATAGCCCTTATTTGTAAATGTACTGAATTAGATGCGCTAGTAGTCTTTTTGTTACAAAAAATCCCAACATTTTATAGTTGGGATTGCATTTATTACTGTATTGTAATCATTTATGAAAACATATCTTTTACTTTTTCAAAAAAAGACTTTTCTGATTTTTCTGGTTTCGGCGCAAAATTGGCATCCTCTAGATTACTCTCAAAAAATTTCTTTTGCTCTTTAGAAAGGTTTTTCGGTGTCCATACATTAATATGTACTAACAAATCTCCACTTCCATAACTGTTCAGACTTGGAATTCCTTTCCCTTTCAGGCGAAGAATTTTTCCGGATTGAATTCCTTCTTCCAATTTAATTCTCACTTTACCATTAATTGCGTCGATATCTTTTGAAACACCTAAAACTGCTTCAGGATAACTGATGTACAAATCATAGTGAAGATTTTCACCTTCGCGCTTCAGGAATTCATGTTCAACTTCTTCAATAGCCACAATCAAATCACCTGCAATTCCGTTGCCTGGTGCATCATTTCCTTTACCGGAAACTTTCAACTGCATCCCATCTACAACTCCAGCTGGAATTTTGATTGAAACCGTTTCGTCTTCCATAATCATTCCTTGCGCATCTGCATTATTCGGTTTCGAATCTATAGTTTGACCCGAACCTCCACACACATGACAAGGTGAAGCCGTTTGCATTCTTCCTAAAATGGTATTCGTAACACGAACCACTTGTCCAGAACCATTACAAGTACCACACGTTTTATAAGAAACACCCGGAGCTTGTATTTTACGTTTCACTTTAACTTTTTTCTCTACACCATTTGCAATTTCATCCAAAGTTAATTTCACTTTGATACGCAAATTACTTCCTTTGGCACGACGTTGGCCTCCGCCTCCACCGAAACCTCCGAAACCTCCTCCAAAAGCACTTCCGAAGATATCACCGAACTGACTAAATATATCATCCATGTTCATATGATGACCACCGCCAAATCCTCCAGCACCGTCAAATGCAGCATGACCGTACTGATCATATCGAGCACGTTTATTAGCGTCACTTAATATTTCATAGGCTTCAGCAGCTTCTTTGAATTTTTCTTCTGCAGCTTTATCACCTGGGTTTTTATCAGGATGGAATTCAATAGCTTTTTTACGATAGCCTTTTTTAATTTCAGCTTCCGAAGCTCCTTTACTAACACCTAATATTTCGTAATAATCTTTCTTGCTCATAATTTCTTAAATTCCAAAATCCAATTTCAAAATTCCAAATCCTTGTTTTACCTATTTGGAATTCAGCCTTTGGCATTTGTTATTCTTAGTTTCCTATAACTACTTTAGGGAAACGGATGATTTTATCTCCTAACTTATATCCTTTTTCCACCACGTCAACGATTTTTCCTTTCAAATCGTCTCCGGCTGGAATTTGCGTAATAGCCTCTGCAAAATCGGCATTAAACACGTCACCAGTTGCAATTTCAACTTGCTCCAAACCTTTAGAAATCAATGTTGACTTTAATTTCTCCTGAATTAACTCGACTCCTTTTACCAAAGCTTCATCTTCTGATTTTGAAATCTGAGCCCAAGCTCTGTCAAAATCATCTAAAACTGGCAACATAGCCTGCAAAACCTCTTGACCAGCAGTCTTGAATAACTCTATTCGTTCTTTAGAAGTTCGTTTTTTATAATTTTCAAATTCGGCAAACAAACGCAAAAATTTATCTTTTTCAGCAGCCAATTCTTCTTGCAACTTTTCTTCAGCCGTCATTTCCGGATCTGTAATCCCTTGATTTTCTGAAACATTTTCATTTTCTAATGCATCTTTTTCGATGTTTTCAGTTCCCTCTTGGTTCATATCTATGTTTATTTTTTATACAATTATTTCTGTTTCATTTGATTGCAAAAGTACTGCCAAAGCTTATAAAATGCCAAATTGTCATTACTATTTTTATCAAATTCTTGTGAAGACCAAATTTCTTAACTAATTTAGTAACAATAAAACATACGGTTTTACACTCTAAACTTCTAAAAAACATGACTATGAAAAAAATTGTTTTAAGCCTGATTTTAACCACGGTATTTGCTTTGGTTTCCTGTAAAAAAGAAAAAACCGAAGAAAGTACCCCGCTTCAAAATGAAACTGCAGTAGATGGAACTAAATATACTGTTGATGTAAAACAATCCATTGTGAACTGGGCTGGTTCAAAACCAACAGGAAAACACATGGGTGTAATACAATTCAAAGAAGGATTTGTAAACATAAAAGACAGTGCAATTGTAGATGGTAGATTTTTCATAAACATGAACACTATAACAGTAACCGACTTAAAACCCGGAGATGGAAAAGAAGACTTGGAAAATCATTTGAAAGGAACGGCAGAAAAAGATAAAAAAGATCATTTTTTTAATGTCAATAAATATCCGACCTCCGATTTAAAGATTGTCAAAATTGAAGAAAAATATGGTAAAACAATCATTTATGGAAACCTTTCCATCAAAGGGGTTACCAAAGCAGTGAACTTTCCGGCCGAAGTAAACATTACTGACAAAGAAGTAACTATAAAAAGCGACACATTGGCTTTGAACAGAACGTATTTTAATGTAAACTATGCTTCAAAATCATTATTTGCCGATTTAAAAGACAAATTCATTGACGATGAAATCAGAATACAAGTTAACGTAAAAGCAACTAAATAAAAGAAGCGCCTTAGGGCGCTTTATTTTTGCAATAAATTTTTAACTGCGACATCTATATTTTCAAACTGAAAATCATAACCTGCCTCTTGGATTTTCTGACAACTGACGTTTTGACTTTCGATTAATAATGTATGCATTTCTCCTAAAATCAAACGCAAAATAAATTTTGGTACATTAGGAAGGAAAATGGGCACATCCAAAACTTGTGATATACTTTTAATTAATTGCGCATTGGAAACCGGATTGGGAGCTACTGCATTGTAAACCCCTGTCAAATTATTCTCTAAAGCAAACAAAAAGATTTCCGCCAAATCTTTACTATGAATCCATGACTGCCACTGCTTACCAGAACCAAAGGCAGCACCAAATCCCATTCGAACCGGTTTAGCCATTTTCGGCAAAGCTCCACCATCTGAAGACAAAACCAAGCCAATTCTTAACTTACACACTTCAATCCCCAAACGTTCCATTTGAGTAGCTGCTTCTTCCCATTTCACTACAACATTGGACAAGAACGAATTGTTAAAATTCGTAAAATCTTCTGTGTAAACAGTTTTTTCATCACTTGGATAAACCCCAATTGCTGATGCAGTTATAAAATTTCGTACTTGATTTGGATTATTTTTAAGTGCGCTATATAATAGATTAATAGCGTTGGTTCGACTTTCGACAATATCTTCTTTATATTTCGATGTCCAACGTTCTGAAATACTCGAACCAGCCAAATTGATTATGGATTCAACATCAATAAAACAACTTTCATCAATGATTCCTTCCGCCGGATTCCAGTAAAACCCTTGGTAATTCGGTTGATGTTGAATTTTATTTTGAGAAGTGGTCAAATAGTTCACCTTCATGCCATTTTTCAATAGCAATTCGGTAATTTCTTTACCTAATAATCCCGTCGCTCCTGTAATTAAAACCCGCATGTATGAATTTTATTTCAAAATTACGACAGGAAATTCTTAAGTAAATATTAATTGTAAGGAATTTAACTTTTCCTACAAACAATTATCGTTTCACACGGATAGTCCATTCAAACTCAAGTACAGATACCTGGTCGCCTTTCTCATCAATACCGGTCGATTTCATCCAAAAAGTCTGTCCCTCGCCTGTAGCTAAAGTTTTTTCAATGGCATCAGTAATTAAATGTCCGTCATTACAAGTAAACGTGATTCTGCCCGTAGCCTTTTTAGTAAAAGTAGCTTTATTGTTGGCTACCAGCATGGATATGTTCTTCCCGCTTTTCTTGATATGAAGCATTACCAATGCACCCGTAGATAGCTCGGCCGCCATGGCTTGTACCGCAAAATACATCGAATTGAACGGATTTTGATTGAACCAGCGGTGTTTTACAGATACTACACATTGGTTTTCATTAATTACTTTAGTTCTAACGCCACACCAAAATGCAGAAGGTAGCTTAAAAAAAAGAAAAGTATTCAGTTTTGAGGGTGTAAACTCCATAACGCTATATTTTTCGCTAATCTACAAAAAAATAGTATGCGCGCCTAATATTTTCATTTGTTAATATTTTGTTAAATTCCACTACTTTGTTTTGCATAATACCTTTTTTTAGACTTATCTTTGTATAAGAAATTAATAGCCTAAAGAAAGTATTATTAAGTTTTAATCATCAATCAAATCAAAATTAATAACATCATGGAAACATTAACAGTAAGAAACAACGAGAAAAATTTTGCAACACTTATCCATTTAAGTGCATTAACAAAATACTTCATCCCTTTTGGAAATTATATTTTTCCAATAGTATTGTGGAGTACCAAAAAAGGAACATCAGAATATATCGATCACAATGGAAAACAAGCGATCAATTTTCAATTAAGTATGTTAACCTACTCTTTAATTCTTTTAGTAATTACAGTACCCGCATTAATTATAGGAGTACTTAACAATGTAACCTTCAACGAAATCGACAACGGTGATTTTATTGTCAAAAATTTCGCCGAAGGAAACTTAACGAATGTGGCCATCGCAGGAATTGTAGCTGCTGTAGTATTGGTTACGATGAAAATAGCTGAGTTTTTCATCATTATTTATGAAGCAATCAAAGCTAATAATGGAGAACATGTTCAATATCCATTTACCATCAATTTTTTAAAATAAAAATCAATCAATCATCAATCAATCATCAATCAATCATCAATCAATCATCAATCAATCATCAATCAATCAATCAATCAATCAATCAATCAATCAATCAATCAATCAATCAATCAATCAATCAATCAATCGAAAAATGAACAGTTTAACAACAAAAAAGAAATCCTATGAACATTGAGAACACAAAAGCTCAGATGCGTAAAGGAGTTTTAGAATTCTGCATCCTTTCTGTTTTAAAAGAAAAAGACGCCTATACTTCTGAAATTCTAGACACACTGAAAAACGCGAAATTGCTAGTAGTTGAAGGCACAGTATACCCGCTATTAACAAGATTAAAAAACGACGGACTATTAAGCTATCGTTGGGAAGAATCAACTTCGGGACCACCAAGAAAATATTACGGTCTAACCGATGAAGGACAAGAATTTTTAAAAGAATTAAGCATAACCTGGAATGAACTTGCAGGTGCAGTAAATACAATAACTATACAAAACTAACGAGCCATGAATAAGACAGTAAATATGAATTTAGGTGGTTTTTTCTTTCACATTGACGAAGACGCCTATCAAAAACTAAATCGCTATTTTGACGCAATCAAAAGATCTTTATCCGATGAAGCACGCGACGAAATCATGAGCGATATCGAAAGTAGAATTTCAGAATTGTTTTCAGAAAAACTACAAAGCAACAAACAAGTCCTGACTTTAAGTGATGTGGACGATGTTATAGCTATCATGGGGCAACCAGAGGATTATAAAATTGAAGGCGAAACTACTGAAAGTAAATCTGCTTACACTTATTCAGGAACTGGCCGTACTAAAAAATTATACCGAGACAAAGATTCTGGAATTGTTGCCGGAGTTTGTTCAGGATTAGGACACTATTTTGGAGTAGATCCAGTTTGGATTAGAATCATCTTAGTTCTATTAGTATTTGCAGGTTTTGGAACAGGAATCTTGGCCTATATCATTCTTTGGGCAGTAACTCCTGAAGCAGTAACAACAAGCGAAAAACTTGAAATGACTGGCGAACCGATTACTATCTCAAATATAGAGAAAAAAGTAAAGGAAGAATTTGAAGGTGTTTCTGATAAAATCAAAAATGCCGACTACGGACAAATGGGAAACCATGTAAAATCCGGAGCTCAAAAAATTGGAAGTTCATTAGGTGATATCATCGTTTCTATAATGGGTATTTTTGCAAAAATGGTAGGGGTTTTTATCGTGCTTATCTCCGCAGTAGCAATCATTTCCTCTTTAATTACTTTATTCACCTTAGGATCAACATCGTATATTGATGCACCATGGATTGATTATTTCAACACATTTAATTTTACTGATACATCAATTTGGTTCATCGCATTGGCTTTCTTTCTTGCAATTGCTATCCCGTTTTTCTTCCTTTTAATCCTTGGATTGAAAATATTGGTAAACAATCTTAGATCGATTGGAAGCATCGCAAAATATACATTATTAGCAATTTGGATTGTTTCAGTTGGTGTAATCATCAGTTTATTTGCAAAAACAGCCAATGAATTTGCATTCGAAAACAAAGTGGTAGATAAAGCAAACATCAACATCACAGCTGTAGATACGTTAAACGTAAAATTTAGAGAAAACGAGTATTATACCAGAAATAATGGTCACGATGGTGATTTCAGATTGGTTCAGGATTCAACAGGTATTGAATACATTTATTCGGAAGATGTAGATTTTGAAGTACTACCAACTGAAGAAAAAACACCTTACATTCAAGTTGAAAAGAATTCTAAAGGTAAATCATTCAATGAGGCTAAAAATAGAGCTGAGAAAATCAAATACGGATTCAAAATCGAAGGCAATCAGTTGATTTTAGACAACTATTTCTTAACGGAAGCAAAAAGTAAATTCCGCGGACAAGAAGTAACGATCTATCTTTATGTACCAAAGGGAACTTTCCTGAAATTTGACGAATCTGTTGAAGATCATGACGTATCAGATAACGATTTCTTCAACCTACACCACAGCTCAGATGACTATGTATACAAAGTAGATAGTGAAAAAGTAAAATGTTTGAACTGTCCTCCTGACGAAAACGAATGGAACGATGTAGATAGTAAACATAAAATCACTATTGATGAAGATGGTGTAACGATTGAAAACGACACAGTAATCTCTGATAAAAAAGAAATTAAAGAGTTAAAAATCAACGAAGACGGTATTATCATCAAAACCAAATAAAAGACTGGAAAGCGTACCCATCGGTCTAATCAGCCAACTGGGTTTGCCACAAACTTTCGATAAGTTAAACAGTCAAGCATACTCCGGTTCGCTGGAAACCAACAATTAATTCATGGGAAGTTTAGCAGTGTCTCAAATACGGGACACTGCTTTACACCAAACCTATAGATTAGAAAGAAGTAGAGTAAGGAACTAAACGCAACGAATTTAAAAATCACTCGTTAATTTCTACTTGACAAAACTGGTTTATTCAACTCTTTAAAACACAAAGTAAAAAGCTTTTAAACAACCGAATAGACAAAGTACCAAAATTCACAAAAGAATCAATCAATTAAAATTTTAAAATGATGGTGCTGCGGATCACATGGCTCAAAAAACGAGAAGCAGTGCCATCAAAATTAATACAAAATGAAAATCATCAATCAAATCAATCAATCAATAACTCTTTTAGCACTTGTCTTCAGTAGTGCGGTTGGGGCGCAAAACACTCCCAAAATCGAACACAAACCGGAACAACCGTTAATCGAAAAAGTTAACAACACGACAGTAGTCAATTTCGATTTCATCATCGAAAACAACTCAAAAGACACCTTAAAGTTAACCCGCTTGGAATTACGTCAATTCGACAAAAACAACGTTTTGGTTCACCAAAAATTCCTAGACAATAACGGTACAGCTCCAAGTATTAACACAATTCCTTCCAACGTATGGAATGGTACTTCCAGAAAATTGATATTCAATCCATTTCCTGAAATCAATCCGCTAACTACCAAACTGGAATACCTATTTACATTCAACAACACTATCGAAATTAAACAAACAGTTACACCAAAAGAATACCATCAAGCTACTCATTTTATTTTGCCTTTAAAAGAAAAACTTTTAGTTTACGATGGCCACGATTTCAATTCGCATCACCGCCGTTTTGATTACGAATTTGAACCTATAAAACAATTGGGGTTTGAAAGTAACTTCATGAGATTTGCGTATGATTTTGCTATTCTAAACAATGAAAACCAACAATTCGCTGGAGATGAAAAAAACAATAACGATTGGTTTGGATTTGGGAAAGAAGTTATCGCTGTAGCAGATGGAGAAGTTATCGCTTTAGAAACTCAACAAAAAGACGACAAAACATTCGATATTCCATCTTTAAAAAACAATCCGCTAGCATTGTACGGAAATTACGTAGTAATCAAACACGCTAATAATACACTAAGTATGTATGCCCATTTGAAAAACAAAAGTGCCGAGCATTTGAAACCAGGAACTAAAGTAAAACAAGGGCAAACAATTGGAGCAATAGGAACCTCTGGAAGTTCATTTTTTCCACACCTTCACTTTGAAGTAAGAGATACAATTAATCATCAAGCCGAAGGAATTCCATCCTATTTCAGCAATTATTCCTTATTTTTAGGAAGTACAAAAAAAGACATCAAAACAGGAACGGTTAATACCGGAGATATCATTCAATCAAAATAATCAAATTTAAAAAACAACAGTATGATAAAATTAATGATTCACGTAGTAAAAATAGTAATGGCAGCCATTGTTGCCTTATTGTTAGGATCATGTAAATTGGAAACTACCGGCTTAGGGAAAAGCATAAAAGGAAGTGGAAATGTCGTGACCAAAGAAAGAAATCTAAATGATTTTACCAAGGTAGAAGTTAAAAAAGGTTTGGAATGTGAAGTAGTACAGTCCAGCACTTTTAAAGTAGAAGTAGAAGCAGATGACAATTTACAGGATGGCATACTAACCACTGTAGAAAACGGAACTTTGAAAATAACTTCGAAATACAACAACTATCACAATGTGGCATCAAAAAAGGTTAAAGTATTCATGCCGATTATTGAAAGTTTGGAAACCAACAGTGGTGCCGACTTAAGAACCGTGGGTGTGATTAAAAGCAATACCATTCATGTAAAATCAGGTAGTGGAAGTTCGATTGATGCCGAAATTGAATCCGAAAACATCACTTTGGAATCGACTAGTGGAAGTACAATCAAAGCTTCAGGAAAAGCGATTTTAGTAAACACTTTGTCTTCAAGCGGAAGTTCAATAGAAGCAGAACGTTTGATTGCCAACGAAATTCGCGCACAAAGTACTAGCGGAAGCAGTACTAAAGTAAACCCAATCTTAATTTTGAATGCTCAAGCTTCCAGTGGTTCACACGTAGAATACGTGAACACACCGAAAAGGGTTACCAAACAAGAAACTTCTGGAGGAAGCGTTTCAAGAGACTAAAAATAACTCCAATCATTTCACAAAAATCATTCGCCTCACGCGGATGATTTTTTTATATTTGTAATTAAACAAAGTATTTGAAAATAAATAAACCCAAATAGAAATGAAAAAAATTACTTTTTTAGTACTGGCCATACTTTGGACAACGCTAACATTTGCACAGAAAAAAGAAAAGGTAAAAGGAACCAAGCTGGTAACTGTTGAAAAAAGTGATATTGGAGCATTTGACCAAATTGAAATTGAAGACAATGTCGATGTATTTTTAATTAAAGGTGACAAAAATGCTATCGAAGTAGAAGCCGATGACAATCTGCATGCTACCATCAACAAACAAGTATACGGAACAACACTACGCATCAATACCAATAAAGAAGTTAGTTCTTTCAAAAAATTCGAAGTACGCATTACTTATACCGACAGCTTGAAACTGGTTTCTGTAAAACATGAAGCAAAATTAAACAGTATTCAAGAACTGAAACTGCCTAACATTACCATCAAAACCTACGATTATTCCAAATCATTTCTGAATGTAAATTCGTCCAATTTTGCCATCATTTCTACCGATAAATCAAAAGTAGAATTAAACCTTAAAGGTGGTGATGATGCTTCCATTGAAATGAACAAAAATGCTGAAATTAAAGCATTGATTTCTTCAAACAAAGTAAAACTGGATATGTACCAAAAATCGGAGGCCAATATTGAAGGCGATGCCAGTGATATGAAAGTTCGTTTGGACAACAACAGTAAATTTATAGGTAAAAACTTAACTGCTAAATCCATAATGCTGACAGCTGAAGGCTATTCCAATGCACAGGTAAAAGCAAAAGACAACTTATCTTTAGCGGCATCCGGTAAAGCTGAAGTTGCCATTTTTGGCGATCCAAAAATAGAGATTAAGAAGTTTGCTGACGACGCTACACTTTATAAAAAATCCAAATAATAAAAAACTACAAAGCCTTGAACTCAACATCAAGGCTTTTTTTAAAAAAAATAGATCCAAAAAAAATGAAGAAAGTCTACTTCTTATTTTTCCTGTTTTTAAGCGCATTTACTTATGCTCAAAATAACGGACCAAAAGAGATAACACCCCAACTGTTACAAAAAATCAAAACCGATGTTGAAAAACAAATACCGACATTACGACTTAAATTGAGCAAGGACGATTACAATTCCAAAGACAGAATCGAATTCATGATTGACACTTTTAGAATTGAAAAAATTACAGAAAAAAGAATGGAAATGGATTACAGCACCGCAGGAATGAACAATGCTGTTGGCGACTTAACAACTGAATACGACAAATTGTTAAACAAATATTACAGTCAATTAGTAAAAATAATCAAACCCGAAGACAAAAACACACTGATCAAAGCGCAACGTGTTTGGATTTCTTACCGGGATAGTGAACAAGATTTAATCAATACTTTTACTGATGAAAAATATACAGGTGGTGGAACCATGTATTCCAGCATAAGGATAGGGCATTACAACAACTTAGTTAAAGAAAGAACAATAACCCTATTCAATTACTTTGATGAAATCAAAAACGGCATATAAAAAAAACCAGCCTTGAGGCTGGTTTTTCTTACTTTATAATATGTCTTTTATTAATGTCCTTTAGCCGCTAAATAACGTTCTGCATCCAAAGCAGCCATACATCCAGTACCTGCTGCAGTAATTGCCTGACGATATACATGATCTGCAGCATCACCACCTACAAATACACCCGGGACATTGGTTTTAGCAGATCCCGGTTCATTCACAATATAACCAGTTTCGTCTAAAGTCAAATACGCTTTGAAAATATCAGTATTTGGTTTATGACCGATAGCTACGAAGAAACCGGTAGCAGGAATATCAATCAATTCACCTGTTGTTTTATTTTTAGCACGAACTCCTGTTACTACATTTCCGTCTCCTAAAACTTCTTCCGTTTCAGTATGCATCAAAATTTCAATATTTTCGGTGTTACGAACACGATCTTCCATAATTTTAGAAGCTCTGAACTGCTCACTACGAACCAACATTGTCACTTTTTTACACATTTTTGCCAAGTAATGCGCTTCTTCACACGCACTATCTCCTGCTCCAACAATTACTACTTCCTGATTTCTGTAGAAGAAACCGTCACAAACTGCACATGCAGACACTCCACCACCCATATTCAGGTAATGTTGCTCTGAAGGTAATCCTAAATATTTAGCAGAAGCACCTGTAGAAATAATTACCGTTTCACAGTGCAATTCAATTGTATCATTAATCCATACTTTATGAACATCTCCTGAAAAATCTACTTTCGTAGCCCATCCATCGCGAACATCTGTACCAAAACGCTTGGCTTGCGCCTCCAATTGAACCATCATTTCCGGACCGGTAACACCATCAGGATAACCCGGGAAGTTTTCTACCTCATTCGTTGTAGTCAATTGACCACCTGGCTGAGTTCCTTGATACAAAACCGGATTCATACTCGCTCTCGCTGCATAAATAGCCGCAGTATAACCAGCAGGTCCAGAACCGATAATCAAACATTTTATTTTTTCTATTGAATCTGACATAGCATTATTTTTTTGTGGGTCAAAAATACTCAATTTATCAGCGAAAATCCGAGACTTACATTACAGTTTTCAATAGTTTTATAAACAATTTTGATACTCCTGATAAAAATCTTTAAAAAATTCTTTTGAAACCAAAAAAACTTCTTATATTTGCACCCGCTTTCGGGGTGTAGCGTAGCCCGGTCATCGCGCCTGGTTTGGGACCAGGAGGTCGCAGGTTCGAATCCTGCCACCCCGACGAAAGTAAATCCTCTTTGTGAAAACAAAGAGGATTTTTTATTCCCAACTACCTGAACTTGTTCATAGAAAGTTGGAAATAAAAAAAGACTCCGGATTTGAAAAATCCGACGAGGTTTTTCTTTCAGCAATAACATCCTAATTAGGATATCCAATCCTGCCCACATTATTCAATATATTCCTCAATAAAAAGACTCCGGATTTGAAAAATCCGACGAGGAATTTCTTTCAACAATAATCCCCAAATCAGAATATCCAATACTACCTTCTTACTCCAAGAAAACAACTTAAGGCAGTAAACTTTTTGGTCTTTTGTATAGTTCTCAAAAAACATTGCAGCAAACAAAAATATCTCTAAAATAATTTCCTATTTTTGCCATTTAGATTCAACACAATTCATATGTTAATTATCGGTATTGCAGGGGGCACAGGCTCAGGAAAAACAACGGTTGTTCATCAAATCATGAATGAATTACCAGAAACTGAGGTAGGTATTATTTCACAAGATCATTATTATAAAGAAACGAATGATTTATCTTTAGACGAACGTACAAAAATTAATTTTGATCATCCTCGCTCCATCGATTTTGAGCTTTTGGTACAACACTTAAAAGACCTAAAAGAAGGCAAAGCAATTGATCAACCGGTTTACTCATTCGTGAAACACAACCGCACAGGAGATACCATTCACACACATCCACGTAAAGTAATGATTGTTGAAGGCATTCTTATTTTAACCAATCCGGAATTACGTGAAATGTTCGACATTAAAGTATATGTTCACGCTGATTCAGACGAAAGATTAATTCGTCGCTTGAAACGCGATATTGCAGAACGCGGACGCGATATGGAGGAAGTTTTAAATCGTTACCAGACTACTTTAAAACCAATGCACGAACAGTTCATCGAACCAACTAAAGCATACGCAGATATTATTATCCCGAACGACAAATACAATACAGTAGCTATTGACGTAGTTCGAGCGGTAATCAATCAAAAAATCGCATAAGCAATGAAAGAAAAAGTCACACAATTTTTAGCAGAACACAATTGGCTGAAATTTATAGGAAACAAATACTTCCTTGTGACTTTGTTTTTTGTAATCTGGATCCTTTTTCTGGACAACTATTCGTATCTTGATCATCGCATTCTAAATCAAGAAAAAGAAGAGTTGGAAGACAACAAAGCGTATTATCAAGGGGAAACTAAAAAGGATAAAGAACAGATCAAAAAACTAAAAAATCCAAACGAGATTGAAAAATACGCGCGTGAAAAATACTATATGAAACGCGAAAAGGAAGATATTTACATTATAGAGTTTGAAGGAGACACCATAGAGTAATCCAATATAAAACAAAAAGCAATCTTTAGTAATTCCAATTCGAATTGAAAATTACTACCGATTGTCCCGAGTTTCGGGATTAGAATATCAAATTATGAAAGAACAGCTTTTCAATGATTTTGGCCCCGTTGCATCAAAACAATGGAAACAACAAATTCAATACGAATTAAAAGGCGCCGATTATAACGAAACATTGGTTTGGGAAAGTCCGGAAGGTATTAAAGTAAAACCTTTCTATCATCGCGACGAGGACGGAAACAAATTGACCGCATCCACTACCGGGAATCCTTTCAAAATAGTGCAAAACATTTTTGTATTCGACCTTGAAAAATCAATCCGTAAAGCGAATGATTCTCTAAACCGAGGCGCCGAAAGTATCCGTTTTACTATTGATAACGACACTATCGACGTAATGCGTCTGCTTTCGGAAATCAATATTCAAAATCACGCCATCTACATCAACCTTCGTTTTCTTTCTGCTGATTATATCAAAAAAATCAACCAGATTGCTTCACAAAAAGAAACACACATCTATTGTTTGATCGATCCAATTCATCAACTGGCTTCCGATGGAAACTGGTTCAATACCGATGGGAAAGACAATTTCGAAATCTTAGCTACTTTGATTTCTGAGTGCAACAACATCAGCTTCATTAACATTAATACTACATTGTATCAGAATGCTGGTGCCAATATGGTACAACAATTGGCTTACACCCTAGCTCACGTCAATGAATATTTTAATAAAATCGAAAATTACAACCAACCCATTACACTAGAAGTAGCGGTGGGTACCAACTATTTTTTCGAAATTGCTAAAATGCGAGCATTACGATTGCTATTTCAGAAACTGGCAACGGAATACAATTTCACAGGCGACTGTCACATTATCGCTACACCTACCAAGCGCAACAAAACATTGTATGACTACAATGTCAATATGTTACGCACTACTACCGAATGCATGAGTGCTATTCTTGGCGGAGCCAATGCAGTGACTAATCTGGCGTATGATGCCATTTACCATAAAGACAATGAATTTGGCGACCGTATTTCACGCAACCAATTATTGGTCTTAAAACACGAAAGTTATTTCGACATTGTTGAGAATGCTGCTGATGGAGCCTATTATATCGAAAACCTAACTTCCCAACTTGCCGAAAAAGGCTTAACTTTATTCAAAGACATCGAAGCAAATGGTGGGTTACTAAAACAACTTAAAGAAGGAACCATCCAAAAGAAAATTCAGGAAAGCGCACAAAAAGAACAGGAATTATTCGATACTGGAAAGGAAATTTTACTAGGAACCAACAAATATCCTAACAAAAATGACCATATGGCAGCCGATCTTGAACTGTATCCTTTCGTTAAAGTCAATCCAAGAAAAACATTAATCACACCAATAATCGAAAAACGATTAGCAGAAAAAATGGAGCAGGAAAGACTTGCTTCTGAAAACCAATAAACCAACCACTATGAAAAAGTTGCTGTCTATTACCTTTCTCCTACTTACAATGAGTGTATTGGCACAATCCAAAAAATTGGAAGCCACCAACAAAACCAACGGAAACCAAGTAGTTTTTCAAGAAGGCCAAAGAGTAAAAGTCATCACCAGTGACCGTAAAAAAATAGTTGGAATGCTGTCCTTTGTTGATCTTCAAACCATCAACGTCAACGGAACAGCGATCAAGACTGAAAACCTAAGCAGTATCAAATACTTCCCAAAAGGAGGCAGAACAATTAAAAATATACTTTTAGGTACAGGAGCAGGATTATTGGCTACTTCCGGAATACTAGCTGCAGACAATAACGGTTCAGCTTTTGCTGTTTTCGGTGCCGGTACTGGAACCATTATTATTGGTGCATTAGTCAACAACAAAAACAAAACGCTAGTACATCGCCATTATGTATTTAAAGTAGTAGAATAAAGGAATTTCATTTCAACTATAGCCAATAATCATAAATTCTATTACAAAATTTTAAAGAATGAATAAACGAATTTTTATTTTAATTTTTCAATTATTTATAACCCAATTATTTTACGCTCAGAAATGTAACTTCGAAGGATATAAACTAAACTCTTTCGAAACCAACAAAAGATTAAAAGAATTAAAAATCAAAAAAAGATTTGATTACAGTAAAAACGGCTATATCCTAATCGAAGATGGCGACAATAAATTTGCCGATACACTTGGGAAAATAACGGTGATAAATCTTCCTAAAAACCATAAAATACTTCAAAGCCCGAGCAGAAACAAAACAGTTTTCGTTGGAAAAAACATGAGTAAAGGACTAGAACATTCACAATACGAATTAAGTATTTATGATTTTAACTCAAACTTAATCAAACAGTTTGACTACAACAACATACAGTACTTATTCAATTTTGGAAATACTTCAGACCAATATGTACTTGAAAATGGAGATTTCTTAAAAGTCTTTTCAAATAACTTGTCAGGTATAATAGACGCCAATGGAAATTTCGTTTTAGAACCAAAATACAATCGTATTACTTATTTATATGCTAACGTTTTCCTTTTAGAGGATACGACTACGAAAAGTTTATTCAATATTAAATCAAAAACGTTTACCCCATTTAATTATGATGATTACAGCATACGCAATAGCAGACTAAACAGAGTCACTTGTCCAACAAAAATGATAATTATTAAAAATGGCAAATACGGTTTGTATGATGTAATAAACAATAAAGTACTAATTGAACCTAAATTCAAAGAATTAGAACTTATTGTTGATTCAATGGATGATTATAACTTTCAGGATAATTATTATTATTTCAAAGATAATGAGAACCAACATGGTCTGATTGATAATAACGGAAAAATTCTTATTCCTGCTCTATATGAAAAATTTGTTTTTTTTAGCCCGGACTATGACATTATCCTAAAGGGGAATGATAAAAAAAAGTATTTTTTTGATCACAAAAAAAACAAAGTACTAGATCATCTGAAATATGATGAAATTAACAAAATTGAACCATTTTTAATACTAAGTGATTATTCTAAAAATACAACTGACATTTACGATCTTGAGAGCTCCAAAACGCTCCAAACACTTAACAAAAAGTTTGAAAATCACACTTATTTCAATGAATTTACCTCATTAGTAACTTTTGAAGACAAATCGTCCAAAATTGTACTCAAAAAACAGAAGATGTTCATCGATATTAAAACTTCAATTCCAGTAAAAGCTATAAAATATTCACTAAATAACACTATTTTTATAGTAGAAAATACGAATTCGTCTTTCAGCTTGATTAGCGTAGCAAATAAAGATTTGATTTTAGAAAATTTAAAAAGTTATCATGATGTATTCAATCAAAAAAATGAAATTATAAAGAAATATATTGGTGTTAAAAATTCGGAAAATTCATTTTCAATTGTTGATGAATTAGGAAATGTAATCGTGAAGCCTTTTTATTCGGAAGCAAAGTACATTTCTTTTGAAAACGAGCACTTTTTATTCTATTCTGATAAAAACAAAACATCTCTTATAAATGTTTTTGATAGCAATGGAAATTTGGTTAGCCCTTTTACATATAAAGTGAATCTTCTAAAAAAGACAAAATAGAAGGCATTTCTTACGATATCAAAATTCATAAATAAATTAAAATTTGGTCACTGAGTAGCATCGTCATCTAAACTATGAGAAAAAACATTCAACATATTACTTTAGAAAATTCCAATTCCGAAGCTTCGGAACAAACCACAAATCCAGACATTCAGAAAACCAACTTTCTGACTGCCGAAGGAATTGAAGTTAAATCCAACTATTCCGAATCGGATATTGAAGGATTGGAACATGTGGACTTCGGTGCTGGTTTTGCACCCAATCTTCGCGGACCCTACGCAACCATGTATGTTCGCCGACCTTGGACAATTCGTCAGTATGCCGGTTTCTCCACTGCTGAAGAAAGCAATGCGTTCTACCGCCGAAACTTGGCTGCCGGACAAAAAGGACTTTCTGTAGCGTTTGACTTAGCCACACACAGAGGTTACGATTCAGACCACGAAAGAGTGGTTGGTGATGTAGGAAAAGCAGGTGTTGCCATAGATTCTGTCGAAGATATGAAAATATTATTCGACCAGATTCCGCTAGGAGAAATGTCGGTTTCCATGACCATGAATGGTGCTGTTTTACCAATTATGGCTTTCTACATAGTAGCTGCCGAAGAACAAGGTGTCGAACCAAAATTACTTTCGGGAACAATACAAAATGACATCCTGAAAGAATTCATGGTACGTAATACTTACATCTATCCTCCTTCACCTTCCATGAAAATCATTGCGGATATTTTCGAATATACCAGTAATAACATGCCGAAGTTCAATTCGATTTCCATATCGGGTTATCACATGCAGGAAGCAGGTGCTACTGCCGATATCGAATTGGCTTATACTTTGGCCGACGGACTCGAATACATTCGCACCGGATTAGCTGCAGGAATGGACATTGACACCTTCGCACCTCGATTATCCTTCTTTTGGGCGATCGGAATGAACCACTTTATGGAAATTGCAAAAATGCGTGCGGGTAGAATGCTTTGGGCCAAACTCTTAAAACAATTCAATCCTAAAGACGAAAAATCTTTAGCACTTCGCACACACTGTCAAACATCAGGATGGAGTTTAACCGAACAAGATCCGTTCAATAATGTAGCCAGAACAGCCATCGAAGCGGCTGCTGCTGCTTTTGGAGGAACCCAGTCTTTGCATACCAATGCCTTAGATGAAGCCATCGCATTGCCAACTGATTTCTCCGCACGAATTGCCCGTAATACACAAATCTTCTTACAAGAAGAAACCAAAATATGCAAAACAGTCGACCCTTGGGCTGGAAGTTATTATGTGGAAAGCCTAACGGCCGAAATTGCAGAAAAAGCATGGGCTTTAATCGAAGAGGTGGAAGCTTTAGGTGGTATGACCAAAGCGATTGAGGCTGGAATCCCGAAACTGCGCATCGAAGAAGCTGCCGCACGTAAACAAGCACGTATCGACAGCGGACAGGATATAATCGTAGGGGTAAACAAATACCGACTAGAGAAAGAAGATCCGTTGCATATTTTAGAAGTAGACAACCAAACCGTTCGCAAACAACAAATCGAACGCCTGGAACATATCAAAGCTACCCGAGATAACGCCAAAGTACAAGAATGTTTAGACAAACTAACCGCTTGTGCTAAAGGTGAAACCGGGAACTTATTGGATTTAGCAGTGAATGCAGCACGCAACAGAGCCACTTTAGGTGAAATTAGTGATGCATTGGAAACTGTTTTCGGAAGATACAAAGCACAAATCAGAAGTTTTAGTGGCGTGTACAGTAAAGAAATCAAAAACGACGAAAGCTTTGAAAAAGCAAAACAGTTAGCCGATGAATTCGCTAAAAAAGAGGGACGTCGCCCTCGTATCATGATTGCCAAAATGGGTCAGGACGGACACGATCGTGGCGCTAAAGTAGTCGCTACAGGCTATGCTGACGTTGGCTTCGACGTAGACATCGGGCCATTATTCCAAACCCCGGCTGAAGCCGCTAAACAAGCCGTGGAAAACGATGTACACATTTTAGGGGTTTCTTCTTTGGCAGCCGGACACAAAACATTGGTACCTCAAGTCATAGAAGAACTGAAGAAATACGGCCGTGAGGACATCATGGTAATCGTTGGTGGTGTTATTCCTGCCCAGGATTACCAATATTTATTCGATGCAGGTGCCGTAGCAGTATTTGGCCCGGGAACTAAAATCAGTGAAGCCGCCATTACGATATTGGAGGTATTGATAGCGGAATAATAGTACACCTGACAGGTTTTATAAACCTGTCAGGTGTAAAACTATTTTACTTATATTTGTTCTATATATAAGCCAAAATAGTTATGATACATACCTTACAACGTGGAAATTACTACCACATTTACAATCGTGGAATTAACAGTGTTACACTTTTTGACACTAAAGAAAATTACGAGTATTTCCTTAACCTCTACTCTTCACATATTGATCCCATAGCAGAGACTTTTGCATGGTGTTTAATGAAAAATCATTTTCATTTTTTTGGTAAGAATAAAAGATATCTCTGAAATCACTTCAGAGAAAGTAATTTTACCTTCGCAATCCTTTTCCAATTTGTTTAATGCTTATACAAAAGCGTACAATAAAAACTCGAAAAGGCATGGAACTTTATTTGAAAGACCTTTTCGTCGAAAACAAATTAACAACAATCGTTATTTGCAAAATGTAATTACCTATATTCATAACAATCCCATACACCATAATATCTGCGATCATCCAATACAATATCCGTGGAGTTCCTACATAAGTTGCATTTCTGAAAAACCAACTAAACTCAAAAGAAAAGAAATCATTCAACTATTTAACGATTTAGAGAACTTCGAATATGCACATCAAAAAAAAACAGACTATTTATCAATTGAACAATCATTAGGAATTTAATAGCCTATTTACAATGTTTTACACCTGACAGGTTTATAAACCTGTCAGGTGTAAAACATTGTAACAAAATTAGCACTTGAACGTCTTACTTAGCAATCATTAATCAAACCCACATGAAAACTAAAATGACTTTCAGGTCAAATGCTTTACTCTTCAGTAAAGTATTCCAAATCGTTTTGCTTACACTTATCTCTTTTCAGGCTATCGCAAAGAAAACCAATCCAACCAATGAAAATACTGTAAAAAAAGGCCGAATACAGGAAGAAAGATTCATCACCATCAACGGAATCGAGCAATGGGTAACCATAAAAGGGGAAAGTTCTAAACCGGCAATACTATTCCTTCATGGCGGACCGGGTAGTACCATTAGCCCCTATTCAGATATTTTATATGGACCATTGGAAAAGGATTTCATCATCATACAATGGGATCAAAGAGGTGTCGGAAGAACTTTTGGACGCACTGCTCCTACCGAATTAACGCCCGAATACCTAAAAACAAACCCTTTAACAGTAGATCAAATCACAAATGACGGAATTGCACTTTCCGAATACCTCATCAAATACCTCGACAAACAAAAAATCACCCTTTTCGGGACTTCATGGGGTTCTGTTCCGGGAATAAGAATGGCTTCAAAACGCCCTGACCTATTCAATGCTTATGTAGGTCATTCTCAAATTGTAAACGAAACAGGCAACGAGCTTAAAACGTATCAGAAAGTAAACGATATGGCGCAAAAAGCAAACGATCAGGAAGCATTGGAAATCCTGAAAACAATTGGACCACCACCATACAGTCAGGCAAGAAATACAGGTAAATTCTACCGCATTATCAAAAAATACGAACGTAAAAATTCCATTCCCGCACCCGATTCCTGGTTTGTGCTCTCTCCCACTTACGACAATGATAAAGACAAACAAAACAGTGCCGATGGCGACGATTACTCTTTTGTCAATTTTGCAGGCGACAGCAAACTAAGCATACAATCCATGTTTGCTACAATTAATAACCTTAGAGACTATACCGATTTTAAAATTCCAATCTATTTTATCCAAGGAGAGGAAGACATTTTAACACCCGCAGCATCAACCAAAACCTACTTTAACACAATCAAAGCGCCTAAAAAAGAATATATACCACTGGCGAAAACAGCTCATGGTTTCAATCAGGTTGTTCTTGATGCACAGTACAAAATATTCAAAGCGATAAAGCGTTAAAAGTCTACTACTTCATTTTAAAACAACAACACCATCCATTCGGTTGGTGTTGTTGTTTTTAATGGAGCAACCCTTCTAAAGTGCCACAACTTTAACAAAACAGATTGAAAGGAAATATGGTAAAAAATCAGCAATGATTTACACCCTAGAATCCTACGGTTTCTTAAGATACATGAAGGTATATCAATCTTCCATTTTCACTACCGTGCCTTCAATCAACTCAGAAGTACGTTCATATCTATCTTCCTCATCACCACCTAAAAAATGAATCCTTTCATTACTTCAAAAAAAGTTGCAATAGCAAAGAAAGAAATTGTATAGAATCATCTTAAGTGATTAGTCATACCATGAAAACACAATAAAAAAAAAACCGCAACCATTTGCAGTTGCGGTTTTCAATTATAAATCGTCCAAAACTACTCCGATATTTTTATAAATGGAGTCGTTAATTTATTTTGATGTATGTACTGTTCCATTTGTTGAGCCACTGCAATGGGTCTGTCGGTGGAGATAAATCGTACTCCCGCTGTAACCAGTTCCAAATAAATGCCATCTCCACTAGCGGTTGCTTTTTTGTCAAGATTCCCCATCGTTCCGGAGATACATGCGATACCTCTAGAATGCATGTAGGACATCACTTCAGGTTTTGGAAAAGTAATTCCCACAAAAGCAACCATATTACTACTAGAAACTCCGCTATTCTCCATTCGCTCAACATCTTCTTTGCCATTGGCAGAAACCGATAGTAGCATATCAGGTGCCAAATGTGCAACCTCGGCCGCTTGATTCGCGTTGTAGGTAATAATCATAGCATAGCGTTCTACATGATTTCTACGAACCGCGTCGACAATCATTTTAAATGGAACGCCTCTTTTCACATCTAGAGTATACACTACTTTATCTTTCCCCCATTGCAAAACTTCATCTAAGGTTTCTATTCTATAGGAAGTCACATTCCCTTCATTGTCTTTTAAAAACAACGATTGCAATTCTTTGTAGGTATAATTCTGAATTGGCCCAATTCCTGTTGTAGTTCTATCTAAAGTATTGTCATGCATCATCAACCAAAACAGAATCTTTGGTCAAAGCGATATCAGTTTCAATGATGGCGGGTACTTGCCGAATGGTATTGGCAAAAGTTGCCGTACAGTTTTCCGGAAAACGGAGTGCTGGTCCGCCTCTATGTGCACTAACAATGGGATACATATTATTTTTTCCTTGAAAAAAAGAATGGAATTCGGTAGGATTTGGAAAAGAAATACAATACGATTTCGTTTGACCAAAACTAGCGAAAGTATAAAAAACGAGTACCACTACGTACCTGAAAAATGAAAACATGGTATGGAATTTTTAGTAAAAGTACACAATTGGCAGGAAATAAAACGAATTCGTTCCAGCCCTAACCCATATAAATCACATTGCTTCAATAGCCATCACCCCTTTCAAAAAATCAATCCCTTTCACTTCCTCAAAAAAGTCAATCTCTGTTGTATGTGGTAAAAAATCAGAAATGATTCTCACAATACAATCCTGCGGATTCTTAAGATACATAAAGGTATAATCTTCCATGTTTACTACCGTACCTTCACTCAAATCTGTCGTACGTACAAACTTATCCGATGTTAGCGAAGACATACACGGCAAAGTAAGCTTGGCATCCGTAATAATCGGCTTTCCGTTTTCAAACAAACCGCCTTCATAACCGTACAGCGAAGCATTGGTAATTTCTATAGGCATTCCGAAACCTAAGTGCTCGGGCAGACTTACTTCCGAGCCCACAATTGCTGCAAAGCCCATCAAAACACAAACATCATGTGCTGGTAGGTTAAGCATCGCTTTTGCGGTACTTTCCCTTCCAATTCCAGATACAATAACTTGATAACTATGTTGAGGGGAAGTTAGTTGAGCGATTGCGGCCAACACTTTTTCCTTTTCAATCTCCATTGGAGTTAATATAATTATTTTCAAAGTGATTTTTTGTTCAAAAATAGAACATAAAACACAATTGCAAATGAAAAAAAATCCCTACTTGTAAACACAATCCAACCAAAAAAAACAATACCTACAAATAACTTGGATCAAAAACCAATTACAAAACTTTACCACCTTCTTTGTTATTTGCTTAGCAACGAGTTCTCCAGATATATGGCGTATATATGGCGTATATATAGCGTATATATGGCGTATCAAAGTAGAGTAAGACTGTTAGATCATTAGAAGATGAGACTACTTCTATTTTTAGGCACCACCAACAACAAACAATAAACCCTAAACATTTCAACTCAACTTTAGTAAAAAAACTTACCACTTCCCCTATTCCCAAAATTATTATCAACTAAAACCTTCAATCAGCGAAAAACACTACACAATCCTATAAATCAATAGAATTCTAATCGGTTCGTTTTCAGGAGGCTAAAAAAATGTTCGCTTACCTTTGCCCCCGTTTTCAACGTTTCCGCTTGAAAAAGGCGGCACAAATCATTATATATGTTAAAAAAATCCATCGAAGCCTTACAACAGGAAGCTTCTAACACTGGAGCCAACAGTCTCAAACGCAGTCTGGGTGGTTTCAACCTCATCATGATCGGAATTGGTGTTATCATCGGTGCCGGATTATTTTCACTAACCGGAATTGCAGCCGCTAACAACACAGGACCAGCAGTTATTCTATCATTCGTAGTAGCAGCTGTAGGTTGTGCTTTCAGCGCACTGTGTTACGCCGAGTTCGCCTCTATGGTTCCTGTTTCGGGAAGTGCCTATACCTATGCTTATGCCACTATCGGAGAATTATTCGCATGGATCATCGGTTGGGATTTAATATTAGAATACTCGGTAGGTGCCGCGACAGTCGGTATCAGCTGGTCACAGTACTTAGTCAAGTTTTTAGAGAAATTCGGGTTATATATACCACCGCAATTAGTAATGTCTCCTTTTGAAACCGCTATAGGCAAAAACGGAGAAGTTATCCATGGTATCGTTAACCTACCAGCAGTATTAATCATCATGCTGATTACTGCGGTGATTATCAGAGGAACCAAAAGTTCGGCCTTGTTCAATGCCGTTGTGGTAACACTGAAAGTAGGTGTGGTTTTATTATTCATCGGCTTAGGCTGGCAATACATCAACCCGGAGAATTACCATCCGTTCATTCCTCAAAATACAGGAACATTCGGAGAGTTTGGTTGGTCAGGAGTACTACGCGGTGCCGGTGTGGTCTTCTTTGTATTCATCGGTTTCGATATTGTTGCCACCATGGCACAGGAAACGAAGAATCCCCAGAAGAACATGCCCATAGGTATCTTAGGATCACTGATTATATGTACGATATTATTCATCGCTTTTGGCTATGTAATGACAGGTTTGGCACACTACACCGAATTCAAAAACAGCGCTGCACCTGTAGCCATTGCCATTGCCAAAACCCCTTATATCTGGTTGGCCACAGCCGTAATCATGGCGATATTGATTGGGTATACTTCGGTGATACTGGTGGATTTATTAGGTCAATCCCGTGTGTTTTATGCTATGAGTAATGATGGTTTGTTACCGAAAGTCTTTTCGCAGTTGCATCCACAGTTCAATACGCCCTACAAATCTAACATACTGTTATGTGTATTTATCAGTCTGTTTGCCGGTTTAGTACCGATTCATGTGGTAGGTGAAATGACTAGCATCGGGACATTATTAGCTTTCGTAATGGTATGTATCGGTATTTTAATCTTACGAAAGAAGGAACCGAACTTACCACGTCCTTTCAAAACACCATGGGTTCCGGTGGTTCCTATACTAGGCATTGTAACCTGTTTAGTGATGATGTTTGCACTTCCAATAGGAACATGGATCCGTCTATTGGTTTGGTTGGCCATTGGAATCGCCATCTACTACGGCTACGGTAGAAAGAACAGCAAGTTGAGGAAAGAATTATAAATTATAAGCTATAAATTATAAGTTATTAGTGATTGGTAAATAAGTACTGATTACTAGTCACTTGCTTTTAGTGCCTTCTGAAGAGCAACCGGTAAAGATTAATTAGTAATAAGTACCGATTACAAAGTTTTTGGTATATGACACTTAGTTCTTAGTACCAGTTAAAAAGTCTTCGGTACCACTTACATAATCATTGGTACCACCTAAAAAGTCTTCGGTACCACTTACATAATCATCAGTACCACCTAAAAAGTCTTTGGTACCACTTACATAATCATTGGTACCACCTAAAAAGTCTTCGGTACCACTTACATAATCATTGGTACCACCTAAAAAGTCTTCGGTACCACTTACATAATCATTGGTACCACCTAAAAAGTCTTCGGTACCACTTACATAATCATTAGTACCAGTTAAAGAGCAATTACTATTCAGTAAGGACTAAGGACTAAAAGCGAAATACTAAAAAAACACTACTTTTACAAAACCAACTAAAATTCAAATGTCCAAACTACCTAACGTAACAGCCAGTATCTTTTCGGTAATGTCCCAATTAGCCAATGAACATGGCGCCATTAATTTGTCTCAAGGATTTCCCAACTTTCCAGAAGACCCACGTTTATTGCAAATAGCGGAAGGTCTACTGACTTCAAACATCCATCAATATACACCGATGACCGGTTTACCATCGTTATTGGAAAAAATAGCCCTTCAAACCTATAAACAGTACCAACGAAAAGTCAATACCGCTACCGAAATGCTGATTACCGCCGGAGCTACGCAAGGCATTTATACAGCTATAAACGCGTTGATTGGTAAGGATGATGAAGTGATTATTTTAGATCCGAGTTATGACAGTTACGAACCTTCGGTACTGGTAGCAGGCGGAACACCGGTAAGAGTTGCACTGAATTCAGATTACACACCGGATTTCAATCGAATTGCATCGGCAATAACCGCCAAAACCAAAATGATTGTCATTAACAATCCGCACAACCCCACAGGCAGAATTTGGACTCTTGCCGACTTTGAAGCCTTTGAATTACTACTAGAGAAGCATCCGCAAATATTTATCTTAAGCGATGAGGTGTATGAATACATAACGTTTTCGCAAACCCATATTTCCTGCAATACTAGAGAAAAGCTACAACACAGAACGATTATTGCCTCATCTTTTGGGAAGTCATTGCACGTTACCGGATGGAAAGTGGGCTATCTCATTGCTCCCGAAAACCTTATGGTGGAGATAAAGAAAGTACATCAGTTTTTGGTCTTCAGTGTGAACAGCTTTGGTCAGCATACCATTGCGAGCTACTTGGATGTAGTCGACTTCAATGAAATAGCGACAATGTACCAACAAAAAAGAGACTTATTCCAATCACTGATAAAAGACAGTCGGTTCGAATTAATGCCTTGTGATGGCACCTACTTTCAAGTGGTGAGTTACAAAAACATTACTACCGCAAATGATGTGGATTTTGCCAAAGAACTGATTACAAAACACGGTGTAGCTGCAATACCTATTTCGGTATTTTACAATGATACTACCGACAGACAAATGTTGCGCTTCTGCTTTGCTAAAACCGACGAAACCTTGATAGCTGCAGCCGAAAGACTCAATACAATCTAATTTACAGCCATAAAAAAACACCAACATTAAGTTGGTGTTTTTCCGCTGAACTACCGAAGTTAGTATAGAGATGGTTAGTTTAGAAGTAGTTCAGCTAAGTTTTTGATCTACTAACACAGTCCAATCCAATTCCTTTCCTTTCTTATATAGAGAACAAATTATTTTAAAAGGTTGGAATGGCCACTGATTTTTTTTATTACTGCAGGATAAATTGTTGTATACCAACTGAAAATCATCCCTAGTGGTTTGATAATTTTAGTAACTTTACGCTAGATCAAAAAAAACAAAGAACTATGAATTTTTCAGCAAAAATGCTTCGTGATAATGCTTTAGCAGACAAAGTAATTGTAATCACCGGTGGTGGTAGTGGATTAGGGAAAGCCATGACCAAATACTTTATGGAATTGGGTGCCAAAGTTGCCATAACGTCGCGTGATTTAGACAAACTAAAAACCACCGCGCAAGAATTGGAAACAGAAACTGGTGGAAAATGTCTCCCTTTACAATGTGATGTTCGTCATTACGATCAGGTAGAAGCCTTGTTAGCCGAAGTACTCAAAGCCTATGGCAAAGTAGACGTACTTTTAAATAATGCGGCTGGAAACTTCATCTCTCCTACCGAAAGATTATCCGCCAATGCTTGGGACACTATTATCGATATTGTTTTAAAAGGATCCAAAAACTGTACATTGGCCTTTGGAAAACATTGGATAGATAAAAAACAAACCAACACCAACGTTCTGAATATCGTCACCACTTATGCATGGACAGGTTCTGCCTATGTGGTCCCGAGTGCAACTGCAAAAGCAGGTGTATTAGCCATGACACGCAGTTTGGCCGTGGAATGGGCAAAATATGGTATCCGAACCAACGCCATTGCTCCTGGACCATTTCCTACCAAAGGTGCATGGGACAGATTATTACCAGGCGACTTGAAGGATAAATTTGACTTAGCGAAAAAAGTACCTTTAAAACGTGTGGGAGACCATCAGGAACTGGCTAATTTAGCCGCTTACTTGGTTTCAGATTTCTCAGCATATGTCAACGGTGAAGTCATCACTATCGACGGTGGTGAATGGTTACAGGGTGCAGGACAATTCAATCTTTTAGAATCGGTTCCCAATGAACTTTGGGACATGCTCGAAGCTATGATTAAATCGAAAGGGAATAAGTAAATATTATTATAAACAAAAGGAAAACGAAAATACCGTTTTCCTTTTGTTTATCTTGTATTAAATCTTTTATCTTTTTAAAGAAAAATGACCTTTAACATATTCTTTTTCATTATTCTTTTTCACAACAAACCAATAGTCACTGGAAGGCAAATCCCTTCCTTGGTATTTTCCATCCCACCCGTCATTCCCATTCAACATCTTCAGTAATTTACCATATCGGTCATAAATAAAGATCTTAAAATCATCTCTTGACTTATCAAAATTTATGTTCCATACGTCATTGTATCCATCGTTATTTGGAGTGAAAAAATCAGGGTAATTCAAAATCGTAACACTTTTTACTTGATAATTACAATTGTTCAAATCCTTTACGGTAATCGCATAGTTTCCAGGTTCCAAATGAGAAAACCTAGGGCTATTCTGAAAACTAAACCCATCAATGGAAAATTCATAATTACCATTTTGGGTCGGTACCACTTCGATAGAGTTATCATTATTACTCCATTCCTTTGTAATGAAAGATTGAATTATAGTTTCGACCTTTTCTCCTTCGATATAATTGATAAAAAAATCAGTAGTAGTAAAACATTTGGATACTTTATTCTTCAAATTCACATAAAAATGATTCGACTGGGTATTTAGTTCTACCGGCATTAGAATGCGGTTCAATTCGTTTTGAGCATCGAAGAGCGTTAAGTAATAGTGAATTTCGAAATCACTTGCTGGACGATTCTGGATCACTTTTGGATTTAAAGCTTTCAAATCAAATGTACTTGAACTTACTGGGGAGTTGGCACAAACAGTAGTATCAGGAATTGCATTTAAAACCGGACTTTGATTTACCTGTAGCTCAAAATCAAACACCGAAAAACATCCTGTTGTAGTATTGGTAATTCGTGAAAACACCTTTTGATACTCGCCGATTAAAGTAAACACATCCGGATGTCGATTATTATCTTTTTGAGCATCATCCGCATTCAGGTAATAATGAACTACTACATTATTTTGTCCATCTTTAATAAGGTTATCCGTCAACTCTCTAACATTAAATACTTTTGAATCACAATTTGTAAGTGGAGTCGGCTTTATAAATCGTGGTGGTATATTTACTATCAAATCCACAGGTACGATAACCGATTGATTTGTAATTGTATTCAACACCGACACATAAACAGTTTGCCCGCCAGAAACCGTATTAAACCATAAATTAGGCAAAGGATTTTCATTGTTAGTTGCATTGTTTTCTGTTTCAAAAACATTAATTTTAAATGCTACAGCTTCGTTTTGACCTGCAGCACCATACCACAAATCTGAAGTAGAAGGATTATATACCACTGTAACTGTCTGCATAGTTGACTTATCAATTTTATAAAGACTTGAAACTGTAACTCCGTAAAGATTTCCTAATTCGCTTGCCAAGCCAAAAGTATTATCAGGAATCCTTCCTAAATCAACATAGCTTTGAAAATTATTGTTACTATCAAGCGTAATTTCATACAATCGGCATTCAAAATTTATTCTCCACGCGACATACATTTTATCACCAACAATTACAAAATCTCCTGCTGCAGTTCCTTGACCGAAATCATGCCAGATTTCAACACGGTCATAACTCCTTTCTTTTGCCTGATATACTTTAGTATCAAAACCACCCAAATACATATTTGATTTTGTGTCGAATGAAAGCGCCGTAATCGATCCAGAAAAGCCGTAATCGTAGAGTAATTCTGGCTGACAGTTTACCTTATTTATCTTCTTAACATTCCTTCCGATTGCCACATAATAATCATTATTTTGACTGATAGCAATATCTAACAATGAGTTCATCACCGAGGTTGAATAAACACATTTTGTAGAAATTGCTGGGTTTACATCTAAATCCGACACAAAAAGTACTCTGCCGTTTTTTGTAGAAATATACACCCCTTTTTCTGTTGATAATTGGTTTGAATATTGATCCAAAACAACTTCTTTTATCCTTGAAAAATCGATTGCAACTTGTCCGTCAAAATCATTATCACAATAAGAATATTGCATATTACTTTTTTGGATTTTTACAATTTCGCTTTTAGTAAAATCTTTATTTGGTTTGGAAAACTTCTGAGAATGTATACTAGTAGAAAACAAAAACAACAGCAATACCAATGCTTTATAACAATTCATTATTTTTTAATTTTGCGCAAATTTACCACTACTAAGTTAAAATTCATAAAGTTTTCAGATTGTTGACAAAATAGATTTTCAAAACCCATAAATAGTTGTATTTTTACGGCTCAAAATTTCAAAAATCAAATGGGCAAAATCATTGCAATTGCTAATCAGAAAGGTGGTGTTGGAAAAACAACTACTTCTATCAACTTAGCAGCCGCTTTAGGTGTTTTAGAAAAAAAAGTATTACTTATTGATGCTGATCCTCAGGCAAATGCCACTTCAGGATTGGGTATTGATGTGGAAAGTGTTGAAACCGGTACTTACCAAATTTTAGAGCATAGTAATACTCCTGAAGAAACTATCATTAAAAGTTCGGCTCCTAATGTAGATGTCATTCCGGCACACATCGACCTTGTTGCTATCGAAATCGAATTGGTAGACAAGGAAAACCGCGAATATATGCTTAAGAAATCATTGGAAAGCGTGGTGGACAAGTACGATTACATCATTATCGATTGTGCTCCATCATTGGGACTATTGACACTTAATGCATTAACAGCAGCCAACAGTGTTGTAATCCCTATTCAGTGTGAGTATTTTGCATTGGAAGGTTTAGGTAAATTACTAAACACCATCAAAAGTGTACAGAAAATTCACAATCCTGAATTAGACATCGAAGGCTTATTGCTAACAATGTACGATTCTCGTTTGCGATTATCCAATCAAGTTGTGGAAGAAGTACAAAAACACTTTAACAATATGGTTTTTGAAACCGTAATTCAGAGAAACATCAAACTAAGTGAGGCGCCTAGTTACGGAGAAAGCATCATCAATTACGATGCTACCAGTAAAGGAGCAACCAATTATTTACACTTAGCAGAAGAAATCATAAAGAAAAATAGTTAATAGAGAATATGGCATTGGCAAAAAAACAAGCAATGGGACGTGGATTATCAGCGTTATTAAAAGATCCTGAAAACGACATCAAATCAGTATCGGATAAAAATGCAGATAAGGTAGTAGGAAATATCATTGAATTGGAAATTGAATCAATTGAAATCAATCCTTTTCAGCCAAGAACCAATTTTAACGAAGAGTCTTTACAAGAATTAGCCACTTCGATCCGTGAACTTGGAGTTATCCAACCTATAACGGTTCGTAAGATGGACTTTAACAAATACCAACTAATTTCAGGAGAACGCCGTTTACGTGCTTCCAAAATTGTGGGTTTAAAAACGGTTCCGGCTTACATTCGTTTAGCGGATGACAACGAATCGTTAACTATGGCATTGGTAGAAAACATCCAACGCCATGATTTGGATCCAATCGAAATCGCCTTATCGTACCAACGTTTAATGGATGAAATTCAATTGACTCAGGAACAAGTAAGTGACCGTGTAGGAAAAAAACGTTCTACAGTGGCCAACTATATGCGCCTTTTAAAATTAGATCCAATCATTCAAACAGGTATTCGTGACGGATTTATCTCTATGGGTCATGGGCGCGCCATCATCAACGTTGACGATCATGATGCACAAACCGATATCTACCAAAAGATTGTTAGCGAAAACTTATCTGTACGTGAAACAGAAGCATTGGTAAAAGCGTACCACGAAGGAACGCCGGAAAAACCATCTACAAAAACCACTACAGTTGCATTTGAAATAAACAATGATGACCAAGAGGTATTCAACACCTATTTTGGAACAAAAATCGATGTAAAAATTGCTTCAAATGGTAAAGGTAAAATTACTATTCCCTTCAAGTCTGAAGAAGATTTCAACAGAATCATCAAATTGATCAAAGGGTAGTGAAATATTGGTATTACATACTACTTTTCTGCGCTTTGTTCGGTAACTTTTCAGGATACAGCCAGGAAGAATTGAACCTAAAAGCCTCTGACACTATTGAAAACAAAATCAATCCTTTAGCTCCTTCTAAAGCCGCTTTTTTATCGGCAGTACTTCCAGGCATGGGACAAGTATACAACAAGCGTTATTGGAAAGTTCCAATTGTATGGGGCGCCATGGGAACGGGTATTTATGCCTATTCTTGGAACAAAAAAAAGTACGAAAGCTACAGAACTGAGTACAAGAAAAGATTAGCAAACGACCCGGATCTTAATCCAAAATACACTCGATTGAGCAATACTCAGTTGATTGACGCCCAAAAATACCATCAAAGGAATAAAGATTTATCACTTTTAATTACTGTAGGCTTGTACGCATTGAATATTATCGATGCCAATGTAGATTCGCATCTCAAACAATTCAATGTCAATGGAAAATTGACAGTGAAACCCGAAATCCAACAGAACGAATTCAGTTCCAAACAAAATATTGGTTTATCCTTACATTATAATTTTTAATTATGGAAAGAACAAGAATAATAATCCTATCTATTTTGTTTCTTGGCGCTACCTGCAGATATTTCTCTCAGGACAATAGTGCAATTAGAACGATAGATTTTGTACAAATTTTTGTAATTGGACTACTTTGCGGATTACTTTCTTTCCTTCTTATCAATAAATTCAAAAGAAACAAAAAATGAAAATAGCTTTACTGGGATATGGCAAAATGGGCAAAGTAATCGAGCGCATCGCTTTAGAACGCGGACATGAAATCGTTTTACGCAAGTCAAGCTCATCAACATTCGAAGGACTTGAAAATGCAGATGTTGCTATCGATTTCAGTGTTCCTGACAGTGCCGTTTGTAACATCTCTGAATGTTTTGCTACTAATATTCCAGTTGTGTGTGGTACTACCGGTTGGCTGGAGCATTACGATGAAATAGTCGACCTATGCAATGAAAAAAATGGAGCTTTTATATATGGTTCGAATTTTAGCTTAGGTGTAAATATTTTCTTTGAATTGAATTCTTATTTAGCCAAAATGATGGCAAATTTGAAAGAATACAAAGTATCTATGGAAGAAATTCATCATACGCAGAAACTGGATGCTCCAAGCGGAACAGCGATTTCATTAGCGGAAGGTATAATTAACAATTCTGACTATTCAGGTTGGACATTGGAAAATCCGACTGATAATCAAATTCAGATTGAAGCCAAACGTATTGAAAACATTCCCGGAACACACAGCATTTTTTACGATAGCGCAGTAGATCAGATTGAGATCAAACATACAGCCCATAGTAGAGAAGGCTTTGCTTTAGGTGCCGTAATTGCTTCCGAATGGTTGTTTGGAAAAAAAGGAGTTTTTACTATGAAAGATGTTTTGAATTTAAAATAAAAACACACACTAAAAGCAACAATTTAATTTTAATAGAAGTAAATCGTAACCGAATAAATACAAAAAGATGACAGCATTACAATGGTTTATATTTTTCCTAGCACTTCAAATCATTCACGGTTTAGGAACATGGAAACTATATCAAAAGGCAGGTAGAAAATCATGGGAAGCTTTTATTCCTGTTTACAATTCTATCATTTTAATGAAAATTATTAATCGTCCAACTTGGTGGACTGCGCTATTGTTCATACCGGTAATCAACCTAATTATGTTTATTGTCGTTTGGGTAGAAACCATTAGAAGTTTTGGCAAAAACTCCACAACAGACACTTTATTGGCAGTAGGAACTCTTGGTTTCTATACCTACTATATCAATTATGCAGTAGATGTAACATACATTAAAGACCGTAGTTTAGTAGCCAAAACACAAGTAGGCGACACGATCAATTCTATTTTATACGCTGTGGTAGTGGCAACTTTGGTTCACACCTATGTAATGCAACCATTCAATATCCCAACATCTTCATTGGAGAAATCATTGTTAGTCGGTGATTTTTTATTCGTAAGTAAATTCCATTACGGCGCGAGAACTCCAAAAACTGCAGTCGCATTACCAATGGTTCACGATAGCTTATTCATAGTTAAAGGAAAATCCTATTCAAGTTGGCCTCAATTGCCATCATTCCGTTTACCTGGGGTTCAAAGCATAAAACGTAACGATATCGTGGTATTTAACTGGCCTGCAGATACTGTATATTTCTTCAGAGATCCTTCAGGAAGACACATAGACAAACCGTTAGACAAACGTTCCAATTATGTAAAACGTTGTGTTGGATTACCTGGAGACAACCTTTCAATCAAATCAGGTGAAATTTACATCAACAATAAGCGAATTGCATTACCCGAAAGAGCCAAAACACAATATTCTTATTTTGTTACTACCGATGGCACTTCTTTAAACAATTATGCAGAATATTTACTTAATGAATTAAAAATCACTGATGGAATTTATCAATCAGGAAAACCAAACGAATACATATTTGCAGCTGTAACAGAAGAAAACATCGCTAAAATAAAACAAATTCCCATCATCAAATCAATTGTCAAAAGGATAACACCTGCACCACAAAAAATCGACAAAGGAATCTTCCCACACAATCAAAAATGGTCGCAAGATAATATGGGACCAATTTATATTCCGGAAGCTAACAAAACAGTAGCGATCAACAAAGAAACACTTCCGCTATACCGAAGAATAATAACCATTTACGAAGGCAATAAACTGGAAGAAAAAGGAGGCAAAATCTACATTAACGATAGAGAAGCGATTAATTACACCTTCAAACAGGATTATTATTGGATGATGGGAGACAATCGCCATAACTCTGAAGACAGCCGTTACTGGGGGTTTGTGCCTTTCGATCATGTGGTTGGAAAACCTGTATTTATCTGGTGGAGTATTGATCCTAATGTTCCATGGAGTAAAGCCATTGATAAAATTCGTTGGGATAGATTATTTTGCACTGTAGGTGGAGATGGTGAACCAACATCGTACTTCAAATATTTTCTAATGGCACTTCTTGCATGGTTTGGATACGACTGGTACAAAAGAAAAAAAGCAAAAAAAGCATAAAGAATACTAAATAAACAGAAATGCTAAATCAACACAATGGTTTAGCATTTTTTAAATACTAATTACAATGGACTTACTTATACATCCAACCTATTTCCCTTCAATAAGTCATTTTGTTGCCATTGCACAATCCAATTCGGTAACTTTTGAAATGGAAGACAACTTCCAGAAACAAACCAACCGAAACCGAATGTATATTTACAGTCCAAATGGCATTCAGTTACTGAATATACCAATCAAACACAGTAAAGAAGTACGTCAAAAAACCAAAGATGTTAAGCTAGAAACTGCTTTTGATTGGCAAAAACAACATTTCAAGTCATTAGAAGCCGCTTATCGCACTTCACCTTTCTTCGAATTTTACGAAGATGCCATCCAGCCTATTTTCACTAAAAAGCATACCTTTTTAATGGATCTTAATTTAGAAACCATTGAAATCGTAAAAAAATGCTTGGGTTTGAATTTTGAAGCGCAAAAAACCATAGAATACTTTCATGAAGTTAGTCAATACGAAGATTTACGCGTTTTAGCAAATGGAAAGAAAGATACCACAGTATTCGAATCCTACTCACAAGTTTTTGAAGAAAAACATGGTTATTTGAACAATTTGAGCATTTTGGATCTTTTGTTTAATGAAGGAAGATACGCAAAAGAATATCTTTTAAATCAAAAGCTATAAATAGAATTACTCCACCGCCACACGTGTCATAATTGGCATGTGGTCGGAGTTAATAAAGTCTGGAAAATTTTCAAAACTTTTCACGCTCATCTTATTATCGGCAAAAATATAATCGATTCGAGCAGGATAATGTTTGAAATTATAGGTTTTCCCAAATCCTGTACCTGCTTCTTCAAAACAGTCCTGCATATTGCCTTTAATCACTCTGTATACATAAGAGAATGCACTATTATTCATATCCCCACAAACAATTAGTGGATAACTGCAAGTCCGCTTGTGCTCCATAATAATTTCCGCTTGTTGCTGTTGCTTTGTAAATCCATCACTGATTCGCTTCACAATGAGTCTAGAATCTTTTTGTTTTATCCCTTCAACATTTTCAGAAATATCATTGACATCTGGAGATATTTTAAGTGATTCCAAATGCAAATTATAAAATCGAACAATATCCTTACCAATTTTAACATCGGCAAAAATGGCATTGTTATTTGAGTTTGGAAAATCAATTTTACCTTCATTTACAATTGGAAATTTAGAAAAGATGGCATTACCCGTTTTAATTTGATCTCCATCCATGAAAATAGCGCGATAAGGGTAAATTTTCAAATCAATTTTTGCAGAAGCAGAGGTAGAATATTCCTGAATGCATAACACATCAGGATTCTTTTCATTCACAAATTCAAGAATATCTTGCGCCACATTTTCTCTTGGTATCCAATTAAAAAGATTTAGCAATCGTACATTGTAGCTCATTACCACAAAATCCCTATCAGTAGCTACCTTTTCTTTACTGGAGAACTTGTAATATTTATTAATGAATGTTATTCCTAAAATTAATACCAACCCGGAAAGAATCAACTGTCTCTTAAATTGTATAAACCAGTACACAAAAAACAATGCATTAATGATCAAAAACAGCGGAAGTATTAACGTTAAAACCGATAAAAAGGGAAACCAATTTGGAGCAAGAAAAGGTAAAACATAAGCAACGAAAGTCAATATAGTAAGGACTATATTGAAAAAAAACATTACTTTATTAAACCACGAAAGGTTCTTCATTACTTACTCTCTACTCTATTACTATACAAATAAACGATTTTTTTGTCAGAAAAATTAAACGTTACTTACCCGCTTTGAACAAAAACTCCTTTTCTTCTTTGGTAAGACTATCATAACCTGACTGACTAATTTTATCCAAAATCTCGTCTATTTGTTGTTGGCTTTTATCTTTTGTTACAACTCTTGATGTCGATTTAGCTGAATCTGACTTTACGTTTTTATGCACTTTCTTGAATGGAGTAGATTTTCTTCCTGAAAACAAACCTACTACGGCATCTAAAAGCCTATTGAATCCAAAAGTCAAATCAGTTCCTGCTTGCAAAGTTTTAATATATATAAAGCCAAACAAAGCGCCACCAAGATGCGCCAAATGACCTCCAGTATTCGCTAGTTGAAAATTTAAAATATCCAATGCAATAATAATTGTAGCTGTAATATACCAAAGTTTAATATGCCCCAGTAGAGGCAAATGCACCATCATTAAAGGCTGATAAACCGTAACCGCTACCAAAACAGCCATTACAGAAGCAGAAGCACCTACCAATACTCCAAAATTTTGAAGCAACAAGTAACCTATTACAAAAACAATTCCTGCGAATGCTCCTCCTAAAATATAAACTCCTAAAAGTTGTTTCTGAGTAAAAAAAGTTAAAAACAACCTACTAGCAAATGTCAGGGCGAACATATTCGCTACAAGATGAAAAAAACCACCGTGAAAAAATTGGTAGGTAATTAAAGTCCACGGAAAAATCAGTGACCTATTATAATCTGAATTCAGAGACAACCAATCGGGTATCTCGAAAACACCTTTCTGAAAACTATAAAAGAAGGGTATTGACACTAGAAATGTAAAAACACAAATCATGATAATCTTAATCGAGATATCCCCAATTTTAAATTCAAGTTTCAAATCTTCAAAAATACTCATAACTAATTCCAGCGACGATTATTAAACGAATTTTTCTTCCAATACCACATCATTATAAAACCAATCAAAGCTCCACCTAAATGCGCAAAATGCGCCACACCGGTTGAACGGCTAAAAAATGACGAACCATAAAAACCTAATAGATAATCTATTGACAAAACTATAGGTACAAAATATTTCGCTTTTATAGAAACAGGAATCAGCATTAGTCCCATTCGCGACTCAGGAAACATGAATGCAAATGCCGTCATCAAACCATAAACTGCTCCAGAAGCACCTAATACTAAAGCAGCATCAATTCCATTCATGTAAAAGATACCGTTTTGCAACAATCCTGCTCCTAAACCACAAGATATATAAAAAAACAGAAATTTTTTTGCACCCCAAATGTATTCTAGTGCCGAACCAAATGAATACAATGCCAGCATATTAAAAGCAATATGCCGAATATCAAAATGCATAAACATATTGGTTACTAACTGCCATGGTCTAAAAGCTTCGTTTTGAAACGGAACCAAACCCAAATGCACATAGGCTAAATCACCTATCAGCCAAGTTCCTACGAAAAAAATAATATTTATAATCAACAGTTGTTTTACTGTTGGTGACATTGGTATCATATACTAAATTTTTTATCTAAATCTTCTACACTCAACGTGATAAAAGTCGGTTTATTAAATGGAGAAACCGAAGTTTCTTTACAAGCAAATAAATTATTTACTAAATTTTCTTGTTCTTTTTCAGAAAGATATGTTCCCGTTTTTACTGCTAGACTTTTAGCCATCGATTTTGCCATACTGTCCATCTGACTAAAACTACTATCTGGAATTTCATCTTGTAAATCGGCGACCAATTGTTCTAAAACGATTGACGCTTCACTTTCAGAGATCGTTACAGGTAAACCCGAAATTTCAATAGCATCCTGACTGATTGAATCAAAAACAAATCCAGTATTTTCCAAAGAAGGAATAAGCTCACGTAGTAAAACCATTTCATTTCCGGAAAAATAAAGCGTTAATGGGAACAACAACTGTTGGCTGTTCGCTTGATGTACAGTAATATTCGTTAAAAACTGTTCATACAACACACGTTGGTGCGCTCGTTGCTGATCAATGATTAACATACCCGATTTGATTGGACTTACAATATATTTTTTATGAATTTGATACGTTGCTGTTTTCGTTTGTTCAATTTCATTATCATTGAATAAAGAACTTGTCACTACATCCGATTCAAATTGCATTTCCTGTGGTTCTGATTCGAAAGTCTCTTTCAAACCAACATACAAGCTTTCCCAATGCGGCTGTGCCTCTTTTTTTGGTTTAAAAGAAAAATTACTACTACCGCCACTTGATACGTTTGATTTTTTCTCCTCGGCAAATGGATTGAAAGTGCTATCTACCTGTATTGTTGGATATTCAACAGACTTACTCTGATAATCGTAAGGTGTATCTAATGTTGCATCTCTATCAAAATCCAATACCGGAGCTACATTGAACTGACCTAAACTATGTTTCACCGCTGAACGCAAAATTGCATACAAAGCATGTTCATCGTCGAATTTAATTTCTGTTTTGGTAGGATGGATATTGATATCAATAGTATGTGGCGGCACTTCCAGGTATAAGAAATAACTAGGTTGAGCACCATCCTTTAACAAACCTTCATAAGCAGCCATAATAGCATGGTGTAAATAACCACTTTTAATAAAACGATCATTCACAAAAAAGAATTGCTCACTACGATTCTTTTTGGCAAATTCGGGTTTCCCAATAAAGCCATTGATCGTTACTATATCTGTTGTCTCCTGAACGGGAACAAGTTTTTCATTGGTTTTACCTGAAAAAATTGCTACGATGCGTTGACGCAGATTGGATTGCGGCAAATTAAACAATTCGCTACCATTATGATATAAAGTAAAATGAATATTCGAATGCGCCATCGCTACACGTTGAAACTCATCAACCACATGCTTTAATTCGACTGTATCGGATTTCAGGAAATTACGTCGTGCAGGAATATTAAAAAAAAGATTCTTTACTGAAAATGAAGTTCCTTTGGCCAATACAGCAGGTTCTTGCGAAGTAAACTTACTTCCTTCTATAACCAAATGCGTTCCTAATTCGTCTTGATCCTGTTTGGTTTTCAACTCGACATGTGCAATTGCGGCAATAGAGGCCAAAGCTTCACCTCTAAATCCTTTGGTATGCAAATCAAATAAATCTTCAGCTTTGCGAATTTTTGAAGTCGCGTGTCGCTCAAAACACAAACGAGCATCGGTTACACTCATTCCTTTTCCATTGTCAATTACCTGAATTAATGTTTTTCCAGCATCTTTACAAATTAACTTTATATCGGTTGCTCCGGCATCAATGGCATTTTCCATTAATTCTTTCACCACAGATGCAGGTCGCTGAACCACTTCTCCGGCAGCAATTTGATTGGCAACATGATCAGGGAGTAATTGTATTATACTTGACATTGAAAATTATAGATTTTGACATTTGCGCTAACAGTTATCAGCGCTTCCTTGACAAATTTAAGGAAAAGGAATGGGTTTTAATAGCCAATAAATTCTTAATTATTGACAATCTGCTACTCAATTATCAAATAAAAACTGGTAAATATTCTCGTAAAGATTGTCATCATGCATACTATGTCCAAGTCCTTTGGTTTCAATCAACTTTGCATTAGTCCAAACTTCGGCAATTTTTTTAGCTTCATTAATGGACACCACAGTATCATCAACATCATGGGCAATCAAACCTTTCGTCGTAATTACGGAAGCAAATTTTCGCCCTGAAAAGTCTTCTAGTTTTTGCTTGTATCTTCTCGCATATTTCTCTTCCAAATCTTTGGCAATACGAGAGTTCAAACTAAGAATATTGATATAGTTTTTTAAAATGATTGTAAAATCACTTGGTGCACCTAATATGACCATTTTCTTAATATCTTCATTGGGATACAGATACTGATAGTACAAACAAGTTTTCCCTCCTATTGAATGCCCAATCAAATATTGCGGTTTGTATTTATCAACTGTTCTATGAATAAATTCAGCATATTGAGGAATACTAAATTCCTTCCCACCTGACAATCCGTGTGCAGGTCCGTCTATAGCGATAATCGTTGAACCTGATTTTTTTAAAAAAGGAAGAATATTGGCCCATCGCGAAGCATTACTTTCCCATCCGTGTACCAAAAGAATTTTGTTTTCGTTACCTTCCCAAACGTAAGCTTGAAAATTACAACCTTCGTGTTCAAAAGTTTCCGAGGTGACATTTTGCAGAATTGCCGGCATATTTTCTTTGGAAATCTTACCTTCACGTGGTTCACTAAAAAGCTGAAAAGCCAATCTAACAGCCTTTTTTGGAGACAACAAACCCATCAGGTTTATATACAACCCGATTGATTTGGTAAATAAAAAATAAGTAACTTTTTTCATAAAAAAATCCCGATGCAAAATCGGGATTTAAATTACTTATATTTTCGCAAATAATTGCTCCATTTTTTCTTTTTCTTCATCAGCTAAAGCAGTGTCTACTAAAATTCTTCCACTGTGTTCGTCAGTAATGATTTTTTTACGAGACGCAATTTCCATTTGTGTTTGCGGAGGAATTGTGAAGAATGAACCTGCTGAAGCACCACGCTCAATTGACACAACTGCTAAACCGTTACGAACACTTGAACGAATACGTTTGTAAGCATTCAATAAACGCTCTTCAATTTGTGCTTGGTATTCTTCTGATTTTTCAGTTAAGAATTTTTCTTCTTTTTCAGTTTCAGACATAATTGCGTCTAATTCTGATTTTTTATGCTTTAAGTGAGTTGATTTAGCCTCTAATTTTTCTTTTGATTGCGCAATCACTTCTTTTTTGTGTTCAATTGAAGCTTTCATCTCGCGGATGTGCTTTTCAGCCAATTGAATTTCCAATTCTTGAAATTCTACTTCTTTAGTCAAAGAGTTGAATTCACGATTGTTACGTACTTCTTTTTGCTGAGTTGTATATTTTTTAATAGCTTCTTTGTGCTCATCAATAGCATTTTTCTTTACTTTGATTTGCTCTTCGATGCTATCCAAATCAGTTTTAAGTTTCTCTAAACGAGTGCTTAATCCCGCAACTTCGTCTTCTAAATCTTCCACTTCAAGAGGCAATTCTCCTCTTACGTTTCTAATTTCGTCGATTCTAGAATCTATTAATTGTAAATCATACAACGCTCTTAACTTTTCTTCAACGTTCAATTCTTTTGTTGCCATATTTTATAAGTACTTAACTGGATTTGTATTTATTTGAGATAAAACGATTGCAAAATTAGGAATTTTTTTCGTAAGATAATCAACTATATAATTTTTTGTGTAACGTTCACTTTCAAAATGTCCAATATCGGCCAATAAAATCTTGTTTTCTGCTTCGTAAAAATTGTGGTACTTCAAATCGGCTGTCAAATACGCATCAGCTCCGGCTGCAATCGCATTCTTAATTGCATAACTTCCAGAACCGCCCAAAACAGCAACTTTCTTAATTTTTTTTCCTAAGAAACCAGTATGACGAATTCCACCACACTCCATTTTATCCTTCACCATCATAAGAAAATCAACTTCATTCATATCCTGAGTCAATTCTCCTACCATCCCTAAGCCAATATTTTGATGATTATTTTGCAGCTCGTATATTTCATAAGCTACTTCTTCATATACATGGTTTGAAAATAAAGCTTTCAGAATTTTAGACTGCAAATATTTCTCAAAAGTCACCTCAATCTTAATTTCTTCCGCTTCCACAAACTCAAACCGCTCACCTATTTCCGGATTACTGTTCTCGTTACCCATATACGTTCCGATACCTTTCGAATTAAAACTACAATCTTCATAGTTCCCAATTTTTCCGGCTCCGGCATCGAACAAAGCGTTGCGCAATTTTTCCACATTTTCAGGAATGGTATAAGTAATCAGTTTTTGAATAAAGTTTTGTTTTGGCACCAAAACCTTCGTATTTATTAAACCCAAAGCATCACAAAAAATTTTATTAACTCCCGCTTTATGATTATCCAATGCAGTATGTACGGCATAAATGGCAATATCATTCTTTATTGCCTTAAGAATAGATCTTTCCACATAATTTTTACCGGTAATTTTTTTGATGCCCGAAAACAAAATCGGGTGAAAACAAACAACCAAATTGCATTGCTTTTTGACAGCTTCATCAATTACAGCCTCCAATGCATCATGACACACCAAAACACCAGTTGCTTCAGCATTTGAGTCGCCAACCAGCAAACCAACATTATCAAAATCCTCGGCATAGGCCAAAGGAGCCATTTCTTCAAGTATCGAAAGTATTTCTTTTATTTTCATATAACAAATTAACGAATAAACCCATCAACTAAAAAATAAAAATTAGTTACTTTCGTACTATGAATTTACTTAGAAAATTACTTTTCCCTTTCGCGATTCTCTATGGCTGTATAACCGGAATCCGTAACTTTTTTTTCGATAAAGGTATTCTAAAATCCTACTCGTTTGATATCCCCGTAATTGCCGTAGGAAACTTAAGCGTTGGCGGAACTGGAAAAACACCTCAAATAGAATATTTGATCCGTTTATTATCTAAAGAGTATAAAATCGCAACATTAAGCAGAGGTTACAAACGAAAATCAGAAGGTTTTGTTCTTGCAGATAAAAAGGCAAATGCAGAAACAATAGGTGATGAACCTTATCAATTTTTTCAGAAATTTCCCGAAATTCAAGTCGCTGTTGACGCCAACCGAAAGAACGGAATAGAACACTTCTTATCACAAAACAATAAACCGGAAATTATACTATTGGATGATGCTTTTCAGCATCGAAAAGTCAAAGCAGGATTTTATATTGTATTGACTTCCTATGATGATTTATTTTATAATGATTTTATCTTACCTACAGGAAATTTAAGAGAAAGCAGAAGTGGCGCAAATCGCGCTGATATTGTTATTGTAACAAAATGCCCACCAAATATTTCACTTCAAGAACAAGAGAAAATAACACAAAAAATTCAACACTATTTACATCTAGAACAACCCGTATATTTTAGTTATATAGCTTATGATGACTACTTATTCTCAGAAATAGAGTCGATCAATTTGAAAAATTTTCAGGTTGTTGATAAATTAGTGGTCGCAGGAATTGCAAAACCCGAACCTTTTTTTGCATATTTGCAGGCTGTCAAAAAATCAACGATGGTATTTCCGGATCATCATCATTTTACGGAAAAAGACATTCAAACGATTCTGGAAACAGCAAATGGAAGAAAAATTGTTACAACCGAAAAGGATTTTGTACGTCTAAAAGGAAAATTACCCATTGACCAATTATACTACCTGCCTATAAAATCATCGTTTGTAACCAGTAGTAATGAATTTGATAAAAAGATTTTAGAGTATGTGGGAGCAAGTACAGGAAACCGTTGATTACATTCAAAACAAAACAAATTTTTCACCCGAATATGGGGTGATTTTAGGTTCTGGTTTAGGTGGATTTACCGATGACATTGAAATTGACTATATTTTATCCTATAATGAAATTCCGAACTTCCCTGTATCTACAGTTGAAGGACACAAAGGCGCTTTGGTATTCGGACATATTCACGGAAAAAAAGTAGTAGCTATGCAAGGACGTTTTCATTTTTATGAAGGCTATAGCATGAAAGAAGTAACTTTTCCGGTTAGAGTAATGAAATATTTGGGTGTTGAAAAATTGATTGTTTCAAATGCGTCTGGAGGCGTAAATCCAAATTACAAAGTAGGTTCAATCGTGATCATTAAAGACCATGTAAATATGATGCCTGAGCATCCATTACGAGGAAAAAATGACTCTCGTTTTGGTCCACGTTTTGTAAACATGAGCGAACCTTATAGCCGTAAAATGATGGCTAAAGCGAAAGAAATTGCCGAAGAATTAAACATCCATGTTCAAGATGGTGTGTATTTAGGACTACAAGGACCAACATTTGAAACTCTTTCAGAATACAAAATGGTTAAAGCATTAGGATGTGATTGTGTGGGTATGTCAACCGTTCCTGAAGTTATTGTAGCGCGTCACATGGAATTGGAAACTTTTGGAATTTCTGTGATTACCGATATGGGAGACGCAGAAAACATCGATTCGATTACTCATGAAGAAGTTTTGGAAGCAGCACGCGAAGCAGAACCGCATGTACGTCGATTAATCAAAGAATTAATTATGCAATATTAGGCTCAGCCATTAAGTTAATCTCGATAATTTTATAAAAGTTATCGGGATTAAATGGCTTAGTGATTACATCGGTCATACCGAAAGACATCAACATTTCCCTATTTTCGTTTAGCGAAATAGCTGTTAAGGCAATAATTGGCGTAACATTATCAAACTTCCTGATTTCTTCTGTTGCTATAGTCCCATTAATTCCTGGAAGATGCACATCCATCAAAACCAAATCGTATTTATTATTGCGCATCATTTCAATAGCATCTTCACCCGTTTCACAAAGCTCTGCAATCATTTGCTTTTTCTCAAGGATTTTCTTAGTAATCATTTGATTGATTTTGTTATCCTCAACCAATAAAATTCTCTTGTTGATGAATACTTTTTCATCGATAATTTCATTTACGTTTTTCATAACAATTGCTTCACCAATTTTAAAAGTTAAGTCAAAATAAAAAGTCGAACCTACTCCAACTTCACTTTTCACATTGATTTTACCATTCATTAATGCCACTAGTCGTTTTACAATAGTCAAACCCAATCCTGTTCCGCCGTATTTTCTATTAATTTCAACAGAACCTTGAGAAAAACTATCAAATATCGATTGTTGTTTTTCAAGTGGTATACCAATTCCGGTATCCTCTACTTTAAAACTCAACTTACAATTCCCATCTTCTATATTTACCAAATTGGCATTAACTACAATTTTACCATTTTGGGTAAATTTAAGAGCATTATTGATTAAGTTGATAAAAATCTGAGACAACTTGGTAGGATCACCAACAAGTACTTGTGGCACTTCATCCTCAATTTTCAGTATAAATTCATTATTATTCTGACTTGCCTGTTCTTTCAGCGAATTTTTGATATTTTGAAGCAATTCACGAATATCGAAGTTAATTTTTTCAATTTCAATATTATTCGATTCGATTCGGTTAATTTCGAGGATATCATTAATATAAGTCAACAAATAATTCCCTGAAAACTTCAGTGATTTGAGGTATTCGATTTGATTTGCTTTAGGCTTTTCCTCTAGAAGAATATGTGTAATCCCATTGATGGCATTGAGAGGAGTTCTCAATTCATGACTCACTGTTGAAAGAAACTCTGCTCTGGCTTTTGATGCTTTTTCAATTCGTTCTTTAGCCTCTTCAAGTTCCATATTTTTTTCACGGAGCAATTCATTGGATTTATTACGTATGATATTGTTTTTATACAAAGACAAACTCAACAAAGACAAAATAGTGATTAATGCGATACTGAGAATATTAATCAGCTTGGAGAATTTCCCCGCTTTTTCTTGTTCTTTCTTCTCTTTGTCCAATTTTTCCATATCACGCATGATATCTCCGACTTTCACACGTTCAGAAAGTAGATTTTGCTTTTTGGTCGAAGCAATTGCGTCTAAGGAATCCTTAAGTTTTAAATGAATCTTCAAAAAAGCCAGAGAATTCGAAGTTAAAGTCATCTGATCGTAAAGCTCACTGAGTTTTTTTGCCACTTTCAATTGCTGCTCAACATTATTATTGACGACACTAAGTTCATACGCTTTGTTCAAATAATTCAAAGCCGAACTATTTTCTTTTTCTTTTGTTTTAAGGACGCCCAATTGGTAAAAAGCTTCCGATTTAAGATTAAAAGTATCCTTACCGTTGGACAAATAAGTCAGTTCAGTAAGTGCGTTTTCAGCAGTTTTTAATTCTTTTTTTTCAATATACAGCAAAGCCTTTTGAAGGTTTACCATATTTTTACCATTTTTCAAATCGATACTTTCATAGACCGAATTCGCTTTATTAAAATACGACTCGGCTCTACTGAAATTATTTTTCTGCATATAACAAATACCAAGATTGTAATATGCTAACGCCAGCTTTGCATTAGGTTCGATTGTATTATAAACAGATACAGCCCGTATCAATTTTTCAATAGCTTCGTCATATTTTTTCAGATCGATATAAACGATTCCGAGTGTGTAGTAACTATTGGCTAGATTGGAATTGTTTTGTGTTTTTTTCGAGTAAAGAATTGCTTTATTCGCATTTTCCAAAGCCTTATCAAAAACTTTATTATTCTTGTAATAAATTGCAGTTTCGGTGTAGTAAAAAGAACTATCAATAATAGCCTCGTCCTCGAATCTATTGGATGCAAATCCCAATAAACAGAACAAGCTAAAAAGAAAAATTAAGGACTTTTTAAACATAGAATTGTGCGCAAAAACTCCCTAAATATACTTATTTTTTGTTAAAGTGGTCAATTAAATCAATAATTCGTGAGGAATAACCAATTTCATTATCATACCAACCTACAACCTTAACCATTCTATCGATCACGGAGGTCAGTTGTGCATCAAACACACAGGAATGTTGATTCCCTAAAATATCAACGGAGACGATCGGATCTTCGGTATAGGCTAGAATTCCTTTGAGACTGCCTTCTGAAGCTATTTTAAAAGCCGTATTAATCTGCTCTATAGTAACTTCGTTTTTGACATTAAAAGTAATATCCGTTAAAGAACCATCTGGAACCGGTACGCGAATACCACAGCCTCCCATTTTACTATCCAATTCTGGAAAAATTTTGGTCAATGCTTTTGCTGCACCAGTTGTCGTTGGCACAATAGACTGTGCTGCACCGCGAGCGCGACGCAAATCTTTATGAGGTTGATCGTGTAAACTTTGATCGGTTGTATACGAATGAACTGTGGTTATGTAAGCTTGTTCAATACCGCAAAGATCCTGAATAACTTTAATCATTGGAGCAGCATTATTGGTCGTACAACTTGCGTTCGAAACAATCTTTTCCGTACCGTCAAGAATATGTTCATTAACGCCCAAAACGACCGTTTTGATTGAATCGTCTTCGGGTGGCGCAGAAAGCACCACTTTCTTGGCTCCCGATTTCAAATGTTGTTCTGCCAGATTGTATTTTAAAAATTTACCTGTAGATTCAACAACCAAATCAATAGATAAATCCTTCCAATTTAGTCCGTTGATCTCTTTTTCATGAAAGAAGGCATATTTTTTATCGGCAACTATTATTGAAGTTTCATCATACGAAACCGACAAAGGCAAAACCCCATGTATACTATCGTATTTCAACAAATGAGCCATTGTTCTATTATCGGCTATATCATTTATAGCCACCACATCAATGGTAGGATGATTCAACAACAAGCGGAATAGATTTCTTCCGATACGGCCAAAACCATTAATAGCAATGCGTGTTTTTTGACTCATTTACGTATGAAATTCAGTATTGAACTAATTAAAGAATGTGTTTTTGGGCATGGTAAGAAGAACGAACCAATGCGCCACTTTCCACGTGACGGAATCCTAATTCCTTACCGACTTGCTCATACTTTGCAAATTGTTCTGGCGTGATGAACTCTTTAACTGGAAGATGTTTTTTACTTGGCTGCAAGTACTGACCAATAGTAACGATATCCACATTGGCCTCGCGCAAATCTTTCATGGTCTGTATAACCTCTTCTTCCGTTTCACCCAATCCCAACATGATGCCGGATTTAGTTCTACGAATACCTTGCTCTTTCAAATATTTCAAAACCGCTAAACTGCGGTCATATTTTGCCTGAATACGCACTTCACGAGTTAAACGTCGAACAGTTTCCATGTTATGTGAAACAACCTCTGGATTTGCCTCGACAATACGATCAATTATGCGCTCTACTCCTTGAAAATCAGGAATCAACGTTTCTAATGTCGTTTCAGGATTCATTCTACGGATAGCTTTAACCGTTTCCAACCAGATAATAGAACCCATATCTTTTAAATCATCACGATCTACACTAGTAATAACCGCATGTTTAATTTTCATGATTTTAATAGAACGGGCAACTTTTTCGGGTTCATCCCACTCGACATCCTCAGGACGTCCAGTTTTAACACCACAAAAACCACACGAACGCGTGCACACATTACCGAGAATCATAAAGGTAGCTGTTCCCTCACCCCAACATTCTCCCATATTTGGGCAACTTCCCGAAGTACAGATAGTATTCAGTTTGTATTTATCAACCAATCCTCTGAGTTCAGTGTATTTTTCACCAATTGGCAATTTAACCTTCAACCATTTTGGTTTTCCAGTAGGTAATATGTTTGATTGTGTAGCTGTTTCCATAAAAACAATTTTGCAATGCAAAGATATGGAAAGATTGATGATTAATCAGTAGACAGTCTATTTTTATGATTTTTTTGACTTTCTGTTCAATATTATCTGTAAACTTTAATTTTCTTCTACTCAACACACTTCAAATCCAAAAAAAGTATAAAATAAAAATTAATACAATGGTAAAATCAAAACAATATAATTTGGATAAGAATTATATTATTTTTGTAAGAAATTTAATATACTTTATTATGAAAAAAATTACATTCATTGTTGTTGCACTAACAACATTATCTTTCGTACAAGCAATTGCTCAGTCAGCCCAACACCATTTAAATTCGGCAATAGAATCGACAGAAAGCATCAGAACCAGTGTCGTTACATCTAAAACAGCGGTAAATCAATTAACAAAAGAAATTGCGATAATTGGCAATCCGAATGCCGTATTATTCAACACTAAAATGATGGATCAAATCAATTCAGTTCAAAATAATGTAGATGACACCGATTATTATGTCAATGAAGCAAAAAACGTATCAGTCATTCCTTTCAGTTCACAACCTATCAACGCTTTAACTGCAGACTTGATCAATTTAAACGACGAATTAATTAGACTTACCTATCAAATTGAAGAAGCGTTGAACAATAACAATAACACTACTGCTTTAGATCTTTTACCACAAGTAACAGCTGTTTTGAATGCGCAAGACACGAGAGCTATTGAAGTAATCAACACCATTCAAAACCTAAAACAAACGATTAAAGTATTCAACGTATGTATTCAGACTGTAGATTACCAAGGCAATCCGGTTCCAGGAGATGATTTACACGGATTTTGGGCACAAAACCTTGCTACTGGTGAATACATTTACCCAACCAACCAAGAAGGCAACTGCTTTGAAAACCTTCCAGCTGGAACATACCGATTCGATTCTTATAACGGATATTGGAGTGGTACTTCATCAACAGATGTAATACTATCAGAAAGTCTTGAAAATTCAAACGGAATCATCATAGTTAGCTTGACCTATTGGTCAGAATAAAACACAAAAAAAGCCATTCAATTCTAGCGAAAAGAATGGCTTTTACAATTGGTGTTTAGATCTTATTGCAATTTCACTACAATTGGCAATGAATATTGTGTTCTAACCGGTTGACCTCTGTAAACTCCAGGTTCCCATTTCGTTTTAATCGATTTTAGCACACGGATAGCTTCTGCATCGAGTCCATGGCCCGGATTTTTAGGTACAGTTATATTGGTAAGACTTCCGTCTTTTTCCACTACAAAGAAAACCACAACACGAACTGTTCTTTCTTCATCCAATTCAGGTGTTCTGAAACGATTTCCCACAATTCTTAAAAACTCATCAATTCCACCAGGGAAAAGAGGATTTTTTTCAACCATAGAAGGAGTTGCAATTAAAGTTCCGTTATCAACTGGCGTCTCTACAAGTGCATTTCCTTGACCAGTTGTATTAGAGGTTCCTGATCCAGCTACAGCATTAGGATCATTAGTTGTTTCTTTCCCGACATCTTCAGGTTTTGTATATTCTGTATCCGGAGCAACTTCTGCATTAACAACCACAGGATTAGTTAATGTTTCGGTAGTTATAGGCGCTTGAGAAGAAGACTCTTTCGGTTGTTTAATAAATGGCAAAATATCTTCTTTAGGCTCTTCCCACTTTGTAACCCTTATTTCATCATCAATGACATCAATGGGTTTTTCTGGAATAACATCATCAGTAAAAGAACTAAATAAAATTGGCAACATTGCTAATCCTGCAAGAAAAACCAAAGCACTAAAAAATGCTTTCGTTGTTGTAGCTCCTTGTTCTTTTCTCAGTTGGTACGCTCCGTACTCTTTGTTTTTTCCTTCAAAAACGAGTTCTAACCACTCGGCTTTGTTAATGTTTAGCTTAGACATAATTTTCGGTATTTATAGGTTAATTAATAATCTTTTACTGATTACGTTAACCACATGAAAATATCATGCCAAAAATTAGTTAAAAGTTAAATTATTTATAAATTTTTAGTAAAATCACTATTTATTCAATAAAATCAAGATCTTTTCCATGCGTTTCTTTAACCGTCAAAGTTGCGTAAATACCTAAGGCAAAAGCGATTGCACCCACAATAGTTGCCGCAACAATCACTCCGTAATCTTCTTTGAAAAATCCAAAGCCAAAAAGCATAGCTGGTAGCAATCCGCGCACCATATTTGGAATTGTTGTAGTAGCAGTACTACGAATATTGGTTCCAAATTGTTCTGCCGCAACCGTCACAAACATTGCCCAATACCCCGTTCCCAAGCCCAACCAACAACAAAAGAAATAATACCATCCTTCTGAATTAGTTCCTCCATACAACATCAATAGCACACCAACAATAGTAAACAGCATCATATAAAAAATCGCTTTTTTTCGAGAATGCAAAGCATGAGAAATAAAGCCACTTAAAAAATCTCCAACAGAAATCCCCACATACCCCCACATAATGGCTTTCCCTGGAACTAAATTATCAATACCCAATTCTGGCGCAAACTGATTCGCCATTTGAGCTAAAATCCCGATACAAAACCAGGTTGGCAAACCTATAGCTACGCATTTTAAATAACGGATGAATCGTTCTCTGTTGGTAAAAAAAGAAAAGAAATTACCTTTAGCAACATTCTCTTGCTTTTCTACATCTTTATAAATACCCGATTCCACTACACCTACTCTTAAGAATAACAACAGCAACCCCAGAGTTCCACCAATGAAATAAGCAGTTGTCCAGCTACCCGCCAATTCAACAGAAAGTTGCGCCACTACAGCACCCATCAATCCAAAACCCGCCACAATGGAAGTTCCAATAGCACGCAATTCTTTTGGCAAGGATTCTGAAACCAAGGTGATACCCGCACCTAATTCACCAGCTAGGCCAATACCCGCAATAAAACGCAATACAGAATATACCATTGTTTTATCTTCAAAAGGGAAATACGGCAAAAAACCACAGGCGATATTCGCTAATGAATACACTATTATAGAACCAAACAATACAGAAAGCCTACCTTTTTTATCCCCTAAAACACCCCAGAGAATTCCACCGATAAGCAAACCAAACATTTGGTAACTCATGATTAAAGTACCTGCAACATCAGGATTGAGCTCCAAAGCTTTTAGACTAGGTACTCGGACAATACCAAAGAGTAATAAATCGTAAATATCAACAAAATAGCCTAAGGCAGCTACGATAACTGGTAAAGAAAATAAGTGTTTGAGTTTTTCTTGGTTAGAGAAAGTTTGCATCTTTTTTGGTTTTTGGCCAAAGATAAAAATTCAAACTTGAGAAACGGAATTTGGTTTTGAAATTTATCCTTTCGATATAATTTCCGCCAATAATTTTTTTGCCCGAAGTAATTTAATTTTAACATTATTAAGTGGCTCGTTCAATTCGTCGGCAATTTCCTGGTAACTCATTTCTTGAAAATAGCGCATTTGAATTACTTCTTGGTAAGCAGGCTTTAATTCTTTGATAAACTGAAGCAATCGATTTAGATTTTGCTCCGTAATAATTTGATCTTCTGCAGATGGCGAATCATCGGCAATTCCATAAGCGATATCATCTTCTTCATCGGTAATATCGATAAATAAAGATGATTTTTTCTTACGCAACAAGTCAATATGCACATTTTTAGCAATAGCAATTAACCAAGTATTGAATTGGTATTCGGGATTGTAGGTAGCAATTTTATCAAAAGCTTTTGAAAACGTTTCTATAGCAATATCCTCTGCATCGGTTTCATTTTCGGTCCGTTGCAACATAAAACCATAGACTTCATTCCAATATTTGTCCAGCAAATAGGTAAATGCTACTTGGTCGCCTCGAATGGCTTTATCAATGTAATGCTTTATTTCCAAGTAACAGGTTTTGACAAAATGTTTCTAAAAAACACGTTTAATTGTGTGAAGATAAGAATTATTTCTAAAAGAGGATACCAATACATTACGTCTTTTTCATCTAGTTTACCAGCAGAGAATCCTAAAGAAATCCAAGAAGCCAAATAACGAAAGACAATAGCACCTAAAACCACAATCCATTCAAACTGTAAAGACAAAAGTGGAATTGGAAGGATAAAAAACAACAATTGTGTACAATAAAACAACCCTAATTGCGCCTTATCAAAACCTTTGTAATATTTTGCTGTTGAAGCATGGCGGCGTTTTTGCATGAACCATTCTCCAAAACTTTCTTTTGCTTTTGAATACGTAAAACCATCCGGATCGAAAGAAATTGCCGTTTTAGACTTTGTAGCTGCCTCATTAACGAACAAATCATCATCACCTGAACGTATTTTCATGTGATTAACAAACCCGTTTACTCTAAAAAACTCTTCTCTTTTGTAGGCTAAATTGCGACCAACACCCATATACGGTTTACCAATTTTTGCCCAACCAAAATATTGAGTTGCGGTTAACAATGTTTCGAATCGGATTAATTTATTCAAGAAACCACTGTCTTTTTCATAAGCACCGTATCCCAAAACAAATGTTTTATGCATGGTAAAATGAGACGTCATCTCGGCAATCCATTCGGTGGAAGCTGGATAACAATCGGCATCCGTAAACAACAAATATTCTTTGGTTGCTGCCTTAATTCCTAAGGTTAACGCAAATTTTTTATTTCCCCAAAACGCTTCGTTGTTTTCAACCTTAACCAATTTCAAATTGGAATGTTTGGTTTGAAATTCTTCAATAAGTGCAATAGTATCATCACTAGAAGCATCATCGATAATGACCACTTCATAGTTTGGATAATTTTGATTCAGTAACAACGGAAGATATTCTTCAATGTTCTTTTGTTCGTTTTTGGCACAAACAATTACCGAAACCGAAAGATGTTTAGGTGCAATTTTTTCATTTTTGGCAAAAGAAAATTTACCAAAAACCAACAGGTAATATAACGCCTGAATGGCTACTACTGCTAGAAAAACGAAAAGTAAAACAAGTAAAAACTGCTCCATAAACCACATTAAAATTGTGGCGCAAAGGTAATAAAAAAGTTAACAGATTGCAGTAATCCTTTTAGAGATTTGTTCTGTTTTTCCTCATTTCTTCAGCGACTTGACGATCGTCTGTTTTATTTGATTTTTCGAGATGCGTTATAATGTTCTTATAGTTTTTATCGTCACGATTTTGTGACATCTTTTTAACCGCTTGTAAATCGGTAATATCAATTTCGAACGCCAAAATTCCACGCGCTTGAAGCATTGTCGTTTCCGACAGCTCTTCTACTTTGACAGGATTTTCCTGGTTTTTCTCATACTTATTCACCAACTTCGCCAAAGAAGCAACCGATTCCTCATAATTAAGCAATCTAAGTTTTCCATATACATGAACCGCAATGTAATTCCAAGTAGGCACATTTTCATGATCATACCAAGACGAGGAAATGTAGGTATGCGGACCACTAAAAATAGCCAACACTTCATCTCCTTCGGTAAAATTTTCAGCTTGAGGATTAGCTTTTGAAATATGTCCACCCAAGATTTTATTTCCTTTTGAAGTCGTTTCTAAAAACAAAGGGGTGTGCGTTCCCCAAAGCTTACCATTAGTTTGATTCACAAGAATTGCAAAGCCATTTTCGTTTAGAAACTGTTCAATTTCTACTTGATTTTCGTTTAAGTATAAATCAGGAATGTACATTATTTTTTTATTAGATTTTTAATAATTCGGACCATTCCAAATTATTATTCAGCATTAAATTAGAAAATTCAATATGCAAAACTCTTCGACGCATTTGATTTGTAGTACGCGTTGAAGCATGAAACAACAAAGGTTTCATCAACATAACCCCACCTTTATTTACTTCACACACCACTTCCTTCTCGTTTGACCAATTAATAGATTCGGTTCTACAAATTCCATACAAGTGAGATTTTTCAAGAACCTTCACCGCTCCATTTTCTGCAGTAGTATCATCAAGATGAATTCTAACAGTAAAAATATTCTCCAGAATATAATTTGGTGGCTGAACTGAAAATTGATTTTGCTTTTTAGTCCAATTTGAAAATCCTTCAACCTCAAATTTCTCATCCACAGAAATCGTTAAATCCTGATGGTATGCAACAAACCAATTTGACATTTCGGGCTTATCAAAATAGATTGATTTCACAACAAAACAATCTTCTCCTCCAACTGATTGCATAATCCTGACAAGGTTTTCATTAAAAATTAACGGTTGAATTTCGGGAATTTCCTTCAACACCTTCCGAATTGCAAAAATATCTTTTGTTTTTCTGAAAGCCTCGTTATTCGAATTGGCTGAATCAATAACACCAATAATATGATTTACTTCGTCTATTGAATAAACATCATTTACAATTGAGAATCCATTTTCGATCAACATTTCACTCACCATCGACTACCTTTCCTTTAAAACTAAATCACATTCACTTCTGCTTCAATAGCAATGGTATATTTTTCAAAAATCGTTTTTTGGATTTCTTTAGAAAGATTCACAATTTCCTGTCCGGTGGCATTACCATAATTCACCAATACCAAAGCTTGATTTTTGTGCACTCCAGCATCGCCAATACGCATTCCTTTAAATCCGGCTTCTTCAATTAACCATCCGGCCGGCACTTTCACTTCTGTTGGAGAAATTTCGTAATATTTCATGTGAGGAAATTGGGCATGCACTTTTTCAAAATGCTCTCGAGTTATGATTGGATTTTTAAAGAAACTTCCACTATTTCCTAATTCTTTCGGATCAGGCAATTTGCTTTGTCTAATAGCAATTACGGCGTTACTCACATCTTTAATCGAGGCTTCAGCCACATTCTGTTTTTCCAGTTCCTTTGTAATATCTCCGTAGGAAATATTAATTTTATGATTGTGTTTGGTTAACTTAAACACAACCGAAGTGATGATATACTGATCTTTCGCTTCATGTTTAAAAATACTTTCTCGGTAGCCAAAATTACATTCTTCTTTCGTAAAGGTTTTCATTTCTTGTGTAGCAATATTAATCGCATCACAGGATATAAAAGTATCTTTGATTTCAGCACCATACGCACCAATATTTTGAACTGGTGTAGTTCCCACATTTCCGGGAATTAAAGACATGTTCTCTAGTCCACCGAAATTATGGTCAATATTCCAAAGGACAAATTCGTGCCAGTTTTCACCCGCCTGACCTTCAACCCACACAAAATCATCGTCTTCTTTGATTACTTTTTTCCCTTTTAAATCGATATGAATCACCAAAGCATCTAAATCTTGCGTTAAAAGCATATTACTTCCACCTCCTAAAACAAACTTTTTCTTTGTACTATTTTGTTCCAAAATTTCTTTTAGTTCCGAAATAGAATGCACTGCAACAAATTCTTTTGCTTTGGCATCGATTCCAAAAGTGTTGTGGTTTTTAAGGGAAAAATTATATTGAATTTCCATGAAATTGTATGAATTGTAAATTATAAAATTGATAAAAGAGTTTATTCTTCCGTTTCTAATCCGCGATTTAAGAAATCATTCAAAGGCTTGATTACAATCAGTTTTTGGGCAATTTTTCGGGCAAAATCTTTATCCAAAAACAATTTATCATCAATTTTTTGAGAAACCGTAAAGCTTTTTAATTTCAGAAAATCAATAGCAGGATGATTTGAATCATAACCTTTAGGTGCCGACTTCAACATATTGCCTTCCTCTACATCAATGGCCCCGAATTCTTTTTTGAAACTGGAATCTTCCACTACTTTTTCCAAATCCTCATAAAAGAAAGCAATTTCCTTTCTGATCTTCTTTAAATCACTAGCTTCAGGACACCATATTCCACCAGCCACAAACGAATTTCCCTTTTCGTAATGCACGTAGTATCCAGCACTGTTTTTTCGGTTACGATTGGTCGTCATCCAAATGCCCATGTTGGTTTTATACGGTGATTTATCTTTCGAAAAACGAATATCTCTATTGATACGAAAAGTACAATTTTTAACCTCCAATTGGTCTAGAGACGGATCCAAAGGTTTCATTTCTTGAAGCACGGAAGCAATTAACTGATGATAATCCTTTTTATAAGACTCATACCGTTTTTTATTGTCATGCATCCATTCGGTGGCATTATTGTTTTTTAAATCCTCCAGAAATTGAATCGCTTCTTTAGTAAACATTATAATTTCTTTTTTAAATCTTCCTCACTGATATATCCAAGATTCTTCCAGATTTCCTCACCTTTTTTATATAAAATAAGTGTAGGCAATCCTTCGATTTTAAGTTGTTGCGCTAATAATTGATTTTTATCGGCGTCAATTTTAACAATTACTAAGTCACCTTTCATTTCCGCCTTCATTTTTTCCATATACGGTGCCATTTTTTTACAAGGACCGCACCATTCTGCATAAAAATCGATTAAGACTTTTTTATCCGATTGCGTTATTTTTTTATATTCATCCAGTGACATTCCATTAGCATTTGGTGCCGGCTTTCCTAAACCCAAAGCATTCCATTTGGTAATTCCGCCTTCCATATTGTAGACTTCTTTAAATCCCAACTCAGTCAAATGATTAGCCGCCTTTGAACTCCTACCGCCAGCAAGACAATACACAAAAACTGGCTTGTTTTTATCCAACTGTGCTACTTCTTTGTCAAAAGCAGAATTATTAATATTAATATTGACTGCATTATCCAAATGCTGACCATTGAATTCTTCAGGAGTTCTAACATCCAAAACCTGCGCCCCTTTAGTAACTCCAATTTTCTCTGTAAAAGCTTTAGGATCTAAATCGGTTACCGACTTATCCGTTTGCCCTTTACAACCAGTTAAAGTCACTGATACTAAGTATAAAAAAATGATAATTGTATTTTTCATAGGTTAAAAAATTTATGCTAAGATAATTAAATATTGAAAATCTTGTAGCTCTGATGCGTCTGCTTTACAATGTTTTCTGTACGTTCTGGATGCGTATCCGAAATAAACAACTGACCGAATTGATCGTTGTCAACCATTGAAATAATTTTAGAAACACGTATTTCATCTAGTTTATCAAAAATATCATCAAAAAGTAGAATTGGTTTTTCACCACTTTGTTTTTTCACAAATTCGAACTGCGCCAATTTCAAAGCAATCAAGAATGATTTTTGTTGTCCTTGGGAACCAAATTTCTTAATGGAAAAACCTTCAATTTCAAACAAAAGATCATCCTTATGAACCCCAACACTGGTATATTGCAATGCTCTATCTTTCGCACTATTTTCCTGAAGAAGCGACAATAACCCTTGGTTGTGTAATTGACTTTCATACACTAATTGTACATTTTCAGTCGAATTGGAAATATCTTGATAATAGCTATTAAAAATCGGAATAAACTGATCTAGAAATTCCTTTCTTTTGGCAAAAATTCGTGTCCCAAGAGCATCAAGCTGCTCATTGTAAATTTCCAAAGTTGAAGATTCAAATACACGATTGAGTGCAAAATACTTTAATAATGCATTACGCTGCATGATTATTTTTTGGTAATGAATCAAATCCTGTAGATAAACCACATCCAATTGTGCAATAACACTATCCATGAACTTACGTCTGGTTTCACTACCTTCACGAATCAAATCAGCATCTGTTGGGGAAATAATTACGAGTGGAATAAACCCCAAATGATCCGAAAACTTTTCATATAACTTACCGTTGCGTTTCAGAATCTTTTTTTGTCCCTTTTTGAGGCTACATAAAATTTGCTCTGCGCGACCTTGCTTTTCGAACTCACCATCAATAACAAAAAAATCCTGCCCATGTCTGATGTTTTGTACCGCCAAAGTATTAAAATAGCTTTTCCCGAAGGCCAAATGATAGATCGCATCAAGGACATTGGTTTTACCTATACCGTTTCTTCCTACAAAACAATTGATCTTTTGCTCGAACTCGAAATGAATTTCTTCAAAATTTTTAAAATTTAATGCTGAAATTTTTTTTAAGTACATAAAATACTGCAGATTGTGGGTTTGCAATCAAAGTTGCTAAAGTGCTCGCAAATTATTAAAAATATAGTGAAAACTTGTTTTGTTTTTCAATAAAAATTTTATTTTTGCACCTCACTAATTAAAATACAAATGGCAACTTATAATAAAAGAGGATACAAAGCTCCAAAACCTGAAGCTGAGAATGTAGAAAATGTAGCTGATCTGGAACAAGACATCAAAGTTGATGAAAAAGACAGTACAACCGCTAATGTATTTAACACATTAGACGAAACAGCATCCAAAACGGAAGAGTTTGTTGCTAAAAATCAAAATATTATTTTAGGAATTGTAGGAGGAATTGCACTTGTTGTAGCTGGTTATTTATTGTATCAGAAATTTGTTGCTGGTCCATCTGAAAACAATGCGGCTAGTGACATGTACCAAGCACAAAAATATTTCCAACAAGCAGTAGACGCTCCTGAAACCAATGACTCTCTTTACAATTTAGCCTTAAATGGTGGTGAAGGAAAACAAGGTTTCTTAGACATCATCAAAAACCACGCTGGAACCGATGCTGGAAACTTAGCTAACTATTATGCAGGTGTTGCTTATTTGAACACAAAGCAATTTGATAAAGCAATCTCTCATTTATCTGATTTCTCGACAAAAGATCAATATGTTAATGCTAATGCAATTGGACTTATTGGAGATGCTAAATCTGAGTTAAACAAACCGGAAGAAGCTTTGGAATATTACGTTAAAGCTGCTGAAAGCTCAAATAACAAAGTAACAACACCTCGTTTCTTATTAAAAGCAGGACAAGTGGCTTTATCATTAGGTAAAAAAGAGGACGCTTTAAAATATTTCACTCAAATTAAAGAAAAATTTGAAGATGTTCAAGAAGCTCAAAACATCGATGCTTTAATTGGACTAGCTCAATAAGAAATTGAAATTAGAACAATTCTTTTTCAATTCACCATTCTAAATTTAGAAAATGGCTACAGAAAATAAAAATTTATCGAATTATGATAAAAACACAATCCCAAATGCGAAAGATTTTCGGTTTGGGATTGTTGTTTCTGAATGGAACGAAACCATAACAGAAGGATTATACAAAGGTGCAGAAGCAGCGCTTTTAGACTGTGGCACTTTACCAGAAAACATTATCAGATGGAATGTTCCGGGAAGTTTTGAATTGATTTATGGTGCCAAAAAAATGATTGAAACACAAAATGTAGATTGTGTAATCACAATCGGATGTGTTATCAAAGGCGAAACCATGCATTTTGAATTCGTTTGCGAAGGAGTAACTCAAGGGATCAAGGATTTGAACATTCAAACTGATGTACCCGTTATTTTTTGTTTACTTACAGACAACACCATGCAACAATCCATTGATCGCAGTGGTGGCAAACACGGAAACAAAGGAACAGAAGCTGCTATTGCCGCAATCAAAATGGCTGATCTTAGAAAAAAAGCATAACTCAAAATCCTCAAACTATATAAAATCACCAAAGCCTGCATCTAAAGCAGGTTTTAGTTTTTTTAATACCTTTGCAAAATGGAAGAAAATAAAACACGCATCAATAAATTCCTTTCCGAAACCGGCTTTTGTTCACGTCGTGAAGCCGACAAGCTTTTGGAACAGGGACGTATTACCATAAACGGAAAAACACCTGAATTAGGAACCAAAGTCTCATTGGAAGATGAAATTCGTGTCGATGGAAAATTAATTCGTGAAAAAACTTCCAAACCAGTTTATTTGGCTTTTAATAAACCAGTCGGTATTGAATGTACTACGAATCAAAGTGTCAAAAACAACATTGTCGATTATATCAATTATCCGAAACGTATTTTCCCAATCGGACGTTTAGATAAAGCCAGCGAAGGATTGATTTTCATGACAGATGATGGTGATATCGTCAACAAAATACTCCGTGCAAGAAATAATCACGAGAAAGAATATATCGTCACTGTTAATAAGCCGATAACTGATCGTTTCATTGACCGAATGGGAAATGGAGTTCCAATTCTTGATACAGTAACTAGAAAGTGTAAGGTAGAACAAGTCAGCAAATCTGTATTCCGAATCGTTTTAACACAAGGTTTGAACCGACAAATTCGTCGTATGTGCGAATACCTAGGTTATGAGGTTACAGCTTTAAAACGCACCAGAATAATCAATATTTCTTTAGACGTACCAGTTGGTCGTTATCGTGATTTATCGGATGCCGAAATAAACGAATTGAATACTTTAATCGCACCGTCTAGTAAAACGGAGGAAGCAAGTTTACCTAAACCTATTTTAAATAGAGGAAATAGAAGACAATAAGCTAGTTTCCAATATAGAGTTACCAAATTCTTAACCCACTTTTTCTGAATAAAAAAAAGAGCAACCGGATTTTTTTTCGTAATTTTACTTGCTTCAAATCTTTGATTTTTAACATTTTACAAACAAAAGCTAAATGTTATGAAAACAAAACAAAGATTATCCGTTTCTAGTCTTTTACATCTGCTTAGAAAAAGCAACAAGACGTTGGCTTATTTTTTTACGTTTTGTATTTTGAACCTCACCATAAGCTGTTCGTATTATGGTATGAAAAGAACCCAAATTAGTAGCACAAACTTTTCCTCAGAATACAAAACAGCAACATCAAAAAAGCAGCGTTATATTATCCTACATGATAACAGTTCTATCAAACACCTTACAAATGTTAGCCTTGATGATGAAAAAAAAATCATATCAGCCGATGTAGAGCCAGTGGATCCAAAGTATCACTTATACCCAATTAAAGAAGGAAAAAAAACAGCGAGTTACACCAAATCGAAAGTCAATAAAACGTTAGAGCTTCATTTCTATACCAATAAAACCATTGACGAATCGCAACCCGTAAACCTTTCCTATTCTGACATTTACCTAATGGAAGTATACGAACCTAACACTCAAAGAACCGTTTTAAACGCTGTAGGTGGTACGTTGGCTGCATTAGCATTAGTCGCCATCATAATTGCAGCAACTAAAAGCTCTTGTCCTTTCGTTTATAGCCACAATGGAAACGAATACACTTTTGCCGGCGAAATGTATCCAGGTGCTATTTTACCTAACCTAGAAAGAATCGATTATTTGCCTTTGCCTAATTGCGTTCCTGATGAAAACAATCAGTTTTCAATCAAAATCACTAACGAATTACAAGAAGTACAACAAACCGATCTTGTAGAACTAGTTGTAGTTGAACATCCTGAAAACATCGAAGTGCTATTAGACCAAAAAGGTGGCATACAAACCATAACTCAAAAAATATCTCCAAAAAAAATAATAAGCAATCAAAAGAATTTGATTCTTCAGCCTGCATTACACAAAGACCACAACACCTATTTATTCGATTCTAAATCAAACAAGAAAGGCATAAACACTTTGGAATTAAGTTTCAAAAAAGAAGCTACAGAGAACGGAAAACTAATACTCTCCGCTAAGAACACGCTTTGGTTTGATTATCTGTATGGTAAATTCAATGAAAAATTTGGAAGCTACTTCACAACTTTTCAAGAAAAACAACGCAAAACATCGAAAGAAGAACTGGAAAACTGGAGAAACAATCAATCTATTCCTCTTTCGGTATATCTCAAATCCAATGGCGAATGGAAACTAATAGAACAAATAAATCCAGTTGGACCAATGGCATTCAGAGATATAGTTATCCCAATAGAATTTAAAGACATTACTGAACCCACAATAGAATTAAAGTTAGAAACTGGATTTATGTTTTGGGAAGTGGATTATATTGCCATGGATCAAAATTTAAATTATCCCGTATCAATCTCAACATTACAACCTAATGAAGCTATTGATGAAAACGGAACCGATGTTACAGATCTGCTCATCCATTCAGATCAAAATTATTTGATTCAACCTTCAACAACAAACGAAGTCACCGTAAAGTTCCGTTCAAAAATCCCTAAAAAAAGACATCATCAATCGGTATTTTTAAAAAACAAAGGCTATTACGAATACATTCGAAATTATACCAACCGACCCCATTTTTCTGAATTGAAAACATTTAGAAATCCAGGGAGACTTTCCGAGTTTTCTGAAGAAGAATATTTCAAATTCATCACACAAAAAAACATTAACGAAATTGTTTTTAAACATGAATAGTCGAAAAAATCATTTCATTTCTCCTTCAATGAATTTGCTTTATGAGATTACTCATGCGAAACGATTACCTATTCCTAAAAAAATTCAACAAAAGATCATTTTCGGGTTTAAAAAAGAAATTATTGAATTGTTTTTCCGCTTTACCATCTTCAGCATAGCTATCAAAACTTACAAAAACCCTATACTTTGGGTTAAAGTTCCATTAGCATTAGACAGAAAAAGACGTGAAAATATCGGAACTCACCGATTGAAAAAACTTGCACAAATTGAGAAAACCTACTTTTGGGGTTTGTACACACCGGGATGGAGTTGGAAAAGTCAGACATTTAAAAATTTTATCGCCGGAGAGATGAATCGCATCGTTCCATTTTCTAAAAAAAGTAATCGGTTGACTAATGCCTATGTTTCCATTACAAAAAAGTGCGCTTTGCAATGCGAACATTGTTACGAATGGGAGAATCTAAACAAAAAAGAAACACTTTCTCAGGAAGAGTTACATCAAACAATAGAAAAACTACAAAATCTTGGGGTTGCTTTAATACACTTTTCGGGAGGTGAACCGCTAATAAAAATAGATTGTATTATCGAACTAATAGCAAAATCAACAAAAGGAACCGATTTTTGGGTTTTAACATCTGGATTCAAATTAACTTCAGAAAATGCGAAAAAATTAAAACAGGCAGGATTAAAAGGAGTTATCGTCAGCTTGGATCATTTCATTCCGGAAGAGCACAATCGATTTAGAGGATTTAAAGACGCCTATTTTTGGGTAGAAACTGCTGTTCAAAATGCCATTCAAAATAATTTAGCTGTTGCACTCTCCATTTGTTTAACTAAAAGTTTTACAACACCTGAAAATCTAATGCAATATGTGTTATTAGCCAAAAAATTGGGAGTAACCTTTGTTCAATTTTTGGAACCAAGAGCCGTTGGTCATTATGCCAATATGGATGTAGATTTAAAGGAAGAACAAATTCAATTACTGGAGGAATTCTATTTAAAATTGAATTATTCATCCAAATACCAAGATTTCCCCTTAATTACATACCATGGATACAATCAAAGAAGAATGGGTTGCTCTGGAGCTGGCAACAGAAGTCTGTATATAGATTCTGAGGGAGAAGCAAATGCCTGTCCATTTTGTCAAAAGAATAGTGGCTCCTTTGTTTATGATGATTCTTCAGTAGTATTCACATCTCTCAAATCAAATGGATGTCAAAAATTTAATCAAAATACAAACTGATGTTTTTTACTGAAGAACATAAGTGGATTTTTGGAGCATTTCTATTTGCTTTACGATTTTATGCTATTGCGGCTGGTTTCTATTTCCTTTTTTATATTTGGAAATCCAAGAAAATAGCTACGCATAAAATACAACCCGAATATCCTGAAAGAAAACAACTCAAAAAAGAATTTTTGCTTTCAACATCCACAATGTTGATTTATGGTCTATCAGCTTCCCTTCTTTTATTCTGGTATGACAGAGGACTAACAACAATATATACTTCAGTACAACCATTAGGCTATTGCTATCTTATCTTAAGTATTCTTTACATGATTTGCCTTCATGACTGCTACTTTTACTGGACTCATACACTTATGCATCGTGTATCTTTCTTCTACCAATTCCACAAAATACATCATCAATCTCATAACTTAAATCCATGGAGTGCTTTTGCATTTCACCCAGTTGAAGCATTACTTTCTCTTGGAATCATGCCATTGATTATCTTCATTATTCCTGTACATCCACTTGCATTACTTATCTTCTTCACAATTGTGACTGTTTACAACATCATAATACACTTAGGATATAAGATACAATCTGCCGGATTGTCAAACGGCATACAGAATACAGCTGAAAATCACGAATTACACCATCGGGAAGAAAGATACAATTTCGGGCTATACTTTACGTTCTGGGATAAAATAATGAAAACCTATAGGTAAAAAGTTACGAATTTTGAAATTTTGCACACTCAATAGCGCATTTTTCGCCATCAATTGCAGCAGAAATAATTCCACCTGCATAACCTGCACCTTCACCACAAGGATACAAACCTTTTATCTCTAAATGTTCCAACGTGTAAGGATCACGAGGAATGCGTACCGGAGATGAAGTTCTGCTTTCCGGTGCGTGTAATATAGCCTCATTAGTATAATAACCTTTCATCGATTTTCCGAATTGTGTAAATCCTTCACGCATGATTTGTGTTAAGAATCCTGGAAAAACCTGTCCTAATTCAACCGAGGTTGTCCCTGGCACATAAGATGTTTTAGGTATATCCGCTGATACTTTACTTTGCGTAAAGTCAACCAACCGTTGTGCTGGTACTTTCTGAGTTTCACCTGCCAAATTCCATGCTTTTTGCTCAATTGCCTTTTGAAATTCCATTCCTGCCAGTGCACCATGTTTAGCAAAAGGCTTAAAATCTTCCAACTTTAATTCGACAACAATTCCTGAATTTGCAGTAATCTGATCTCTTTTAGATGGTGACCAACCATTAGTCACTACTTCTCCCGGACTGGTTGCACATGGAGCAATAACCCCACCCGGGCACATACAGAAAGAATACATTCCTCGACCGTTCACTTGCTTCACAATTGAATAGGGTGCCGGTGGTAAAAATTCACCTCTGAAATCACAGGAATATTGAATACTATCGATTAAACTTTGTGGATGTTCTGCACGAACGCCCAAAGCAAAAGGTTTTGCTTCAATCAGTATCTTTTTTCGATTTAATAATTCAAAAATATCACGAGCCGAATGACCCGTAGCCAAAATAATTTTTTTTGCATTAATGATAGTTCCATTTTGAATCATCACGCCTTCGACTTGATTATTCTTTACAAGAATATCGGTCACGCGAGTTTCAAATAAAACTTCACCACCAAATTCTTTGATTTTTTCTCGAATATCCTGAATAATTTGAGGCAATTTATTCGTTCCGATATGCGGATGAGCTTCGACTAAAATTTCTGGTGTTGCTCCGAAGGCTACTAATAATCGCAAAATCCGGTCAACATCGCCACGTTTTTTGGAACGAGTATACAATTTCCCATCAGAATAGGTTCCTGCTCCCCCTTCTCCAAAACAATAATTAGAATCTTCATTTACGATATGATCCCTATTAATCGCTTTTAAATCACGTCGTCGTCCTCGAACATCCTTCCCTCTTTCTACAAGTATAGGTTTAATCCCCAATTCTATGAGTTGTAACGCTGCAAATAAACCGGCAGGACCTGCTCCAACTACAATAACTTCTTGAGCATTGGATACGTTTTTATAATCGGGTAAATCTATCAATTCTTCTATAAAAGACTCACCTTTAAAATATACATTCGCTTTGATATTGATTTTAATTGCTTTCTGTCGTGCATCGATAGAACGTTTCAAGACAGACACTTTTTGAATATCTCCTTCGGAAACTTGCATCAATTTAGCAATATGCTGATTCAACAGCAATTCATTAGCAGCAATTTCGGGAGCGACTTGTATTTGTAATTCTTTTGGCATTTCGGATTATTGTATTTTCAGATTGCAGTCTTCTGATAAATTTACGACAAAAGTAATAATTTATAAGGACATCATAATAGCATAATCCTTTGTAACTTTACAGCTTTCAATATTAAAATGGAACGCAAAATCAAATTAATTTGGGACTTCAGAGGTCCAGCTGCTGCAAAAACAGCAGAACATCATGAAATTCACTTGAAAGAATACATTATAATTGAACAATTCCCCATCAACATTACGGGTTTTGAAATCATCAATGATATGTATGCACTTGCATATATGGTCGTTAGTGATGAGAATATGATTCAGGTCAGAGACACTTTAAAACCCCACCGAGGAGAACTTTTTGAATAAAAAAAATCTCAAGTTTCAAAATTGAATACTTGAGATTTAATTATATAGTATTAAATAAAATTAATTCGCTACTTCACTAATAAACTTTATACGCATTAAGCGCAATTCTTCGGTATCATAATCTCCGTCAAACTCATCTAAAGCATCTTGGATTTTATCTGAATGCGATTCCATGAAATATTCATGAATTTCTTCTTGTTGATCGTCATCCAGAATATCATCAATCCAATACTTGATGTTCAATTTAGTTCCTGAATACACAATTTGCTCCATTTCTTTCAACAATGTATCCATATCCAACCCTTTAGCTTTGGCAATATCATCCAAAGGCAATTTTCGGTCAATATTTTGAATAATATACAATTTCAGAGCCGAATTTGCACCCGTTGATTTCACGACAAGATCATCCGGACGCATGATATCATTGTCCTCAACATATCTTGCGATCAATTCTACGAATTCCTTACCGTATTTTTTTGCTTTTCCTTCACCAACTCCATGAACATTACTCAATTCGTCTATAGAAACCGGATATTTCAGTGCCATATCTTCTAATGAGGGCTCTTGAAAAACCACGAACGGCGGAACACCTAATTTTTTAGCCACTTTTTTTCGCAAATCGATTAGCATGGTCATCAAAGCTTCATCCGCTGTTCCCGAAGACTTTGCTGCAGTTACAATAGCTTCATCTTCTGCTTCACTATATTCATGATCTTCAGACATCATAAAGGATTGCGGATTTTTGACAAAATCATGTCCTTTTTCAGTCACTTTCAAAACACCGTAACTCTCTATATCTTTCGAAAGCAATCCATCCACTAAAACTTGTCGAATGAGTGCCATCCAGAATTTTTCATCAAAATCTTTACCTTTCCCAAAAAACTTCTGAGCATCTGTACGGTGTGCCTTGATAGTTGCATTTAACTTGCCGATAAGCGTCAAAACAATCTCTTTCGGTTTGTATAATTCCTTTGTATCTCGAATGGTTTCCAATAGAATAACCACTTGATCTTTAGCTTCTGATTTTTTCTTAGGATTACGAACATTGTCATCCATGTCGCCTCCTTCACCAGTTTCGTTGTCGAATTCTTCTCCAAAATAATGAAGTAGAAATTTACGACGAGACATAGAGGTTTCCGCATAAGAAACTACTTCTTGCAACAAAGCAAAACCAACTTCCTGTTCTGCAACAGGTTTTCCTGCCATAAACTTTTCTAGCTTTTCAACATCTTTATACGAATAGTAGGCCAAACAATGCCCTTCACCACCATCTCTACCGGCGCGTCCAGTTTCCTGATAGTAACTTTCCAACGATTTAGGAATATCATGATGAATTACAAAACGCACATCAGGCTTATCGATACCCATTCCGAAAGCAATAGTAGCCACCACAACATCAACATCTTCCATGAGGAACATATCTTGATGTTTTGCTCTTGTTTTTGCATCCAAACCGGCATGATAAGGAACCGCTGAAACACCATTCACTTGTAGAACCTGAGCGATTTCCTCCACTTTCTTGCGCGACAAACAATAAATCACACCCGATTTTCCTTTGTGTTGCTTGATAAAACGAATAATATCACCTTCTACATTTTTTGTTTTGGTGCGTACTTCGTAAAATAAATTTGGACGATTGAATGAAGCTTTAAAGGTATTCGCATCAGGCATATCCAAATTTTTAAGAATATCTTCTTGCACTTTTGGAGTAGCAGTGGCAGTTAAACCAATAATCGGAATGTCTCCCAATGCTTTGATTATATTTCTAAGATTACGATATTCCGGTCTAAAATCATGACCCCATTCTGAAATACAGTGTGCTTCATCAATGGCTACAAAAGACAATTTCTCATTGCGAAGAAATTCTACATATTCTTCTTTCGTCAAGGATTCAGGAGCAACATAGAGTAACTTGGTCAACCCGGAAGAAATATCTTTTTTTACTTGATTGATTTCCGTTTTCGTCAAAGATGAATTCAAAACATGGGCAATACCAAATTCAGAACCTAAACTACGTAAAGCATCCACTTGATTTTTCATCAAAGCAATTAATGGTGAAACCACAATTGCCGTTCCTTCCTGTATCAACGCAGGCAATTGATAGCACAACGACTTACCACCGCCTGTCGGCATAATGACAAAGGTATTTTTTCCTGAAACGATGCTTCGAACCACTTGTTCCTGAAGTCCTTTGAACTGGTCGAAACCAAAATATTTTTTTAATTCCTTATGAATATCAATTTCGTGTGAATTCATTCTATAATCGAGGTATTTTTATAAATTTGCACTTATAAAGATACAAATTTCTTTTTCACACACAAATTTAAAACTTTTCTGTTTTGATATCAAAAGAAAATATTTTGGCCAGCGCCAAAAACACCATTTTATCGCAAAGTGAATCGGTGGCTCAACTAGTTAATTACCTGTCGGATGACTTTGCACAATCTGTAGAACTAATTTACAAAAGCAAAGGAAGACTTGTCGTAACAGGAATTGGGAAAAGCGCTATAATTGCACAAAAAATGGTTGCCACATTCAATTCGACGGGAACACCAAGCATGTTTTTACATGCTGCCGAAGCCATTCACGGAGATTTAGGCATGGTACAACCTAACGATGTAGTCATCTGCATTTCAAAAAGCGGTAATAGTCCAGAAATCAAAGTCTTGGTTCCGTTATTAAAGCGATATGGCAATCCATTAATTGGAATGACAGCCAATTTAACTTCATTTTTAGGCAAAGAATCCGACTTGGTTTTGAACGCCTTTGTAGAAAAAGAATCCTGCCCTAACAACTTAGCACCAACAAACAGCACCACTGCGCAATTAGTTTTAGGAGATGCAGTAGCCGTTTGCTTAATGGAATTACGCAATTTCAGAAGTGATGATTTTGCAAAATATCATCCTGGCGGCGCATTAGGAAAGAAATTATTATTACGGGTTAGCGACATGCTGGATAGAACCCACAAACCAATGGTCACACCAACATCATCTATAAAAGACGTGATTGTTGAAATTTCAGAAAAACGTTTAGGTGTTACTGCTGTTATCGAAGATAAAAAACTTGTAGGAATCATAACTGATGGTGATATCCGAAGAATGCTAAATAAAAACGAAACCATATCGGGATTGATTGCAAAAGACATTATGACTGTCAATCCAAAAACAGTACAACTAAACTCGATGGTAGTTGATGCGTTCAACACTATGGAAGATTTTTCCATCACTCAAATGGTGGTTGAAGACGATAGCGAATATGTTGGCATCCTACACATTCACGATATTTTAAAAGAAGGAATCATATAAAATGGCGAAGAAAAACTTAAGTGAAATGTCCTTTTTGGACCATCTTGAAGAATTGAGATGGCTATTAGTGAGAAGTTCAATTGCAATTGTAATACTGGCAGTTGCTGTATATTTTGTTTCTGATTATATTTTTAATGAAATTATTTTCGGTCCTACCAAAGTCGATTTTGTGACCTATCGCTTCTTTTGCGATGCATCACATTACTTGGGTTTTGCTGAAACCATCTGTATTGAAGAACTACCTTTCACCATTCAAAACACCAGCATGGAAGGACAAGTCAATGTTTTTGTATGGACTTGTATTACTGCAGGATTCATCTTGGGTTTCCCTTACATCTTATGGGAAATCTGGAAATTTATAAGTCCGGCGTTATATGAAAAGGAGCGCAAATACGCCAAAGTATTTGTATTCACAGCCTCTCTTTTGTTTTTCATAGGAGTTCTTTTCGGATACTATGTAATTGTTCCGATGTCGGTTAATTTCGTAGCCACATTTTCTGTCAGTGAAGTAGTTAAAAACGAATTCAATCTGGAATCTTACATCAGTATGATCAAGACTTCGGTGATTGCCGGTGGTTTATTTTTCGAACTGCCTATCATCATTTATTTGCTGACCAAATTAGGTTTAGTAACACCAACCTTTTTACAGAACACACGAAAATACGCCGTAGTTATCGTTCTTATTATCGCCGCTATTGTAACACCTCCAGATGTTGTGAGTCAGGTTACTGTAGCCGTACCGATGCTTTTAATCTATGAAATAAGCATCTTGATTTCTAAATTCGTAGTAAAAAAACAAGAAAAAAATGAGCAACTTAGTACAAGAGTTTAACGATTATCGTTCAAAAATGAACGAAAAACTATTAGCTGACGACAACAAAGTCATCAAACGCATTTTCAATTTGGACACCAACACTTACGCTGAAGGTGCCTTGGATGTAAAAACCAAAGAATTATTGGGATTAGTAGCTTCTGCTGTATTGCGTTGTGACGATTGCATTAAATACCATTTGGAAACTTGTTATAAATTAGGCATCAATCGCAAAGAAATGATGGAAGCCATGAGTGTAGCCACTCTTGTTGGTGGTACCATTGTGATTCCACACTTGAGAAGAGCTTATGAGTTTTGGGAAGCTTTGGAAGAATCAAAACAATAACCCGAACACAACGTAAGTCAAAATAAATAATTGTTAATTCAGTTATTGATTTATCCGGTTATTCGTTACTTTGTAAAACCTAAGGAATTTAGTTCCTTTACAACTTAGAAACATAAAAAATGATATTAAGAGCTGATCATTTAATCAAGACTTATAAAAAAAGAACCGTTGTTAAAGGCATTTCGGTTGAAGTGAATCAAGGTGAAATTGTTGGTTTATTAGGACCAAATGGTGCGGGAAAAACCACTTCATTCTATATGATTGTAGGCTTGGTAAAACCGAATTCAGGAAATATTTATTTGGATGATATGAATATTACTGATTTCCCGATGTACAAACGTGCTCAAAACGGAATTGGTTATCTGGCTCAGGAAGCTTCTGTTTTCAGAAAAATGAGTATTGAAGATAATATCATGAGTGTTTTACAATTAACCAATCTGACCAAAGCCGAACAAGAAGCAAAAATGGAAGCCTTAATTGAAGAATTTTCATTAGGACATATTCGAACCAATCGTGGTGACTTACTATCAGGAGGTGAACGTCGTCGTACAGAAATTGCCCGATGTTTGGCAACCGACCCTAAATTCATTCTTTTGGATGAACCTTTTGCAGGTGTTGACCCCGTAGCTGTTGAAGACATTCAACGAATCGTAGCTAAATTAAAGAATAAAAATATTGGAATTTTAATTACTGATCACAACGTTCAAGAAACACTTGCTATCACTGATAAGACCTACTTAATGTTTGAAGGTGGTATCTTGAAAGCTGGAGTCCCTGAAGAATTAGTAGAAGACGAAATGGTGCGCCGTGTTTACCTAGGGCAAAACTTTGAGTTGAGAAGAACTAAGATTGAGTTTTAACAACTCAAAAGTAAAAAGCGATTACAGCTATTACTATCGCTGTTTTCGCTTTTATTTTATTAGTATTTCTTTCATTTCAACCGAAGTACCATTGTAAATATTAATATCTACCGGACCTTTGATTCCGTATACTTTACCATTTTCGGAAAATTGCCAAATCGACCATTCATCGTCAATATCTTTGTAAAAAGCAGTATAATTAGCAATCCAGAACGGATAATTTTCAAAGTCATCTTTTAAAAAATCTTCATAGTAACTTTCACTACTATAAATTATCGGTTTCACACCATAGTGCTGTTCTACACGTTCCAACCAACGTCTCAAACCGACTTTCAATCTTTCAATGGATTGTTCTTTTGGTAATTTTTCTATATCCAATACCGGAGGAAAATCACCCTCAACCAAAGTTACTTGTTTTATAAAATTATCAGCTTGCTCAATAGAATTTTCATTAGGGCGATAATAATGATATGCTCCACAAATCCAACCTTTTTCTTTCGCTTTCTTCCAATATTTCTTAAATTTATAATCAGGTCTGTCATTTCCTACACTAGCACGAATAAACACAAATTCAATCGGATAACCACCTTCAATTTCTTTCACTTCATCCCAATCTATCTTATTCTGATACTCTGAAATATCAATACCGAAGGATTTCTCAATATGCGCATCCAAAACCTTATCTATTGGCATAGAACGCGCTTCGGAAAACAAAATTTTATCCGTAGTATAACCCAGATAACGTGCAAAAACACTTTTTTGACTATAGAGGAAAGTCAGTATACCAAAAGTCACAATCAATTTAAAAAAAAGTGAACTGGAAAAGAAAGAAGGTTTCGGTTCAACTCTCTTTTTAGACACAGGTTTTCGAGAAGAAGGTTTGCGCTTGGTGGTTGCCATTAATTAAGCTTCTTTTTTGGCCAAAAAATTATTTACAATTGAAATTAACACATAGAACAAAATCACCAGTGTTACACCTAAATAACCAAAGACCAACAACAACACAACTGAACTTAAAAGAAAAAACAACTGCAATGCATTTTTCTGAAAACTGAAATTTTTCACTTTCAGAGAAAACAATGGAATTTCAGCATTCATTATAAAAGCACTTAAAAAACAAATCAGAACTAATACCCATTCATTATTTAAAATACCATCTAGAAAATCAATATCACTATATAAAATAACCAAAGGAATGCTGATAATGAACAGCGCATTGGCAGGAGTTGGCAAACCGATAAAAGAATCGGACTGACGAGTATCAATATTAAAATTAGCTAAACGGTAGCATGCACCAAGTGTTATTACAAAACCAGCAAATGGCAAAAACTCTAAAGCATCCAAACCTGCAACCAATCTTTTTAAATACTCGTACATCACCAAACCAGGTACCAATCCGCTAGTAACCATATCCGCCAAAGAATCCAATTGCAATCCTAATTCACTTTGCACTTTGAACATTCGGGCAAAAAAACCATCAAAAAAATCAAGGAAAATTCCCAAACAAACAAAAAAGAAGGCCCATTCAAATTCTCCTTTCGAAGCATACGTAACGGCTACACATCCGGAAAAAAGATTTAAAAGTGTAATAACATTGGGAATTTGAGACTTAATGGTCATAGAAAACTATTTTAGAAGGTATTTATATTCGACAAATTTAATACAATAAGTTTATAAGTTGTTGAGTTTATTATATCAGATTTTTATTTCATCTTTGCGAAAATGTTTTTGTATTGAAAAAAAGTATCCTAATAGCGCTAATAACCATTGGTTTAAACGTCTCGGCACAAACAGTTCGTAAGTATTCAAATGAATTTATGAATATTGGTGTAGATGCCCGTGCCTTTGGTATGGCCAATACTATGGTTGCTCACACTGGAGATGTGAATTCGGGGTATTGGAATCCAACAGGATTGTTAAAAATCGAAGACCATGAAGCCAGTTTGATGCATGCCAGTTATTTTGCCAATATTGCGCAATACGATTATGTCGCTTATGCCAAAAAAATAGACGACCGAAGTGCTTGGGGAATGTCTGTCATCCGATTTGGAGTAGACGATATTTTAAACACCACACAGTTGATTGACGCAAACGGAAACATCGACTACAATCGTATCAGTTTATTTTCAACTGCTGACTATGGCGTAACATTTTCATATGCTCGAAAATTACCCATCCAGAATTTCCAATATGGTGTGAATGCCAAAGTAATCCGAAGAGTAATTGGCGAATTTGCCAGCTCGTGGGGATTTGGATTTGATTTCGGTATGCAATACGAAAAAAACAATTGGCAATTCGGCTTAATGGTTCGTGATATTACTACTACATACAATATATGGAATATCAACGAAGAAGAATTTAAAAAAATTCAGGACGCACAAACTGAAGATCCTTTGCAAAATCAGGATCTTCCTGAAAGCAGTGAGATTACTTTACCCAAAGCACAACTTGGATTGGCTAAAAAATTCGAATTCCATAACGACATGAGTCTATTGGCTTCAGCAAATTTAAATATGCAATTCCAACAAACTAAAGACATTATTTCTACTGATTTTGTTAGTATCTCTCCAGCTGTTGGATTCGAATGGGGTTATAACAATTTGGCATTTTTACGATTAGGCGCAGGTAATTTCCAAAAAACATTACAGCTTGAAGGAGGTGAAAAAACAAGTTTCCAGCCAAACATTGGTCTCGGATTTCAATATAAAGGAATTGCTGTAGATTATGCTCTTACTGATTTAGGAAATCAAAGTAGCGCATTGTATTCAAATGTATTTTCATTGAAAGTGGATTTATCCATTTTTAGATAGACTGTCCCACTGATTATTGATCGAAAAATAAAAAAATGAAAAAAAAACTGGCTTTCTTCCTTTTTTCACTACTGCCTTTTTGTTTATTCTCACAAATCAATCCTATAACTCCGCAAACACAAATCAGTATTTTAACTGTTGATGTTGCCAATGAGTCTCATACTTTATATGGACACACCGCCATAAGAGTCAAAGACGATTCGAATCATTTTGATTATGTATGGAACTATGGAATGTTCGATTTCAGAACGGAAAATTTCATTTTAAAATTTGTAAAAGGAGATTTACAATACTATGCCGCCGCATATCCATTTTCTGATTTTGAGTACAGTTACCAACAAGAAAACAGGACAATCTTTGAGCAAGTATTACACATTTCTTTGGAGGAAAAACAACAATTATTCGATCGTTTAACAAAATCCGTATTCACTGAAGATAAATTTTACACCTACAAATTCATTGATCGTAATTGTACGACCAAAGTTATTGATATTGTCAATGAGGTTTTAAAAGACAAACCCATTCGAAACACTTTACATAAAAACGAAAGCTATCGCACCGTTTTATATCCCTATCAGCAAGATCACTTTTGGATGAATTTTGGCATCAATATTATTTTTGGTCACAGACCCGATGAGCAGGCAGAAAACCTATTCCTACCTCTGGATTTGATGAATGTTTTAGAAAAAACACAATACCAAGGTAAACCATTGTCTTCTAAACCTGCAACAATTTCTGTAAGCTTTGGTCCAGAAAAAGAATTCAATTTTGCAAACAGCATTTACGCATTAATAGCCCTACTGGCTATTTTCATACTACTTAATCGAAAATTCACCAATATTATCTATTTTGGAACATTAGGATGTATAGGTTTGCTGTTCACGTTTATTGGATGCTATTCTCTACACAAAGAGATACTTTGGAATTACAACGTACTTTTATTCAATCCTTTGAATTTAGCACTTATTTATTTCCTACTCAAAAACAACACTGTATGGGTTAAAAAAATCAGCCGTATATGTTTAGTGCTTTTAGCCATTTATTTGCTTTACATGCTAAATAAAGTGCATTTAACGATGGTTTTACCCATACTTGTAGCTTCGGCTATACAGTTATTCCGATTAAGTAAAAAATAAATTGAACTATTTCTTATTTTTATTGTCCTCGGTAAAACAAAACAGTGCTTATCGTTTTTACCACAATATTAAGATCCAGGAATAAACTTCTGTGTTTGATATAATACAAATCGTATTGCAGTTTAATTAAACTATCCTGAAGTGTTTCGCCATAAGAATAGTTGACTTGCGCCCAACCTGTAAGACCTGGTTTTACTACATGACGAGTTTCATAAAAAGGCATCATTGCGGCAATTTCCTTCACAAAAACAGGACGTTCAGGACGTGGTCCAATAACCGCCATATCACCTTTAAGTACATTTATGAACTGTGGCACTTCATCCAATCGAGATTTTCTCAGTATTTTACCAAAAGTAGTTACACGCGAATCATTTGTTGTAGCAAATACAGCTCCATCTTTTTCGGCATCAATTACCATGGAGCGAAGTTTATAGATCTTAAATAACTTTCCGCTTTTACCAACTCTTTCTTGTGTATATAGTAGCGGCCCTTTATTCCCAATCAAATTACCCAATAAAATCAATGGAGTAATAATCAAGCCTACAAATAGACCGGTTACTGCCATAACTATCTCAACAGTACGTACAAAAATTAGGTATAATTTATTTTGATTACTTCTTGAAAAAGGAAAATATTTGTAGAAATCCTGAGACACATATTGAACCGGTATACGATGGGTTATACTTTCATAGACTTGAGTATATTCTCTGATTGAAACGCCATTTTCCAACAATTTAATTAGGATATTATAGAGTTCTACTGTGATACTTTCTGTTTTTTGAGAAGCAATTACAATCTCTGAAACATAATTTTTCTCTAAATAATCTTCCAAATCATACAGTTCAATACCATCTATTTCCTTGAATTTAACAGTACTAACACCACTCAAATTAATAAATCCAACCACTTTAAAATGCGGATCCGTTTTTTGAATACCTCTAATTAATTCTGGCAATTCATTTTGATGACAAATAAAAATTGCCCTTTTCCAAAAACGATTGGAAGCAATAAATTTCACATAGACAATGCGCCAAAAAAGCAAGGAGCAAAAGATTCCGATATAAAAAAGAAATATTTGAAGTCGATTTTCCGGTAGCGCAGGTGTAATTTTGGGCGTTAACAAATAAACCAAAACCGTCAAAGAGGTAGTAAGTACAGTACTCTTTATGACCTGATATTGATTACTGGCTACCTGAAGATTATACATCTCGAATACAGTACCGAAAAACAATAGATAAATTGACAAAACCAAAGTCCAATAGTAATTTACCGGAGAAATGGTAAAATAATTAAAATCAAAAATTGAACCTACAAGGTGAAGCATTCCCAATACAAAGACAACATCAACAACACGGAGCAATATCTTCCGTTCAGAAACCTCAAAATGTATCTTATTATTTGATGTCATTATAATGAATATGCTTTATCGAAATTAGCAAATATTTAACAGAAACCTTCCTTTTATTGGGCAAATAATCCAACTTCTTGCGCGTCAAGCATCGCTAAAAACATCAACCCATTGATTTCTAACTACTTTCCAATCCATGTCTTCTATTTTTTTACGAGCATTTGAAGTAATTTTTTTGGTCAGGCCTTCTTCTTGAACCAATTCCAAAACTGCTTCAAACATGGCTTCTGCATCATTATCATCTACCAGCAATCCATCTGTTTTATGTTCTAATAAAAAAGGAATACCGCCAACATTGGTTGAAACTACCGGTAAACCTAAAGCCATAGCCTCCATAACACTTACCGGCATATTATCAAAATGAGTTGTATTTACAAATACATTACAACATTCTGACAATGAAATCCATTCTTCTTTTTGTAAACCACCAGTAAAAGTAACTTCAACGTTTAGAGATTTTGCATAAACTTTAGTAGCATTAAGCGATCCATCTTTATCCGGCCCGACCATACATAATTCGGCATTAGGGTAAACTCTTTTTACTTTCTGAAATACATCAATAGCCATTTTAGGATTGTAAATACGAGCAAAAGCGCGTACCCACAAAATTTTAGGAGATTCAATTATTCTTGGAGTAAATGAGTAGTTTTCAATAGCTATTGAATTTGGAATATGAACCACATTAGAGTAACCATTACTTTCAAAAATGGATAGTAAGTATTTTGAAGGTGCCACATTCTTATAAGAATTCTTAAAAACAAGTGCTGTCAAAAAAGGATTTTTTCGTAAACGTGCTGGCAGATTACCACCATGAAGTATCGGAATATATGGTATTCTTACAATTCGACATATTTGACTGACTAAAAAAGCATACCAAAAAGCAGATGTACTGTAAGTATCGATCAAAACCAACGATACAACATTTCTATATCGAAACACCGAAAAACACATATCAAACAATCTCAAAATTGGGATTTTCTTTGAAGAAGCGTACTTTATTACAAAACCCTCATTTTGTAAAGCAGCGCCCAAGGTCTCGATTGTGGTAGCATTCAACCCTTTACCCGACAGTTTGTTCCCTATGTATAGCAGGTTTTTCAATAGTATAAACTTTTAATAAAGATAAAGCATAAATAAAAGCTGGTGCCGCAATACGCATGGCGGCGTGATTTATAGTAAGGAGCCAAAAAATTACAAAAGGTAAAATAAAAATATTCATTCTGTTATTAAAAGCCATTAGTAAGGGTGTAGAAAAAAGTATGAACAAACAGAACATTCCGAACATACCATGTTCGGCCAACATTCTGGATATTTCGTTATGAGATGCGGCTTCAATTCCAGTAGTTTCCTGACGGTACTCCCTATTTTTCCCAACACCTACACCAAGAAACGGGTTATCCAAAAACATTTGAAATTCCGACTCAATAAGCTTTTCCCTTCCTGTCAGTTTACTGGCTTTAACTCTTCCTTTGGCATCCTGATTGGCATAACGTTTATCAATTAGCCCACTTGTTTGTATTGAACTATAAGTCCAAATACCTGTAAATGCCAAAACCATTAATAGAGCAAATCTAAATAGTACAGACTTGGCTTGTGCCTTGGTATTAAAAAAAATGATTACCATTAAAACAAAAATCATGATTCCACCTGCTATTACGCCTCCTCTAGAAAAAGTCACAATTCCCCTAAATACAATCACTACAAGCAAAATAACGTCTATAATTCTATTTTTTTTAGATTCGGAAAATAAAACTATTTTGGTAAAAAATAGAAAAATCCCCAATCCAAGTATCGTAGACATTTGATTGGGTCCATATCCTCCGGAAGTAGCAAAATTAGACTCTGTATTGGTAACTACTTCTTTTATACTTGGGGTGTATAAAAAAAGGTAAACCACAATACAAATAATTGGAAAAGAAATTGCATGGAGTATATTTACCACTTCCTTCAACGTTACCTTTCTCCCAAAACAATAAATCGCTGAAAATGCCAGTGTCAGCGGACCAATAATATTGAAAGTGATGGCTTTTCGCACATCGGTATCGTAATTGAGTGTATACGCACCTACAATAACTCCTGGTATAAGTAAAGTTATAAAAACTAAATAAGGATAAGCCACCTTCTCCACACCTTTATAAAATATCCCCAACAATAGAATCCCAATAATGGCAAATTTTGCATATTGCTCTATAAAATTGCCTTCCGTCATTCTTAAAAAAACCTCAACTCCTGTTAGATAACCTCCAACATACAAAGCTTCATTGTTCTTGTTTTCTGTCTTAATCACAATATAAAAACCAAAAAACAAAATGAGTAAAGCGTATAATTTTGATAAAACAGGCAACATAAACACGACAACACCGATAAATACGTGTAGCAAAACAAGTTGAAAATATGATATTTGTCTCCCTTCAGAATTCATAATTATACTGATTGATAAAAATCCAATGCTTTCTCAATAATTTTTTGGCTTGAGAAATTTTCATAAACATAAGACTTTAAATTCGAAGAATAAAACGTTCGCAACGATTCATCTTCTGTTAAACTAACAAATGCCTTAACCAATTCATTGGGCGAATGAGGATTAAACAACAAACCATTTCTTTGATCAAGAATAATTTCTGAACATTGACCTACATTAGTGCTAATAACAGCCAAACCTGCCTTACCATATTCCAATAAAACCACCGGAAACCCTTCAAAAGTCGATGCTAAAACACCTATAGATGCTTGTAATAAAATTGTATGTATAGCGTTCTGAGCACCATATAAAAACACGAATTCTTCAAGTTTATTCTCTTTTACGAACTGTTTTAAGGCATTAGAATAATCATCACCTGCATCATTACCCACAAGATGCAAACTCCAACCTTGTTCAAAAACCTTGGACTCCAGGAAGGCCTTTAGTAAAGTATGGTGGTTTTTGGGATTTCTCAAATTGGAGAGGCAGACAATTCTTTTTCCTTCTTCTCCTCTAAGAAGTGTTGCGTCCGATTTTTCTTTAATTTCAACGGTAAAATTAGGAAGATAAATAGAGTGTTTAGAAAAAAGACTTTTTTGAGCCCATTCTAATAATTCATTATTACAAGCAATTACGCCACTAAAGAAGAGTGAAGCTATTTTTATATACCAATTATTGGAAAGGCTATTTTTAATTCGATCACCATAATGATCATGCCAAATTAATTTCACTTTAAAATATATGATTTTCACCAATATACCCACAAAAAAGGAACTTCCATGAGCATGAATAACATCTATTTTATTTTCAGAAAGAAACGTTCTCAACCTAAAAACAGTCTTATAATCAAAAGCCCTTTTTTTATGAAGACAAATAAAATTCACATTTGAATGAATTTGATCTTTCAAAACACCTTCTTTTCGAGTAGCAACAATACCCGAAAAAGAAATTTCGTTCGCAAGAACATTAGCATAATTAACTGCCATTCGTTCTGCGCCACCTGCATCTAGACTATCTATAATTTGAACTACTCGCACTACTGTTGCTTTACTAATTTTGCTATTTCCTTTTCAAAATAGTCGATAGTGTACTTTCTGGACCATTCTGTAGCATGTTGACTAATCTGCTGGTACTGATCAGTATTATTCATCAATTCTATAATTTGCTTAATATCCTGATTGATATCCATTTTTAAAATACCACCTCTTTTTCCATTATCCAACATAAATGGGATACAAGACACTGCTGTTGAAAGAGGAACACACCCCCAAAACATTGCTTCGGCAACAGCTTTTGGCCAACCTTCACTTTTTGAAGGCAAAATCAGGAAGTGACTAGTTTGATACATTTCTTTCACGAATGCCAATTCTTTATTTCCATACAATGTAACCAAATCATTCAATTGATTCATTTCACAATAAGCACTTATTTTACTTCTCATTACTCCTTCACCTAAAACAGCCAACTTGACATCATATCCTTTTTTATATAAAGTTTCGACAAATTGGACGGCATATAAAGGTCGTTTCCCCTCCGATAATGTACCTACAAATAGGAATTGAATTGCACTGTTAAAATCCCTCTGAATAATTGGAGCTTTGGCATCTAATTCATGGTAGGTAGCTGTAAAAAAAGGCGTTATATTTTTTGATTGATTGTCCCATTCACCGTAAACCAAAACCTGCATATTTTTAGTTAAAAACCGATTGCTTAGTAACCATCGTTGTAATTTATAAGTCCATGGCTGTTGTGCATTTGGATCCCAATTTCCAGCATATTTAGCAGTCTTCGTTTTCCAAGGAAAAAAAATCTGAACAATAGCACCTATTAAACCCATATTTCCTGGACATCGCAAATGGATATGATCGGCCTTAGCCATGGCAAGATAAGTAACGTAGGCAATTTTAGGAACTAGGAACAACGCTCTAAAAATATTTTTGAAAGTAGTAATGTCGAATTCGGGAACTTTCTTCAAGCTGATGTTATCATACGAATAAGCTTCATGAATTTCATCAATTTCCTGAACAGCTAAAGGAGCGACAATAGTTACGCTATCCACATGACGCAACCAAATATTCATTTCCCTAATATAGGGAGCGTAACCATAATATTTATCATGTTTACTAATATGCCTAATATGAGTAATTATACAGAAATTCAAAATAATATTTTTGAAATGTTATCGAAGTATTGTTCGTTTGTAAATTTTGAAAGGAAAGTGGCCCTTGCTTCTTCCTGCATCTCACGGTGCATTTCAATATTTTTTTCTACCCTTAAAAAAACGGAACAAATCTCATCGTGGGTAGGATCAAATTTATAACAATCTTTTCCATCCGTAAGATATTTCGTCAATCCAGTTCCATTGGATATTAACAAAGGTGTTTTATTCATTAAAGATTCGATTCCGACTGTTGGTAAGTTATCAAATTTAGATGGAATAATCGTAAAATGACTAGCATTCAAATAGGCATCAACTTTATCATAAGACAAAGCACCAATAAATTTTATGTTACTAACTTCTTGAACTCTTTTTAACACTTGTTTTTCAAGATTACCACTACCCGCAATATTTAAAATGATTTTAGAATTTAAGTTCGTCCGTTGATAATCTTCAAATGCATCAATCAATTCCAAAATTCCTTTGGTATGATCCAGCCTCCCTAAATAAGAAATCTCAATGAGATCATTAGACAAATTTGGTTTGTTTTTTAATCGGTCTGCAATAGAATTCACCACCACAACTCCTTCTACCGAAAAATTCGCCTTCAAATCGGTTTTTCCAAATTCGGATGGACAAATAATTATATCGCAAAATAAATTATAAAAAAGTCGTTTTCGAATTCTCAATATTTTTTGTAGAACCCCATTTTTTTCCAGATCAACACTAATTGCTGAAGAGATTGTATGATAATAAACAACCGTTTTTATTCTTCCAAATGAGGCCAATTTTGAAACAATCGAAGTGATATTACTACCAACAAAATGACCAATGACAACTTCGGGCTTGTACTGTCGATAAATCTTTAAATACCATAAAAAATCAGTAAAAGTAACTGGTCTTTTTTCAGAATGCCAAGATGTGACAATTATTTCACCAGTACCCACTTTAATATTTTCCTTTTCAGAAAAAAATGGTTTGTGAGAAATAAAAATTACCCGATTCCCTTTTTGTGCTAAATCGTAAGCTAAATAATAGCTCATGGCCGACACTGATTTAGCAATGAAATTGTGTGCTATTAATATGGTTTTCATATCTATTCTTGGGTTCTATCCAGTTGAGAGTATCAAAAAAATCCCTTTCTTGATTTCTAACGGATTCTAAAAAAAAGGTGTATTCCAATTTTAAAGAAGTGATTTATAGAATTTAAGGTTTTCAACCACTAATTTAGATAATTCAAAACGGTTTAGAACACTTTTTCTTGCTTCTTTGCTTATTTCATTGGCTTTTTCTTCGTGTTGCAATGCCCAAATTATTTGTTGAGCGATGTCTTTTGGATCATGAGGATTACAAAGTAAACCATTTTCACCGTGTTGAATAACTTCCGGACCAGGTCCTTTATTAGTAAAAATAACTAATTTCTCTACAGCCATTGCTTCAGGAGCAACTAAACCAAGTGTTTCAATATGAGAAGGAAATATACATAATTTGGCTTTAGCATAAATCTTTGGCACTTCAGAATATTCTCTAACCCCTTGAAAAATAACATCCGCATCAAAAGGATAAATTGAAGGTAAAACTTCTTTTTTTAGCATTGCTATATATGAACTCCCATCCGGAAAAAACCAATCCCTACCATAAATATTAAGTTTTACATCTGGAAATTCATTTTTCACAATTGGAAACGATTGAATTAACTGCCGAATTCCTTTCTTTTCACAAACTGAACCAGCAAAAGTGATATTACACGGCTCAACAGGAATATTCTGGGGCGAAAACACTTCCAAATTTATTGGATTAAAGATAACTTCAACTTTTTTATTATGATAACTTAAATACTTTTCCGTGTGATTTTTTACATACTTTGATACAGCAATAAAAGCATCTGCATGGCCAAAAGATCTCATTTCCTGAAATCCTTTCCATTTATTGATTCCTCTGTTTTCGCCTTCTGCAAAGAAATGATGCCCTCCATGCAAACGGATTACGTATTTAACTCCTTTAAATTTATTAATAAAAGCCAAATCCAACTCAGCCGATTCAACAATTTGAATAGGATTTTGCTTATGAATTTCCGCTAATTTTTTATTAATTGCCCATGAATTTAACAACCAGGCAATTCCTTTAGTTCTATTTCTTTTGATTCTATGAATCACGACTCCCGATTCAACTGTAGATTCACTTTGAGAGGTATAGTTTAAACCGACAATGCTTACTTGTATATCTCTTTTAACCAATGCTTCTGCGATAGTTTTCACAAAACTTCCCAATCCTCCATGTGGAAAGCCAGGTTTTGGATATTCATGTGTTATAAAAGAAATATGCATTAACTGTATTTTTTTATGAATTCTTCAATTGTTAGATAAAAATCATTTACTTTATCCTTAACTTCTTTGTCCTTCCAATCCCACCAAGCAATGTCATTCATTTTTCTAATTGTATCGTCATCATGCTTCATTTTGATAATTTTGGAAGGAACTCCTCCAACCACAGCATAATCCGGAACATTTTCCGAAACAATTGCACCAGCCAAAACAGTTACTCCATTACCTATTGAAACTCCTGGTAAAATAGTTGCACCATGACCAATCCAAACATCATTCCCTATACTTATATCCTTTTTTAGAGGAACAATCCTTTTTGTTATTTCATTTACTTTATAAAAATTCCCTTTTACAATTACAGAATCATTTTTATCTAAGATCTCATGAAAAAGTGGAAATGTTGTCACTTCACTTTCATTGTGATACCCTGAATCGCATATAAAATTGACATGACTGGCGATGGAACAATACTTTCCAATTTCCAATTTAGAACTTTGATACCACCTCCAAACAACTGCTCCATTATCATAGGTATGATTCCCAAGAGTAACCCATTTTGCATCCTTCAAATTAGTTTGATTCTTATACTTCAGGTAATCATAATAACTAGTTCCTAAAATTTTCCAAGCAAGTTTTCGAATAATACCTATCATACTTTTTTATATTTCTAACACCTTTCTTATTCTTTGAGAAGAGGTCAGATGGTTTCCAATTACTCTTTCTTTCCAATCGGCAATATGATTTGCTGAATAATTATTTAATGCCTTATGAATCTTACTGACAATCTCTTCTTTATTGTTTAACCATATAACAGCTCTGCTATCTGGCATGCTCTTAAAATGTTCAAACTGGTAAATAGTATCTACTGACCATTTCTTTACTTTTTTTTGGGGTTGGTCATAATTAATAAAAATACACGGTTTATTAAACATCCCAAAATCAAAAGCCATCGTTGATCCAACATTGAGAACCACATCACAATAGTAAGCAGTTGAAACCAAAAGTTTTACATCTTCAAACAGCGGGTAAATAACTGTCCAATCATTTTTGTCTTTAAAATTCCAAACCGGAGGCGCTACTTTAATCAAATCTGGATATTTTTGAATCACAAGGTCAAATCGCCCGGATAAATCTACAGGGCATCTACGTAGTAAAATCTGGTATTCATCTTCTAAATTATGTTTCTGTAATTCATCGGCCAAATTTTCCAGATACATTGGATCATCAGGTGAAGTTAAAGCATCATCTCCAGAATAACATATTATTTTTTTATCAGTATCGAGGTTATATTGTTTGTAAAAAATATCTTTGGGTATAATATTGGATGGATTTCCATAGAATTCAAATTGTGGTGTTCCTGTAACCAAAACATCTTCTTCTGAAATTTCAGGATAATAACCTTTCATTTCCTGTTTCATATAGTCTGACCAAACCAAATATTTATCAGCCTTAACTGCCATTCTTGCTTTAGGCAAATTATCCCATGAAAAAACCACTGTTGTTGTTTTAATTCCCAAATCTGATGCTGCTTCGAATATTGGTGCTGCCTGAACTGCTCTTTGGTGAGAACAAAAAACAACATCGGGTTTAATTTCTTGAATTTGACGGGTAACTTTTTCGTAAAAAGGATTATTTCGCATCGATTTTTGATGCATATGTTCCAGTTTGAGAATAGTATCATAGTTTTTTACACCTAATGATACCCACTCAATTAACTTATAAAATAGTTTTTTGGATAGTTTTTTATGGTTTGTATTCCAATTGGTCAAAAGGGTTGGATTTGCCAACTGCTTGGCATTTTGCTTCAAACGGCAAAGACATATTAATTCCCGTAGAAATTTTTCTTTTGCCGATTCGGAGTATTTTGGGATTACAATATCCTTTGCTATTCCAGTCGTGTTTTTTATGTCAACAACTGTCTTTTGATCAAAGCTATGGTATAAAACCAATTCTGCATCCGCATTTTTAAAGATGTCAGAATAAAGATAGTTTCGAATACCTACTCCATCAGGAAACAACAACAAAATTCTTTTTTTACCCATGTATATCTCTGAACTGTTTTTGATGATTCAGTTGCCAAATATCGTTCTTTTCCAACGATTGCAAAAACAATTGCGCACTGTTTCCCTTTCCGAAATCGCTATTGGTAACCTGTACCTTATGATTATCAATTAACTGTAACGCATCAATTATGCTTTTCTTATCATAACTGACATTAATAATATCAGCATGGAGCGATCTGTTTTGCTGTCTTGTGCCGATATTGATAATGGGTAAACCATAATAAGGTGCTTCGCGGATACCGGCACTACTATTACCGATGATAAACTGCGATTTTTTGAGCAATGTTAGGAAATATTCAAAGCGTAAGGAAGGAAAAATACGGAAACGCGGATTGTCTTTCAGTTTTTCATAAGCATTCAGAATAGCATTACTTCCTAAATCATTGTTAGGAAAGATAATTACATAATTATGATAGTCTTCCAATAAAGCTTCCACAAAATCATTGGCATACTGCTGCATGTATTTGGCTTCGGTGGTTACCGGATGAAACATGGCAACAGCATACTGTTCAAATTCGATTTCGTAGTATTTTTTTGCCGTATCCAAATCCGGCAATGTATTCGAGAACATGATATCTACATCAGGTGATCCGATAGTAAAAACAGATTCTGACAGTTCACCCATTTGAATCAGGCGATTTTTAGCCAAATCATTAGAAACAAAATGGACATGACTCATCTTACTAGTTGAGTGACGAATTAACTCATCAATAGTTCCTGATACTTCTCCACCTTCAATATGTGCCACTAAAATGTTATTCAGCGACCCTACAATAGCACCGGCTAAAGCTTCTACCCTATCCCCGTGGATGACGATCATATTAGGATAGCATTCTTTAACATAAGATGACAAACCTTCTATGGTTTTTGCCAAAGTCAAATCCATGGTTGTTTCATGGGTATGATTTTCGAAAATATGCACGTTAGAAAAACCGCATCGCTCTATTTCCAGGAGTGTATAACCGTATTCTTTTTGCAGATGCATACCCGTCACGAATACAAACACTTCAAACTCGTCATGACTTTCAAGTATTTGAATCAGTGATTTGATTTTACCAAAATCAGCTCTAGTTCCGGTCAGGAAAAGTATTTTTTTCATGTTAACTGAAATCACTCCAATCTAATTGTTCATCGTTTTCAATGGCACGAGTTGCTTTTTTACCCAATAATTCTTCAAAATGTTCGGCAAGGATTTTCCCGGTACCTGGTCTTTTCACCCAGATATTGTCTCTGGTTAAAACCTCACCCTTGGCGATGGGTTGAATTGTACACACTGTTGCGAAAGCAAAATCAATGGTAACTTGTTCTTCATCCGCTGGTTTTTTTGTACCGCCACGCATCAAAGCCATTTCGGCACTATTGATGATCAATTCTTTGCATGCCTGTTCATCCATACTGCATACGATATCCGGACCGGTGCGTTGCATATGATCGGTGAAATGTCTTTCCAAAATTGAACCACCCAATGCTACTGCACCCAAACAAGCATTGTTGTTCAGGGTATGATCAGACAATCCGAAAACTTTATCCGGAAACGCCTGATGCATTTCCATCATGGCTCCGAAACGCACCAAATGGATTGGTGTAGGATACAAGTTAGTTGTATGTAGTAATGCTACAGCCACTTTATGTTTATCAAAGATGGCTACTGCCTTTTGAATACTTTCGATGGTATTCATTCCGGTACTTAGAATGACCGGTTTTCCGAAAGAAGCAATATGTTCCAGTAACGGATAATTATTACATTCACCCGAGCCGATCTTATAGGCCGGGATATCAAATTTTTTCAATCTTTCCGCAGCAGCGCGTGAGAACGGCGTCGAAATAAAGATCATACCGTTGCTTTCCACGTAGTTTTTCAGTTCCAACTCTTCTTCTTCATTTAAAGCACAACGCTCCATGATTTCGTAGATAGAAACATCGGCATTACCGGGAATTACCTTTTTAGCTGCACCACTCATTTCATCGGCAACGATGTGTGTTTGGTGTTTTACCACTTCCACTCCGGCTCTTTTGGCAGCATCTACCATTTCTTTGGCAACCAATAAAGAACCTTCATGGTTGATTCCTATTTCTGCAATGACTAAAGGCGGATAATCTTGGCCTATTTTACGGCCTGCAATTTCTATATATGGATTCATATTTTAAATTATAAGTTATGAGTTATGAATTATAAATCTTGGCTCAACAAACTTTATTATTGGCTCAACAAACTTTGCTGTTGACTCAACAAACTTTATTATTGACTCAACAAACTTTGCTATTGGCTCAACAAACTTTATTATCGACTCAACAAACTTTGCTATTGGCTCAACAAACTTTACTGTTGACCCAACAAACTTTACTGTTGACCCAACAAACTTTACTGTTGACCCAACAAACTTTATTTTTGGCTCAACGTAAAATTTATGTCAATTATAAAAACTAAAGATTAAGAACGAACTTTTGGTACAAATATAAGGCATAATCAAAGTCTTCCTGTGTGTCAATATCCACGATTGCGAAAGGATGATTGACAAGCAAAGGAAACGCTTCGTTACTAATGATGATATCTTGTATAATCAAGGAAGCTTTAGTAATATAGAGCAATCCGTTTTCGAAATACAACGGTTCGAGATCCTGGCTACGCTGTCCTACTTCATAATTGAAAGGTACAAATTGATCGTTTACAATTCTCCCAAACTTTTGATGATTACGAGTTACCGTAAACAAACTATCATGGTTATTTTTATTGAATAGTTCAAAGGCTTCGTTGAGTAAATTTTCAGGGCGAAGCGGATTAGTGGGTTGCAACAAAATTACATTCTCTACGTTCTCCACATTATCTTCACTACTTTGCAAAACATGTTTGAGAGCAGAGACAGTAGGTTCCAAATCGCCTGAAATAGCAGAGGGTCTATCGACCACTTTAGCTCCGTATTCCACAGCTACTTTTTTAATCGCTTCATCATCGGTGGAAACATACACCTCATCAATGCAACTTTGATTTTGAGCATATCGAATACTGTGAGCAATGAGTGGTAAATCGCCCAACAGTTTAATGTTCTTTCCGGGTAGTCTTTTAGAACCACCACGGGCAGGGATTATGGCTATTGTTTTCATATTAATACCTAATGGACTCCGTTTTAGTTAACCCCTTACTTTGCAGAAACAGTTCCCACAATGTTTTTCTGAAAATCAGTCTAGAAAACAAGCCGTTTTTAAACCAATTTGAAAGGGCATTGCTTGTACAACTTTTTAAAACAGGCGGAGGCACAAACTCATGATTTTCATTTAGTTTCCCTATTTCTATCTCCATCCATTCTTCTAAAGTATTTCCCATATGCAGCGTATGATTATCCAATGTTGATAGTCTCCAATATCCATTATCTACAACTGGTTTGTCAAGTAAATCAGTTTCACTAGTGCCACCTAGACTAAATGATGAATACCTCATTTTTATAGCATCAAAAATATCACCTCTGTATGTTGCTACAAAATGTCCAGATCCAACAACTGCTTTCTTTTTATTCTTTTCAACAGTAAGATATTTATTCAAATGCAGCTCATCAAAAAGACCTGGTGACCCAATACTTTTAGCAAACATATCCATTGCTTGTGGATTGACAACCTCAGTAAATTTGATTGTATTTGAAAAGAAACTATCAAAAATCACATTAGAAGTAAAATATTTACACATCCTAGAATTGGGTGTTGTAGCAACTGAGCCTGCTTTTGGGAAAGCGTCAAAAACTTCATAAGTAGCTTTTTGCCATTCATTTTGAAACAAAACATCAGCATCGGTTATAGTAATCAATTTAAATTGATGCCCTATTAATCCTTTAAGAATTGCATTTAGTTTACCAATACCCGTGGTATGAATTACCTCTTGAAGTTTTCCCTTGTGGTATAAATCATCCAGGTAATCCTTAACATCGGTGCAACTTCCGTTATTAACAACGGTAAAATAGGTTTGACTATAACTCGTTTTAAAAAGAGACTCCAGACACAATTTTAAGATTTGCAGACTGTCTTTAAAGTACCCCACTTGATTTGGAATATACACCGGGATTATCACCTGGTGAAAATAGTCCGATTTATCCAGTAATTTATCTTTATTCGGATTATAGCCTATTCGCATAATTCATTTTCAATTCGGTGGTATAAAGCTACTATTTTTTGCTGAATAATTTGATAATCGAGTCTTTCTGTTGCTATTTGTTGATTGATTTCAAAAGCCTTTCTCTTCAATTCATCATCTTTTAAAGCCTGACTAATTTTAATCCTTATTTCTTGAATATCATCGGGGTTGTTTATCAATAAACCATTTTTACTGTTGTCTATTATTTCTGCTGTCACACCACCTGGATTGGATTGAATTGGAAATGCCCCCATGATAATTGCTTCCAAAAGCGTATTTGGCATTCCGTCTGAACTACTATTTCCAATATAAATCACCGATTTCCCCATTAGTGCTATTATTTCTGAATGAAGTAATGCATTTCGGTCATAAATCCTAAAAGGCAAGTTATTTTCCTTTATATACTCCGTAACAGATTGATGTGCACCAAATACAACCACCTCAAATTCATTTATATCATATAATAGCTCGTGAAGTGCTTTGACACTATTTAAGCCTCTGCCAATTCCGTGTTCATATCCTTTCACAAGAATTATTTTTCGATCTTCATGTGTCATTATGCTCGATTCAAACCTATCCAAATGAAAGCCTCCACCCCCAGGAATTACTCCGGAGAACACGCCTTCAAATCCCAGGCTCGATGCCAAGTTATAATCTCTTTCACAATCGGTATGAAGATAATTAATTCGACTTAAAACGCCCTTAATTTGTGGCAGATCCCGTTTAGAGTTCTGATAATAAAACAAATCGCTACCCCAACAGGAATACAGCCAATTCAGTTTAGGATATTGACGCATTGTTTTCAACAGCGGATAACTACAGTTTTGCATTTCAAAACTATGCACCAAATCCGGTTGGATTAGATGTATGATTTTAGTCAACTGTTCATCAACGGTTGTTTCTAGAAAAGGTTGAATAGTATGATACAGCGCGGGTAATTTTTTTCGAAGAAAATATTCCCCTTTAACGTGAGGCAGTTTTCTTTTCTTCCATCCGGTAATTTGAGTGATTGGGACCGAAACCTCCATTTCGCCTCTGTCCAGGATATCAAACCAATACAAATCATGGCCGCTACCGGATAGATTTTCAATCCAACGGACAACATGTATTGAGGGCATGGAAATGAAAAGTATTTTCATCTATGAATATTTTTCAAATAGTGCTTTTAATCTTGAGCAATAATTTTCCAAACTGTATTTCTTTACCATTTCTAGATGTTGGTCGCCTATCTTTTTTCTGAGCATTTCATTTTCAAACAATGTAATTAATTTATTTTCCAAGGCAACTACATCATTTTTAGGGATTAAAAAATCAGACTCTCCCATTAACAATCTGCATCCAACGTGATCTGTGGCTATAATTGGTTTTCCGTATAACATATACTCCATTAAAACTGTTGGAGCTCCTTCAAATTCTGACACCAGTACCCCTACATCAATACAACTTAATACTTTCTCAACTGATTTTCCCGAAAGCAACGTTACTTTATCTTGAATATTCAGTTGCACTGATAAATCCACTAATTTTTCATATTTGGCGAGTGTAGAAGCGTCATTGTCTTTATTTCCTAAAAACAATAAATGCACATTCCTTCCACTTTCCATTTTACTAAAAGCTTCCATCAATAGTTCTGGATGTTTTTGATCTCTGAAATGCGCTATCATTCCATAAACTATACTTTCTTCCGGAATATTAAATTCTTTTTTTACATCTATTGGATTATGATCAACCCTTTTGAATGAAACGTATTGCGTTAACAAATGACAATCTTCTCTTTTGATGCCGTATTTTGTGATAAATGTTGTAAAACCGTCTTCTGCATTAGCACAGATAAAAGGAATTTGTTGAATCGCCTTTTTTTCAAGTTTATCATAATAATAATTATCACTTTCTCCTAATTCATGCCAAAAAGTATACTTAGCTCCCACGTCTTTATAGATTAGGGCTGACAATTTTGATGCAAAGTTCATATACGGAATAATAACATCCGGTTGCATTTTCTTTATTCCTCTTTTTACTTTTGCCAAATATAAATAGGCACGTAGTGTTTTCTTAAAATTCTTGTAATTAAATCCTTTTCGAATGGCTAATGAAGGTGTTCCAAAGAATTCAATAGTATCGACCCCACATTCTAAAGCAAATTTTCTAAACTCATCTGTTTGCGAATCAGAATGAGTAGCCACAAAATGGATTTTACAATTGTATACTTCCTTCAGATGAGCAGCCAAGCCTAAAGCCTGTCTTTCTGCACCAGCCAAAGAACAAACCTTAATGATAAAAACAACTGTCTTATTTTTAAAAGTGAATTCACTCATACCTTTTACTTGTAAATTATTTTCATTAATTTAAACAAACCTATCCCTTTAACGAAGTACAATTGAAACAACACCCGCTGAACAAAATTGTACTTTATACTTTGCCATTGACTTAAATAGTTCTTTTGAGACAAAATATTTAAAATCTGTTTATTTTGATTACCTAAAAGTTTGACATCTTCAATAACAACCCCTTTAAATAATTTTTTATACGAACTAACGATCAGACCTTTAACTTTTATTTTTTTGAAGTCATCAATTTTCTCAGTTAATAGAAAAGCATCAATACTTTGGATAAAGGTACAAAATGACTCCAGCATTCTTAGTTTAGCCTTAGAATTGGAATATTTTTTCACATAGTCTTCATCATTTCGGTAATAACAATCGACAATGTCAAAAAATTTATACCGTCCTGATTTCAATATGACTTTAACGGCCAATTCAAAATCTTCAAAATTCGTTAGCTTTTCGTCGAACCCACGGACTGATTTCAATAATTGCGTTTTATAGATTGGACTAGTTATTGCCCAAACCCCGTGCAAATGAATAAAAGAGTGCAAGACTAATTCTTCAGAAATATCAAATTTTATCCTTTTTACAGAATAATCGGGTTGCGTTTGAAAACGTTGCATTTGAAAAACAAGAAAATCATTGTCTTTATTCTCTTCGAAGTATTTCATCCTATTTTCAAGACAATCCGATGAAAGCAAATCATCGGCATCTAAAAAAAGGACAAATTCACCTTTTGCTTTTTGAATTCCTAAATTTCTGCTTGAAGAAGGCCCTTTTGGTAATTTTATATCTTTTGGTAAAAAAACAAAACGAGGATCAGAGTTTGCAAAATCCTTAATAATTAGTTCCGAATCATCTGTCGAGCCATCATCAATGATTATACATTCCCAATTCAAATAACTCTGATTCAAAACACTTTGAAGAGTATCTTTTATAAAACTCGCTTTATTATAACTCGGAATGATAATAGAAATTATTGGGTTCAAGACTTTGCTTTTTATCTGAACAAAAATGGGAAAAGTTTTCTTCTCTGCCTAATTATTGGACAGTATTTAATCCATAATGATGAGCCAACTAATTTAGGATTTTTTATGATTAAGTTGAACCAATATTTCATCTCGGTTCGTAATGTATACTTTTCTTTGTTGCGGTAATAAAAAAGAAAGTTCAACAACAAATCAATATTCCTTTTCGGCTGATTCTGTTTCAATCCCCATCCAATAACTGACCTATACATCGCATCTCTGTGCTGTTTATATACAGAATCCTGATTAAACACATTCGTTTCATGTACCCCTCTCATAGCAACTGGGACTTTGATCTCTCCCGAAACCAATACACAACCCATTGCCATTTTCAAAAGCCAATCTGTATCTTCAGCTACCACTAAATGAGTTTCAAAATAACCAATTTGCTGTAAAACATCTTTTTTTATTGTTAAACCATCAATGGAAAAATACCCTTTCTTACCATGAAGTAAACACTCAAACAGTTCATTTGGTTCAATGGATTCTGTCACCGTTGTCATTTCCAATTCACTTTGCTCATCAGCATTTGATTTTCTGTAAAAACAAACTCCAATTGCATTATAAACTCCATCAATATTTGGTTGCGACTTAAATTGTAGTTCATCTACCGTAAATCGGTTGTTCAAATAAAAATCATCCGCATCTAGAAACGAAATATAGGGTTGTGTCGCTTTAAGTAGAGCCAGATTACGGCTAGCAGATCGTCCTTTATTACTATTATTAAGATGTTGATATATTTTAATTCTATCGTCTTCATTTTGAAGTTTTCGAATTATTTGCAATGAATTATCTAGACTTCCGTCCTCGACAATTACTATTTCTTTCACGGCTTCGAGTGCTAAAGCAGATCGAACAGCTTTTTCCACAAAAGCTGCTGCATTATAAACAGGCATGATTACTGAAACAGAAAAGTCTATCATTATTTTTTATAAAATTTGAATCTAAAATAACGGTTACATAACTTCAAAGTAGCCAGAAAAAAGCCGGATTTCAAAAGCTGGTTAATCAACTGTATTGCAACTTTAAAATTGAGTGTATTGTTTAATTTTAGTTTATGAGCAAATTCTAAAATTAAAAACTCCCGTTGATCCCTAGTAAAATATTGGCCCGTTTCTTTTGCTATTAAAAATTGGTAAAATTCCAGTGTTGCCTTATTCTTTAGTGCAACATTATCCTTTTTACCTGTTATACTGTTTTGAGATACTCTTACCGACACCATAGCTTCATTAATGGTAAAAATATTTTGATACTCACTAAATTCTAACCAAGCTCTGTCATCTGAATGCCAAGCCAACGGATAATCATAAAAGAAGTACTTTTCGTAGGTTGTTCTTAAAAATATATGTTCTGATAAAGAACTTCTAGATTCTCCCATTAAATTTCGGAAATAAGAATCTGTGGCTTTTTCAACTTCAGGATGATAATAAGGAAAATAACCTTTGAGCAATTCATTATATTCATCAATATATTGTGAAGCATAACGAATTACTTTGCAATCGGACAATTTCGCCTTATCGATACAATTATAAAATAAAGATATACAATTTGGATCCAATACATCATCATCGCCTAAAACCATAATCCATTCTTCATTTTGAATTAAATCAATACATCTTTGCCATTGTTTCACTAATGATATTGCACCTAAATTGGTTTCAAATTTTCTATACTCAATAGCGATTTGAGATTGGAATTTTGCTACGATTTCACAAGGATTATTTGGACTAGCATCATCACCTATATAAACACGAAAACGCTTGTCTGTTTGAGAAGCAAGCGATTGAATGGTCCTTTCAAAGAAAGCGATGTTATAATATGGAATAACTACTGCTAACATCTAAAAAACTTTCTTTTTAATAATTCTAAATTTGGGCCATCCTATACTACGCACTATCCCTAAATCATTGAGTAATTTTTCATACTTTGTCTCATCTCCCCAAATACCAAATTTCTCGCGTTCTCTAACATAAGTTATCATCCTACAGTTTGGCAACTCATTTACACGTTTGATTACAGCCTCACAATACTCTTGATTTTCAGAGACAGACTCATCGCAACGTAAGTATATTGATAATTCATCTTTAGGTTTTAGAAGCGTTATAAATTTTTGGACAGAAAGAATAAAGTCTTCTACTTTTGTTTTACTGTCAAAATTTACACTTGTAGTATTGTGTACAAAATAGCAGTTTTTGCTTTTATAAATTTCAAGTAATTTTTCACAGCGCTGATGGATTTTCTCTCTTAATGCTTTATTTGTAATCAAATCGTCAAAATGATAAAACAAAGCGTCAGGATAGGAAGAAGCGAATATTTTTTGCTGGTCATTTACGGCCAATTCGTGCATAAAAAACTGAAAAGAATTGCTGATATTTTCAAAAGCATATTGCAAAGCGACTGTTGTTTTTGTATCCAACCAATCGAAAGGAAGGCTTTGTTTTCTCAATTCCATTTTCGTTAGCATATAAGCTGGGTGACAATCGCAACCGATTGGGATCACACTTTTTTTAGTATGGTATTGATTACTGATCCTTAGCTTATAAACAAAACTCTTCGATTTCCAAAAAATTACATCCATGTAATAAATTCTAAACTAATTAAAGTCAACCGACAACTAACTTATCTCTTAATAACCGTTTTAATAATTCCTTTTAAATGATATTTAAAAGTTTGCAATTTATTTCTTTCGATATGCAGCTTTTTTTCGGTAAGTTTTTCAGAAACAAATGGCAGATATAAAACAAGAAATTGTTTCAAAAAAGCGTTATCTTTTTCTTCATTCAATTGTTGCAAAAGTAAACTTGGCGTGCCATTATCAATATGAAAATTAAAGAATTTCAGACTTCCATATATTCTATTGAGCAATATAGCTACTATATCTTTTTTATCTTTTAAAGCAGAAGCGATTAAAACGAATGTTTTTATTGACTTATACAGCATGACATCAGAATTATTCCCTGAGAAAACTCCAACTCCATATCGATAAACAGCCATAGGTTTTTCAATATGTTTTAATTTCCCATATTGCGCCAGGAGCATATACAAAAAATAATCACCAATAGGGGTTTGGGCAAACTCAATTGGCATTGACTTGAGGCAATTTCTGTAAACTACAGATGGTGTGTGAATATAGTTTCCAAATTTAGCTAAAGTTTCTACAGTTTCATAATTGTTAGGAATAGTCGTAATTGAATCTTCAACTAAATCTCCATCCATTTGTAAAACTTGTACTTGATGAAAACTTAATACATACTCCTGATTAGCTTCTAAGAAATCGACTTGTATTTGGAGTTTATGAGGATCGGTCCAATAGTCATCTGCTTCCAACATAGCAATATACTTAGCCCCACTTTCAAAGCACTCTTTGTAAATTTGCAGAGCATTCTGAGTCCCTCCGATATTTGTTTCATTTAAAAAAAGTTCGATTTTGTCAGGATATTTTTCCTTCAGCTCATTACATATTTGTCTCGTAGTATCAGTTGAACAATCTTCCCCAATAAATAATTTATAATTGAAATTGGTTTTTTGCATCATAACAGATTCAACAGCCTGTTGAATGAACTGTTCATGATTATATGTAACCATCCAAATGGCTAAAAAAGGAACTTTACTCCCAAACTGCATATCCGAATCCCGTTTTTCCAAATCCATTACCATTATAGAGCATTATCAGTTCATTGTCATTTTTAAAAACATAGGGATAAGACATCATTTCGGAATCCCATCCTTCTTTTGAAATTTCAATACCAACTTCATTGTCTTTTCTTACCCAATCAACACCATCAGAGGATTCTGCATATCCAATTTTATAACTATTATCGATATTATTTCTATAATCACTTTTCTTCCTTTTACCAAACCACATCTTGTATTTCCCTTCTTCTTTTATCACAGATGCGCTTACCAAACCTCCTTCATCATTTTTTAATTCGATAGCTACTTTACCTGTTTGATTCCACTTGATTCCATCGGGAGATTCAGCATATTTTATATTATAAATTGGTTCTGCCTTACCCTCTATTTTTTCCCACTTGATACATGACAAATACCACATTTTAAACAAACTATCCTCAAAAAAAACAAATGAAGTTCCGGAAAAATAGGGTTCAATAAAGTTAATTGAAATTATTGGCCCTTCAGAAAATCTGGTAAAAGTTGCACCACCATCCTCACTTACTGCCAATCCGACCGCATTCTGAAACGGAACTGTACCTCTTGTTGTCCACCCGATATAATACAGATATTTCTTATCACCAACGGTAATTATCGAAGAGGGCATAATTCCAGAATCATCGAATGCACCTAAATTACCTAGCTCAAAAAGAGGCTTGGTATGCTTATATATTATTTTTTCCGGGTTGTATTTTTCAACTTCTATGTAGGAAACATTACTTCTACCCAATGTATCTCTAGAAGCGTAATAAATTCTAATTCGGTCTTCCAACAAATCAGCAACAGGTACTTGTGCATGACTTTTATTCCAATCAAAAGCCCCATCCACATTGAAAATATTACCTTTTTTTATCCACATTTTACAGTTCTTTTGTTGATTTCTCCGACTTAACAGCAGGATTACCTTTGTATAATCCCCATGGTTCTGTATTTTTAATAATACTAGCCGCCATGGCGACAAATGTTCCTTCAGCAATAGTCACACCATCTCTAATTGTCGCATTAACCCCCAAAGTACAGTAGTTTTCTACCACACAGTGACCGGACAAAACCACTTGTGATGTAAACATAATGTGGTCTTTTAGTACTGAATGATGCCCGATATGATTTCCACTCCATAATATCACATTATTTCCGATAGTAGTAAAAGGCTGTATGGTATTGTTTTCCAGAATAAAGCAATTATCACCAATAGGATTATCAAACAATGTTGCCTTACTGCTTACATAGCTAATGAGTTCATATCCTTTAGATTTTATTTCACTATAAATTTGCTCCCTTAACCTATTCATTTTTTGGGGTGACATTGGTGCAAAAAAGTGATATTGAGAGGAAGGATATACATTTTCAATATTTTCAAAGGCAACTATAGGCAGATTTTTAAAAAAGGTATTTTCAGGCATGTATTGTTGATTTACACAAAACGCGACCACTTCATGTTCCGAATCATTCTCTAAATAATAATGTGCCAATTCAGCAAAATCCTGAATTCCGAATATAATAACTTTAGCCATATTGCTTATTTTTTTAAAACATACACAGTATATTCATACAGGCCATAATCATTTCTTATTATATAATTGCGTGTCAAGTTTTTACATAAAAACTCACTCAAAAGATCATGTGGCACATGAAACAAATCCTCCCTTTCCCACTCCACACTTTTTGACATTACATTGAATGCAATTCCTTTAGAAGCCTTTTCATAAACTAAGATTATCAATTTTGTAAAATAATCCCACATTTGATCAAAAGTCAACTCTCTCTTTTCTGTAAAGACACCGTTCATCACGATATAATCAAAAGTAGGCATATTAGATTTAGTCTCAAAAATATCGCAACAATAAAAATCAACTGTAGGAAATTTTTTTTGAGCGATATCCACAAACTTTTGAGAAATATCGAGTCCTGAATATTGAATGTTTTGATATTGATTTTTAATAATATACTCAAGCAAATGCGCTGTACCACATCCAAAATCTAATACTGTTGGAGATTTTAGATTTTGTTCATCAAACTTGATTATATCTAACATTACCTTATATCTTTTATCCACATCCTCAATTTTGGGCCAATCGACCCCCAAATGATTGTCTCCATGTATTTCCAAACATTTTTCGTAATGAGAAATTATTTTACTATAAGGCTTTTTCATAATTAAATTAATTCGAATTTATTTAAAAACTTCCTAGACTCTTCTATTGAATTAAACATAATTACATCAATAATAGACAGCCATGGCCTAAACTCATCTTTAAATTGTTTATAAGCAATGTTTTCGGATTTCAAGAAATGTAAATTTATTTTCTTTTCCATAAAATGGGATTTAGTGTATAACTCCATCCCTCCAATTGCATTAATATATTCTGATGCATTCAATTTAACACATATATCTATAATTTTACTCTCCCCTTTCAAATCATTATTCTTTCCGATTTCAGAAGACCTTACTAATTGAGTATCAATTTTCAAGTAATCACAAAGTTCTTGTATTGAATACATAATATATGCAGCTAAGTTCGATTCCTCAAAACTTATTATTCTCTCCAACATCGGGAAAACGTCAGCATAAAATGGCGCTTTCTTATAGGATAGATTTAAGGTTTTTAAAAGGTCTTTTTTCCATTTATTTACATCGGAAACAGATATTTCATTTATGAGTTTATTTTGACTCGCGTCCTTCAATGACACGCTAAAAAGGAAGGATTTATTATTCACTAAAATAGTGTTCCTATTTATCCACCCCTTTTTTATATAATTTACGTCATCATAAATAACAAATACATCTACGGCATTAATCAATTGAAAATAGCCAATATATGGCATAAAATAAGGCTGCATTATAGCAACTCTCATTTCACATTTGAATTAATCAATGAAACAATTCGCTCTAATTCAAGAGTACTTAAGCCGACATACAATGGCAAACACAATATACATGAAGCGATACTTTCAGAAACTTTCATTTCAGGAGCCTTTACATACTCTACTTTATTTAGTGAAGGGTAAAAATACCGTCTGGGAAATATATTCTCATTATTTAAACTTTCCTGTACTTTCAACAACATAGCTTCATTTTCAAAAATTACTGGATAATAACTGTAATTCCATTGTGAATTTTCTCTTATTTTTAAAACTCTAAGTTTTGACTTATCTAAGTTTTGATTGTAAAAATCAACTACCTTTTTTCGTTCTTTCAAAATAGTTTCCATGTAAGGCAAAACACTTAACCCCATAGCCGCTTGCAACTCTGATATTTTACCATTAATACCCAATCCATGAAAATTCAAGGGGCCATTATGCCCAAAATTGTGGCTGTAGAACAGTTGGTGATGTAACTTTTCATCTTTAGTGAACAAGGCACCTCCTTCACCAGTATGAAACAATTTTGTGGCGTGAAAACTGCATGTACTCACATCACCATATTCAAAAATAGATTTTCCATTATATGTAATACCGAAAGCGTGAGCAGCATCATAAATCACTTTTAAATTATGTTTTTGTGCAATGGCATCTATTGCCTCAACATTACACGGATTTCCAAAAACATGAGTCGCGAGGATAGCTGTTGTTTTATCATTTATTGCTGCTTCAATCTTTGTCTCATCTATGGTTAAATACTCAGGATGTATATCAACAAATACAGGCTGACAGTTTTCCCAAATTATAGAGGCTGTTGTAGCCACGTAACTAAAGGGTGTTGTGATAATTTCTCCAAAATTCCCTAACACCTTCAATGCTATCTGTAGTGGAATTGTACCATTATTTGTAACAATTATATTGGATACTGACAAATAGTTTTTCAGCTTTTCCTCTAACTCCAAAACCAACATACCACGATTGGTTAACCATTGGTTTTGCCAAATTCGCTGTAATTGCTCTTGGTAATCTTCCAAAGGAGGCAGAAAAGTTTTGGTAACATTAATCATATTTAAATATTAATTGTATAGCTATCAACTACACCTCCTTTTTTAACAAACGCTAGTTCAACTAACCAAAGCACTTTAGGCTGAAAAGGGCGATTTAAGTCTGTTATTTCAAAAAGTCTATATCCATTTTCATCCATGAAATTAATCATTTTCAAAAAACTATTATCAAAAACTTTATTTACAACCCCTACTTCAACCATAAATATTTCTGTTTTCCCAAAAAGTGAGTTGGCACCTTTTAAAACATCGATATCCAATCCTTCCGCATCAATTTTAACAATATCAGGAATGGGCAAGTTACTCTTTTCATTCAACTCGTTCAAGGTAACGATAGGAATTTCAACCTGTTTAAAGCCATTCGCCTTTGCTTCTTCTTCAGTATAACGGAAGGAACAACTATCATCCCTATCAACTATTGTGAAATTAAAAAACCCTGACTTTGCACCAGCCCCCACAGCATTAAAAGTGATTTTATCATTAGTATCCAACAAATCTTGCAAAGAAGGTTTTAACCATTCCTGGGGTTCCAAAAGAGTATAATAGGCATTTGGAAAATACTTAAGCGTTTCTCTTGTCCAAGTTCCATGATTTGCGCCAACATCAACAATATGTTTTGGGCTAAACCCCATCTTTTTTAAGTTTAAAAAAAAAGTCTCCAATAAATTATTCTTATCTGATTCAGCACTCTTAATTTGTACTTCGGCAGATTTCACATAACCTAAACGGGTTACAATTGGATCCAAAAACAAGTGCACAATTTTTTTTATTTTCTTTTTCATTTTTTTGCAAAGTTTAAAGGCGTGTCCATTCGAAAACTGGTTTTATAAACCCAGGCTCTTTACCTAGCCAGGCTCCGAAACCTCGTTGACCTTCCTGAATCACGAAACTCATAATATCGGGTTCATGAAACACGGTCCTTTTAGCATCTTCGATAATATAAAAATCCAGATAATAGTTTCCGATATTTAAAAATCCTTTTGGGAAGCAACACTTGAGATGATTTGTTCCATCTTTTAGCTGCAAGCCGGCATTCACATTTGAAAATGCAAATAAAGGATTTCCTTCTTCATTCTTTAAAACATAGGTCAGATGAAATCTTTCAGAATTCTCTTTGATTATAATTCTTGTATTAAATTCTAATTCTTGATATTCATCCAAATTTTCATCAGAGGTTTTCCCTTTAGGATTTATGTATATCTCTAATAACTGAAACTGTTCACAATTATATTCTTTTCCGAATTTTTTATGATTAAGACTCTCCGAATCACCACTCAAATAATTAGTTACAGCATTATGAGCTAATCCTTCATAAAAAACCTGTCCGTTTTTTAACACCAATCCTTTATTACACAAACTCTTTACAGCAGCCATATTATGACTCACAAACAACACAGTTCTTCCTTCACCTTTGCTGACATCATTCATCTTTCCCAGACATTTCTTCTGGAATTCTGCATCACCAACAGCCAATACTTCATCAACGATAAGAATTTCCGATTCCAAATGGGCTGCAACGGCAAAAGCCAATCGAACATACATTCCGGAAGAATAACGTTTTACAGGTGTGTCAATATAACGTTCCACCCCAGAAAAAGCGACAATTTCATCAAATTTTCTAGTAATTTCGCTTTTTCGCATCCCCAATATAGCTCCGTTCAGATAGATATTTTCTCGACCTGTCATTTCTGGATGAAAACCGGTACCCACTTCCAATAACGAAGCAATTCTTCCTTTGGTATAAATTTTACCAGTAGTGGGTTGGGTTACCTGACTTAATATTTTTAAAAGCGTACTTTTTCCCGCGCCATTACGACCAATAATTCCTATAGAATCCCCTTGACCAATTTCGAAATTAATATCTCTGAGTGACCAAACGTATTCACTTTCACCTTTTACCGAGCGATTATTAGCTTCACCTATTTTTAAAAAAGGATCTTCATTTCCCCTAACATTGTGCCACCATCTCTTTAAATCATCCTTAACTGTACCAGTACCAACTAATCCTAATCGATATTGCTTTGAAATATTTTCCGCTTTTATAACTATCTTACTCATGTTCTATTATATTCTTCAATCCAATAATTGATTAGACTGTATCCATGAAAGTCCTTTGTGTTTTATTAAAAATCACAATACCTATCGCTAAGATCCCGATTCCAAACAAACTTGGGTATACTAATGAAGACACTGTAAACTCACCTATTCCTAAATAGGCGTGTCTCATATAATTGAATAATCCAACCAATGGATTGAGATTAATAATCCATTTATAATCAGACGGAATGGATGAACTTGGATAAATAACAGGAGTTGCATACATAAACAACTGTATTCCAAAGGAGATCAACTGGTTTAAATCTTTATACTTCGTAGTCATTGAAGACAAAATAAGCCCTATTCCCATGGCAATTATTGCCATTATACAAATCACGATTGGCGTAATCAATATCCAATTATTAGGCTGTATTTCTTCTTTACACCAATAGTAATACAACACAAAGAGAATGAACATCGCAAACTGCACACCAAATTTCATTAAATTAGAAATAACAATCGTTAATGGCATGATTAATCTTGGAAAATAAACTTTCCCGAAAATTCCGGCATTGGCATTAAAGACACCTGCAACGGAAGTTAAACAAGTAGAAAAGTAATTCCACAAGGTAATTCCTGCCATATAAAAGACCAGTTTGGGAGCATTTTCTGTGGATAACTGTGCCACATTCCCAAAAATAACGGTAAATGTAATAGTGGTTAGAATCGGTTGAATAAAAAACCAAAGAGGTCCCAAAATGGTTTGTTTGTAAACAGTAACAAAATCCCTTCTCACAAATAAAAAGAGTAAATCTCTATAATGCCAAACTTCCTTTAAACGCAAATCAAACAAAGAAGTCCGAGATTCTATGACTTGATCCCAGTGCTCTTCTTGTAACGTTTCTTGCTTCATTTTTCAATCTATTATTTACGTTGCAACTTAACAATAAAAAGAATGGAAAACAAGTACAAAAAAACCTCTAAAGCTTTCGATTCAAAAGTCATTTTATTTATTTAACAACTAAATAAATTTCAAATAACTACTTGAATTCAATTATTAACAGACCTTAAACTTATTGTAATTGACAAATCCCTACATTTGTAAAAAAAATCCATGTTCTTTTTCAAAAAAAACAAACCCGTACTTAAAGATATTATCCCCGATGGTTATACCGACATCCATTCTCACCTCTTACCCGGAATTGATGATGGCGCAAAAGACATTGAAGAAACTCTTTATTTGGTCAAGAGTTTAAAAAGTTTCGGATTTGAATCGTTTACAACTACACCACATACTTTCAGCGGATTTTACAACAATACCAAAAGTGGAATTCAGAAAGTGGAAGCTGAAACGCAAAAAACATTGACTGAAAATCATATTCACAATCCATTCAAAGCTGCCTCTGAATATTTATTGGACGACCATTTCATAAATTTGTGCAAAGCAGGTGAAGTTTTGACCATAAAAGACAATTTAGTATTAGTTGAAATGTCTTATCTAAATGCACCAATTCATCTTTATGATTTGCTTTTCGAAATGCAAGTAGCAGGATATAAACCTATTTTAGCACATCCGGAGCGTTACATGTTTTACCACAAAAAAACAGATGAGTACAAAAAACTAAAGAATGCGGGATGTCATTTCCAGCTTAATTTACTATCTACCGTTGGTTATTACGGCAATGAAGTAATGCAGGTTGCCGATTTTCTTTTAAAAACCAATTTAATAGACTTTGTGGGCTCTGATGTACATCATAAAAAGCACATCGAATCCTTTGATAAAAAAATAGAATTAAAAGAAATTGACAATTTAAAAAGTGTTATTCACAACAATCAATTTTTCAAAGAATAAAAAAAGGGACTTTTAAAGTCCCTTTTTTTTATCCAAATATTTTCGTTAACCAATTCTTTTTCTTTTGATCATGGACACCATAACCGTAACCATATCCATACCCTTTAATAACATCAGTATCATTAAGTAGCATACACATACTTGGTAATTTTTTGTCTCTGTATAAAGACTCTGGCATTCTCAACATTTCTTTATCTAGATAATTTGCTCTAACCACATAAATAAAAGCGTCGGCAAATTTAGAAATCAGTAAGGTATCAGTAACCAAACTCACTGGAGCTGTATCAATAATTATATAATCGTATTGTTGCTTTAAATCTTCAAACATGGTTTCCAGCTTCACACTCATTAACAATTCAGCAGGATTTGGCGGAATAACTCCAGCCGGAAGGATGTCAAATTGTTCATATCCGGTTTGTGAAACAATATAATCTTCAATAACTGCATCTGCTGTTGATAAGAAGTTTGTTAAACCTTTTGTTGGTAAGGTTACATAATCATCAATTCGAGGATTACGAACATCCATACCGATAAGTAAAACTTTTTTCCCTGAAATCGCCACTGTAGCTGCCAAATTAACCGCTATAAAGGTTTTTCCTTCAGCCGGTAAAGTGGAAGTTAGCATAATTATTTTCGCTTTACCAGGTTCTGAATTATTTAGTATAAATTCTAAATTTGTTCTTACTATACGAATTGCTTCAGCCGAACTAGTTCTACTATCTGATTTAATGATTTCGTTATGCGATTCAGAGTGCGGAACATCACCAATAAATGGAACACCTAAATGATCCAGATCATTTCTGTCTTTGACTTTTGTATCCAACAGACCTTTCACATAGATAAACGAAAAAGGAACCAACAATCCAAGCACCAAAGAAATAAGATATATTATTTGTCTTTTAGGTGATACCGGCATATTTGGAGAATAGGCTTCATCAACAACTTTAGAATTTGGCGCAGTACCCGCAAGGGCAATAGCAGTTTCTTCTCTCTTTTTAAACAAATACAAATACAATTCTTCTTTAATTTGTTGTTGTCTAAAAATATTCCTGAATTCTCTTTCCTGTTGAGGTAAACGCGATATTCTTCCTCCCAATACATTTCCTTGATTCTGTATATCTCTATCCTTAACAGACAATGAAGACTTCAATCTCAATAAACTTTCGTTAATTGAACGCTTTAATGCTGTAATCTTATCATTAGTTCTAACTACCAGTGGATTTTCAGGAGTAGAACTTTTAAGAATTCTATTTCTCTCTACAACAAGATTATTATAACTACCTATAAGTTCTGCAGCATTTACATCTGAAGGCACGATATTGGCCGGAATTACATCTGAATCAGCATTTGATTTCATGTATTGAATCATAAGATCAACCACTTTAATCTGAGTACCAATTGAAATTTCCTCTGCTTTAAATTCACTTGCACTTTGAAGATTCAGTTCCGCTTCAGTAGGCAAGTCAGTAATTTTATTTTTCTTTTTATAAGTCTCTACATCTTTTTCAACATTACCCAATTCATCTGTTATGATAATTAATCGCTCGTTAATGAACTTTGCTGTTTTTTCAGAAATTAAATTCTTATCATTAATTGCCTCACGATTATAAATCTGGACTAGTTTATTAAGAAAATCTTCAGCTCTTTTACTTACTTGATCGGTTATAGAAATCTCAACTACATTGGCAAACTTCGAAAGAGTAATCACGTTGATTCTCCTTTTAAAATCATCTACAGTAGCTTTAAGATTTGAAATCTCAATAATCACTCTTGATTTTTTAAGTGGTTCCGGTTCGTCAAACTCATTTAAAACAATACGTCTGTCAATTTTATAATCGCCTAATGTTTTTGACTTTATAATTTGTCCGAAGGTAAAAGTTCCTAACTTATTGTTATCCTGATTGAATAAATGAAACTGATTCCCAGATACAATTTCAACATTTAGAACCGTATCTTTTTTAAACAATCTTCTCTCTTTATTGAAAAAATTTATTTTAACAGGGTTACCACCGTAAGCATCAGATGATTTAATGCGTCCTTCTGCAATATAACGAACATTAAACTCCCCTTCTTTAACTGTCTTTTCAATTAATTTTCTCGATCGTAAGACTTCGATTTCGTCTTCGATTTTACTTTTGGTACCAGAAAAAAGTTCCAAATCTTGAAAAGCTGATAATTCAGAAGCTAGATTATTTCCGCTATCATCTTTGATTAAGATAGTTGTGGTTGAGTTATAAAGAGGTACAGAATAACGTAAATATAATTTTGCCAACGCAAAAAAAGCAAGAATACTCAATAAAAACCATTTCCAGTGCATTAAGTATTTAAACAATAAATCTCTCAACTTCAAAGAGTTTTCCTCTTTATTATTATTGATAGGCAACATACTTAAATTTTAGTTTTTATTGATTAAAAGTATAGAGAAAATAGCCGAAGACAACAAAGATGCTATAGATATCCATACAGTAGTATTTTGGTTAAATGTAGACGAGCTACTTTTAGCTCCGTTTGGCTCTACATACACCATATCGTTTTGTGACAAATAATAATAAGGTGAATTAATAAAATCAGCTTTAGTAATATCAATACGCCCAATAGATTTCTTTCCTTGAACTTCCCTTACAATCACTATATTATTTCTTTTTCCGTAGATTGTTAAATCCCCAGCCATACTTAAAGCCTCAATAAGAGTAACCCTTTCACTGTTCACTGGATAAGTTCCAGGCTTGTTAACTTCTCCCTGTACCGTAACTTTATAATTCATTATACGAATATTAACAATTGGATTTTTAATGTATTGAACCAATTTATCCTTTAATTGAATTACAACTTGGTCTTTCGTTAAGCCTCCCATTTGTAGTTGACCCAAAATAGGGAAATCAATCATTCCTTTTTTATCAACCAAATACAATTGCTGTTGGCGTTGCGCCATGGAAGCTTGTCCGGTTACAGTCGGTATATTTTCAGTAGTAAGATTAAAAGGGGCTGCTGCTTCTGGATCTTGAGCAGATACTATAATTAACAATAAATCATCAGGTTGAATCGTAGGTTCAAAACTTGAACCATCCAAAGCAGATAATTGTTCAATATTTTGAAAATATGCAATTTTTTTTTGCTGACTGCAGCTTGTTAATCCGATTATGGCTGAAAATAGGAACAAAACAGCAACAATCTTGGGTAATCTGATCATAATTTTAATTATTTTTTTTGTCTAGGATTTCAAAAATTGAATTCAAACTTTTAAACTCTGGTACCAAAATCTTCATCTTGGTAACTACCAAATGATTATTATATTGTGAAGCTGCTTCTAAAATTTCAGCAATTGATATGGAAACATTTTCAAAATAATCTATTTCTTCTTGTGTAACCATTATTTTATCATGATGGGTTGGCAGCGTTTTTGAGGTATCATTTAGTAATTCTTCGTACAATTTTTCACCAGGACGCAAACCTACAACTTTTATTTTAATATCACTATCCGGCACATAACCCGCCAATCTGATCATTTTTTTGGCTAAATCATAAATTTTAACTGGTTTCCCCATATCAAAAATATAAATTTCTCCACCATTACCCATTGCTCCTGCTTCTAAAACGAGCTGACAGGCTTCGGGTATTGTCATGAAATAACGGATAATCTCTTTGTGTGTAATTGTAACGGGACCTCCCTCGGCGATTTGCTTTGAGAACAAAGGCACAACCGAACCATTTGACCCTAATACATTCCCAAATCTAGTTGTAATAAATTTTGTTGTCCCTTTGTTTTTTTTAAGTTCATAAAAATACAATGATTGAACATATTTTTCTGCGATTCGTTTGCTGGCTCCCATCACATTACTAGGATTAACAGCCTTATCCGTAGAAACCATTACAAATTTCTCAACACCAAACTGCAGTGCTAAATCTGCAAGATTTTTGGTTCCCAACACATTAACAAAAATTGCTTGTGAAGGATTGTCTTCCATCAAAGGAACATGCTTATAAGCAGCGGCGTGATAAATCAGATTAGGCCTATACAATTCAAATATTTTTTCCAGTCCAATTTTATCTCTAATATCAGCAATAATAGAAACAATATTGGTGGTAATCTTCAACTTTTGAAGTTCTAAAGTCAAATCATGCAAAGGAGTTTCCGCCTGATCTAGAACTATTATTGTATTCGGATTAAATTCCATTACCTGACGGACAATTTCACTTCCGATAGAACCCGCCGCACCAGTAATTAAAATTGTCTTATTTTTTACCTGCGATGAGATTACTTTATTATCAAGTACAATAGGTTTGCGATCTAGCAAGTCTTCAATTTGAAAACTCTTAATTTTTTTTGAAATCTCCTTTTGATCTTCCCAGTTTGAAATCAAAGGAACAGTATAAACTTTCAGATTAAACTCTAAACATTCATCAACGATAGCCAATTGCTCCTCTTTTGACAAACCTTTATCTGCTATAATCAAAGCCTTTGCATCAAGAGATCTCATGACAACTGAAATCTTTTTCTTTTGATTAATGATAGGAAGTCCTAGAATTTGTTTGGATTCATTATGGCTGTATTTATCAATAAATCCAAGTAACTTAAATCTTCTTGGAATTTCAGATTGTAACGCATTGGAAACCGAAATTGCATTTGCATCGGCACCATATACTAGAGCATTCACCAAATTTTCACCCTGAATCCCTTTGATATAAACTTCAAAAACCTGCTTAACAAGAACCCTATAAAGAAACAGCAAGCAAAAAGAGAAGATAACATTGATCAATAATGCAGTTGACAGGAAAAGATTTTCTTTATAAACAATTGAAAAACCTAAATTGATCAATACCAGAAAAAAGAAAGTTATAACTTGTGAAAATAATATTTTAATAGCATCTATAAAGGAAGAATGCCTGATAATACCAGAGTAGGTTTTAAACCACCAAAAAAAGAAAACATTAAATCCAAAATACAATACGATTTTTAAACCATTGTGTCTACTACTAAAATACTCAAGACCAATACCTTTGAAAAGATAATAGGTTACTGCGCCTGAAAAAGCAATAGCAAAAACATCTAATAGAAGAATAACCCATCTTGGCAGATAACCAAGATTTTTAAGGTTAAACCAATTTCTGTCAAGCATTAACAACTGCTTTACAACCGATTTGATAGTAGCTTTTTCTTCTATATCCAAAATAACAATATTTAAAACTCACCTCCCATTATGCAATTCATTAAAAATGAACACATTAAAACTTCGTAAAATTATTCCAAATGAACCCGCAAAGTACTAAAAAAATCGTTTGAGTGCTGTATATATCCTATTTTTTTCTTCTTCAGTTATGTTAGAGCCTGACGGCAAACACAATCCATTTTCAAACAATTGCTCTGAAACATTACCTCCATAATATGGACACATTTCAAAAACAGGCTGCAAATGCATCGGTTTCCACAAAGGTCTGGTTTCAATCATTTCTTCTTCGAGTGCTAAACGCAAATCCTCTCTGCTTTTACCACCAACTTTCTCTTTATCAACAACTATTGCTGACAACCAATGATTTGAAAAATAATCCGATGATGGCTCTGAAAAAACAGTTACTCCATCAACTTTTTCAAAAAAGTCTCTATAAAAATTATGCATTTTTCTTCTTAATGAGATATGCTGATCTAAAACCTCCATTTGTCCACGCCCTATTCCTGCACAAATATTACTCATTCTGTAATTATACCCCACTTGACTGTGTTGATAATGCGGTGCATTGTCCCGAGCTTGTGTAGAAAGAAAAACTGTTTTATCCTTAATCTCTTTATTTGACGAGACCAAAGCCCCACCTCCTGAAGTTGTTATAATTTTATTACCATTAAAAGACAAAATACTGATATCGCCAAAAGTCCCACATTTTTTATTTTTATAGGTGCTACCTAAAGCTTCCGCACTATCTTCAACAATTGGAATAGCATACTTAATCGAAACAGCTTTTATTTCATCATATTTAAAAGGCATTCCATACAGATGCACCCCAATTATAGCTTTCGGTTTTTTCCCTTTTGCCAATCGGTCTATAATTGCTTCCTCCAAAGCCTTAGGGCACATATTCCAGGTATCCGACTCACTATCAACAAGAACTGGAGTTGCACCCAAATACATAATCGGATTAGCTGATGCTGAAAAAGTCATACTTTGACAAATCACTTCATCTCCCGCTTGAACACCCAACAGAATTAAAGCAAGATGCAACGCTGCAGTTCCAGAACTCAAAGCTGCTACATAAACATTATCACCCAGATAATTTTCTAAATCACTTTCAAAACCGTTAACATTAGGACCAAGAGGCGCTATCCAATTTGTATCAAATGCTTCTTGTACATATTTTTGTTCGTTTCCCCCCATATGTGGAGATGAAAGCCATATTTTTGATTTACTCATTTGATTCTTTAAAAAATTTTCTTTGCTGGATTTCCGAAATATGTTCCTTCTTGTTTTATTGTTCTAATCACTACAGCCCCGGCCCCAACAATTGTATTATCAGGAATTTTCACCCCAGGCAAAACAATTGCACCTGAACCAATAAAAACATTATTACCAATTTGCGCTCCCCCGCCAATATCAACATTAGCCATTATACTTGTATAATCACCAATAACTACATCGTGCCCGATTTGGGATCCACTATTAACAAACACTAAATCACCAATTTTTGAATCACACGAAATAATTGAAAAAGGACACAAAACTAGCCCTTCTCCCACAACAGTTCTCTCTCCAACCAAAGCAGTATGATGAGTATAACCGACTGTTTTTACATTATATTCTTTTGACTTTTCAAACAATTTTTTCTTAACACCTCCGTCTGCTATCCCGAATAAAACAGATTGAAAATCTTTAATTTGTGAAAAATCTATTTTTCCTAAATTACTTTCTTTCACATCATAACCGTCCAACGCATTCAGATTGTCATCCATAAATCCAACCACCTCAAGACTCTTATTCTCTGCAACCGTAATCCAACTGACAATTTCCCTTGCCAATCCACCAGCACCAAGAATAACAACTTCGATATTATTGTATAGTGTATCCGCCATCTATAATTAAATTTTGCCCTGTAATCCATTTTGCTCCATCAGACAATAAAAAACTTACTGCCTGAGCCACATCTTCGCAAGTTCCTAATCCTAAAGGATGCTGCTGTTCTATCTTTTCATTTGCCTCAACTGAAAGCTTTAATTCTTTTGCAATCGACATTTCCGAATCCTTAACATGTCCTGGTGAAACTGCATTAATCCTCACTCCTTTTCCTGACAATTCCAGTGCCATAGATTTGACCATTGCAATAATAGCTCCTTTGCTTGCAGAATAGGAAGTCAATCCTTTATTTCCAACCACCCCCATGACAGATGAAATCAAAACAAAACTTTGTTTTTCGTCTCTGTATTTTTTCTTAATCAATCTTTTCAAAAATTCAACAGGAGAAAAAACATTAATCTCAAAAATATCACTCATATGACGATGTGTCAACTGTTGCAAAAGTATTGTTTGCTCAATACCGGCAGAATGAACAAATCCGTAAATTGGTCCGAATTCTCGAAATACTTTTTCTACAATACCATCATAAGCATCAAAATCACATAAATTTTCACTAATAATCAGTGTTTTATTTTCACACAAGACTTGAACTTCTTTTAATCTTTCCAAATCCCTGCCAATCAAGACACATTTAGCTCCAAGTTTACTTAAACTAATTGCAATGGATTTTCCTATTCCGGAAGAAGCTCCGGTAATAATAATTGTTTTATCCTCTAACATTAAATTTCTATTTTTTCAAAAGAATCAAAAGATGTATTTTCTAAAATACAATTACCCCAATTCAAACCAACCCCATATCCGCTTAGCAGTAATGTTTTTGAGGTACCGAATTTTTTCGGATAACTAGAAAAAAGCAAAGGAATTGAAACTCCACTTGTATTCCCAAATTCCGAAATATTCAATAATACTTTTTCAGAATCAACACTTAACTGAGAAGTAATTTGTTTAATTATAAATTGATTAGACTGATGAAATAAAAAATAATCTACTGACATCCTATCAACTGCCGAGTCTTTCAAAAGTGACTCAATACTTGGAGCAATTTCCCTTAAGGTAAAATCAAAAACTCTTGGCCCATCCATAGAAAGATGTAACTTACTTCTTGTATTCCCTTTCTCATCTTCAATCAGAGATAGACTATCTTGAGTTGTCCCATTTCTGCACCCCCCGTCAGGTATCTGAATAGCATCAGCATTACCTCCATCAGAATAAAAATTAAAATAAGACTTACATTTAGCATTCCCAGTGTTTTCAATTAATACTGCTGAAGCTCCATCTCCAAAAAGAGGGGTTGTACTTCTGTCTGATTCTGACAAAATTTTAGACAAAGTCTCAGCAACTATAAATAAAACCTTCCCTTTATCAAGAGATTTTGCAATAGAATATGAAACACTTAAGCCTTGAACAAACCCTGCACAACCAGCATTAATATCTAAACATAGAATATTTTGCTTCAAGCCCAATCTTTGTTGTAAAATATTAGACGTAAAAGGAAGTTTAAAATCAGGAGTTTGACTTAAAAAAACCAAACATTCTATTTCTTCCAAATTCACTCTACTTTTCTCAAATAGATTTATAGCAGCAGCATATCCTAAATCAGAAGCAGTGATTTCTTTATCCGCCCATCTTCTTTCCAATATCCCAACTGTCTTTTCGAAAATTCTCAATTCTTTTGAAGACAGCAAATGGGAAAATGAATCATTCCCAACTTTATTTTTGGGAACACAAGAAGCAACAGCTTTAATCTCTACACCCTGAAATTCCTGATACATATTTAGTCGAATTTTTCAACGCCGATTTTTTCAATCAGAGATGATATCGTTGTTATTTTTTTTATGTCCTCAGCATTTAAAGTAACACTGAATTCGTTAGAAACATATCCAATCAGTAACATTGCAGTCATTGAATCCCATTCCTCCAATTGTTTAATATCAGTATCAAATTCCAATGCTGTTTCCAATTCCAACTCCTCTTCCAATCCTTTTATAAAATCTTGCTTTGTCATTTTAAAAAATTATAATTTATTATTTATTCTTATTAGTCCTCCTGACCAGGACAATCCAACACCAAATCCAACAATCACAATATCTTCAGCATTAATTGATTCTTTGGAATCAGTATAGCGTTTCAAAGCTATTGGTATTGTAGACGAAACTGTATTTCCCCCATCAGCCAAATTATTATAGAAATTTTCAGTGTTTATTTTCAGACGTTTTCTCATATGATTCAACATAAACTCATTTGCCTGATGAAATATAAACTGGGAAATCTCTTCTTTTTGGATTTTATTTTTTTCTAAAACTTCTTCAGTAAATTTAGGGATTACCTCGCTTGTAAAATTAAAAACTTCAGGACCATTCATATACAAATGATTGTTCGTATAAATATTTTCAGAACCATAATCAATTTCCTCAGGATCTGTCTCTAGTGGAAAACGACTACATCCGTTTTTAACAATTAATTTATCATAACCAGATCCGTCAGTTCCTGACAAAAAATGCCCGATATTTTCTTCTTCTGAAAAGGAAATCAAGGTTGCTGTTGCTGCATCTCCAAATATTGCTCTGTTCGAACGATCTTTTTTATGCAAATATTTAGAATACGTTTCAGCGGTTACCAGCAACACGTTTTTAGCCTGCCCTGAATTGATTAATCCTTTTGCCATCCCTACTCCATATGTAAATCCGGAACAGCCTAAATTAAAATCAAATGCCCCAATATTTCTATTTAAACCAAGTTTATTTTGAAGTACACATGCAGTAGTTGGTAAAAAGTATTCCGGACTCTGAGTACAATAGAGAATAAAATCAATAGTATTTCTGTCGATTCTTAAAAAAAGTTTTTCACAGGCTTTAACAGCTAAATCAAATGCTGTCTCATTATCCGAAACCCAGTACCTGTTTTTTATTCCTACTTTTTCCTCAAATCTTGTAAAATCATAATCAGGGAATTGTTTAGACAAATCCTCATTTGTAACTTTCTTGACCGGAAAAAAAAAATCAATAGCTTTAATTGAAGCCCCCATAATCATTCCCTTTAAAAGGTTCTGTCATCGTAACGTCATCAGGGTTTATACCTTCCGACTTAATAACCTTGTACAAGGTCAAATATATAATTTTAAAGTCTAATAAAAAAGAAAGATTATCGACATAAAACACATCCAATTCAAATTTTCTGTCCCATGAAATTGCATTTCGACCATTCACCTGTGCCCAACCAGTAATTCCTGGTTTCACTTCATGACGGCGGTTTTGAAAAGAACTATACAGGTGTAAATAACCTGTTAGCAAAGGTCTTGGTCCAATTAAACTCATATCTCCTTTAAGCACATTAATCAATTGTGGAATTTCATCAAGCGACGTCTTTCTTACAAATTTCCCAATAAAAGTAAGCCTATCCAAATCTTGTAAAAGCCTTCCATGTGCATCTTTTTTATCATTCATTGTTTTAAACTTGATAATAGAAAAAACTTTACCGTTTTTCCCAGGACGCTGTTGAATAAAAAATGGCCTACCCGAATTGACTATAAAGAGACAAACAGTAATTACAATAAAAACCGGACTCAGAATAATAATACCGAATAAAGACAAGATAAAATCAAATAAACGTTTAATAATTGTTTTATACATTATATCAGGCTTTTTTATACTCTTCCAATAAAGACTCCCATATCGTTTGTCTATTATACTTATTTACAATTATATCACGTGCTTTATCTGATAATTCTTCTTTAAGCAATGGTATTGTACACAATTTATTCATTGCATCATAAATTGCGAATTCATTTTTCACAGGTATGATCAAACCATTAACTTTTTCAGTAATAATCTCATTACATCCATTTATATCTGTCACAATCGAAGGCAATCCCATTGCTCCAGCTTGCATAACCACATTTGGAAACCCTTCCCTATAACTCGGAAATACTAAAGCATCAGAAATACTAAAAAAAGGTCTGACATCGTTTTGAAAACCAGCCTGTATTATGGAGTCATTTTTTCCCAAAACCTCAATTGTTGTGGGCAGTAATGGATCTAAATCTCCCTCAAAACCTCCTACCAACAAAAGCTTGACATTTTGTTCTTTCTCTCTTAATGACACAAAAGCTTTTACCAGCTCATTGATTCCTTTATCAGAAACCAAACGCCCTACAAAAATAAAAACAAAATCACTCTTTTTAATACCTAATTCATTTCTTAACGCATCTTTCTCAACATCAGCATAAAAATCGGGATTAAAATAGGCAGTGTCTATACCGTTTGAGCTTCCCTGTCCAATTATTGATAATTTTTCCGTTTTACAATATTTGTTTTCGATTATAATTTCTTTTAACCCTGAAGAATTAGGCAAAACTTTGGTTGCACAGGCATAAATAATCTTTTCAACAAAATCCAGAATACTTCTTTTAAAACCAGTAGCTTCTAACAAAGGTAAGCCAGCAACTGTATGCCATCTGTTTGGAACCCCAGCCAATTTCGCAGCTAGCATTCCAACCAAACCTGCTTTTGGCGTATGAGAATGAACCATAAAAGGTTTTTCTTTTTTAAGGAAAACATACAATTTCCAAATTGCAGTCAAATCTTTAAATGGAGTAATTTTACGTGTCATTTCGACACAATAACCCGAGACACCTTCTTTTTTGACATATTCTTCAAGCTTAACTTTCTCCGAAGAGACAGCAATAACTTCATAAAAATTATTCATGAAATGCAGTTGTCCCGTCAGAAGTTTTTCAAGCGAAATAGGTATGGTTGTTATACGTACAAGTTTTTTTCTTTTCATAGCTTACAAAGGTATGCTATAACGAAAATTTTCTAAAATAATTGTCGGTTATTTTTTGGCGTAAATCAAAAACCACATCAACATAGGTTTTATAGTATGCTTCAGAGACAAAAAGTTTTTTCTTGTATTCTTTGTATGGGATTGATTTGTAGCGATCAGGTAAAGCAGGATTCAATTGATAAGAAGGACTCACTTCAAGTATCAAAGGCAATGTATTCAAATCATCTTTTTCCCAAGTTATATCAAAGGCACCGGTTGTCATTTTCATCCGGTTCATATAATCCACAAAAAGTGTTCTCCATTGCTCTGGAAACTCCCCAAAAACAGTCGAATTACCAAAAGAAGTTGCGGTTGGCTTCCATTCATCAGTGGAGTTCACACGCCAGTAAAACGAAATGACTTCTTCATTTAAAATCACAACTCTTAAATCACGACGCATATCAACCAATTTTTGAACAATGGTTTTAGAATGTCCTTTATCCCAAACTTTTTCAAGATTGACCAACAATTCTTCCATTGAATTAACTTTGGTTATACCTCTTGAACCTGCTGAATGAATTTCCTTGATTAATACAGGAAACTTTATTTCATCCAATTCCGATTGCACAAAATTACGACTAAGCACTACAGTTTTCGGATGACTGATTTCTAATTTTGCGAATTGATCCTGCATGAAGGCTTTATTTTCCCAATATTCAATTTCTGAAGTTTTTGGAAAAACATTATTACCTTGCCCTTCCAGTAATTTTACCGTCTGATGTAGTGTTTCAGAATAATTTGCCAACTTATAAGGGTTACAATTTTCTGAAACATTGTAAAAAACTTTTTTATTGACACACTTCCCTATATTACTACCAATGACAATTTTAAAAGGAATATTTTTTTGCGCAATAGCTTCTATTAATGCAAAATCACTTAATAAATCATTATGTTTCAAGTATCGTAATAATGTCGTTATTGGGTTTGTTTTAATCCAAACAATGGTATCGGCATTTTTATCGTGGTTTTTAATCCATTTTAATAAAGAAATCCTAATAAACAAATATAGGAAAGCAAGAATTTTTGAAATTAATCGGTTAAGAAATTTCATAGAGATCAATTTAGTGATTATTTAATTTTAAGATTGAATTGTAATCATAATATTTCACGTTTAATTTTTTCACTTCCTGAATTACTTCATCATAAAAAAGCACTTTCTCTTTTTCATGATTATAACTTAGATCGTCAAAATAAACAACACCAAAACGTTCACATAGGTATTTAAGATAAACTAATTTATCTTTCGGATTATTGGTAAGTATTAATATTTGGGGAGCATTAAAACTTCTTTTTTTCAACCATTTTTCGGTAACATCATAATCAACAATATTCCTATTACTTAAAAATACCACAGGCAAATCTCCGTAATTTTCTTTTATGTATTTTATAGTGCCCTCCAACGGTTCTAAATTTCTAAAATAAGCAAACCTGCCTTTTTTAAAATCATGCAGGTTTTTCCATGTATCAGCAATGGTATTATCAATATCTAAAACCAGAAATTGTTTTGTTTCACATTTCCGGGAAAATATTTTCAATTTATTGATAAAAAAAAACTTTATAAGAGGATTATATAAGGCTTTTATGATTGCGCGCATAACAACTCTTTTATTGCTTTAATGATCTGTAGGTTTTCTTCAAAAGTACGTGAAGCAATCCTAACAAACTGACCATCCAAACCAATTTTATCAGAACAATCTCTGACATAAATTCCATAGTTAACCAATAAATTAACGGTAAATTCAAACGAAGTCATTCCGTTTTCGATTTCAATTAGCGCAAAATTTGCTTTGGAAGGATAAACATTAATCCCTTTTATATTTTTCAGTTCATCTAAAAACATAAAAGTGTTCATGATGTATTTCTTTCTTTCAACATTATACTTTTCGATAAATGCCTCATCAGAATAAACCTTAAAGAAATAATTGGTAAGCCCTGAAACATTCCAAAGGTATCCGTTTCGCAACAAAACATCCACTTTTTCACTATTCATTACGGCATAACCTGCTCGTAATCCAGCAATACCAAAGTCTTTGGACATACTTTTTACTATAATAAGATTTGAATATTTATCTGTCAGTTCTTCAGAAGTAATTTGTGACAGTTCAATATCTTCATAAGCAAAATGAATAAAGCTTTCATCTATGATAACATTATCAACTTCGGTTAAATTTGATATCAAGTAATGAAAATCTTCCTGTTTTAAGTAACCTCCGTTTGGATTGTTCGGATTAATGATTACAATTGTATCTGGCTTTTCTTTTTTTACAAATTCCACATATTTTTTGGGATCAAGAAGAAATTTATCTTCTTTCAAAAGTGGAAAGTAAACTATATCGATTCCCTCTTTCACAAACTCATAATAGGATGAAAAAGTAGGCGATATTATAGCTATTTTATTCTTTACAAAGTTATGAAGGATACCTTGAATAATTTCAATAGCTCCATTCCCTACAAATATTTTCTTGTGATCGACATTAATAGCCTCCGAAATATACTTGGCTATTTCTCTATTTTGTGGTGGATAGAATTCTAAAACGTCACGCAGCCTGTTATTATCTATTAAATCCTCATGAAGGAATTTCATAAACAAATCTGTTGCATATGGATTTGACAAAAAACAAGCATCAATATTGATTTCAAGTTCCGGGCATTCTTTCATTATAGTATCCACACTTGGCGAATGCGTTCCGGAATTATTTTTTAGCTCCTTTATTTTATCAATAACATTATTATTTAAGTAATTTTTTGTCATAAATTAATCTTTTAGCGAGCGTAAATGTATAATAAAAATCTTTTTGAAAAAATTATGAATTACCTAATTGTATTATAAAATACGGTAAACATTAAAACATTAAGAAAAACCAGAAAAAAAGCTCCGAATTTATACCTATTATTATTAAGTAATGGCTCTAATATAAAAGGTAGAAAGATCCATGACAAAGCGCCGATCCTATCTGAAAAAGCTACATTAAAACTCAAAAAGAAAAAAGAACTTGATATCAAGAAAACTTTCAAAAAATATCCATATTTCTTTTGATCTTCAACATCATCAATTTTCTTATAAAAAAAGTATCCGAGTGCAGCAAAAATCATATTAAAAAGAACAAAAGAAGCCTTAAATCCCAACTCATAATCAATCCAATCCTCTTTATCAAAATAAGAATCAAAACGATTTTTAAAGAATATATTAAAAAAAGGCAGAAAATCCAGCAAGGAATTAATCCCCACTCCCATATAAGACAAAACTATAGAAATAAAAAAAATAGCGTAAAACAATTTATAGGTAATATTTCTTTTGGCAATCAAAAAAAACAAAAAAGGTATTAAGACAGATCCGTGAAAAGAAACTCCTAAAGCTCCAATAGCATAGGCCTTCAATTTCTTCATCTTAAGAATAAGCACAATAGAAAACAATAAAAAAGGAACTGCTAGACCGCTCCTAACTACATTAATCCCAAAAGATTCAAAAAAGAAAAAGCTGGTAAAAGTAAAATACATCAAATACATTTTTGACTTATCCCAAACATAAAACAAAAAAATCATTGATAAATTATACATTAGCGCAACCCCTACAAAAAAACCTCTTTCATCAGTAATTACCCTAAATATTTCAACAAGCAATGAAAAACCTAAGTCTTTGGCGTCCCTAAGGGTATTATACCTAAACTGTTCAACATACATCATCGTATCAGAGCCAATGGAATAATCCCTATATCCGAACACAAATGAATAACTTAGTGCTATGACAATCCCAAAAAACAGATTATTCCTTACATTTTTCTCCTTTTTTATATTATGTTCAATAGAAAAAAACACAGCAAAAATTGCAGATAATATATATACAAACAAATAGGAATCCTGATAATACATACTTTATGTTTATTTATCTGCTTTCACATTGTTTAGAATATCTTGATAGATCCCTTTTTTTTCAGGTTCAACGCCTTTAAATCTATGCCTAACCGATAGATAATCTAGTTGTAAAATTTCAAAAACACGGCAATATATGAATTTAAAATAATTCAGGTATACAATTCTAAACTTGTCAGAAAATGATAGATTATATTCTTTGGCAAATTTCTTTTTCCCCGGAAGCGATGTTAGAAATTTACTACTATTGTTTGTACTAATCTCGCGGTAAAACAATAAAGGCTCACTGATATTCAAAAAAACGGAATCATTAATTGATCTGTTCCAAAGTTCAAAATCTTCAACTCTGACGAAATCATTCGAATACATATGTTTTTTGAACCATTTTGTTTTGGCAAAAACCGTAGGATGGATAGGCACTTTTTCATCTAGTGTATCTCTTCTTGTTTTAATCACAGACGAATGCTTATATCCCAATATATTATTCTCATCATCAATACTTACAGCATCGGAATGAGTAACATCTGCATGCGGGTTTTTCTCCAATAACGCCAATTGTTTTTCAATTCTCTCCGGAAACATAATATCATCAGCATCCATACGTGCAAAATATTTCCCTTGAGCAAGATCAATCAACTGATTTAACCTGAAAATCAATCCTTTATTTTCACCATCTGAAATAATTTTTATACGAGGATCTTCAAACTGCTTAACAATTTCCAAGGATCCATCTTTTGAACCATCGTCGACAAGTATAATTTCCAAATTTTGATACGTTTGGTTCAAGATTGATTTAATACAATCCCCAAGATGGTTTTCAACATTAAAAAAAGGCACTCCAATTGTTACTAACTTCATTACTCTACTTCAAAAAATTTATAAACGTTTAAAAAAACTTAATTCATAAGTTCCCTTAATTTTTGACATCATCAAATGTATACTCAGTGATATCACAAAAAACAGACTATCTGCCCAATTCAATTTAAAATTAAAATTCTTACTATCATTGATCATTTTGCAAAAAATCTCCTCTGATTTCTGAATACTGAAAGCAAAAGCTCTTTTCCTTGCTTTATCACATTCTGCTTGATATTCTTCACTACTTTGATTGAGCAATTTAAATATATAGGTCTCTATGGCATTAACTGAATAATCCAAACCCTTTTCCTGATAAGAATACGTATGAGTATCATGTAAAAAACCATAAGTGATAGGCTCTTGCTCATTCTCAATACCAATCAATGCTGGAATAGCACAGGCAGAAGCCTCAATAAGAGCAGTTCCTGCCCCAATAAACATCAAAGAATCATTGATTGTCTCTTTGAATAAATGGTAAGGAACTCCAGGATGGAATTTGATTTGACTTTGAAGATTTTCATTTTTTACGATTTCCTCCAAATTTTCTCTTTCTATTCCATCTCCATACGAATCATAGTGCAGTGCGACTCCTTGGCTGTTCATACTCTTAATGATCTCAATCATTTGGAAATTGTATTTCTTCCATGCAGTCAACCTTCCGATAGAAACTATTCTCTTATTCTGAACACCACTTTGGCTTCCCTCATATTTTTCCAGGTTAATTCCAATTGGCACAATATTACTTCCTCCGAATTTTTGATCATAGTCGGTTTCATAAAAAGCGCGGGACATTTCACTGTAGAAAGTAATATTTTGGGCTGGAAGTTTTCGAAGAAATTCATTGATTTTCTTTCCAAAAAAACTACCTGTGAAATCTTTCACATTAAATTCATTAATATGATAAACTCCAGTAGTGATATTTATTCCAGGTTTCAGCTTCAACAACCTTGCACTAAACAACATTGAATTTGTATCTGGTGCGTGAATATGCGTAATATCAGAAAGTATATCATTCTTGAACTTTCTCACTTTTAAAGGAAAAAGTAACTTTAGTATTGGGAAAGTTTTTCTAAAAAAAACAGGCATATAAACATAATCGTCCCAATGATATACAGTTGCATAGCTTTTTAATTCATTAAGAAGGCCTTCATCAAATTTAGTGGTAAAAAACAAAACCGTTACTTGAATATTTCTATTGTGCAACTGTTTTATCATCCTAACCAAAAATGTTTCAATACCGCCTAATGGCAAACAGGAGTATAAAAACAATATTCTCATAATTTATCTTCGTTGTAAAAATAATATCCCATAAATCCTAGGCTTACCAAAAAACATAAGAAATAAGTTAAAACATGAGCATAATTAGCGCCAATCACTCCATATTTAGGCACAAATAAATATGAAAAAGTTAACATACACGTAAAGATCAACAATTCAAACAGCAAGTATACTTTCAGCTTCTCTTTGAGAACAATCAAAAATCCAAAAACTAAACAAAGAACTTTAAACACATCACCTACAGCTTGCCAGGTAACTAATTTTTCTGCTGGTTCAAATGACGCTGTAAAAAATAATGAAATCAAGAAGCTCTTCATGAAATACACTATAATCACATATATTGATACTAAAGGAATTAAAATTAGATACGCATTCTTGATCACTTTTTTTAATTCTGAAACAGATTCACTTTTTCCTAATTCGGGCAAATAATAATTGGCCATTACTACATTAAGAAAAACCAAACCGGACTCAGACAATTTTGCAGCCGACTGCCAGTACCCAACATTATTCCATCCACCATTATCCAGTATTAATTTACGAATAAGTACTTGTGCCAAAGGTAAGAGACATGAAGAAAAAATAAGCATGAACGAATACTTCAGAAGACTTTTCACATTTTCTTTTTCAACTGAAGAAAAACGAAATAGCTGAATTTCTTTTCTCAATTTAAAAAAATATGCAATTAAAAAAATGAGTCCTGGGGAAATTGCAAGCCAAATAAGTCCTAGCATAGCTCCGGGTACTCTAAATAAATAAACAAATAAAATTAATCCCAAAGTTCCTACAACTGAAGCGATTATTGTTAGGATTGAAAAAAACTTACTTCTCTGCATTCCGTTTAAATATCCTCCATATATAACAGAAAAAATATTAAAAAACTGCAAAAAGGCTAGAATTCTGATTACAAATGCATAATCCGGAATTTCAAAAAGCTCTTTGGATATAACTCCAGCAAAAAGGAAAAGAAACATTCCCAATAGTATTGAAAATCCAAATCCAATCCAAAATCCGGCAGAGATAACATTATTAATTTTTTCGGAATCATTTTTGAATTGGGATACTTTACTGATTATCCCATTTGAGATACCTCCTCCAGCTGTTGTCGCTATTATAGCCATCAAACTCATAAGCTGTCCTAACATTCCAAACCCTTCCACACCGATGTAATAGGAAATTATCTTTATCCCGACAACTCCCAGTACAATCTTCAAACCAGTAGACCCAGCCAAATATAAGCCCGATTTTATAACACGCATTATTGAATCGATTTATTAAATTTTATAAAAATCTTTTATTGCATTGTTGATATAATCAACTTCAGAGTCAGATAAATCGAAATATAAAGGCAAACGAACCAATGTATCAGAAAAATGATCTGTATAAGGCAAATCACCTAAGCCTAATTCTTTATGCTTTTCAACATAAAATGGGCTTTTATGCAAACTCAGGTAATGAAAAACAGCCAAAATACCTTTTTCTTTCAAATGCGCCAATAAAGCGGTTCTTTCCTCTAAATTATTTGTTACCAAATAAAACATATGCCCGTTATTAGTTGCGTATTCAGGAACGAGAGGCAGACCGACATTCTTTTTCTTATTAATTTCAGAAAGACTTTGATTATATGAATTCCAAATTTGTAACCTTCTTTTTTGAATCATATCCAAATTTTCAAGTTGAGCCCAAAGGAAAGCTGCAATTGTTTCAGAAGGTAAAAATGAACTTCCCATATCAACCCAGCCATACTTATCTACTTCTCCTCTGAAAAAAGAGGATCTGTTTGTACCTTTTTCCCAAATTATTTCTGCCCTATCTGAAAACTGTTCATCATTGATTGCTAACATGCCTCCTTCACCCGAAATGATATTTTTCGTTTCATGAAATGAAAAAGCAGCAAGATGTCCAATTGATCCCAAAGCCTTTTTAATTCCATCTTTTCCGGTATAAAAACTATCAATTGCCTGAGCTGCATCTTCAACGACAAATAACTTATACTTTTCGGCCAATTCCATAATCCCATCCATATCACAGGCAATTCCAGCATAATGCACAGGTACAATTGCTTTTGTTCTGGGGGTAATTAGTCCTTCAATTTTTGTAACATCCATATTGGGATTGTCCCTTTCTGAATCTGCAAAAACTATATTAGCCCCTCTCAGAATAAAAGCATTTGCAGTGCTAACGAAAGTATACGAAGGCATTATCACTTCGTCACCCGGTTTAATATCAATCAACAATGCGGCCATTTCTAGCGCATCGGTACAAGAAGTAGTCAAAAGACATTTTTTGAATCCATAGTTGTTCTCAAAATACTCCTGACACAACTTTGTATATTTACCGTTTCCCGATAATTTTCCGGTATTTACGGCATCATAGATATAATGTGTTTCTTTACCCGTTAAGTGGGGTTTATTAAATAAAATCATGCTTAACAAATTATTTTAGACGAATTCTGAAAGAATTAAAAACTACTTCATTACCATTTTCATGTTTTGCAACATCAATACGCAAAAGTCCTTTACCACAAACAATAACCGGTTTACGATTATCTTTAAAGATTAATTTTCCTGCTTGTCTGTTTTCAATACTGACATCATCAATTAAAGTAACTTCCTCTATTCTGATTTTTTCATTTTCATAAAAACAAGAAGCTCCATTGTAAGGATATCCGACTGAATCTACAAGTCTTTTGATATAAGCAGCATCATTATTCCAATCAATCGCATAATCCTCTTCATCCCTCCAAAGACTATACGTTGCATCTTCTTCATTTTGTGGAATGGCTTCCAAATCGACATTACCAGAAATTTTAGCTAGAATCTTAATCAGTAATTCAGCGTATAAATCACTAATTAGTGTAATGGCTTCATTTATTTTTATGGGATATTTTACAGTAATGGAGGATTGGTAAATCACATCTCCTTTATCATAACTTTCTGTTCCGAACAAAGCAGTTACACCAACTTTTTCATCTCCATTAAGCAAAGCCGTAACCAAAGGATTAAAACCTCTATACTTAGGCAATAAAGAATCATGGATTACAATAAGTTTTTCATTTTCCCCAACATTAATCAACCAGCGCCAACCTATTGCTATATGATAAGAAGCACTGAGTATTGAATCATCACCACTTCTGAATTTATAATTTATTTTTCTCTCTATTGCTATTTTTTCAATAGCCTCAGAGTAATCATTTACAATACTTTTATCTTTAGCAATAATCAGAAGATCTATTGCTTCAATGAGTGTCTGATCTAATTCTGATATTGCCTTAAGCGCTTTATACCCCAGACCATATACAACAGCCCCCATACTATTTAGCAATTTTCCTTAAATATTCGGCATAACCACTTTTACCAAGTCCTTCTGCACATGCTTTAAATTCGTCTTTGGTAATAAAATTTTTACGGTATGCCACCTCTTCGATACATGCGATTTTTAGACCTGTTCTTTTTTCAACTGCTTTTACGAATTCCGTTGCTTCGGTAAGGGATTCATGCGTTCCTGTGTCTAACCAGGCAAAACCGCGCCCCATCAATTGAAGGTTTAATTTCCCATGTTCCAAATATTCCTGATTCACCGTTGTAATTTCCAATTCACCTCGATCTGATGGTTTTATTTTCTTAGCAATTTCAACTACAGAATTAGGATAAAAATATAAGCCAACCACTGCAAAATTAGATTTGGGCTCTAAAGGTTTTTCTTCAATAGAAAGCACTTTACCATTAGCATCGAATTCTGCTACACCATAACGTTCCGGATCATCTACATAATAACCAAAAACTGTAGCTTCTTTATTATCAGTAACTATATTTACTGCATTGGATAATAAGTTTTGCAAACCAGCTCCATAAAAAATATTATCTCCAAGCACCAAACATACATCATCGTCTCCAATGAATTCTTCTCCTAAAATGAAAGCTTGTGCCAACCCGTCTGGTGAGGGTTGTTCAACATAAGAAAACTGTACACCAATTTGGCTCCCATCTCCAAACAAACGTTTAAAATTAGGTAAATCAAGTGGAGTCGAAATAATCAATATCTCTTTTATACCTGCTAACATAAGTACCGAAAGAGGGTAATAAATCATCGGTTTATCATATACAGGTAGTAATTGTTTGGATACTACTTGGGTAAGCGGATGCAAACGAGTTCCTGATCCTCCAGCTAAAATTATTCCTTTCATTGTAAAATCTTTAAATTTCAGACTATGATTTCATTTCAAACAGTATACAATTTCTGTTTAAAATCAGTCATAAATTATTGATATTGTTTTTTATAATAGTTGGCATACTCACCCGAAGTGACATTATTCAACCATTCGGTGTTAGCCAGATACCAATCGATGGTTTGTTCCAATCCTTCTTGAAAAGTAACCGAAGGTTTCCATCCCAATTCCTGATTAATTTTGGAAGCGTCAATAGCATAACGCAAATCATGTCCAGGTCTATCTTTGACGAAAGTAATTAGTTTCTCTGATTCACCTTCCGAACGACCTAACTTTTCATCCATTCTTTGGCACAACAAACGAACTAAATCAATATTTTTCCATTCATTGAATCCTCCAATATTATAGGTTTCATGATTTCTTCCTTTATGAAAAACTAAATCAATTGCTACAGCGTGATCTTTAACAAACAGCCAATCTCTCGTATAATTACCATCGCCATAGACAGGTAACGGTTTATTATTGATGATATTGTTAATAAATAACGGAATCAATTTTTCTGGAAAATGAAAAGGTCCATAATTATTGGAACAATTTGTAAGTACGTAAGGCAAACCATAAGTTTCTCCATATGCTCTCACAAAATGGTCTGAACTCGCCTTTGAAGCTGAATACGGAGAATTGGGATCGTAGGCAGTAGTCTCGGTAAATAATCCCTCGGCACCTAAAGATCCATACACCTCATCAGTTGAAATATGATAAAAACGTTTGCCTTCAAAATTCTCTTTCCAAAGATTTTTGGCAGCATTTAATAGGTTCATAGTTCCAATCACATTGGTTTTTACAAATGCCAGTGGGTCAGTAATAGAGCGATCCACATGAGATTCTGCAGCTAAATGTAGTACCCCTTCAAACTGATATTTTTCAAAAATACCGTTGATGAAATTTTCGTCAACAATATCTCCTTTTAAAAAGGTATAATTGGAAGCACTTTCAATATCCTTGATATTTTCAAGATTACCTGCATATGTCAATGCATCCAAATTATAGATATGATAATTAGGATATTCATTCACAAAACGTCGTACAACATGTGAACCAATAAAACCTGCGCCTCCAGTGATTAGTATATTTTTCATATTTAGTTTGAACTACCTACTGCTGTGTAAACGAATCCAATTTCCTTCATTTTTTGTTTATTCAGAATATTTCTTCCGTCAAAGACAAAAGCAGGTTTTAACATGTTATCATATATTTTTTGCCAGTCATAAGAAGCAAACTCATCCCATTCCGTCAAAATTGCAACTGCATGTGCATTCTTGCAGGCTTCGTATGGATCTGTTTCAATATTTACTACATCAGACTGGTTACCTAAGTCAAATTGAATTTGAGCGGCTTCCACCTTAGGATCGTAAACCGTTACTTTGGCTTCTTCATTGATAAGATCCTGCGCTACATTAATTGCAGCAGATTCACGAGTATCGTTAGTATCTTTTTTAAAAGCCCAACCCAGCATCGCGATTTTTTTACCCGAAACGGTATTGTACAAAGTTCGAACGATGTTTTTAGCGAAACGATGTTTTTGGTGATCGTTCATAATAACAACCTGTTCCCAATAATCTGCTACTTCATGTAATCCATAAGATTTAGCAATGTAGACCAAATTCAGAATATCTTTTTGGAAACAAGAACCTCCAAAACCTACAGAGGCTTTTAAGAACTTAGGGCCAATTCTGGAATCCATTCCTATTGCTTTTGCAACTTCTGAAACATCTGCTTCCGTTTTTTCGCACAATTCAGAAATAGCATTAATTGAAGAAACACGTTGCGCAAGGAATGCATTAGCTGTTAATTTCGACAATTCCGACGACCAAACATTTGTGGTAAGTATTCTTTCTTTGGGCACCCAATTTGCATATACTTCTACTAGAGATTGAATTGCATCAGTATCATTACCTCCAATCAAAACACGATCAGGATTATGCAAATCAGGCACAGCGGTTCCTTCGGCAAGAAATTCAGGATTCGATAATATTTGAAAATTCACTCCATTACCAGTGTTGTCTAAGATACTTTTAATCGCTTCGGCAGTTCGAACCGGTAATGTAGATTTTTCAACAACAATCTTATCTGATTTAGCAACGCGGGCAATTTGGCGTGCACACAATTCGATATATTTCAAATCGGCCGCCATACCTTTACCTGCACCATATGTTTTAGTGGGTGTATTCACAGAAATAAAAATCATTCCTGCCTCATCGATAGCTTTATCAACATCGGTGGAAAAGAACAAGTTTCTGCCTCTAGCTTCTTTCACTACATCGGCTAAACCTGGTTCGTAAACTGGTAGTTTATCAAGATCCGCATCATTCCAAGCTGCGATTCTGGATTCGTTCAAGTCAACTACTGTTACTTTTATATTGGGACATTTTTGTGCAATGACAGCCATTGTAGGTCCTCCCACATATCCGGCGCCAATACAGCAAATAGAATCAATCTTCATACATTTACTTTTAATTGTGCAAAATTACAGTTTTCCGTCGACTTGGGCACCTAAAACTCCTTTAACATCATATAAAACCGAATTTTCATTTTTCAAGGTAGAAAAATCAAGTTTCAAAAATTCATTATGCGCTACACCTAAGACAATTGCGTCGAATTTTTTTTCAGGTAAAGTTGTTAGAATATCTAAATCGTACTCATGTTTTACTTCTTCTGGATTTGCCCATGGGTCAAAAATGGCAACTTTTAGCCCATACTCCTTTAAAGAATGTATTACATCAACTATTTTGGTATTACGAACATCAGGACAATTTTCTTTAAAGGCAATACCCAGCATTAAAACTTCGGCATTTTTAAGATTAATTTCTTTTTTGATCATCAATTTGATGATCTGCGAAGCAACATAGCCTCCCATACTATCATTCAAACGTCTACCTGCTAGAATGATTTCGGGATGATAACCCATTTCCTGAGATTTTTGAGCCAAATAGTATGGATCAACACCAATACAATGTCCGCCAACCAAACCGGGTTTAAATGGTAAGAAATTCCATTTAGTACCCGCTGCTTCCAATACATCATAGGTATCAATCCCTAAAAGATTAAAAATTTTAGACAATTCATTCACAAATGCAATGTTAATGTCACGTTGAGAGTTTTCTATCACCTTGGCTGCTTCTGCCACTTTAATAGTTGGAGCCAAATGCGTACCGGCCGTTATAACCGACTGGTATAATTCATCCACTTTTTTTCCTATTTCTGGTGTAGAACCTGAAGTGATTTTTAATATTTTTTCTACCGTATGCTCTTTATCTCCAGGGTTAATTCGTTCCGGTGAATAACCAGCAAAGAAATCGATGTTGAATTTCAATCCACTTATTTTTTCCAAAACTGGAACACATTCTTCTTCAGTAACCCCAGGATAAACCGTAGATTCGTAAATTACGATATCTCCTTTTTTCAATACTTTTCCAACCGTTTCACTCGATTTGTATAAAGGATTCAAGTCGGGTCTATTATTTTTATCTACTGGTGTAGGTACAGTAACGATATAATAATTACAATTCGCAATATCTTCCAAAGATGTTGTACAATATAGACCAACGTCATTTACATCTTTTGGCCTTAGAGCCGATTTTAAAGTGGCTTCATCTACTTCCAATGTAAAATCGTTTCCTTGATTTAATTCATCAACTCTTTTTTGGTTGATATCAAATCCTACAACATTATATTTTGTAGCAAACAATCTTGCTAAAGGCAAACCTACATAGCCTAAACCAATAATTCCAATCTTCATTTTATTTCAAATTTTCCCAGTACCATTTTACAGCTTCTTTCAAACCTGCTTCCAATGAAAACTCGGGGTTATATCCTACTAATTCTTTTCCTTTTTCAATACTTGCTAAAGAATGAGGAATGTCTCCCTCTCTATTTGGACCATACTTAATTTCTACATCCGCAATTTTAGCATCGAACTTGGCTAGTTCATTTTTTAGAATGTTAACCAATTGATTCAAAGTAGTCCTATCACCAAATGCAGTATTAAACACAGTATTGATTGCACTTGGATTTTGAGTCAACATTGCCAATTCATTCATCTGGATTACATTATCGATATAGGTAAAATCTCTGGAGTAATTTCCATCACCATTAATCACGGGACTTTCATACTTCATCAACTGCATTACAAATTTTGGTATCACTGCGGCATAAGCCCCGTTTGGATCCTGTTTTCTACCGAACACATTGAAGTATCGCAAACCGATAGTTTCTATCCCATAGGTTTTGCCAAAAATTTCAGCATACAATTCATTAACATACTTCGTAATGGCATAAGGCGAAAGCGGTTTTCCTATAACTTCTTCTACTTTTGGCAGTCCTTGAGAATCTCCGTATGTAGACGAACTCGCAGCATAGACAAATCGTTTTACACCCGCTTCTTTAGCAGCGTGTAATACATTTAAAAAACCAGAAACATTCACTTCATTGGAAGTTAACGGATCTTTAATTGATCTAGGCACTGAACCCAAAGCGGCTTGATGTAAAACATAAGTTACTCCCTGAACCGCTTTTTGGCAATCCTCATAATTTCTAATATCCCCTTCAATAAACTCAAAATTCTTAGTATTGAATAGATGTTCTATATTTTTTTTGTGGCCAGTTGCAAGATTATCCAAACAAACCACATGGTATTCTTTTTCTAAAAAATACTCACATAAGTTTGATCCGATGAAACCTGCCCCTCCCGTAATTAAAATTTTCATATCGGAAGTGTCATTTATTTTTTAAACAAGTTGTCAAAAAACTCTTTTATTCTATTTCTTTTTTCAGGCATATCTAGGTATCCTTCTCCATAGGCTCCATAACCATATCCATAACCGTAACCGTACCCATAACCGTAGCCATATTTAGCTTTATTTTCAAAACCATTGAAAAGAATACTGATATTATCCAACTCTCCTCTTTTGTGTTTGTTATTGACCAAAGTCAACATATCTTTTCGGGTCACATTTTGCCTTACCACATATATAGTTGCATCACAATATTCTGTCAATTCTAGAGCATCTGATACAAGTCCAACCGGTGGTGTATCTAAAATAACGTAGTCGTACTGAAGTTTTAAATCTTCAATCATTTGTTTCATGCTTTCACCCATGATTAATTCGGAAGGATTTGGAGGTACTGGCCCAGCCGTAATCAGGTCAAGATATGGAATTTCCGTTTTCAGCGTAATTTCTTCCAATGTTTTCTGTCCAATCAGGTGATTAACCACACCAACATTATTTTCATATCCGAAATCCTGAAATATTTTAGGTTTTCTTAAATCAAGTCCAACGATAACTGTTTTCTTTTCACTTAAAGCGAAAACAGTAGCGATATTCATCGAACAAAAAGTTTTTCCTTCACCACTGATGGAAGAAGTCAACATCAAAACTTTAGAACCTGCCTGTTGCTTTTTATACAAAAACTGCAAAGACGACCTAACAGCTCTGAAGCTTTCTGCTAAAGCTGATTTGGGTTTTTCAAATACGGCCAAATTAGAATTCGTATGTTTTTTACCAATAACACCGATTATTGGAATTTTAGTCAATTTTCCGATATCCTCAGTATTTTTAATGGTATTATCCAATAGCGTTAAAACAAAAATTAAAACAAGTGGTAGTAAAATTCCTAGGAATAAAGCCAAGACATAGTTTACACTGGTTTTAGGGCCAATTAACCCTCCGCCTGTATCCTTCGCAGGATCAATAAATTGAATATCCGATAAATTGGCCGCTTTGACAATATCAGCTTCGCTTCGTTTTTCAAGAAACGAATTATAGATGCTTTTATTCAAATCGTATTTTCTGTTGATTTTAACTAATTCTTGTTGCTGTTCAGGTAACTTTTTAATGGTATACTCGGCCGCATTAATTTTTCTATTTATGGCACTCAAATCATATTGCATCGACACTTTTGCGGCCTCAATATTTTCCAATAGCACTTTTTTCAAAGCCTCCATCTGAACATCGAAATCCTTGAATTTCTTATCATTTTTCACAACATAAGCCATTTCGGCTCTTTCTGCTGACAAATTGGTAAGTTTAGACACATTGGACACAATATTTGGATCTTCGATACCCGCAACAGAAGGTGCCGGAAGTTTAGAAAAATCACTATTTGAAAGTAAGTAACTTTTAAGCGTGTTGTAATAGGTAATTTTCCTATTCAATAAATCCTTTTCAACATCTAATTCGGTTAATTGGTCTGTAAATTTACTTCCACCCGCTTCCACTTCATAGATATTTTTGCCTCGGCTAAAATCTTTTAATTCGGCTTCAGTATTTTTCAATTGACCCTCCATTGCAATCAATGTACTATCGATAAAATCAATGGTGTTTTCAGCAAACTGATTTTTCATCTGTAACTGTTTTTTAATCAAAACATTTACAGTTCCATTCAAATAATCAACCATTCTTGCCTTATTTGTACCTGAAAGATTTAATCGTACAATCGAACCTGCTTTAACATCATTTTCAATATCTATTCCTTGGTAAGCAGCTACAACTCCATTAAAATCAGCGAAGCGAATCATATAGGTAGCGCCATCATAAAAACCAGGGTTTTTTACCAATTTCAGTTTTAAATTCAAAAAAGGAAGCGCTATTTGTTGACCTAGACTATACTTTCTCTGAAATACATCAACCGGCACGTTCGTTTGTGAATACTCGCCAGTCGAATAATTATATAAGTTTACTTTTGGTTCTTCAAAGGGGATAGACAATTCAAATTCTTTACTATTCAAAAAGTGAATCGTAATTAATTTCCCGTGAAGTTGTGGCAAATTTTTATTTATTTCTACTGAAAAGGGCACTTCTCCATAAGCATCTTCAATGTCATATTTCCCTTGTCGTAAATACTCAATATAGTATTGCAATTCATTGACGACATCCTCATTATGCGAACGTGATTTTATGGTTGTCATTAAAGTACTCACCTGATCGGATGTTCCTCCCCAATTAAAAACCAAACTAGTATTAGAGGTAAAAAAAGGATTATTTTCTTCTTTATAGGCTATTGTCGTAGCCATCCCATAAATTTTTTGCTTTCTAATATTTACTTGATAGGCTATTGTAAAAGTTACCAGTAAACTAATTAAAAACCAATACCAGTATCCTACTATCTTAGAGAAAAGCGCTTTAAAATCGAATGTATTATGCGATTCGAAAAAGGTAAAATCCTTAGTATCCAGCATACCGATTAATTATTTTTAATGATTAAATATGTAGTCAACACTAGAGACAAAGCACTAAAAATAGTGGTAAACGATTGCAATCCGTTGGTACCAATACCCCATGTTTTTTGTTTTAAAGGTTTGACATAAATATAGTCATTCGGTTGAATATAATAATAAGGAGATTTAATGACATCTACATTCGTCAAATCTACAGAATGAATTTCGGTTCCATGTGGATACTGACGAATAATAACTACATCTTTTCTATTACCTACCAAAGTAATATCTCCACTATTGGCCACAGCTTCCAAAATAGTCACTTTATCTTGTAATAAAGTTTTGGTTCCCGGAGACGCTATTTCACCATTGATAGTATATCGTAAACCGGCCAATTTCACTGTAACAAAAACATCTGCTTCTCTATTGAAGTAATCTTGAAGCAACTGCTTTTCAATTTTTTGTCGGACTTCATCAAAAGTCAATCCCATTACCGCAACATCTCCTAAAATAGGAATACGGATATTACCATGGTCGTCAACGGTAAACCCATCAAAGTAAAGTCCTTCAGGACTGGTTGACACTTTACCATCTGACGCAACATTAAACATTTCCACCAACTTAGAATCCAGCGCCTTGATACGGATACTTACCACATCGCTTACTTTCAAACGATACGGTTTCAAAGCCATTTGTTCGATTGCGGCGGTTTGATTTTTTGAATTGGCATCTTGGATATACACCAAATCTTTGTTTGAGATGCATGAAGTCATAAAAAGAAAGGACAACATTCCCAAAAAACAGTATATTTTACTCATTATTAGCTAGAATTTCGAAAAACAAATATAGTTTTTCATTTACAAAAAAGAAACCTTACAACGATTTAATTGTATTAAATATTGCGAAGCGAGTTCTCGAATGGGATTCGGTTGACGATACTTCTTCCAAGGGTAACTTCATCTGCATACTCCAGTTCGTCACCCACAGAAATTCCACGTGCAATCGAAGAAGTAACAACACCGGTTTCTTTTATCTGTTTGTAGATATAGAAATTGGTTGTATCGCCCTCCATCGTTGAACTCAATGCAAAAATGATTTCCTCTACGCCACCAGTTTTAACCTTTTCCACTAAGGAATTAATATTTAACTGATTTGGCCCTACTCCATCAATGGGAGAAATTTTCCCGCCAAGTACATGATAAATCCCTCGGTATTGCCCGGTATTTTCTATCGCCATAACATCTCTTACATCTTCCACTACACAAACCAAATGGTGATTACGGTTTGTATTAGCGCAGATTTCACAAACAGTTACATCTGAAATATTGTGGCAGCTTTGGCAAAATTTGATTTCCTCTCTCATGGTTGTCAAAGCCGAAGTTAAAAAGCCGGTTTGCTCTTTCGGTTGTTTTAACAAATGCAGCACCAAACGCAAGGCAGTACGTTTCCCGATACCCGGCAATTGCGCCATTTCATTTACTGCTTTCTCTAAAAGTTTTGAAGAAAATTCCATGGTACAAAAGTAGTAATTTAGACTGTTTGATTGTTCAAATATTGGATTTTTAGACAACCAAAGGATTCTGTTTCTTTAATTCTAACCTGTCCAACAAATAAACTACCATCGAAATTAACCAATTGACAATTTTTCGTATTTTGGCACTTCTAAAATTCTATCACAAATGACGCCATTTGCCATTCTTTCCCTTATCGTAGTTTATTTCGGTATTTTATTTTTCATTTCACATGTTATGAGCAAGAATAACAGTGACAATGATTCCTTTTTTAAAGCCAACAAAAACTCGAAATGGTATTTGGTTGCGTTTGGAATGATAGGAACCGCCCTATCTGGCGTTACGTTCATATCGGTTCCAGGGGAAGTAGGAAATCCCGATTTACAATTTAAGTATTTTCAGTTCGTACTTGGAAACGCTATAGGGTTTATTATAGTTGCCACTGTCCTACTTCCTTTGTATTATCGCATGAATTTAACCTCAATTTATGGCTATATCGAGCAAAGATTAGGCAAGACGAGTTATAAAACCGCAGCTTCGATTTTCTTAATCAGTCGCACAATAGGTTCAGCGTTTCGATTGTATTTAGTGGTAATCGTTTTACAACGTTATGTATTTGATTATTACGGAATCCCTTTTACAGCAACGGTCTTTCTGTCCTTATTATTAATTTTTGCCTATACCTACAAAGGAGGATTAAAAACCATCATCATTACGGATACATTACAAACCTTCTTCTTGGTTTCCTCCGTGTTTCTTACGATATTTTTCATCTGCAAAAGTTTAGATTTGAGTGTTTTTCAAGCATTTGAAACCGTAAAGGAAAGTCAATATTCAAAAATCTTCTTTTTTGATGATTATTTAAAAGGCAATTATTTTTGGAAACAAATCTTGGGTGGAATTTTCGTAACCATAGCCATGGTAGGTCTTGATCAGGATTTAATGCAGAAAAATTTAAGTTGTGCCAATATTGGCGAAGCCCAAAAAAACATGTTCACTTTTACAGGAATCTTTGTAATTATTAACATTTTCTTTTTGAGTGTTGGCGCCTTACTTTATATGTATGCAGAGAGAAACGGAATTGCAGTTCCTATGGTAGATAATGTTGCCAGAACCGACTTCCTATTTCCCGAGATTGCTTTAAAATCGCTTGGACTAATTCCTGCCATTGTATTTTTATTAGGATTAACTGCAGCTACATTTGCTACAACCGATTCGGCATTAACGGCTTTAACCACTTCTTTCTGCGTTGACTTTTTAGGAATGGAAAAAAGTGAAAACATTAACAATCCAAACATTGTAAGAACACGTCATTTAGTACATATTGGTTTTTCGTTTTTAATGTTTTTAGTCATCGTATTTTTTAATGCGGTGAACGATGCTTCTGTAGTCAAAATGATTTTTAAAATTGCATCTTATACTTATGGTCCACTTTTAGGATTGTATTCTTTTGGTTTGTTTGTAAAAACCAAGACCGTTCACGACAAATTAGTCCCTTTGATTTGTTTGATTTCCCCAGCAATCTGTTATTTCATCTCCACCTATTCGTCAGAATGGTTAGGAGGCTATACCATTGCAGAAGAGCTAATCATCATCAACGGATTGATTACCTTCATTGGGTTGTTGTGTATTAGTAAACCGGCGACAGGAGCAACCCGATTTTAAGATGTACAAAATCAAAAAGAACCTATTAAAAACGGTATCCATTGTAGTATTCGGAATCAGTATAGTAGTTGTTCTTTTATTTTTTTACGCCCTTCAAAGACCACCGAAAGCGATAGTCGAGAAAAGGGAGTATGAACCCTTTGTTCCTTTTTGTGGCACCAAAAACTCTTCAAGCATCGGAAAAGCTATCTTTTCTATTAATTGTGCAGCGTGCCACAAACTCAATGGTTTCAATGACATCATCCTACAGCAATATGCCACTTACAGTGATACTCTTTATTTCGAAAATTACGTACGACATGAGGATTCATTGGTCACAACAAACAAAACAAGAGTTAGCAACCCGATGCATGATTCCGATTTTACTCATAATTTTGATTTCCTAAGTCCAAAAGACATGAGCGAACTCAAAATTTACATTGACTCATTCCTTCTCAATTAAAACTGATTGATAGACAGCAAGACCAAAGTACAAGCCGCTTCAAAGGGAATGTTGTTTTGTTCCAAAAGCGCATACAGTTCAGGATTTTCGGTTCCGGGATTGAAGATAACCCTTTGCGGTTGTAATCCCACTATATAATCATAATACTCTTTTTGACGCATTGGATTAACGTACATCGTAATCGTATGAATTCCGTTCCAGTCGGGGAATCCTGTTTGAATTTCGACCGGGCCAACCTTTTCATTTTTTAATCCAATGGCCACCACTTCGTGACCGTGATCCAACAATTTATTTATCGCTAAAAAAGAATAGCGCTGCGGATTGGAAGACGCTCCTATAACTAATGTTTTCATTCTGTTTTTTATTATATCATAAAATTAGTACATTTAAACTAATATAAACTCTAGCTTAACATTACTTTCATAATTGAAAGGGAATTGAAGGCTATCTTTGCAAAAAACAAATGGATTTATTTTTCTACATTTTCGCCGCCTTGTTTTCGGTATTGAACCCTATTGGCGCTATCCCCGTATTTGTTGGACTTACTTCAGGCTACTCTAAAGAAGAATTAGCCAAAACATCACTTTGGACCGCCATCAATGTTTTTATCATATTGATAGTGGCGTATTTTATGGGTGAATATGTGCTTCAATTTTTTGGTGTAAAACTAGAAGCCCTGCGAATTGCCGGGGGATTGATTATTGCCAATTCCGGTTTCGGACTGTTATCGGGACAAGTAAAAAAACGCAAAGGAATTAACAAAAAAGTAGAAACGGAAGCGCAACAAAAACACGCTATTGCCTTAACACCACTAGCTATGCCTTTATTGGCAGGACCGGGTTCTATCTCGTTATTGATTGCCTTTTACCAAGAACACAACAATTGGGTGGCCCGATCGATTGCCGTAGGTTCGATACTTGGTGTTGCCGTTGCCATTTATCTTGTATTACGAAGCGCGAACTATTTGGTAAAATACTTAGGCGAATCTGGTATTGTTGCCATTTCGAGAATTGTAGGTTTCTTTGTTATTGCTATTGGTATTCAATATATCGTGGAAGCTTTGATTAAAATTATTCATGCTAATTTTTAATGGGGTTGTTTGATTTCGAGCCGAAGTGCAATTGAAAGTCTGCGTTTCGTGACCCGAACCGCTCGTCGTGCTTTCTTTTCTTTTTTGTCTTGACATCTCGTCTGAGGACGAGACAGGCAGAAATCTCGTCTAGGGACGAGACACTGCAAAGGTCAAGACTGCATAGTCTACTCCTAAAAACTAACTCAGTACTGCGTTTCGTGACCCGAACCGCTCGTCGTTCCTCCTCGGCATGTTCTTTTCTTTTTTGTCTTGACACAAAAAAGAAACAAAAAAGGTCAAGACTGCATAGTCTACTCCTAAAAACTAACTCGGTACTGCGCTGCGTGACCCGAACCGCTCGTCGTTCCTCCTCGTCTACGCGGATCACTCTCACTTCGTACTTTCGTTGTTTTTAACGGAGTATCCTATGAGGTCGGGTTGGGATAACGTAATAGGAATCGATATTCGTGCCTCCTCAGCATCTCTTTTCTTTTGCCTTGATGCAAAAGAAACAAAAGATCAAGACTGCATAGTCTACTCCTAAAAACTAACTCAGTACTGCGATTCGTGACCCGAACCGCTCGTCGTGCTTTCTTTTCTTTTGTCTTGACACAAAAGAAACAAAAGGTCAAGGCTGCGATTCTCGGCGGTCCAATTCCATTTCGAATCCTAAAAGAAAAGAACTCGCCTTCTAGGCTCAAACAGCTTTTCTTTTTACGGATTCTTCAATGATTGGAACCTCGCCTGCGAATCTGTGGCCGAAGGGAGTGACGTAATACAATCTAATAATTACTTTACTATTCTGTTTTGCAATACAAATCGCTCGTCGTACCTCCTCGACTTGTCTTTTCTTTTTTGTCTTGACACAAAAAAGAAACAAAAAAGGTCAAGACTACATAGTCTACTCCTAAAAACTACCTCAGTACTGCGCTGCGTGACCCGAACCGCTCGTCGTGCTTTCCTTTCTTTTTTGTCTTGACACAAAAAAGAAACAAAAAAGGTCAAGACTCCATAGTCTACTCCTAAAAACTACCTCAGTACTGCGCTTCGTGACCCGAACCGCTCGTCGTTCCTCCTCAGCATCTCTTTTCTTTTGCCTTGATGCAAAAGAAACAAAAGATCAAGACTGCATAGTCTACTCCTAAAAACTACCTCAGTACTGCGTTTCGTGACCCGAAGCGCTCGTCGTGCCTCCTCGACTACGCGGATCACTCTCACTGCGTACTTTCGTTGTTTTTAACGGAGTATGCTATGAGGTCGAAGGGGATGACGTAATAGGAATCGATATTCGTTCCTCCTCGACTACGCGGATCACTCTCGCTGCGTACTTTCGTTGTTTTTAACGGAGTATGCTATGAGGTCGGATTGGGGATGACGCAATAGGAACCGCTCGTCGTTCCTCCTCGACTACGCGGATCACTCTCGCTGCGTACTTTCGTTGTTTTTAACGGAGTATGCTATGAGGTCGGATTGGGGATGACGCAATAGGAACCGCTCGTCGTTCCTCCTCGGCTATGCGGATCACTCTCACTGCGTACTTTCGTTGTTTTTGACGGAGTATCCTATGAGGTCGGGTTGGGGATTGCGGTTTGGGAGTGATGGGAGTTAAAAAGTAGAATGCGGAAGCAAGAAAGCAAAATGCGGAAACCATAACTTATCGTGCATTTGATACTATTGAACGTGCGGATGTAATAATTTATCGTGCGTTTGAAAATTGTAAGCGTGCGGATGCCATAATGTATCGTGCGGATGGTAATTGTAAGCGTGCGGATGACATAATGTATCGTGCGTTTGGTAATGGTAAGCGTGCGGATGACATAATGTATCGTGCGGATGGTAATGGTATGCGTGCGGATGCCCTAATGTATCGTGCGTTTGGTAATGGTAAGCGTGCGGAGGGAATAATTTACCGTGCAGTACTAACTACTCACGGAAGGGTATAAAAAAACCTTGCAACAGAGCGGAAAAATCCAAATGCTGCAAGGTTTTTATTGGAATAGGTTAGATTATTCTGCTACGTTCCTGAATTTTATGGCGTTGACCTGTTTGAATTCAGTGCTGTTTGCCCCGTAGGCTGATTTGACGTATTTTTTAATTTCCAGTGCGGTGTCGACCAATCCGTTGCTGTCGTCGTAAAGGGTTTTGTTTCTTGCATTTCTAGCATTACGGACTACTGCATGGGCAATGGAGACATCGTTATTTCTTTCGAGTAGTTCGCTTTGTTTGGCTGTGAGTGTCACGATTTTGAGTTCGGTTTCATTGGGATTGTAACTTTCTTCCGATTCCAAAACCGTGATTAAATTCCTGAAATGCTGGATTTGCAAGTCGTATGACTGTTGGCTCGCACTAATGGTTAGCGGAGCGGGTTCGTTTTCATTTACCTGCTTAACAGTTGCGGACGCTCTTTGTCCCTGGAGCTTGCGGTTAAATCCTTTGGCATCGTCGACCATTTGTTTTGGAGCATCGGATACTGCGAGTGCGTTAACCAGTCTTGTCGAGAGTTTTTTCAGGTCTTCAAAGGCAATGAACCGTTTGTTGACGGCATTGTTGTACTGGGTGTTTTTTACGGAAACATTTATTAGGCTTGTTTGTGCATTTGTGGCGATGGTGTTAAGATTGGGGATTTTGAGGCTGGCTCTTGCCGGATTATAATCAGGCCCATAGGTGCTGATTACGTTTAGCAGTTGCTTGAAGTTGGCTACATTTTTTGTGTGACCGGTTTCTGAATTTGTTTTCATGATTTAAAAGTTTTGATTGTTGATTGCGCAATGTCTTTCACTGCGTCTTGCTATTTGAGAGAAATGCCTTACAAATGGTGTGCCAAAATTTAGACTGCTTGGATTGATTAGACTTCTTAGACTTCTTAGACTTCTTAGACTTTTTAGACTACTTAGATTTTTAGACTGCTTAGATTAATTAGACTGCTTGGACTGCTTAGATTTTTAGACTACTTAGATTTTTAGACTGCTTGGTCTGTTTCGATTTGACTTTTAAAACGAAGGGGTTATGGGCAAGTGTGAGGGTTTGTGGCTTCGAGTGCCTCAGCCACCACGATGCATCGAGAGGCTCAGCAACCTTACCTCAGCCACCGGGGTGAAAAACGAGTAGAACTACGTATTGTGGGATTGGAGGGATTTTGGGATATTGCGGAGGGCTGGCAGCAATAGCGCCGCTACCCACTGTGCTTCTGGAAGTACACAAAAACATTAAACAGAACCAAGGTGGATGGCGTAGTTGTAAAAAAATTCTGTATATTTATAAGCGCTGCTTGTAGTGGGTGTATACCTTAGATTAGAGGTGTAGGTGCTATAAATAGCAGGTATATACGAGTTACCAGCAACCTTAAAGACAGACAAGACATATGAATGAAATAGAATTACTCGAGAATTTATCCGAATCCGCTAAGAAAATCTCATATGATAATAAAGACGAATTCGATGTGTTGGAGAAGCGAACCGAAATGCTAATTAGAAAACTTTTTGGTGACGAAAGTCATTACCTGACAGACTTAAAGAACATACGCTATTCTCCAATGATTGTATTTAGCGGTACAACAGACTGGCGAACACCGTTTGAAAGTGGATTGAAGCAATTTAGAAATCTAATTCAGGTAATGTTGGAGGAGAAAAAGCTAAGTTCAAATTATGACAATTCTCAAACATCAAATTTCATTACTTCTGAGAAAATACATAAGCCCGAAAAAAAGGAGCTAAAAGAAATAAGAGTACTAATTGCTTCGCCTGGTGATGTTGTTAGAGAACGGGAGCTGTTACTTGACAAATTAGAGACTAAATTTAGGAGAGAACACTATGAAGAAAGATGTGGCGCGCGAATTATTATCGAAGGCTGGGAATATATTGCTTCACAAACGGGATACGCACAAGATATCATAAATTCTGACCTTGTTGCGAAATCCAACATAATTTTGGCTGTATTCAGACACAAATTAGGTAGTCCGACTATAGATATTAAAACTGGAAAAGACAGATCCCCTTCTGGGACAGCTGAGGAACTTCTATTTGCTATTAGAAACAAATTGATTGCAAATCCACCTTTAGGTATGGCTTACTTTTATTCTATTGCGCCATCGCCATCGTTGGACTCTTTGGACTATGATAAAATTAAAACAGACTGGGACAGACTTAAGGAATTTAAAGAAGAAATCAAAAATGAGATATTGTATAAAACATACAAGATTGAAGAAGAAATTTTAGACATTGCCTGTAAAGACATTTGCGAAAATATAATAAAGTACTTTAAATAAAGGCAGCTATTAACAGGCGTTTGGCAATATGGCGGGTTTAGGCTTAATTTGAAGTTGGTTTTGTATTTGAAAGATTTGGCAAATCCGAAGAATGGGCTTAATTTAGTCCCAAACCCGCTGTAGTACCAGAACTTTAGCAGCAAGTGTAAAACCAACCGCAATACAAAGAATACCATTCTTAAATGAGAACTATTGACAAAGAAACATTTATTAGAAGTTTTAAAGTTTTATCAAATCAATCATTTGACTTATTTCTTGGTGCAGGTGCTTCCATCTCCTCAGGTATTCCATCAGGTGGAGAATTAGTTTGGCATTTCAAAAGAGAAATTTTAAATAGCCTCGGAAAAATAAATGGCAAAAAAATTCAAGATTTAAAAATTGAAGATAACAAAAAAACAATTCAAAGTTATTTTGATGCAAAAGGCGAAAACAACATAGCCAATCCGTATTCATATTATTTTGCCCAATGTTATCCTGACCCATTAGTTAGAAAAGAGTTTTTAACGAATTTGGTTAGAGATAAGAGGCCTTCTGTTGGTTTTATGTGTTTGTCTGCAATGGTTGAGCAACAAAAAATAAATACTGTTTGGACAACCAATTTTGACGACTTGATTGAAAAAGCAATAAACGGATTGAATTATATAAGTTGTCAGATAGTATCACCAGAAAATTCTGGTTCAGTTCGAAATTTCAGAGCAGACATTCCAACTGTCGTCAAATTGCACGGAGATTTTCGTTATGACCCATTGCAAAATACAGATGAAGAATTGCAAAAATTGGAAGAAAGTTTGCACCAATATTTTGTAAATGCATCTACAAAAAGAGGTTTGTTGGTCGTTGGATATTCGGGAAGCGACGAATCTATTCTACAATCACTTGAAAAATCTTTGGAGAATTCAAATGCTTTTCCAAAAGGATTAATATGGTGTATTCCAAAAGGTGTAACACCAAACGAACGATTAACTCAACTTATTGAAAATGCAAATGCTCAAAACCAACGTTCAGGCTTTATGGTAATTGACAGTTTTGATTATTTTCTGCACGAACTATACAAAATTTGTGAAATAACGAATATTCAAATCGATTCAATTGCTAACGAACTTTTTGAAAGACGACAATCTTTTAGATTAAATCAAAATTCATCAGCTACACTTCCCATTCTTTTAAACGCAATAAAAGCAAAGAATTTCCCTAAAAGCACTTTTCTTACCAAAACGAATATTTCTGGAGAAGGTAAATGGAAAAGACTTCGTGAAGCAATTGGAAATTCAAATATCGTTGCATCTTTTGGCGAGTCTGACAGTCTAAATCTTTTTGGCAACGAGCAAGAAATAAAAGATATTTTAAAAAATCATTTAACTGACGAACTAAAAATTGCAGATGTTCCCGAACATATATTTTTTCATTCTAATTCCTTTTATCTTGGAATGCTTTATGAGTTGATTGAAAAAAGTTTGGTTAATGATTATGGATTTTCTCTTTATGCAAAAGGACGAACAATAAGAAAATTTTATTCTGTAAGCAGTCCAATAAGTAATGAAGAAATAGACGATATTAAGAAATGGAACAAAAATTTCAGTATTAGTCAAAACATCGGCATATTTGAAGCGTTTGAATTTAAAATTGAACTTGTCGGCAAAGAATTGTTTCTACTCATTTGCCCAACCATTCATATACAAACAAATTCAGGTGGAGAACCGCAAAAAAATGTGGCTCAATTTCTCACAAATACTATCATATCAAACCGATACAATAAGAAATACGGACAAAAATTAAATTTTTGGATAAAGGAATTACAAAAGAAAAACAAAGAGCTTTCGTTTAAACTTGGTGATTTTGAAATAAAACTTGCAGATTACTATTCAACTGCCGCAAAAAAAGTAAAAGATAATATTTATTGTTTTGACGGTTTTACAAAGCTGAAAGAGCCACCTATTTATTTTCATTTTCAAGATGAATCAAAACAATCCATTCACCCAATCAATGGACTGAAAATATTAGGCCCTTTGGAAGAAAGTTTTGAACCCAACAGCAATACTTCAACGGTCAATCTTGCAATTATCGCACCTGATTTTGGATTTGATAAAGTTAAAACGCATTTGGAATCTTTATTAAATAACGTAAGTCCAAAATGGGAAAAGGAATATTTAAAAGACTTTCCTGGTTTTGATAATGTATTTAAAAAACATTTAATTATTCCAAACTCAATTCATAGTGAATTTGTCATTGCAATTCCTAATAATGAAGTAAAACTATTTTCCGCAATTCAATTCTATGATTATCTGAAAAGCAAGATTGACAAACTTGCTTTAAGAAGCACAGATATTGATTGTGTGGTAATTTACATTCCCGACCAATGGAAAAATTTCAGAGAACTTAAAAACGATAATACTTACTATGACTTACACGATTCATTAAAACTTTATTGCGTAAAAATAGGTTTAAGAATACAGTTTATTGAAGACAAATCAATCAACTTCCAAGACCAAGCAAAAATTCGTTGGTGGCTTTCATTAGGGTTGTATGTAAAATCAAACGGAACACCGTGGAAAATAAAGACAGATAACACGGAAACCGCTTTCATTGGGTTAGGATATGCAGTAAGACAAAATGCAAAAAATAAGGTTGTGCTTGGTAGTAGCCAAATATTTGACGGTTACGGTAATGGGTTGAAGTTTTTGTTGCAACCAATTGAAAAACCTATTTTCTATAACAAAAATCCATTTATGAGTAAAGATGATGCTTTTAAATTGATTAGCAACATAAGAAACACTTATCATAAAATTGACCCAGTTATAGGATTAAAGAAATTGGTTCTTCATAAAACGACACACTTCACAGGTGCAGAAATGGAAGGAATAAGTAATGCGTTAGAGGGCATTGACAATGTTGAGTTATTGCAAATCCAACAGTTTAGTAATTGGAGAGCAATAAAATTGTTTAAAAATCAAAATGAAAACAAACATGAGTTATATAGTTATCCGATTGAGAGAGGGACAATAATTCAATTAGACGATTTTAGCTTTTTACTTTGGACACACGGGCTTGTTGAAAGTCAGGAATTGAATGGGAAATATTATCAAGGAAAACGAGGTATTCCTACACCATTGCTAATTAAGCGATTTAGAGGAACTGACCCGATAGAAACTGTTGCGAATGACATTTTGAAACTTACTAAAATGAATTGGAACGGTGCAGAACTTTATAAAACTTTTCCTGTAACAATTGACTTTTCAAAAAGACTTTCTGTAATGGGAAAACAATTAGAAGAACTTGGCAACAAAGCATATGATTTTAGATATTTTATATAAATAGAACAAAAACACCTGCTGCTAACAAGGTATTGCCAAAAGCGGGGCTGAACGGCTTCGATTGAACTTTTTTACTAAATTTAAACTGTGATATTTCTGTTGAGCGTCAGTGCTAAAACTCCCCGCCTTCGGCAATACCCGAAACATTAGCTGCAAGTATAACCAGTCGTTACAAAAAACACTATGACAAAATTTTTAAAGAAAATCCCACTAATCGTTTATGCAATTATTGTAGTTGCTCTTTCAATTTTTCTGACACATTACATGGAAGAATATTTGATAAGTATAAAATGGATTGAAAAAACAGAAGGAGAAGCAAGAGTTGGACTTTATTCTAGTGTCCTAACTATAATTGGAATTTTCTATGGCGTAATGCAACTTCAATCACAAAGGAACGATAGCTTATTAGCTAATGAATATATTAATCAGCCAGAATTTGAATTTAGAGAATTTTGCTCTGACAAACTTTTAGATGAAGGAGCTTCACCTGGTTGTTGTTGTGTCAGCGGACAAATATGCACAAACAATTGCAATGATGAGCATTGGTTTGACCTAAAACAAATTGGAAGTTTACCTGCAACAGACATAAAAATTTCAATGTTTCACTCAAAAGATAGTAATAATATTTGCTGTGACAAAAAGATTATGAAATTGGAAACAATGAATAAAAACAAAACTTTTCAATACAAACTTCCACCATTTACATTCAACGAAAAACTTTTCGACCAAAATGCAAATGGTTCATTTTTTGTTTTAATATCATACAAATCACTATATTCAAACTTGAAGTACAAAAGGATTTATGAATTAGAGTACAAGCCACAATTAAACGCAAACCTAACAAACGGACTTTGGAGCGACAATATTATATTTTTTTCTGCTGAACTTATTAAATTGACTGATTATAATTCGTTACGATTGCGAGACATATTAATTGGTAGTATTTCCTATTATTTATACAAAATAAAACTTAAAGACACTTTCACAAAAGAAAATTGGATATTGAAATACTAAAATGCCAGCAGCTAAAAGGCGTAGCTATTGCTCAATTCCTCTATTTCCAAAACAACTCCAAAAAAAACCTTGTAAAGTATTTTAAAGGATTTTATACAAAAGTATTTTGGTTATATTTGGGGAGGTTTGTGGGGTAGTTTCATGGGGTGATGTTAGCGGTAGATTTGCTGAACTAATCGTAAAAAACAAATAAGAATATGAAAAAACTTCAAATATTACTATTCATAATTGCATTTAAAGGATTTTCACAAGCCGATACTACAAGAGTAGAAATAATAGAATCAAGAAATGAATCCAAAGTGGACACCGCATTTGTTGACACATATACAGACTATGAATATGGATATTCAATTAAAAAACCTAATTGGCTAAAAGTTGACAAACAATTTAATTTAAGCATGTGGGGCGGAACATTTCCAGCAGTACATAATATTGTAAACGCTGTTTTAATTGCTGGCTATAAAAAAGATAAATTTAAAAACTTTAAAGATTTTCAGAGAGTTTATATAACCGGAAATAAGTTTGGAGAAGTAACACTTTATAGCAAAAACCACATTTGGTACGGAAGAAATGAAAAAGACTTTAAAAAAATACGAAACGGAGTTTCTTCACGTGTCTTTACTTTCTTCAAAAACAAAATTTATCACAATCAATTTGTATTAATTGAAACCTCTAAAGCATATTTATTCATTAATTTTTGTGCTACACCAGAAACATATAATGAAAACATAACCAAATTTAATGAATTCATGAAAGGCTTAGAAATAAACTAAGCCCGCCAATAACATTAATAATTACAAATCAACCATTTAAAACTAAAAAAAACATCCTAGCAAAGCACTTTAAAGGCGTTTCTACGAAAGTATTTTAGGTATATTTGAAGGGGTTTGTGGGGTTGTTTCGCAGACTTACGTTACTGGCAATTTTAAATCAACTTTTAATTCAAAATCACGTTTTTATGAAAAAATATTATTCCATATTATTAATATCACTTACAATAGGATGCAATAATAATCCTTCACAAACAGAAAAAGAATATATTAAAAACTTAGAAGAAAAAAATGCTGCCTTAGAAAAAGAACTCCAAGAGAAAAAAGACAAATCTCAAGGAAATCTAGATGAATCAACAAAACCTTCAAGTAACTATTTTACTATTGGTTCGACAGAAAATGAAGTACTTGAAATTATGGGAGACCCTGAATCTTATCGTGATGTAGGTGTATTTAAAATGTTTATCTACGGACGGAGTACAATAACTTTTGAAAATGACAGAGTTAAAAGTTATGATAATTCAGACGGAAATTTAAAAGTTAGGGTAAGAAAATAAAACTGCCAACAACAGCCGTAACAGTATCAAAATCTCATTTTTCCAAAACAACTCCAAAAAAAACCTTGTAAAATATTGTAAAGGATTTTATACAAAAGTATTTTGGTTATATTTGGTGCGGTTTGTGGGTTGATTCGCAGACTGACGTCATCTGTAATATTACTGAAAGACAGAGAATTAAGATAGAAAAAAACACATGTAATTACTATAAGATAAAAATTGAAAGAATTTAAAATTTTTGAAAAACAGTTTGTTTGGACTAGAACTAATACTATCAATTTTGTAATTGTAATTTTAGTGTTGATAATTCTTTTTATTTCATTGATTTTGAAAATCGAAAAATCTACACTTTTAACTTCATTATTACTTACAGTTTTAGCTTTTTATTTCATAGGATTGTCTTTAAAACTTACTAACTTTAATCGTGTTCAACAACTTCAAGGGAAATTAACCGGAAAGTTTTTTTTTGAGAAAGATTATATTCAAATCAATGAATTAAGAATTAATCTTGACATAATAAAAAAAATTGAAATTACTGGCGTAGATTGGGTTGGTCTTAGAAATACAAATTACTTATTGAGTTATAATTATGAAAATGGATTATCTAATGGAACTAAAAATTATCTGTTAATTGAATTTAATGACAATAAAAAACAGAAAATACAATTTCAACAAAATGATGCTTGTGAATTTAAAGAAATTGAAGAAGTAATAAAACACTATTATGTAAATAACAAAATAGGATACTTGAATTGTATTGCTATTCTTTGCTTATCAGAACAAAAAGAATGGAACGAATTTAAAAATCTGAATGAACACTACAGCTAAGAGGTGTTTGGCAAGATTCCTTCGGCAGTTGCTGCGCTCGACTGGTAAATCAGAAGAATAGGCTTAATTTAAGTCTAAACCCGATATAGTACCAAGATGTTAACAGTAAACTATAATCTTTGCAATACAACCAATCGAATACATTAAATATGGATAAAGAAAATAATAAACTTCCTGAAGGTTGGAGTGAAACCAAAATATCCGAAAATCAATATTTAACTTATATTCCACAAGAACAGTTAGACGATTGGAAAATTAAACTTTGGAAAAAAGATAATGTAACCAAAATTCTTAAAAAGGATGGTTTCATTATTAAGCCAGACGGAAGATCCGGAACCATTTATCACGTTAAAAAAGAAAGACTATGTGAAATTTATTTTGAAATTTCTGGAACTAGAGAATTCGATATTCTCATTTATTTTGATTCCTTAAAAGAATGGTCATCACCAAATAAAACCGAAATGTCTATTTCTGAAAAAAAAGATATCCGAGAAGAATTAATTGTTTGGCTTAAAAAAGAAAAAATAAAGTTTGAATTGTAAAAGCCAGCCGTTAACAGCCGTAACTCTTCCACAGCTTCTTTATTTTCAAAACAACTCTAAAAACATCCTTGTTAAGCACTTTAAAGGCGTTTCTACGAAAGTATTTTGGGTATATTTGAAAAGGTTTGTGGGATTGTTTCACGGACTGATGTTATGGGCAATTCAAAAACAAAACCACAAATGAGAAATAAGATATTGACTTTTTTATTTTCACTGACAACATTAACAACTTGCGGACAAAAGAAAATGGAACAGAAATTTTTTACTTGGGACAATTTTGTTGACGGATTTGGCAAAGAAATGGTCTCTGCTGAAGACGTTTTTAAAAATATGGTTAAAAGCGGACTTACAGACAACTGCTTGACAAAAATGGACTTCACTTTTATATCAGACAAAAAAGAAAACTTACAAAAACTTGGAGAATTTATAAAATCGCATTATCCATACACTGTTCAAGAAGTGAAGAAATACGGAAAATTATGGGAAATCAATGGTGAAACAAATGAAATTCCAATGACAGCGGACAACTTGCTTTATTGGGGTTTAGATATGTATAAACGTGGTTACGAATTTGACGCGAAACTTGACGCTTACGGTGGACCATTTGACCCAAAAGACCAAAAATTTCCTGAAATTGACTCTTCAAAAGCAGATTATTATTTTGACAAAGGATTAGAGTGCTACAACAATGGCGATTTAAGTGGAGCAATATTTAATTGGACTTTGAGTATACAAATTGATCCAACAGACCCTAACGCATATTACTCAAGAGCCATAGTGAAAAACGAACTTTACACTTGGAAATCTGCACTCAAAGACTACAACAAAGCTATCGAAATTGCTCCGAAATTTGTTAGTGCATTAATAAATCGTGGTGGACTTAAAGACGAAAATGGAGATTATCAAGGAGCAATCGGTGACTATGAAACCGTTTTGAAACTTGGCAAATTAGAAGTTGAAGAAAAACAACAAGCATATTTTAATTTAGGAAACACATATTTTAACTTAAAAAACAAAAAGAAAGCTTGCGAAAATTGGAATAAAGCTCTTGAAAACGGTGCGGAATACGCAAAAGAACGAATAAATGAACATTGTAAATAAGAAAAATGCGGCTAACAGCTAGTAATCGCAATTTGGGATTTAAGCATAATTTAGTGTTGGTTTTGTATTTGGAATGAGTTGGAAAATTCCAAATAGTGTTTCATTTAGCTCCAAACCCGATGTTATACCAAAACGGTAGCAGTAATTGTAAAGCATAATAAAAAAATAACAATCCAAAAAAATATGAAAAAATTAATGTTTTTAATTAGCTATTTAATGATTAGCAATTTTACTTATTCACAAGATGACAAAGTTGATACTACCGTAAAAAAAATAATGAAAGACAATAAAATTGTTGGACTACAATTAGCCGTAATTAAAGACAACAAAATCATTAAAACCGGTCATTATGGCCTTGCTAATATTGAAGATTCCATCCCAGTTGATAAACAAACTGTTTTCAGTATTAACTCTATTACAAAAGCTTTTACAAGTGTTGCTATATTGCAATTAGTAGAAAAAGAGAAAGTGAATTTTGAAGAACCCATTTCAAAATATTTAGATAGTTTGCCTAACACTTGGGAAAACATTACAGTAAAACAGATTCTAACACATAAATCCGGTTTACCTGAAATTTTTAATTCAGAAGGGAATTTATTGTCTGAGAATAGCAAAATTTTATTTCAAAGAATAAAAGAATCACCACTTACTTTTAAACCCGGAACAGAATTAAGAGAAAATCAAACAAATTATATTTTGCTTGGAATGATTATCGAAAAAATCAGCGGACAATCCTTTGAAAAGTACCTAGCAGAAAACATATTTAAAAAAGCGGGAATGAAGATTTCTGAGGATGCTGGGCTTGGAGATTTTTACAACATAATTAAACACTCCGCAAGACCTTATTCTTTTTACGGCAGTAACGATTTAAGTAGTGTTTATCAACCAATGCCAACAATTTTATATCCAGCAGGTGGCATTTATTCAACTGCAACCGAAATAGCACAATGGGTAATTGCATTACAAAACAATCAATTAATTAATGCTGAAAATCTTAAAACACTTATAAAACCAATTGAACTAAATAATGGAAAACTATTTGAAGAAAATGGTTTACTAAACCAAAGTTCAATAGGTTTCTCATTAAGCTCAAGAGCTGAAAATCCAATAATTGCCGCAAATGGTGGCGCTAGAAATACACTGTTCATTTATCCTAAAAAAAATGTTTCAATAGTAGTTTTGACAAATTTAATGGGTTCACATCCTCAAGCTTTTATTGAAGAAATTGCTAAATTATATATCAATTAAAATAACAACTATAGCTAACAATGGCAACTGTTGCACAATTCCTCTATTTTCAAAATACCTCCAAAAAACATAGTATACAACCTTTTTAAAAGGGCTTCTACGAAAGTATTTTGGGTATATTTGAAAAGGTTTGTGGGGTCGTTTCACGGGCTGATTTTGTACCTATTAACTCAAAGATTGTTTAAATTTGAAAATGAAAAACTTCCTACTTCTATTTTTTGTTTGTAGTACCCAATGTTTTTTTGCTCAAAACAATGAGTTGAAAAATAAAAAGGCTAGACCCTATTCAATCGAAAAAGACTTCGAAGTGGTTGCCACTTTCCCTACCGGTGAAGAAAATTTCAGAAAATATGTAACTGAAAATTTAAAACTTCCAGAAATGGAGGGTAAAATATCCGGAGAAATCATTATGAGTTTTACAATTGGAGTTGATGGCTTTTTAACAGATATTACACTTGTAAAAAACACATTAGGAAATTACGGTGAACTAATTTCAATTGATGCTGTAAGAGCATTACGATCTTGTCCAAAATGGAATCCTGCAACTATCGGAGGAAAACCAGTTAGAATGGAACAAAAGATTCCATTGAAAATTACAAATCCATAAATGTTACAACAAAGTACAACAGCATTTTGTTGTCATAGTTTTTTTTATGGGTTCTTGGAAAAATCAGAGTTTTTCACCAAATTGGTTTAGTACAAGCAACTCAATATTTGGGTAAATTAACACAACAACACAAGCTGACAGGACATAAGCGATAAGACACCAAAAAACACACTACAAATGAAAGTCCTAAATAAAAGAACCCTAATTAACACTAAAAATGTATTCGCAATTTCTTTACTTGTTATTGTTTTGACCATTTTAAGTGTTTGGTTTTATGGAATAGGAAAACATCAAACTGTTATTGAAAATTCTTTGATTTCAACTTCGATTATTTCAATCGTCTTTTTTCTTTTTATCTCTATCAGTTTATATAATGGAACTAAATTGAAAGATAATGTTGGAAAAATAACTGATACAATAAACACAAAAAGATTAGATATCCTAAAAGACTTAACGCCAGCAGATTTAAGTGGTTTAGAGATTGGAGCAGCTATTGCTGAAGGTATTGGAGGAATTATTATGAGCATAATTTTATGGATTATTGTCACAATAGTTTTAAGTTTTTTATTTTACGCTTTGGGAGCAATTATTTGGTTTTCAGTTTTAGTATTTCTGGCTATGTTGTATTGGATATTCTTCCGAGCTTTACGATTAATATTTAAGAAATCTGCTGAATGTAGCGGGAATTTTAAACTGAGTCTATTTTACGGAATCACCTATACTTTTTTATATAATTTTTGGATTTACGGCATACTATTTTTGACGGAATATTATGGAAAGTAAAAATCCTATTGCTAATTTAATTTGGCCTCATTGCGGTATAACCATTAGGTCGAAAAATTCAATGAAATGAGAAAACTACTTTTAGCATTTTTAAGAGGAAAAAGAAATCAAACTTTATGTAGTATATAATATTGGTTTACCGAAGCAAAAATTCAAGATTGGTTTTCTCAAGAATAAAAAATATTCTACTGTCGAGAAATATCAAAATGAAATAAGCAATCCAGAAAACATAAAAATCTTTTGGAGCAATCCACTGTCACTATTAATACAGTTGCTAACAGCCGTTTGAATTTATAAACCCCATAAGCCTATTTTAAAGGTTTATGGGGTTTATACTTCATCAAACGACAAATTATTTCTATTTGTCTCCACTTTTAGCAGCAGTTTATACTGGGCTTTGAATTATTCTTTGGGTAGGAAAATTTCGGCCATCATGCAGCGGGCGCTTCCACCTCCGTACTTTTCAATTGTTTCGATATTAGAACTGATGATTGCTGCGTGTTTTTCCAGTTGTTCGATTTGTTTCGCTGACAATGACAAATGAGCCTGTTCGCTCATCACTACATATTTCTTACCGTTTGCGCCTAAAACTTCCAACATGTTACCGGCAAATTGCGCGACCTGTTTTTCGTTGATTAGTAGAATTTCTTTCCCATCCTGTTTCAGACTCTCCAGTACGCTTTTGCGTTCGGTCTTGTCATCGATACATTCGGCACAAACAACGGCAAACGTTTCTCCAACGCACATCATTACATTGGTATGGTAGATCAATTCCCTTTTCTCATTAACGGTTTGATAGGCGTTAAAAATAATAGGCGTAAATTCGAAATCTTCACAAAATTCAATAAACAATTCTTCATCGGCACGCGGTGATAAAGCACAATACGCCTTCCCATTGACGCGATCCAGCACTATACTTCCCGTTCCTTCGAGATACACTTGCTCCTCTTCCGCTTCAGAGTAATCCATCACATTTTCGATAACAAACCCTTTTTCTTCCAATATATCCAAAATATCCTCACGGCGTTCCAAGCGACGGTTTTCGGCAAACATAGGATAGATAGCCACATCCCCATTTTCATGGAAAGACACCCAGTTGTTCGGAAAAATACTATCCGGTGTATCGGTATCTTTGGTATCTTCTACTACAATGACATTTACCCCAACCGCTTCTAACTTGTCTACAAAAGCATCGAATTCCTGTTGCGCTTTCGCATTGATTGCTGCAGGCAACATGCCGTTTGATTCTTGTTGGTAGAAGTTGTTCACCTTGGTTTCTTCGTTCATTCGGAAAGAAACCGGACGAATCATTAGAATTGAATTCGTAATTTGTTGCATTTATTTCTTTTTAATTGCTTCTGTAATTGCTTCTACGATATCCATAGTTACTTCAGCCATCGTATTTTCTTTTTCATCCAAACACGGATTCACTTCTACAATTTCCATACAAGCTGTTTTAGGATTTTGAGCCAAAGTCACCAATAATTCTTTGGCTTCTTGAGGCGAAATACCGTTGGGTACCGGAGTACCTGTCCCGTGTGACGTCATGTCCGGATCCATAGAATCAACGTCGAACGTTATATAGATGATATCACAATTTTTCAGTTGGTCATTGATTCCTTCAACGATTTTGACTACACCTTGCGTGCGTACATCGTTTACAGAAAACCATTTGATACCGTATTTATTGATGATGAATTCTTCTTGTTCTTCGGTATCGCGAACCGCAACATAGACAACATCTTCCGGTTTGATTTTTTGGGTTATGCCTCCAACATTTTTCAATTGGTTCCAAAGCGCCACTGTATCGGCATCCACTTCATTGATTTTGCATTCCAAATTATCTACATCCATGACCGAAGCCAAAGGCATTCCGTGCATGTTTCCAGAAGGTGTGGTATAGGGTGTATGAATGTCGGCGTGAGCGTCGATCCAAACTGCACCAATGCGTTTGTCTGGAAAGGCCGATTTCAATCCGGAGATTGTTCCGCCCGCAGAGCCGTGATCGGCAGCTAAAATGATAGGAAAAGAATTAGAATTTAGAATTTCACTCACTTTCGTATTAAGCTCCTGATATACGGAAAGTAGTCCGTCAATTCGTTTAGCGAAAGGATATTGTGTGGGTTTATCCAGATATCCGTTAGTGTTGGTTAGTTTTTCGAGAGTATTTTCCCCAAAAAGGTAACTCCCCTTTTTCCTGGCAGCGGTGATAATGGCATCTGGCCCCAAAGATGCACCACGCGTACCGGCAGTAATTTCTGATTTGTTGATTAGAAAAGTAACGTTAGTACTCATAAAGTTTTTATTTGATTGTAGTGCAGCAGTAACTGCGCAATCTATTTGTTTGCGGACAAATATAAAAAAAAGCTTCTCTAAAAGAGAAGCTTTTTGGGTATTAAATTGCTTTAATTTTATCTTTTATCCATTGGAACGAATGGTCGTAAAGGATAACCTGTATACACTTGACGCGGACGACCGATAGGTTCTTTATTGATACGCATTTCTTTCCATTGTGCGATCCATCCCGGAAGACGACCGATAGCGAATAATACGGTGAACATATCTGTTGGGATTCCTAAAGCGCGGTAGATGATACCAGAATAGAAATCAACGTTTGGATATAATTTTCTGTCTACGAAATAAGGATCTACTAAAGCTGCTTCTTCTAATTGTTTTGCGATGTTTAAGATTGGGTCGTTAACGCCTAATTCTTTCAACACTTCGTCAGCTGCTTTTTTGATGATTTTTGCTCTTGGATCGAAGTTTTTGTATACTCTGTGTCCGAATCCCATTAAACGGAAATCGTCGTTTTTGTCTTTAGCTCTTTCTAATGCTTTTTGTGCATCTCCACCGTCTTTTTGGATTTGCTCTAGCATTTCCAATACGGCTTGGTTAGCCCCACCGTGTAAAGGTCCCCATAAAGCAGAAACCCCTGCAGAGATAGAAGCGAACAATCCAGCGTGAGAAGAACCAACGATTCTTACTGTTGAAGTAGAACAGTTTTGTTCGTGATCAGCATGAAGGATGAACAATTTATCCAAGGCATTGATTACGGTTTTGTTTGTAGCATAAGGACCGGTTGGCAATGAGAACATCAATTTCATGAAGTTGTCTACATACCCGATAGTATTGTCGTAGTAGTTTAATGGGAATCCCATCATTTTACGGTACGTCCAAGTTGCAATTACCAAGAATTTACCCATGGTTTTGCAGATTGCCTCATACATTTCCGCTTCATTCTCTACGTTTACTACTTTAGGATTGAATGCAGTTAAAGCACTCGTTAATGAAGATAGAACCCCCATTGGGTGCGCCGTTTTAGGAAAACCATCGATGATGTTTTTCATTTCTTCATTCACCAAAGTGTATTTACGGATATCGGTTTCGAATTTCTCCAATTGTTCTTTGGTTGGCAACTCTCCGAAAATCACTAAATAAGACACTTCAAGAAAGTCAGCTTTTTCAGCTAATTCCTCGATAGCATACCCTCTGTAACGAAGAATACCTTCTTCTCCATCAAGGAAAGTAATATCACTTTTGCAAGAACCCGAATTTTTGTATCCTGGATCTAAGGTAATCGCACCCGTTAAGGCACGTAGTTTCTCAATGTCGATAGCGGGTTCGTTTTCGCTTCCTACAATCACTGGAAACTCATACTTATTGCCATCGTACTCTAATATCGCTGTTTTTGACATAATGTAATTTGGGAATTAATCTAAATTATATATTTTAACAAATTTATGGAAAACTGTGCGAAATAAAAAAGTTTTACTGAAACGTTTTCGTTAAATCTTTGCAAAGAGCAAACAGATAACCTAAAACACCTTACTACTTCTTAGTACACTATAAATTTACATGAAATTTAAGGGAATTGGAATTTAAAATCAAACAACTACGCCATCATCAAAAATAACAAGTTAATTATAATAACTTTGTACTACAGCCGTTTAGTTGCTTAATGCTATTGAAACACAAGCCAAAATGCCTATTTTAAGATCACATCTTACTTTGTATTTTATTTTTGGAGCTTTGTATTTCCTTTCTACTTTCATGGATTGGAATTATGTTTCTTATTTTTCAAAGCCATTGTTCATTGGCGCCATTTTTTTTCATTATATAGAAGAAAGCAAAAAGAATGTAAATTTTTACAATTGCATTATCTTACTCTTCTTTTTTATCTCCGGAATCATCAATTTACTAGAAGGAGGCAGCTATTTAGTCTATGTACTGTTCTTTAATTTTCTAGCCTATTGCATGCTATTATTGCAACTGATTAGAGAATTACGAAACAAAAAATTATACCGAATCGGAAAAGAAAACTACACTTCCATTTTATTGACGTTCATTTTCTTAGCCTGCTTACTTTACATATCGATATTGATCGTTTTTGACAGTTCATTTGAATTGTATAAAGTGATACTTGTCTACGATGCTGTTTTGATCACTTTTGTATTCTTTGCTGCTTACAAGTATGTTGCCGATCTCAACCAAAGGAACACCTTTTTAATTCTTTACGCTTTGATTACCATTATTTGTGAACTTTTTTACGGCATCTATTATTATTACTATAAAATAGCCTTCTTAAGATACACGAGTATTTTCTGTTATATCATTTCTTTTTATTTCTTAATGCATTACTTTTTAAAAGAAAAGGAAGCCGTAACTGAAGCATAAAACGCAAAAAACACCCTTTAACATTTGACGCTAACGGGTGTTTTATATTTACTAAAAACCTTTAGTTACGTATCTGCAATGCTTTTACCATAAAAAATTTACTTTTATTCTTTAATCACTTTTTCTATTTTAAGTCCGTCCTCAGTAAACACCTTAACAAAATAAAGTCCTGACGGTTTGGTTTGCAGTTCTAAAACATCATCGGTTTGATTCGTGATTTTATTTAACAATAATCTTCCCTGAACATCGAACAACTGGATCGATTTAATCATTCGGGCAGATTTAATATTAACTGAATTACGGGTAGGATTAGGATACACTTTTACCGAATTATCCCAAGCTACATCATCGAGATCCAATGTCTGAAAAACTGTAGTGGCAAAATTCGTAGTGATTGGCGCGTTATAATCGAAGAAAATATCTGCTTTATTAGCTACTTCATCACCTGAAACGAGGTTGTCTTTGGTTTTAATTTTAAATACCACATTTCCACGCCCTCCGGTTTCACCTCCATTTACAGGGGCTGCCAAATTGATATTTTTAAAAACAAATTCGACGTTATTCCCTTTTATCTTTGTTTCAACTGGATGCGAACTATTCAATACCTGTATTGATTCCTCATCAAACTTATTAGCATCAATAACATCTTTCACCACGACATTTACAGCACTTGCCGTTCCCACATTTTCGAAATTAATGATATAATGCAGATAATCCCCGATTTTAGTAGGCGATTCCACATTTCCTTCCAAACAAATTTTATCATTCGGATCACAAGCATTTACAACGATTTGATTATACACAAACTGATTATCAGCAGGCGTTTCGTCACTTGCCGTAGGATTAACCAAAACTGTAAAATTCAAAACATCACCACTATTAACCGCAGGAGTTTCCACTGAAGAATTTACATTGAATACTATTGCAATTTCCCTTTGTTCGAATGGCAATAGATTAGCAAAATTAAATGTGTACTGCCCAGTTGTTTGTAAATCTGGCGATGGCACTGAAGATACTAAATCCAAAACAGTATCATTAAAGTTCAGCATCACATTTCCAGAAAGCATTTGATTCCCTTTATTTTTATAAACTACCTTATAGAATGCATCAAAACCAGGACGAGCTAATAAAACAGGAGCAATCACAATTTCAAGATCAGGATGAACACCATTAGCAGTCATACAAAAATTCTGTACTACCGAATTATTATTGTTATTCGGAAAATTTATCGCTGTATTAGGAGGCGAGAAATTAAACCAAGACGGATTTTCCACATCAGGTGTCATGGTGAAATTTCCATTCTGTACGTGGAATAAATATTCAGCATTAGTATTTGTTAAAGAAGCACCTTCAACGAGGCCATCATTAATTTTAATTTTGATTGATGATTGCGGTAAATCTGCAGCATTACAGCCATCGTTTCCAGCATCGAACTTTACTATTCCCGATATAACATTGTAGTTTCCTCCAGGAATGAAGGAGCAGTATGTTGTTAAGCTTGGATTTATATTTTCACTTTGATCTACAATTGATTGAATACTGGAAAGCTCATCTTCATCGACACAAATAAATTGAAGAGTCGGATTGTCTGACCAAACATTATCTGTATTAAAATGATTAGTCCCATTTTTAATATTTATATAATTCAACAAGTTATTTGAACAAAGTAAATCACCAAACAAAGGGTTTTCTGAAAAATCCAATTGAGTCAATTGATTATTCCAACATAGCACACCTCTTAAATTCAACAAACCAGAAAAATCGAGATTGGTTAATTGATTATCTCCACAACTCAACGACACTAGAGCGGCTAATCCATTCAAGTTCAAACTTGTAAATTGATTATTATCACAGTGCAAATTTTGAAGTGCTGTCAACCCACCCAAAGAAACTGCTGTCATTTGATTATTGCTAAAATTTAAAGATTCTAAATTAACCAGTCCAGTTAGATTTATCGATATCAGATTGTTATTTGAGCAATTAACATTCGTAATCAAGACATTATTGGAAAGATCTAAACTACTTAGCAAATTATCATTACACTGCAACTCCTCCAAAACAGTTAAAGAAGATAAATTTAAATTAATTAACTGATTTTGAGAACATAACAACTTTTTTAGATTTGAAACCCCCGAAAAATCAATCGAGTTCAAATCACATCCAACAAGATTTAACTCCTCTAAATTTGAAAGATTGGCAATATTAAGCGAGGTTAATTGACCAGCATAACAATTAAACTTCTTTAAATTCATCAAGTTAGTCAAGTCTAATGTACCAATGTTTGTCCAGGCACAATCTAAACTATTTAAACTATTTAAATTTGAAAGATTTAAATTCGTCAATTCAAGATTCCCTCCCAGATCCAGAATTTCAAGACTGCTTAAGTTTGAGATAGATACTGTTGTCAGATTTACATTACTGGTACAATTCAGATACACCAAATTAATAAAATTATTAATACCCGTTAAATCAGTAATACCTCTATAATTCAAATTCAATTTCGTAACGACCAATGCTTCAGAAAGCTGAATTTCCCCATCATTATTTGTATCCGCATCCGAATCAAAACTATTATCCCCATCGCTATCTATACAGTTTGAATTCACTAATGCATTCTTAAAATTAACATCAGGTATATCAATAATCTGTGCTTCTGCGAATAAAGGAATTAAGACTAATAGTACTAAAAGTATTTTTTTCATATTTAATTTTTCAGTATTGTGCTTAGAAAATAACGTTTGTATGTTACAATTGAATATTTGGATTTTTTTAGAGTTCTCAACATATTTTTCAGTAATTCCGATTTCAAATTACATTCAATGAAACCTTGTACTACTATGCACTCAAAAAAAAAGACTCCAGATGAAGCCCAACTATTTTATATCAATAAATAAATCCGGAATTGTGATTTCAAATATAGTACTTTGCAGTAAGTTCGCTATTCTAAAAATATAAATTAACAAGACTTTATAAAATAACGAAGCCCAATATCTACTATTGGGCTTCTCTGTATTAAAAAAAATAAATTATTTCACTTTAAAAGCTCTTGCTCCTGGGAAATAAGCCACATCACCTAATTCTTCTTCAATACGCAATAATTGGTTGTATTTAGACATACGGTCAGAGCGAGAAGCCGAGCCTGTTTTTATTTGACCACAGTTTAGTGCTACAGCCAAATCAGCAATAGTATTGTCTTCTGTTTCACCAGAACGGTGTGACATTACCGAAGTATACCCTGCATTGTGTGCCATATTTACAGCTGCAATGGTTTCTGTCAACGTACCGATTTGATTTACTTTAATCAAGATAGAATTCGCAATACCTTCATTGATACCTCTTGACAAACGCTCTACATTCGTTACGAATAAATCATCACCCACCAATTGTACTTTATCGCCAATTTTCTCTGTTAAGTATTTCCAACCAGCCCAATCATCTTCATACATACCGTCTTCGATTGATACGATTGGGTATTTAGAAGCCAATTCTGCTAAATAATCTGCTTGTTCTTCAGACGTTCTTACCTTACCGGTTGCACCTTCAAACTTCGTATAATCGTATTTTCCGTTTATATAAAATTCAGAAGCAGCACAGTCTAAAGCGATTTTAATATCCTCACCGAAAACATAACCCGCATTTTCCACTGCTAATTTGATTGAATCCAAAGCATCTTCAGTACCACCAGCCAAGTTTGGTGCAAAACCACCTTCGTCACCCACTGCAGTAGACAAGTTACGGTCGTGTAATACTTTTTTAAGGTTATGGAAAATTTCCGTACCCATTTGCATAGCATGTGTAAAAGATGTTGCTTTTACCGGCATGATCATGAACTCCTGGAAAGCAATAGGCGCATCAGAATGCGAACCGCCGTTGATGATATTCATCATTGGCACAGGTAATGTATTTCCAGAAACACCACCTACGTAGCGGTATAAAGGCAAGCCTAATTCGTTTGCAGCGGCTTTAGCAACCGCCAAGGAAACACCTAAAATAGCATTTGCCCCCAATTTTGATTTGTTTGGCGTACCATCCAAATCAATCATGATTTTATCGATTAGGTTTTGTTCGAAAACGGAAGTTCCCAACAAAGCTTCAGCAATCGTTGTATTTACGTTTTCAACTGCTTTTAAAACCCCTTTACCCATGAACGCTTTACCGCCATCGCGCAACTCAACTGCTTCATGTTCTCCGGTTGATGCTCCAGAAGGAACGGCAGCACGGCCTAAAACGCCACTATCTGTTACTACATCAACTTCTACTGTAGGATTACCTCTAGAATCAAGAATTTGTCTTGCATGTATTTTTATGATGATACTCATAGTTTATTATTTTAAATTTTGAATTATAAATTTTAAATGCTAACCTTAATTTATTGTAAGCTATACAAATGTATTTAATCTGTAGAAACAGCAATCCTTAAAACAAAATTGTTATTAACGATAACGTTTTAGTTCTTAGCTGTTTTTATATTTTCAATAAACTGGTCGAACAAATACGCAGAATCGTGTGGTCCTGGGCTTGCTTCCGGGTGGTATTGCACAGAGAAACAGTTTTTATTTTTCATTCTCATTCCAGCTACAGTTCCGTCATTTAAGTGCAAGTGAGTGATTTCCAATTCGGGGTGATTATCCAATTGCTCCTTGTTCACTGCAAATCCGTGATTTTGCGAAGTAATTTCACCTTTTCCACTCAATAAATTTTTAACTGGGTGATTAATTCCTCGGTGACCGTTAAACATTTTATAGGTAGAAACACCGTTTGCCAAAGCAATTACCTGATGTCCTAAACAAATTCCAAACAACGGATGATTGTTGTCGATAATTTCTTTTGCTACTTCAATAGCGCTTTCTAGAGGATCTGGATCACCAGGACCATTGGACAAGAAATATCCATCAGGGTTGAATGCTTTTAAATCGGCATAAGAAGCGTTGTAAGGAAAAACCTTGATATAGCAATCTCTTTTAGCCAAATTTCTCAGGATATTTTCTTTAATCCCTAAATCCAGTGCCGAAATTTTGTAAGTAGCATTCTCATCACCATAAAAATAAGGTTCTTTGGTAGATACTTTAGAAGCCAACTCCAATCCGTTCATATCCGGCACATTAGCTAGCAAGGCTTTTAATTCTTCAACCGGAGTTCCATCAGTACAGATAACTGCATTTTGTGCACCATTATCACGGATGTATGAAACTAAAGCTCTTGTATCGACATCTGAAATACAGATTAAGTTTTCTTTTTGAAAATAGTCAAATAAGTTACTTTCAGAGTCAGGTCTTGAATGAAAAGTGGAGAACTTTTTACAAACCAGTCCTGCTATTTTAATGGAATCTGATTCAACTTCATTTACATTTATACCGTAATTACCAATATGAGCATTGGTCGTTACCATGATTTGCCCGAAGTAAGAAGGATCAGTAAAGATTTCCTGATATCCTGTTGTTCCGGTATTAAAACAAACTTCTCCGAAAGTTTTCCCAGAAATTCCGATAGACTTTCCGTGAAAGATTGTACCATCAGCAAGTAATAGAATTGCAGCTTGTGTTGTTGTGTGTTGCATTGTAGTTTAAAGTTTTGCAAATTTATTCAAAAAAAAAGGATAAACTAAAAAGTTTATCCTTAATATTTATGAAGTAAGATTCATATTATTCAGCGCTTTCAGAAGATTCTTCAGTAGCAGGAGCTTCAGCAGCAGATTCAGCTTTTTTAGCTTTTCCACCACGACGGCTTTTTGCTTTTTTCACTTCTTTTTTACCACCGTTGTATAGCTCGTTGAAATCCACTAATTCGATCATCGCCATATCAGCGTTATCTCCTAAACGGTTTCCTAACTTGATAATACGAGTGTAACCACCTGGACGATCACCTACTTTAGCAGCTACATCTCTGAATAAATCAGTTACAGCATATTTGCTTTTTAAGTATGCGAATACGATACGACGGTTGTGAGTAGTATCTTCTTTTGACTTAGTAATAAGCGGCTCAACAAATTGTTTAAGCGCTTTAGCCTTAGCAACTGTAGTGTTAATACGTTTGTGCTCGATAAGAGAACAAGCCATATTAGCCAACATAGCTTTTCTATGTCCAGTTTGTCTGCTTAGGTGATTGAATTTTTTTCCGTGTCTCATGTGACGTTTTATTAAACCTTCATCTTGCTACTATCCTCTTTGGAGAGCAAAATATGAAGTAAATTATTCTTTATCTAACTTATATTTTGACAAGTCCATTCCGAATGTTAAATTCTTGTTGGCAACTAATTCATCAAGCTCAGTTAATGATTTTTTACCGAAGTTACGGAACTTCATTAAGTCATTTTTATTAAACGATACTAGGTCGCCCAACGTATCAACTTCAGCAGCTTTTAAGCAATTTAATGCTCTTACTGATAAGTCCATATCAACAAGCTTAGTTTTAAGCAATTGTCTCATATGTAATGACTCTTCATCGTAAGATTCAGTTTGAGCAATCTCATCAGCCTCTAATGTAATTCTCTCATCAGAGAATAACATAAAGTGGTGAATTAATACTTTAGCAGCTTCTGTTAGAGCATCTTTTGGATGGATAGAACCATCAGTTTTAATTTCAAAAACCAATTTTTCGTAATCCGTTTTTTGCTCTACACGGAAGTTTTCGATAGCATACTTCACGTTCTTTACCGGGGTAAAGATTGAATCTGTAAAGATCGTACCAATTGCAGCATTTTGTTTTTTATTCTCTTCTGCAGGTACATATCCTCTACCTTTTTCGATAGTAATTTCCATATTAAGGTTTACTTTACTATCTAAATTACAAATTACCAATTCCGGGTTTAACACTTGGAAACCAGACATGAATTTTTGGAAATCTCCAGCAGTAACTTGATCTTTTCCTGTGATTGATATTGTCACAGCTTCGTTATCGATATCTTCAATTTGACGTTTTAAACGTACTTGTTTCAGATTAAGGATAATTTCGGTAACATCTTCAACAACACCGGAAATAGTAGAGAATTCGTGATCAACACCTTCAATGCGTACAGATGTGATAGCATAACCTTCCAATGCTGAAAGTAAAACTCTTCTAAGTGCGTTACCAACAGTCAATCCGTAACCTGGTTCAAGAGGTCTGAATTCGAATTTTCCTTCGAAGTCAGTAGAATCGATCATGATAACTTTATCGGGCTTTTGAAAATTAAATATTGCCATAAATTTTCGACTGATGTCAATTATTATTTGTTGTACAATTCGACGATTAGTTGTTCTTTAATGTTCTCAGTGATTTGGATTCTTGCTGGAACAGATACGAAAGTACCTTCTTTAGTATCATTATTCCAAGTAATCCACTCATACACTTGAGAAGCACCAGCTAAAGAACGTTCGATAGCCTCTAATGATTTAGATTTTTCACGAACAGCAACTTTGTCACCAGGTTTTAAATGGTAAGAAGGAACGTTAACCAATTCACCATTTACAGTAATATGTCTGTGAGTTACGATTTGACGTGCAGCTCTTCTTGACGGAGCGATACCCATTCTGTAAACTACGTTATCTAAACGAGCTTCACATAATTGTAAAAGGATTTCACCTGTTACACCTTTAGAAGCAGCCGCTTTTTCGAATAAGTTTCTGAATTGTTTTTCTAAAATACCGTAAGTATATTTAGCTTTTTGCTTTTCCATTAACTGGATTGCATATTCAGATTTTTTACCTCTCTTTTTAGCTAAACCATGTTGCCCTGGAGGGTAATTTCTTTTTTCGAAGGCTTTATCATCTCCGAAGATTGCTTCGCCAAACTTACGAGCAATTTTTGTTTTTGGACCAGTATATCTTGCCATTTTAAAAATTTTTAAGGTAGAGATTATGAATTCAGGTCAGTATCCTCCGATAATCTATATTCTACCTAGTTATACTTAAATTAAATTAAACTCTACGTCTTTTTGGAGGACGACATCCGTTGTGTGGAAGTGGAGTAACATCGATGATTTCAGTTACTTCGATTCCTGAATTGTGGATAGATCTGATAGCAGATTCTCTTCCGTTTCCAGGACCTTTCACAAAAACTTTCACCTTTTTAAGTCCAGCTTCTAATGCTACTTTTGAACAATCTTCAGCGGCCATTTGAGCTGCATACGGAGTATTCTTTTTAGAACCTCTGAAGCCCATTTTACCAGCAGATGACCATGATACAACTTCACCTTTCTTGTTAGTTAACGAGATGATGATGTTGTTAAAAGTTGCACTAATATGCGCTTCTCCTGTCGACTCAACGATAACTTTACGTTTTTTTGTGCTTGTCTTAGCCATATTACTACTTATTATTTAGTTGCTTTTTTCTTGTTAGCAACAGTTTTTCTTTTACCTTTTCTAGTTCTAGAATTGTTTTTAGTTCTTTGTCCTCTTAATGGAAGACCAGCTCTATGACGGATTCCTCTGTAGCATCCGATATCCATTAAACGCTTGATGTTTAATGAAGTTTCAGAACGCAATTCACCTTCAATTTTGTAGTATGAAACTGCGTCACGGATTGCTCCAATTTCGTCGTCATTCCAGTCTTGAACTTTTTTGTCTTGACTTACTTGAGCTTTTTCTAAGATCTCGATAGCTCTGCTTTTTCCAATTCCGAAGATATATGTCAAAGCGATAACTCCTCTTTTGTTTTTAGGTATATCTACCCCTGCTATTCTTGCCATAATTATCCTTGTCTTTGTTTAAATCTAGGATTCTTTTTGTTAATAACGTATAATCTTCCTTTTCTACGTACGATAATGCACTCGGCACTACGTTTTTTTACTGATGCTCTTACTTTCATTTTAGTAGCTTTAGTATCTATAAGTAATTCTTGCTTTGGATAAATCGTAAGGACTCATTTCTAGTTTCACTTTATCACCTGGTAATAATTTGATGTAATGCATACGCATTTTTCCAGAAATGTGAGCAATTACGATATGCCCATTTTCTAACTCAACACGGAACATCGCATTTGACAATGCTTCAATAATTGATCCGTCTTGTTCTATTGCTGATTGTTTTGCCATATTAAGCTATTGCTTTTCTGTTTTTACCACTTTTCATTAAACCATCATAATGTTTATTCAACAAGTATGAATTGATTTGTTGAATCGTATCGATTGCAACTCCAACCAAAATTAACAATGATGTACCTCCGAAGAACAATCCCCATTGTGCTTGTACATTTAAAACACTTACTACAACTGCTGGGAACACAGCAAGGAAAGCAAGGAATAAAGCTCCAGGGAAAGTAATTAAAGACATCACTCTATCCAAAAAGTCTGCAGTTTCTACACCAGGCTTAACACCAGGAATAAAACCACCACTTCTTTTTAAATCATCAGCCATCTTATTAGTAGGGATGGTAATTGCGGTGTAAAAGTACGTAAAAATTACGATTAACGACGCAAATAACAAATTATACTCCCATCCAAAAATATTTTGAAATCTTGTACTAATAGTTTGAGCAGTTTCTGAAGATGATAAACCAGCAACAGCTGCAGGAATAAACATAATAGCCTGTGCAAAAATGATAGGCATAACTCCAGAAGCGTTTAATTTTAGTGGAATAAACTGGCGATTACCCCCCATTAAGTCTTGCTCCACATCACCAGAAACGGTGCGACGCGCATACTGAACCGGTACTCTACGAACAGCCATTGTCATCAATATACAAGCGATTATCACAAGCAACCAAATAATTATCTCAAAAACCAATTTCATTGGTCCACCGTTATTTTCAGAAATAACAGACGAAAATTCTTGGGTAAAAGCCTGTGGTAGTCTTGCAACGATACCAACTAAAATCAATAACGATATACCGTTTCCGATACCTTTATCTGTAATTTTTTCACCTAACCACATTGCAAAAATTGTACCTGTCGTTAAGATCAATACAGAAGAGAATAAGAAAGCAAATGAATTGAATCCTAATAAGAAAGCATCACCAGGTAAAGTTCTGTACAAGTTATAAATATAACCAGGACCTTGAACTAAAGTAATACCAATAGTCAACCATCTTGTAATTTGGTTCATTTTTTTTCTTCCACTTTCACCTTCTTTTTGTAACTTTTGTAAATAAGGAATCGCAATTCCCATTAACTGCACTACAATTGAAGCTGAAATATAAGGCATAATACCCAAGGCAAACACTGAAGCCTGTGAAAATGCACCACCTGTGAAAACGTCAATTAACCAACCAATACCTTTTTCAGTTTGATCAGTTAACCCTTGTAATTTAGTAGCGTCGATTCCCGGCAATGTTACCTGAGCACCAAAACGATAAACCAACAGAAATCCTAATGTAATTAGGATTCTGTTTCTTAGTTCCTCAATTTTCCAAACGTTTTGTAACGATTCAATAAATTTCTTCATCGTGTTCAGAAAATTATAATTCTATAGCTTCACCACCAGCAGCTTCGATAGCGGCTTTAGCAGTAGCTGTGAATTTGTGTGCACTTACTTTTAATTTTGCTTTAAGCTCACCTCTACCTAAAATTTTAACAACTTCAGTTTTAGTAGCTAAACGGTTTTCTACGAAAGTAGTGAAATCTACAGTATCTGTAGCCAAACCGTTATCAACTAGAGCTTGTAATGTATCAAGATTTACACCTTGGTACTCTACTCTGTTGATATTTTTGAAACCAAATTTAGGAACACGTCTTTGAAGCGGCATCTGACCTCCTTCAAATCCAATCTTTTTAGAATAACCAGAACGAGACTTAGCTCCTTTGTGACCACGTGCAGCAGTACCACCTTTACCAGAACCTTCTCCTCTACCTACTCTTTTATTTTGATTGTGTGTTGACCCTTCAGCTGGCTGTAAATTACTTAAATTCATAACAGTTATTTGTTATTTAGCTTCTTCTACAGAAACCAAGTGTTTAACTTTATTTACCATTCCAAGGATAGCAGGATTTGCATCGTGCTCAACAACATGTCCTATTCTACGTAAACCTAAAGATGCTAAAACTCTTTTTTGGTTTTCCGGACAGTTGATTTTGCTTCTTACTTGTTTTACTTTAATCTTTGCCATAATTTCCTTGAATTAACCTTTGAATACTTTCTCTAAAGATACTCCTCTTTGTTTAGCAACAGTAACTGCGCTTCTCATTTGTAATAAAGCATCGAAAGTTGCTTTTACCACATTGTGAGGGTTTGAAGATCCTTGAGATTTTGATAATACATCGTGAATACCTACAGATTCAAGTACTGAACGTACAGCACCACCAGCAATTACTCCGGTACCATGAGATGCAGGCATTAAGAATACTCTTGCTCCACCAAATTTACCTTTTTGCTCGTGAGGCACAGATTGTCCACTTAAAGGAATTCTAACTAAGTTTTTCTTTGCATCTTCTACTGCCTTAGCAATAGCTTCAGAAACATCCTTAGATTTTCCTAGTCCGTGACCAACAACTCCGTTCTCATCACCTACTACTACAATTGCAGAAAAACCGAACGCTCTACCACCTTTTGTAACTTTAGTAACACGATTTACACTAACTAAACGGTCTTTTAATTCAAGACCACTTGGTTTTACTAACTCTACGTTTTTATAATTATGATACATAATTTCTTAGAATTTTAATCCAGCTGCTCTCGCACCTTCTGCTAATGATTGAACACGACCGTGATATAAATATCCGCCTCTATCAAATGTAACATTTTCGATACCTGCTTTTAAAGCTTTTTCAGCAACTAATTTTCCAACTGCAGTAGCAACTTCGACTTTAGTTCCTTTAGTATCTACACCTTTCTCACGAGAAGAAGCGGCTAACAATGTAACACCATTCACATCATCTATAAGCTGAGCATAGATTTCTTTGTTACTTCTGAATACAGATAAACGAGGTCTTGCAGCAGTTCCGCTTACAATTTTTCTAATTCTGTACTGTATTCTTTGTCTTCTATCAGATTTTGTTAATGACATACTCTCAAATTTTAAGCTGATTTACCTGCTTTTCTTCTTAATACTTCACCCACAAACTTAATACCTTTTCCTTTGTACGGTTCTGGCTTACGGAAACCTCTGATTTTCGCAGCAACTTGACCTAAAAGTTGTTTGTCGTATGATGTTAATTTTACGATAGGGTTTTTACCTTTTTCAGAAATTGTTTCTACAACAACTTCAGGCGCAACCTCTAAAACGATATTGTGAGAATATCCCAAAGCCAAATCAAGTTTGTTTCCTTGATTAGAAGCTCTGTAACCTACACCCACAAGTTCTAATTCTTTAGTAAAACCAGTAGATACACCAGTAATCATGTTATTGATTAAAGCTCTATACAAACCATGTTGAGCTCTTTCTTCTTTGCTATCGGCAGCTCTTGTAACAAGAACTTGATTTTCTTCAACAGTTACAGTTACATTGTTTGTAAACTCTTGAGAAAGTTGCCCTAGTTTTCCTTTCACTGTAATTACAGCACCGTTAACTTCAACAGTTACGCCAGCTGGAATTGCAATTGGATTTTTACCTATTCTTGACATTTCTTATCTCTTTTTTAGTATACGTAACAAATTACTTCACCACCAACATTCAATTGTTTCGCTTGTTTTCCTGTCATAACCCCTTTAGAAGTTGACACGATAGCAATACCCAAACCATTTAAAATTCTTGGCAATTTAGCTGCACCTGCGTACTTACGTAAACCTGGTTTACTAATTCTTTGAATATCTTTAATTACTGGCTCTTTAGTATCTTTATCATACTTAAGAGCAATTTTGATAGTACCTTGTACAGTACTATCTTCGAACTTGTAGCTAAGGATGTAACCTTGATCGAATAAGATTTTTGTGATTTCTTTCTTCAAGTTAGATGCTGGAATTTCAACCACTTTGTGGTTTGCCATAACTGCATTTCTAACTCTCGTAAGATAATCCGCAATTGGATCTGTATACATTATAAACAAAATTGTGGTTATGGTTTTCAACTCACCCTCAGTGAGTTGAACCTTTAACCTATTAAACTTTAATATTTTAAGTTTGCAAATATAATACTTTTTTGCAAACTACCAAGAAGCTTTTTTAACTCCTGGAATCAATCCTTGGTTAGCCATCTCACGGAATGTTACACGTGAGATACCGAATTGACGCATATACCCTCTTGGTCTACCTGTTAATTTACAACGGTTGTGTAAACGAACTGGAGAAGCATTTTTCGGTAATTTTTGTAAAGCAGCGTAATCTCCAGCTTCCAATAAAGCTTTTCTTTTCTCTGCATATTTTTCTACCGTTTTTTGTCTTTTCACCTCGCGGGCTTTCATTGATTCTTTAGCCATGTCTTAATTCTTTTTAAAAGGTAAACCTAATTGAGCTAATAATGATTTTGCTTCTTTATCTGTTTCTGCAGATGTTACAAAAGTAATATCCATACCAGAAATTTTATTCACTTTATCGATATCGATTTCAGGGAAGATAATTTGCTCAAGAACTCCAAGATTGTAATTTCCTCTACCGTCGAAACCTGTAGATTTAATTCCGTTAAAGTCTCTTACACGTGGTAAAGATGCAGTGATCAATCTGTCTAAGAATTCATACATTCTCTCTCCACGTAAAGTTACTTTAGCACCAATTGGCATTCCTTTTCTCAATTTGAAAGACGCAACGTCCTTTTTAGAGATCGTAGCTACCGCTTTTTGACCAGTAATCTTTGTCAATTCTTCAACAGCGTAATCGATAAGTTTTTTATCAGATACAGCCGCTCCAACTCCTTTACTCAAAACGATTTTTTCCAATTTTGGAACTTGCATTACGTTTTTGTAACCGAATTCTTCTGTAAGAGCAGAAATGATTCTACTCTTATATTCTTCTTTAAGTCTAGGTATATAAGCCATTACTATAATACTTGATTAGATTTTTTTGAAAATCTTACTTTCTTATCTCCTTCTACCTTGAATCCAACTTTAGTTGCTTCTTTCGATTTAGGATCGATTAAAGACAAGTTAGAAATATGCATAGGAGCTTCTTTCTTAACGATTCCACCTTGAGGATTTTTAGCACTTGGCTTAGTGTGTTTAGACACCATATTTACTCCCTCAACTACCGCTTTGTTTTTCTCACGATATACACGCAAAACTTTACCTTCAGCACCTTTGTGGTCACCTGCGATAACTTTTACGATATCACCTGATTTTATTTTTAGCTTTATCATTGTAAATAATAATTAAAGCACTTCTGGTGCTAATGATACAATTTTCATGAATTGTTTTTCACGAAGTTCTCTAGCTACTGGTCCGAATACACGAGTTCCTCTCATCTCACCTGCAGCATTTAACAATACACAAGCGTTATCATCGAAACGGATGTATGAACCATCAGCTCTTCTTACTTCTTTTTTAGTTCTAACAACAACTGCAGTTGAAACCGCACCTTTCTTAACGTTTCCGTTAGGGGTTGCATCTTTGATAGCTACTACAATTTTGTCTCCAACAGAGGCATAACGACGTTTCGTTCCTCCAAGCACACGGATAGTTAAAACTTCTTTAGCTCCCGTGTTATCTGCTACTCTTAATCTTGATTCTTGTTGTACCATAATTATTTAGCTCTTTCAATGATTTCAACTAATCTCCAACATTTTGATTTAGATAAAGGTCTTGTTTCCATGATCTTTACTGTATCACCGATGTTACAGTCGTTTGTTTCGTCGTGTGCAACATATTTCTTAGTTTTTAACACGAACTTACCATATAATGGGTGTTTTACTCTAGTTACTTGAGAAACAACAATAGACTTATCCATTTTGTTAGAAGTAACAACACCAATTCTTTCTTTTCTTAAATTTCTTTTTTCCATCTTTTCAGCTGAATATTATTGAAGCTCTCTTTTAGTTAATTCAGTTGCAATTCTTGCCACTGAACGTCTAAGACTTCTAATTTGAAGTGGATTCTCGATTGGAGAAATAGCATGAGCAATTGTTAGGTCGGCATAAGTCTTTTTTAATTGAACTAGCTTCTCTTGTAACTCAGCTGCAGATAGATTTTTAATTTCTGATTGTTTCATAATCTTATTTATTATGCTTCGAAATCTCTAGCAACGACGAATTTAGTTTTTACTGGTAATTTTTGAGCAGCAAGACGTAACGCCTCTTTTGCAACAGCTAGTGGCACACCACCTACCTCAAACATAATTCTTCCTGGTTTAACAACAGCAGCCCAGTATTCAACTGCACCTTTACCTTTACCCATACGTACTTCAAGAGGTTTCTTAGTAATTGGCTTGTCCGGGAAAATTTTAATCCATAATTGTCCTTCACGTTTCATGTAACGAGTAGCTGCAATACGAGCTGCTTCGATTTGACGAGACGTTAAAAACATACCATCTTCATGTACAGATTTAATTCCAAACATTCCATTTGAAAGTTCATGACCTCTATTAGAGTTCCCTTTCATTCTACCTTTTTGTACCTTACGGTATTTTGTTCTTTTAGGCTGTAACATTTTTCTTTAATTTAAAAATTACTTTCTTTTACGAGCTCCAGGTTTACCGTTTGATTTTCCACCACGTGGAGCATCACCACCTTTACCAGCTGCAGATTTTTTATCCATACCTACAAGCGGAGAAAGATCTCTCTTTCCGTAAACCTCACCTTTCATGATCCAAACTTTAACACCCATTCTACCATAAGTAGTGTGTGCTTCAGCTAAAGCATAATCGATGTCTGCTCTGAAAGTTGATAGAGGAATTCTTCCTTCTTTGAAATTTTCAGAACGTGCCATTTCAGCACCATTCAAACGTCCAGAAATCATAACTTTGATTCCTTCTGCATTCATTCTCATAGACGCTGCAATTGCCATTTTGATAGCTCTTCTGTATGAAATACGGCTTTCAATTTGACGACAGATACTATTTGCAACTAAATATGCATCTAATTCAGGTCTTTTGATTTCAAAGATGTTAATTTGAACCTCTTTGTCAGTAATTTTCTTAAGTTCTTCTTTCAACTTGTCTACCTCTTGTCCACCTTTTCCGATAATGATACCAGGTCTAGCAGTAGTGATAGTAACGGTTACAAGTTTTAAAGTTCTCTCGATGATTACTTTAGATACACTAGCTTTTGATAAACGAGCATGAATGTACTTTCTGATTTTGTAGTCTTCGGCGATTTTATCACCGTAGTCATTACCACCATACCAGTTAGAATCCCATCCTCTGATGATACCAAGGCGATTTCCGATTGGATTTGTCTTTTGTCCCATCTTTATTAATTGCTTTGTGTGTTATTAATAGCCCCTAACACGATTGTTACGTGGTTTGAACGCTTTCTAATTCTGTGTGCACGACCTTGTGGAGCTGGACGAAGTCTTTTTAACATCATACCACCATCAACTTTGATCTCTTTTACGAATAAGCCTGCTTCAGCAACATTACCTTCACTATTTTTTTGCTCCCAGTTATTGATTGCAGATAATAATAGTTTCTCTAATTTTCTTGAAGCTTCTTTTTGACTAAATCTTAATATATTTAGTGCATTCTCAACTTTCTGACCTCTTACCAAGTCTGCTACTAAGCGCATTTTTCTAGGTGAAGTAGGGCAGTTATTCAATTTAGCAAACGCCAAAGACTTGTTAGCCTCTTTTCTTGCTTCTGCCGTTTCTCTTTTACGAACTCCCATGTCTTCTTTTATTTTTTACCTTTATTTTTAGCTCCAGCGTGACCTCTAAAAGATCTAGTTGGTGAAAACTCACCCAACTTGTGTCCTACCATGTTTTCAGTAACATATACCGGAACAAATTGACGACCGTTGTGAACTGCAATTGTTTGTCCTACGAAATCTGGCGTAATCATAGAAGCTCTAGACCAAGTCTTAACAACTCCTTTATTTCCACCTTCGATATTTTCTTGTACTTTCTTCTCTAATTTATAGTGTACGAAAGGTCCTTTTTTTAATGAACGTGCCATATCTTATTATTTCTTTCTACGTTCTACAATATACTTGTTGCTCGGGTTTTGTTTAGCACGGGTTCTGTAACCTTTAGCTGGTAAACCTTTTCTTGAACGTGGGTGACCTCCAGATGAACGTCCTTCACCACCTCCCATAGGGTGATCAACAGGGTTCATAGCTACCGGTCTCGTTCTAGGTCTTCTACCTAACCATCTAGATCTACCTGCTTTACCAGATACGATCAATTGGTGATCAGAGTTAGAAACTGCACCAATTGTTGCAGAACATGTTAACAAAATAAGTCTAGTTTCTCCAGAAGGCATTTTGATAGTAGCATATTTACCATCACGAGCCATTAACTGTGCGAATGTACCTGCAGAACGAGCGATAACCGCACCTTGACCTGGACGTAATTCGATACAAGAAATAACTGTACCTAGAGGAATTTTACTTAATGGCATGGTGTTACCAATTTCCGGAGCTGCATCAGCACCAGATACCACTTTTTGACCTACTTGTAAACCATTTTGAGCAATGATATACGTTTTCTCACCATCAGCATAAGCCAATAACGCGATGAAAGCAGTTCTGTTTGGATCATATTCAATCGATTTCACTGTAGCTGGAATACCAACTTTAGTTCTTTTGAAATCAACGATACGATATCTTTGTTTGTGACCACCGCCTGTATAACGCATGGTCATCTTTCCTTGACTATTTCTACCTCCTGAGTTTTTTTTCGGCGCGATTAATGAACGCTCCGGCTTATCAGTTGTAATAGCGTCAAAACCATTAACAACTCTAAAACGCTGACCCGGGGTAATAGGTTTTAATTTTCTTACTGACATCTTATTTTACTTAGATATTGTTGTAAAAATCTATTGTTTCTCCTTCTTGTACTTGAACAATTGCTTTTTTGTAAGCATTCGTTTTTCCTGAAATCATACCACTTTTCGTGTATTTAGTTGTACGATCAGGACGTACGTTCATTGTATTAACTTCTACAACAGTAACTCCATAAGCAGCTTCTACAGCTTTCTTAATTTGCACTTTGTTTGCTTTCTTGTCTACAACGAAACCAAAACGGTTGAATAATTCTCCGTCTTTAGTTACTTTTTCTGTAACGATAGGTTTAATAATGATACTCATGGCCTATTATTTGCTTAAATTTTCTTCAATTCCTTCTAAAGATCCCTCTAAAAGAACTAAATTATTTGCGTTTAATATCGCATAAGTACTTAATTCTGAATTAGTTACCACAGAAGAACCTTTTAAATTACGAGATGACAAATATACATTTTTATTTGCATCACCTAATACGAATAAAGATTTTTTGTTTTCTAATCCTAACGCTTTCAATACGTTAATGAAATTTTTAGTACTTGGAGCTTCAAAGTTGAAGTCTTCTACTACGATTAAATTTGAATCTTGTGCTTTTAATGTCAAAGCTGATTTACGAGCCAAACGCTTTAAAGCTTTGTTCAATTTGAAAGAATAGCTTCTTGGTCTTGGACCAAAAACAGTTCCTCCTCCTTTAAACAAAGGACTCTTTTTAGATCCTGCACGAGCAGTACCTGTTCCTTTTTGCTTCTTGATTTTACGAGTACTACCAGCAACTTCAGCTCTTTCTTTAGATTTGTGAGTACCTTGTCTTTGATTAGCAAGATATTGCTTAACATCTAAGTAAACAGCGTGCTTGTTAGGCTCAATTGCGAAAACTGAATCAGAAAGTTGAACTTTTCTGCCAGTTTCTTTTCCGTTGATGTCTAAAACTTTTACTTCCATTACTTCTGAACGATTACATAAGAGTCTTTGTGACCAGGAACACATCCTTTAACAACAAGTAAGTTCTTTTCAGCAACTACTTTTAAAACTCTAAGATTTTGTACTTTTACATTATCTCCACCCATTCTTCCAGCCATACGCATTCCTTTGAATACTCTAGATGGATAAGATGAAGCTCCTACAGAACCAGGCGCTCTTAAACGGTTATGTTGACCATGAGTAGCTTGTCCAACACCACCAAAACCGTGACGTTTTACAACCCCTTGGAAACCTTTACCTTTAGAAACACCTTGAACATCTACAAACTCTCCTTCAGAGAATAGATCTACAGTGATTACATCACCTAATTTGTGCTCGTTTTCAAATCCTTGGAACTCAACAACTTTCTTCTTAGCAACAGTACCTGCTTTTTTGAAGTGACCTTCAGCAGCTTTTGTAGTGTGCTTTTCAGTTTTGTCATCGAAACCAAGCTGAAGAGCCTCATACCCGTCAACCTCATTGGTTCTGACTTGGGTAACTACACATGGACCCACTTCAATAACAGTACAAGGAATATTTTTCCCGTTCTCATCAAAGATGCTAGTCATGCCAATTTTTCTTCCGATTAACCCAGACATATTAAACTAATTATTAATTATTTATTAAAATTTTTATTTTTTGAGTGCGCAAAAGTAAGCATTATGTTTTGAATTTCAAAACATAATGCTTAAATATTTACTTTCAGTGATTTATCACACTTTGATTTCCACTTCAACTCCACTAGGTAACTCTAATTTCATTAGAGCATCGATAGTTTTTGAAGATGAAGAATAGATATCTAATAATCTTTTGTATGACATTACTTCAAATTGCTCTCTCGACTTCTTGTTAACGTGCGGAGAACGCAATACAGTAAAAATCTTTTTGTTTGTTGGCAATGGAATTGGACCAGTTACCACAGCTCCTGTACTCTTTACAGTTTTTACGATTTTCTCTGCTGATTTATCAACCAACATATGATCGTAAGATTTTAATTTTATTCTGATTTTTTGACTCATTTTCTTAAAAATTAAGCGTTACCTTTTGCTTTCTTAATTACCTCATCTGAAATATTAGATGGAGTTTGCTCATAGTGAGAGAATTCCATAGTTGAAGTAGCACGACCTGAAGATAAAGTTCTTAAAGTAGTTACATATCCAAACATTTCTGATAAAGGCACATTAGCTTTAATAGTTTTAGCACCAGCTCTATCACCCATGTCATTAACCTGACCGCGACGACGGTTCAAGTCACCTACGATATCACCCATGTTTTCTTCCGGAGTGATAACTTCGATTTTCATGATTGGCTCAAGAATTACAGCACCAGCAGCTTTAGCAACTTCTTTGTATCCCATCTTAGCTGCTAATTCGAATGATAATGCATCCGAATCCACCGCGTGGTAAGATCCATCCAATAAAGTTACTTTTAAGCTATCTACAGCGTATCCAGCCAAAGGTCCTGTTTTCATTGCTTCTCTGAATCCTTTTTCAACTGCAGGAACATACTCTTTCGGTACGTTACCACCTTTTACTTCATTCACGAAAGTTAAACCGATTGCACCAGCCTCAGCAGGCTCTAAACGGAAAACAATATCACCAAATTTACCACGTCCACCAGATTGTTTCTTATAAACTTCTCTGTGTTGTGCAGGCTTAGTGAAAGCTTCTTTGTACTCAACCTGAGGCTCACCTTGATTTACCTCAACTTTGAATTCACGTTTCATACGATCTACCAAGATATCCAAGTGAAGCTCACCCATACCAGAGATAATCGTTTGACCTGAAGCCTCGTCAGTTCTAACTGTAAACGTTGGATCTTCTTCAGCTAATTTAGCTAAAGCCATACCCATTTTATCTACGTCAGCTTTTGTTTTAGGCTCGATCGCGATACCAATTACCGGATCAGGGAATTTCATAGACTCAAGAATAATTGGGTGTTTTTCATCACACATTGTATCTCCAGTCTTGATATCTTTAAATCCAACTGCCGCTCCAATATCTCCAGCCTCAATATATTCGATTGGATTTTGTTTGTTAGCGTGCATTTGGTAGATACGAGAAATACGCTCTTTGTTTCCTGAACGTGTGTTCAAGATGTAAGAACCAGCATCTAAACGACCAGAATAAGCACGGAAGAAAGCTAAACGACCAACATAAGGGTCAGTAGCAATTTTAAATGCTAAAGCAGCAAACGGCTCTTTTACATCTGGACGACGTAAGATTTTAGTTTGATCTTCTTCCAATAAATCTTGGTCATCAGGGTGAATCCCCTCAATACCTTCTTTATCTAAAGGAGATGGTAAATATTTACATACTGCATCCAACATGAATTGAACACCTTTATTTTTGAAAGATGAACCAGCAATCATAGGAATGATAGCCATATCAATAGTTGCAGCTCTTAATGCAGCGTTGATTTCGTCCTCAGTAATTGAGTTCTCATCTTCCATATATTTGTCAAGTAGATTTTCATCATACTCAGCAACTGCTTCAATTAAGATAGATCTGTATTCTTTTACCTCATCAACCATATCAGCAGGAATATCTACAATATCAAAAGTTGCCCCTTGAGTTGCATCATGCCAAATAATTGCTTGGTTTTTTACTAAGTCAACTACTCCTTTAAAATCGTTTTCCTCACCAATTGGTAAAGTAATTGCTACAGCGTTAGATTTTAACATATCTCTAACTTGTTGACAAACGTTTAAGAAGTTAGAACCTTGACGGTCCATTTTGTTAACGAATCCCATACGAGGAACTCTATATTGATCAGCAAGTCTCCAGTTAGTCTCTGACTGAGGCTCTACACCATCAACAGCAGAAAACAAGAATACCAAACCATCCAATACACGTAACGAACGGTTTACCTCTACAGTAAAGTCAACGTGCCCCGGAGTATCAATAATATTAAAGTGATATGGTTTTGAATCACCAATCAATTTACCTTGCTCAGTTGGGAAATTCCACTCACAAGTTGTAGCAGCAGAAGTAATTGTAATACCTCTCTCTTGCTCTTGTGCCATCCAGTCCATTGTTGCAGCACCATCGTGTACTTCACCAATTTTGTGTGATTTTCCTGTATAGAATAAGATACGTTCTGTAGTAGTAGTTTTTCCTGCATCAATGTGAGCAGCAATACCTATGTTTCTTGTGAATTTTAAATCTCTAGCCATTTCTTATGAATTAAAATCTAAAGTGAGAGAATGCTTTATTAGCATCTGCCATTTTGTGAGTATCCATTCTTTTCTTAACAGCTGCACCTTCTTCTTTAGCTGCTGCTAAAATTTCAGAAGCAAGTTTACCTGCCATAGATTTCTCATTTCTTTTTCTTGCATAAAGAATTAACCATTTCATCGCCATAGAAATTTTTCTATCTGGACGAATTTGCATTGGAATTTGAAAAGTAGCTCCACCTACACGGCGAGAACGTACTTCAACGTGAGGCATAACATTTGTTAATGCATCTTTCCAAAGTTCTAAAGCTGATTTTTCAGCATCTTGCTTTTTAGATTCTACGATATCCAATGCATCGTAAAATACTGCAAAAGCAGTCGATTTTTTACCATCCCACATTAAGTTATTCACAAAACGTGTTACTAATTGATCGTTAAATTTCGGATCTGGTAAAAGAGGTCTCTTTTTGGCCTGTCTTTTTCTCATGTCTTTTTCTTAAAAGTTTTTAAAAATTACTTTTTAGCGTCTTTAGGTCTCTTAGCACCATACTTAGATCTTCTTTGTGTTCTACCGTTAACACCGGCAGTATCCAAAGCACCACGAACGATGTGGTATCTAACTCCTGGTAAATCTTTTACCCTTCCGCCTCTAACTAATACTATCGAGTGCTCTTGTAGATTGTGTCCTTCTCCTGGGATGTAAGCATTCACTTCATTTCCATTTGTCAAACGTACACGCGCAACTTTACGCATTGCAGAGTTTGGTTTTTTTGGAGTAGTAGTGTAAACACGCGTACAAACACCTCTTCTTTGAGGACAAGAATCCAAAGCAGCCGATTTAGACTTCTTAGTCATTTGGGCTCTCCCTGTTCTTACTAATTGTTGAATTGTTGGCATAATTAAATACTAAAAATTACTTGTTTATAAAATCCCGCATTTTACGGGGTTGCAAATGTATATATTATTTTTGTAAAAACAAACTGTAATTTATTAATTTTCAGCACACTTATTTTTCAAGTACTGTTTCTAGTTTTTTTACGTTATTTTTATCGAAAAATATCTTCATTGCAGATCAAATTTTTAATTCTATTTCTCCTTTTCAGTTTCCAAAACACTTTTGGACAAGACTTCTTTTTCGTTATTACCTCCGAAAACACAATCGAAAATAAAAGCATAGACAGTATCGGTTATCAAAAAAAACACAACAATGTTAAATCGATTCTTGAAGAAGAAAAGAAATTCAAAACAAAGATTGCTAACCATGGTTTTTTTGAGTCTGAATTCAAAAAAATACAAAAAATAAACGATACCACTTTTCAAGTTTCAGTCGCTCTTGGCAGACAAACCACCTCTACTCATATCAAAATTGGGCAAAAAAACAGGGATGATAATCCTACAATTTTCAATGCAAATGAAGAGATGGTCAAAATCAAAACTTCAGACGTTGAAAATTATTTAAATCAGCTTTTATCACGATTTGAAAAAAACGGCTATGCACTTGTAAAACTTCGACTCATTAAACAAGAATTACAAGGAAACTCTCTTTATTGCGAATTAGAAATTACCAATGGAAAGATTCGCAAACTAGACCAAATCGTAATAAATGGATACGATAAATTCCCTAAAAGCCACACTAAAAACCTTGTTCGTATCTATCGCAATAAAATTTTCAATCAAGACAATCTAAAACAAGTTTACAATGATGTTTCAAAATTCCGATTTGTCAAACAAACTAAATTTCCTGAAATATTATTTACAAAAGACTCAACCAAAGCCTACGTGTATCTTGAAAAAAATAAAGCCAATTCTTTCGATGGATTTATCGGCTTTACCAATAACGAGCAAAAGAAAATAGTGTTCAGTGGTTATTTGGATCTACAATTGCAAAACTTAATGAATGGAGGAGAAAAAATCAACATTTTCTGGAAAAGCGATGGAAGCAATCAAAAAACATTCAATGCTTCTACCGAACTACCTTACATTTTCAAATCTCCCCTTGGTATAAAAGCACAACTCAACATATTCAAACAAGACACAATTTTTCAAAACACACAAACCAATCTCGATCTGGGGTATTATTTCAAATACAACACACGTGCCTATATCGGCTATCAAGAATCCGAATCCAGTGATATTCAAAACACAAACAGCACCACCCTTAGCGACTTTAGCAATCAGTTTTTAACAGTTCAACTGGAGCATTTCAATTACGACAACAATTCCTTTTTATTCCCAGAAAAAACTTCCATAAAAATTAAAGTCGGAACCGGAAAGAGAACTGCTGTCGAATTTCAAGACAATCAGTTTTTAGCCAAAGTTGACTTAGCCCACAATATATACCTGAATTCAAAAAATATTTTTTTTGCAAAAACCCAAAACGCTTATTTAAAAAGTAACCAATACCTTATTAATGAATTATTTCGTTTTGGCGGAATTAATTCCATTAGAGGTTTTAATGAAAATAGTCTTCAAGGCAATTTCTTTACATCCATTTTAACGGAATACCGCTATTTGGCTACTCCTAACCTTTATCTACATTCTATAATAGATTACGGCTATTTGCAAGACAAATCCACCAATCAAAACAACACACTTCTAGGCCTTGGATTCGGATTTGGCATGGCTACCAAAAACGGTTTATTCAACTTAGTTTACGCAAATGGAAGCACCAAAAATCAACCCATTAAACTTTCGAACTCTATAGTTCAAATTAGCTTTAAAACCAATTTCTAACCAACCTTCTACAACATTGATAGACTCTTGATTGCAGTTGGTAGTTGAAATTGTTTTCCTACAAAAACACTCTTTAATATTGTTTGATAAATAAATTATTTAAGCACTCATCTCAAATAATAACAATTAATCAAACAGATCATGAAATCAAAGTTCAAATGGATTATTGCGCTTTATGTTGCGCTCTTTGTGCAAATGGCTTTTGCACAAGAAAAAACTGTTTCTGGTGTTGTTTCTGATGACACAGGACCACTGCCCGGAGCCAATGTTGTTGTAAAAGGAACAACAAGAGGAATTCAAACCAATTTTGACGGAAGTTATTCCATTAAAGCACGCGAAGGTGAAATCTTAGTATTCTCTTTCTTAGGACTAACAGACGTTCAAAGAACAATCGGAACTGCAAATACCATCAATGTTGTGATGCGTGAAGATGCCAAAGTACTTAACGAAGTTGTCGTAACAGCATTAGGTGTAGGTCGTGAGAAAAAATCATTAGGTTACGGAACGCAAAAAATTGATGGAAATGAAGTATCCAAAACTCCAAGCAGCAATTTCATCAATAATCTTTCAGGAAAAGTCGCAGGACTCCAAATCAAAACCAACAATAATATTGGAGGTTCAACAAATGTGGTCATAAGAGGCTTTAAATCCATCAGTTCCAACAACCAAGCTCTTTTTGTAATTGACGGAGTACCTGTAGACAATTCCAATACAAACAACGCATTGCAACAAACTGGTACTATTGGTTATGACTATGGAAATGCAGCATCAGATATCAATCCGAACGATATTGAAAGTATTAACGTATTGAAAGGCGCAGCGGCAACAGCACTTTATGGTTCTAGAGCGGCTAATGGTGCCATCATGATTACCACTAAGAAAGGAAAAAACAATCAGAAAGGAATTGGCGTTACATTAGATTCGGGAGTAAGCATTGGCAAAGTAGACAAAACTACTTTCGCAAGTTACCAAACCAAATACGGTCAAGGTTATTTTCCTTCTTTCAGGACTACTTTCGATATTGACGGGGACGGAATCAACGACTTAGTTGCAAGAACCAATCATGATGCTTCGTTCGGACCAGCATATGACTCGAGCATAATGGTATATGGTTGGGATTCATTTGTACCTGAATCGCCATATTATCAAACAGCACGCCCATGGAGCATTGCCAAAAATGGAGCAATTACATTTTTCAAATCTCCAGTTTCAACAAACAATACAGTATCGCTTAATGGTGGTAGTGAAAAAGGAAATTTTGCATTGTCCTATACCAATTTAATTGCAACTGGATTATTACCCAACAGCAAGCAAGATCGAAATTCATTCATCGGAAATGCTAGTTTAAAAGTAACTGATAAAATTACAGCTAATTTTATGGGGAATTATATCAATACAAAAACATTAGGTAGAAATGGTACTGGATATTTAGGCAACATCGTTTCAAATTTCAGACAATGGTGGGCCACTAATGCCGACATCAAAGAATTAGAAAGCATTTACACTAAAACTAAGCAGAATTACACATGGAATGCCAATAACCCGAATAATTTATCCCCAGCTTATTGGAACAACCCTTATTTTGACCGTTTTGAAAATTACCAAAATGATAGCAGAAACCGTTTCATTGGTAACACTTCGTTAAATTATAAGTTCAATGATTGGCTAGATGTAATGGGACGAGTTTCTGTTGATACTTATTCTCAAATCCAAGAAGAAAGAAGAGCTGTTGGTTCGTATGCAGGTGATCCATTTGGAATATCACTTACAAACGATCCGGCAGGATACCAAAGATTCAACCGAGATTATTCTGAATTTAACTATGATGTAATGGCGAACTTCAACAAAGATTTAACCGAAGACCTCAATATAAAAGGAGTAGCCGGTATCAGTTTACGAAGACAACACATCAGCTCCATTTTAGCATCGACTTCAGGAGGATTAATTGTGCCAGGAATTTATTCGTTGGCCAACTCTCTAAATCCAGTGGAAAAACCAGTTGAATTTGAAGCCAAACAAGGTGTAAATGGCTATTATCTAAGCACTTCGCTGGGATACAAAGACACCTATTATATCGATGGTACAATACGAAGAGATGTAGCTTCTACTCTACCGAAAGGCAACAACGAATACTACTACCCATCTGTTTCATCTAGCATACTGTTTTCCAATCTTCTAAAACAAGATTGGTTGGATTTGGGTAAAATTAGAGTTGGCTATGCTGAAGTAGGAAACGATGCACGATTTGCTATCCTAAAAGACACCTATGTAAGTGTAACTCCATTCACTTCACCATTGTTTTCAGTACCTAACATCAAAAACAATCCTAATTTGAAACCGGAAAGAACGAAAAGTTGGGAAGCCGGTTTAGAAATGCAATTTTTCAAAAAAAGACTTGGATTTGATTTTTCAGCGTATAAAACCAATACCATCAATCAAGTTGTAAACCTTCCTGTTTCTGAGGCCACGGGGGTTACACAAGTATTCAAAAATGTTGGAAATATTGAAAACAAAGGTTTGGAAGCTATTGTAAATATCAATCCAGTAGCGACCGAAAAATTCAAATGGGATATCGCAGTAAATTGGTCAATGAATAGAAATATGGTTTTGGAACTTGATAAAGGCATCGAAAATTACCAATTGGGTCAGTTCCAAGGAGGTATTTCTGTCAATGCTTCTGTAGGTAAACCCTATGGTACAATTCAAGGAACAGATTATGTTTACCTAAATGGACAAAGAGTAGTTGATTCATCAACAGGAAAATATCTGATTACTCCAACCAACGACAATGTCATTGGAAATTTTACACCCGATTGGAATGGTGGTGTCAACAATAAATTCTCTTACGGAAATCTGTCATTCAGTTTCTTAGTTGACGTTCAAAAAGGAGGCGATGTTTTCTCATTGGACAGATGGTATGGTGAAGGAACAGGTTTGTATCAAAATACGGTTTTTACCAATGATTTAGGAAATCCAGTTCGAAATTCATTAGCTGATGGTGGTGGTGTAATTCTTCCGGGTGTTTTCGAAGATGGAACTCCTAACGACATTAGAATCGACACTAGCACTGGAACGGATGGTTACTTTGGATATTTGGGCTCCGCCAATTCCGATTATGTATACGATGCATCTTATATAAAATTGAGAGAGGTTACTTTAGGCTATTCTCTACCTAAAAAATACTTAGGAGAAAAAATTCAAGACGTATACTTTGGGTTAACAGGGTCTAACTTATGGATCATTCATAAAAACTTACCTGATGCCGATCCGGAATCTGGATTAAGTTCGGGAAATCTACAAGGTTTCCAATCAGGTGTATTACCAACAACACGTAATGTGGCTTTCAATTTAAAAGTTAAATTTTAAAACCTCTAAAAATGAAAAAAATATCTATACTAATGGGGTTGGGATTACTTCTTTCCTTGACTTCTTGCAATGACGATTCGATCACCGATTTGAATAATGATCCTAAAAATCTAACCGTTGTACCTGCAGGCACTTTATTAGGCAATGCCGAAAAAAACTTGTTCGATCAAATGACAAGCTCCAATGTAAACACAAATGTTTTCAGACTTTTCGCGCAACATTGGACCGAAACTACCTACCTAGACGAATCTAGATATGATGTTTTGCAGCGGAATGTTCCTGACACCCATTGGAGAACACTTTACAGAGATGTATTAAGGGATTTGAAAGAAGCTTATGATATTACCAACAAAGAACAAGCGCTAACTACAAGTGCTCAAAAAGTGAAAGACAATAAATTAGCTTTAATTGAAGTACTGAATATTTACTCTTATAGTGTACTTGTTGACACTTTTGGAAATATACCGTATACAGAATCTTTAGATCCGCTGAATCACCCGTCACCAAAATATGATGATGCTAAAACGATTTATACCGATTTATTCACCCGATTGGACAATGCCATCGCAAAATTAGATGAGAATTATGAAAGCTTCGGTGACTATGATTTTATTTATGGTGGAGATATCGCACATTGGAAAAAATTTGCAAATTCATTGCAGTTAAGAATGGCCATCACTGTGGCTGACGAACCCTCTTTGAGCACATTAGCAAAAACAAAAGCAGAAACTGCCGTAAGCAACGGAGTTATTCAATCCAATGCTGACAATGCCGTTTTACATTATCTGTCGAATGAACCCAATTCAAACCCATTGTATTCAGATTTGGTTACCAGTGGAAGGTACGATTTCGTTGCAGCATCAACCTTAGTAGATAAAATGAACGCTTTGAGCGATCCTCGTCGTGGACAGTATTTCATTGACATCAACGGAAGTTACATTGGCTGCCCGTATGCCGCTGGAGGTGATTTCGAAAATTATTCATCAGCTGGAGATCCGCAAAGTAATGGACCAAAAACCAGATTATTAAACCCTACTTTGGAAGGAATTTTATTGGATTACACCGAAGTAGAATTTTACTTAGCTGAGGCAATTGAGAGAGGATTTAATGTAGGAGGAACTGCTGAATCTCATTATAACAATGCCATCACCTCATCAATAATGTATTGGGGTGGAACGAACGCTGAGGCTACTAACTATTTATTACAAACTTCTGTGGCTTACGCAACTGCCTCAGGCACATGGAGACAAAAAATTGGAGAACAAGCCTGGTTAGGTTATTACAATAGAGGATTTGAAGCTTGGACAACCTATAGAAGACTGGATTATCCAAATCTTATCGCTCCATCAAATGCAGTATCTGCAGCAGAGGGCGTAGTACCCAAGCGATACACCTATCCTGTTTTAGAACAAACATTAAATGGCACGAACCATGAAGCCGCTTCAGCTGCTATTGGAGGTGACAAATTAAAAACCAAATTATTTTGGGATAAATTCTAAGTTCATTTGAGTTGGTTATGTTTGAAAAACCACTAAGCCTTAAAGCTTGGTGGTTTTTTTATATCTTTGCAACATGGAAAAAGAACACCAAATTTTCGGAATACGAGCTATAATTGAAGCAATCAATGCTAAAAAAGAGATTGACAAAGTTTTCATTCAAAAAGATGCGCAAGGCGATTTGATGCAAGAATTGATGAAAACCATGAAGAGAAACAATATCAATTTCTCCTATGTACCTGTTGAAAAACTGAACAAACTTACACACAATAATCATCAGGGCGCAGTAGCAACCATTGCCCCTATCACATTTCACACCCTTGAAAATTTAGTGGAATCTCTTTTAGAAAAAGAAAAGAAACCTTTATTATTGATATTGGATCAACTTTCTGATGCCCGTAATTTCGGAGCCATTATCCGAACTGCGGAATGTACAGGAGTTGATGGTATCATTATCCAAAAACAAGGTTCTGCTCCTGTTAATGGAGATACGGTAAAAACATCGGCTGGAGCTGTTTTCAATGTACCTATTTGTAAAGTAGATCACATCAAAGATGCTGTTTTTTATCTTCAAGGTTCTGGTATCAAAACCGTTGCCGCAACTGAAAAAACAGACAATAACATTTACGACATCAACTTTAATGAACCGGTAGCGATTATTATGGGTAGTGAAGATCGAGGGGTGAATCCATCGGTATTAAAAATCGTAGATGAAAAAGCGAAACTTCCTATGTTCGGCACTATTGAATCCTTAAATGTTTCGGTGGCATGTGGTGCATTTCTTTACGAAACCCTCAGACAAAGAATGTAAAAAACAAATCAAAATATTCTATAAAAAAGACAAGCTATTGCTTGTCTTTTTCTTTATAATTGTAAAACACATTGAAATCTGAATTAAAAAAACGTATTACATCATCTTCTTCTTTTGGTTCAGGCTCTTTTGGTTTTGGAGCAAAATTCCCATTCTCGTCAAAATGTTTCATAAAATCATCTTGTGACGGATCAAAATCAGGGCGTTGCCAATCATAAACAATTGGCTTTTCGTAAACATGAGAATCTATCATTCTAGACAATACAAAACCTGCTAAAAATCCACTCAAATGGGCTTCCCAAGAAATTTGTACTTCCGTAGAAGGAAACATATACCATATCATCCCTCCATAGAGTAATACTATCACAAAGGACAAGGCTATCAACCTGTAATATTTGGTTTGAAATCCCTCAAAAAACATAAAACTAGCCAGCACATAGATTAAACCACTCGCACCAATATGATAACTCTCTCTTCCAATTATCCAGGTACCTACTCCCGAAAACAAAACACCCAGCAGTAATACTTTTAAAGATTGTTTTCTATAAAAATAACGAAGAGCCATCAGTAATACAAAAAGTGAAATACTATTATTCCACAAATGATTCAAATCTCCGTGGAGAAAAACACTAAATAAAACCCCTTTCAACCCTGATGTAGTTCTTGGCAAAATTCCATAATGCAACAAATCCCCAGGCAGAATAATTTCCAATACAAAAACGCCCCATAAAGCCAATACAAAAAAAAGTGGCCAAGCAATTACCGAAGTAGAAAATTTAAAATCCGATTCTTTCATATGAAAATCCCATCAAAAATATAACCAAAACGAATTTAATGAACTTTTGTCATAACCTCATGACCGGATAATTTGTTTTTGTTGATTTGATGACTGAAAAGTCCTAAATTTGATACCCAATTTGTAGCACAATCAAATTCAATCAATGGAAGCACCTTTAGCCGAACGCATACGCCCAAAATCATTAGAAGAATACATCAGTCAGACTCATTTAGTTGGCGAACAAGGATCCCTTACTCATCAAATTAGTCGTGGTATTATTCCTTCCTTAATATTATGGGGGCCACCAGGTACTGGAAAAACCACATTAGCACAAATTATGGCCAACGAAAGTCAGCGCCCTTTTTTTGAGTTGAGTGCTATTAATTCTGGCGTTAAGGACATTCGAGAAGTAATTGATAAAGCCAAACAAAGTGGCGGTTTGTTTACTACCAAAAATCCAATTTTGTTCATTGATGAGATTCACCGATTTAGCAAATCGCAGCAAGATTCATTATTGGCGGCGGTAGAAAAAGGCTGGGTAACATTAATTGGTGCCACAACAGAAAATCCGAGCTTTGAAGTCATTCCCGCTTTATTGTCAAGATGTCAGGTTTATATCTTAAATGCTTTCACAAAAGATGATTTGGAAGCATTGTTACACCGTGCCCTAACTACAGATGTTGTTTTAAAAACCAAAGACATCCAACTTAAAGAAACCGAAGCGCTTTTACGCCTTTCGGGTGGTGACGGTAGAAAGTTGTTGAACATTTTTGAATTAATCATCAATGCTTCTGAAGGAGATTCCATAGAAATCACCAATGAAAAAGTAATGCAATTGGTGCAAAAAAACACCGTTTTATATGACAAAACCGGAGAACAACATTACGATATAGTTTCGGCCTTCATCAAATCCATTCGAGGAAGTGATCCCAACGGGGCAGTCTATTGGCTAGCACGAATGATTGAAGGTGGTGAAGATGTAAAATTCATTGCCCGACGAATGCTTATTTTGGCTTCAGAAGATATTGGAAATGCGAATCCGACAGCATTAATCATGGCTAATAATACCTTTCAGGCAGTAACTACAATTGGTTATCCTGAAAGTAGAATTATCTTGAGTCAGTGTGCCGTCTATTTAGCAACATCGGCAAAAAGTAATGCCAGCTATATGGCTATAGGAAAGGCACAACAAATAGTAAAACAAACCGGCGATTTACCTGTACCTTTACATTTACGCAATGCTCCTACGAAACTTATGAAAGAACTGGGCTATGGTGAAGAATATAAATATTCGCATGATTATGCCAACAACTTTGCCGAACAAGAATTCTTACCTACAGAAATTTCGGCAACTAAATTCTTCGATCCTGGTGATAATGCACGGGAAAAAGAATTACGTCAGTTTCTAAAAAACCGCTGGAAAGACAAATACGATTATTAAAATTTAGAGTTTAATTTCGAGTTTTTCCGTAGTTGTTTTATCACCATCGATATATTCAAAAACCCAACTTCCGCCTTTTGACACTACAATCCCATTTCTACCATTGTAGGTTGTAAGATATACATCTAATTTTGACGTTTTGAACAAGACTAATTCTTTTTGATTGGAAGAGTTGACAACTTTGATGAATGATTCGTTCTTTTCAGTTTTGACAACCTCTACAGAAACATTTTCTACTTCACGCGTTTTTAATTTCTCTTGTGCTTCTTCATCAAAATATGTTTTGCCTGAATATTTGTATTTCGAATTATCAAATGATTTTAAAGTTTTCAGCAATGCTTCGTTATAGGATTTTGCATAATTTTTTTCTCGGCTTTCACCCAAATCGGTGGTAAACAAAACTTGATTCTTGCAATCTTTAAATTCTACCTGTAATTTGGTAACGAACATATTGCTTTCTTGTTTCAAATCAACAAAAACCTTATTGCAATTATAATCCATAAATCCTTCAGGCATTGTTTCATTGGATAAATACACTTCGAAACCCTTCTGTTTGAGAAACGACTTAATGGTAGAATTGATTCTATACTCGTTATCTTCTTTTTGAAAATTATATCGAGCAGGGATTACAGCCATATTGTAATCATTCAATGTTGATTGTGCCATCCCTAATACTGACATTAATAATAAACCTAGGCATAGTAGTTTTTTCATGCTAAAAAAGTTTTTTAAGTTCCACTAAGGTAACAATTTGAGAAATATCTTTCGCAACTTCAATGTTTTCCGAATTAAAAAAAATGGATTCCATACCAAAATTTTTAGCTCCACCAATATCGGCATCTAGACAATCGCCTATCATAATACTCTCTTCTTTTGTTGCTCCGGCCTTATTCAATGCGTGTTCAAAAATTCCCGAATGTGGCTTTTTTACACCCGCCATTTCAGAATTGGTCACTGTATCAAAAAAATGGTAAATTCCTGAATTGTTTAGTTTCTTGAACTGTACTTCGGCAAATCCATTGGTAATAATATGCAATTTGTATTTTTTATGTAGATATTCCAACGTTTCGACACAACCTTCAAACAAATGATTGCTATTGGGCAAATGTGCTATATAATCATCCGAAATTTTATCAATCAAAGCGTCAGCAACAGCGATATTTAACGCATCAAAGGATTGTTTCAATCTTTGGTACCGTAACTCTTGATGAGTAATTAAATTGTTTTGGTACAATTTCCAACAAGCCTGATTGATGGGTGCATACATCTTTATAAATTCATCAATATTGATTTCAGGCAACAAATCGGTGAAAATCGTTGCAAAAGCATGTTCCGAGTTTTTGTCGAAATCCCAAAGTGTATGGTCTAAGTCGAAAAAAATATGATTGATTTTTGAGTACATCGGTGTATGTGTTAGATTGCGTGAGCGGGTGAAGCAAGTTACCGTGTAACGCGAAACACGCGACCCTTTAGGGGCACGCCCTAATTCCCTTTAACGATAACGGCTTCTTCAATATTATACATCCAATTGTCAGGATCATTTTCATTGACTTTCATAATTCCCTCCAAAGTAACATATTGATCGGTACGTAGTTTTAATTTTCCTGCTTTGAATTTAATTCCCATAATGGTTTCCGGTCCTGCTTTTCCACAGAAAAAACAAGAAGCAAATACATTTTTACTCAACGCATAATTCACATTGTCAATAGGAACTATGAATCCCGACATAAAAATGCGTTTATTATGGTATTTTTTGATTTCGGGACTAATCAAAGGAAAATCAATACTCCCATAATCTTTATGTTGTTTTTTTATGTACTTAATTTGACCTAGTTTTTTCCAAGTCAAAGTATCCGATACGAATGCTTTTTGTGCATTTTTGGATTGCTCCTTAACAAAGTCTGATTTTTGAAAACCCATTAATGCAAAAACTAATACTACAATTCCAATTTTTATTTTACCCATTTGCTAATGTCTTTGATATGTTCATGCGGTAGGCTTTAATAGCTGGTATAATAGCAGCCAAAACTCCCACCAATAATGTAATTAAAAAAAGATACCCTTCCTTGTCCCAAATTATTTCTGCAGGGTTGAACTCCATTTTAAAATCGTCTGCCGTTGCATTGGAAATCCAACGCAATCCTACTCTACCAATAATTGTTCCAAAAAAGTAGCCTACTGCACACAAAAATAAACTTTCTATAATTACCAAGGAAAGAATTTGTAATCTTGACGCACCATGAACACGCAACAATGCGAATTCATATTGTCTTTCTTTGAGTCGATTGTACAATGCAATAAAAATACTAATTCCCGAAATTAGCATTATTCCATAGGCTAAATACTCTAACGTTTTTAACCCAATTCCGAATAATGTAAACAAACGATTGATTTCTATTGCAGGTGAAGCTGCTTGCATCTTGGTGTTTTGCGCTATGATTCTTGGCCAAGTCACAATACCCATTTTACTTCTGAATTTCAGCAAAACCGAAGTGATTTCTCTTGGCTCTTGAGCATCTCCATTCCCGTGTTCATGTTCGTGACCGTGCATGGCCCAAACACTTCCGATAGTACTCAGCACAAGATTATCTACTACTTTTCCGGTTTTTGAAGCAATACCTACAACCACATATTGGAACTCGTCGTGTTGTTCACCTTCTTTGGCATCTCCATGAGTTCCATTGAACGTATCACCTATTTTCAAATTCAGTTTTTGTGCAACAGCGTGCCCTAACACAACTTCAAATTCGTTCTTGAAAACTTCACCAATAGCTATTTTTGCCTTGAATTTTTCAAGATAAGCCGGTGTAGTTCCCACAATTTTATATCCTAAATAATTGTCGCCATACGCTAATGGTATTGCCGATTGTACAAATGGATGACGCATCCAAACACTTGCCGAATCATAATCAATATTCCCTGTAGGTGCATCAACCTGATAAACCGAAGACAAAACCAATTGCAACGGACTTCCTTGTGCACCTAATACCAAATCAATGTCATCTGCATTACTGGAAAATTGTTCTTCAAATTGCTTTTGCAATACAATAAGCAAAGTGATAATGGCCACACTTGATGCCAGCAACACAACACTTAACAATGTATTTAACGGTTTAAACCAAATATTTCTCCACGCTAATTTTGCAATCATGACAATGCTATTTGGTTCGTAAATCGTTGCTTCAACCGAGAATCATGAGTTACAATTATTAGTGCAGTATTGTATTCTTTGGCCAAATTCCCTAACAAATCGGCTACTTTGAATGTATTCGCATCATCCAAGCTCGAAGTAGGCTCATCAGCCAAAAGTACTTTCGGATTATTAATTAATGCTCTGGCAATTGAAACCCTTTGTTGTTGTCCAACGCTTAATTGAGATGGCAATTTGCGTTCCTGTTTTTCAAGATGCAAATGCGCTAAAAGAGATTTTGCTTTCTCTTTTTCATTTTTCCCAGTTGCTAACCAAGAAGCCAACATTACATTTTCTAAAACAGAAATGGATTCGACAAAATGATTTTGTTGCAACACAATTCCAATATTTTTTCCTCGGAATGCATCCAATTGTTTTTCTGATAACGGATTAATATTTACATTATCAAAAAGAATTTCTCCCGACTCAGGCCGAAGCAAACCTCCTAACAAATGCAACAATGTAGTCTTACCTACTCCTGAATTCCCAGTAATCAATACTGATTCGGAAGCATTGCAAACGATATCCGGAAACTCAAACCGAATTTCGTTCTTATAAGAAAAAGAAAGATTTTTAGTGACAATCATTTTTTACAATAGGCCTTCATCGGCGAAGCTAAAATAACTCTTTTCGGTGACAATAATATGATCCAACACTAAAATATCGAGGTGTTTTCCTGCTTCAATCAATTTTTTGGTGATTTGCTTGTCTGCTTCACTTGCTTGTAATTTTCCGGACGGATGATTATGAACTAAAACTACTGAAGTGGCATGATGCTCCAAAGCCATTTTAAAAACCAAACGGGTATCAACTACAGTTCCGGTAATTCCGCCTTTACTGATTTGCGATTTGTAAATAACTTTATTCGAATTATTAAGATACAAAACCCAAAATTCTTCATGAGGTAATTCACCAATAATAGGTTGCATCAATTCGAAAACAGCTTTACTGGAAGTAATTTTAGAAAGTTCCAAAGCAGTTTCATCTCTCCGACGCCTACCCAATTCCAAAGCTGCTGCAATAGTAATAGCTTTGGCCTCGCCAATTCCTTTGAACTGGATTAATTGTTGCACGGATTGTTTTCCCAAATGACTAAGATTGTTATTCACCGAAGCTAAAATGCGTTGGCATAATTGCACGGCACTTTCATTTCGGGAACCGGAACCAATAAGAATGGCTAGTAATTCAGAATCTGATAAAGTAGATTTTCCTTTGAGAAGGAATTTTTCACGTGGGCGATCGTCTTCGGCCCACTGATTAATTGGCGTATACATAATTTCTTGGCTTAAAAGGTAAAGAAACTTATTTTCTGAAACAATTCAAAATAAAACATTTGTAAGTTGCGTTAGATAAATTCAACACAAAATACTATGTACAAATATTGCTGTTTAATTGCTTTATGTTTAACGTTGACTAATTTCGATTCTAAAAAGGAAGAAAAACCAACATCAGCAAGCCATCTGCCTTCAATTAAAACCGAAAGTAAAACAACCGATTTTTATGAAGAACTCTCCATTGCAGCAGTATCTATAATTGATCCTGAAGTAGTATACACACCTGACTATGTTCGCATAAAATACCCAAATGGCGACGTACCCGCAAAAACAGGAGTATGTACCGATGTTATTATCAGAGCATACCGCAAACTCAATATCGATTTACAGAAAGAAGTACATGAGGATATGGTAGCGAATTTCAAATTGTACCCTAATTTAAAAAAATGGGGATTGAAAAAAACCGACACCAATATTGACCACAGGAGAGTGCCAAATCTTGAAACTTTTTTCAGAAGAAAAGGCACAAAATTGGCCATCTCAGACAATCCGGATGATTATAAACCGGGTGAAATTGTAAGTTGGATAATTGATGATGAGTTAACCCATATCGGAATTGTCACGCACTTACGATCGCAAGACGGCAAGCGTCCATTAATTGTTCATAATATGGGATACGGACAACTATTGGACGACTGTCTCTTTATTGATAAAATTGTTGGGCACTTTAAGTATCAGAACTAAATAATTTTTGTAAAATGTAAATCAACAATACGACTAAAGCCAAATAAAATAAAAGTAGCGTGGAAAATGACAAAAAAGCTAGAATCCTTGTTCCTTTATATTCTGTTTTATCTGTAAAAACTTCTATTTTCCTCTTTAAATACAAATCAGAAAAAGAACCTGAAAATGATAAAAGCTCAAAAAGCAACTCAAAAAAGGTTGCCATTAGCCAATCAAACCCTTAACTTCATCAAAGTTCAATCCGCCATAATTTCCTGAACTCATCAAAAGCAAAGCTGAATTATCAAAATTATGACTAAATAAAAACTGTTTGAATTCGGCTGGATTGGTATAAATCACCAAATTATCCCGTTTGAATGCTTTTGCAATCTGTTCGTAAGTCACTTCTTCCAATTGTTTGATTTTAACTGCATCCGGAGAATAGAATACCACGGCAACATCTGCATGATCTAGAGCGCCTTCGTATTCTTTCAAAAATTCAGCATTCAAACTACTGTAAGTATGCAATTCCAAACAAGCTACTAATGTACGATCAGGATATTGTTCTTTCACCGCTTTTGTGGTTGCAGCCACCTTACTCGGCGAATGGGCAAAATCTTTATAAGCCACTTTATTAGAACTCTCGGCAATTTTTTCCAAACGTTTCGAAGCTCCTTTGAAACTAGCGATAGCTTCATAAAAATCCGCTTCATCGACGCCCATGTTTTGGCAAATCCATTTCGCACCGGCCAAATTATTTAAATTATGCGCACCGAAAACTTCAATTGGCATCGGCCCTTCAGGTGTAGCTAATAATGTCACTCCGTTTTGCACAGTGTATTCTGCTGTATGGTATCCAATTTTACGAATTGGATTTTCGGCTTTCTCTGCAACGCGTTTTACTTCCGGATCGTTTTCGTTGTAAACCAAAATTCCTCCGTTAGTAATCTTTTGAATAAAAATTTCAAACTGTTCTACGTAGTTTTCATACGTTGGAAACACGTTAATATGATCCCAGGCAATTCCTGAAATCAAAGCGATATTAGGCTGGTACAAATGAAACTTCGGTCTTCTATCTATTGGGGAAGACAAATACTCATCTCCTTCCAAGACAATGAAATCATTATCTTCTGTTAGATGCACCATCGTATCGAAACCTTCCAACTGTGCTCCCACCATATAATCGACCTCGATATTGTGGTAGTGCATTACATGAAGAATCATCGAAGTAATGGTTGTTTTCCCGTGTGAACCACCAATAACCACACGAGTTTTATTCTTGGACTGTTCGTATAAAAATTCAGGATACGAATAAATCCTCAATCCTAGCTCTTGTGCTTTCAATAGTTCGGGATTGTCTGCTTTAGCATGCATCCCTAGAATAACAGCCTCAATATCTGCTGTAATTTTTTCCGGAAACCATCCTAATATCTCTGGCAACAACCCTTTATTTGCCAATCTTGATCTTGAAGGTTCAAAAATAGCATCATCGCTACCGGTTACGTGATATCCTTTATAGTGTAATGCCAATGCTAAATTATGCATAGCGGCGCCGCCAATGGCTATGAAGTGAGTTCTCATGAAATCTATCTAGTATTCGTGATTTGGTTATTAATTATTTACAGCCTTAAACTTTACTTGCTCAAAGATAACGGATAAAGTGATTTTATGAAATATTTCGGATGCAAATCTACTAGCGAGAATTATTTTCAAAGTAGCTTTGCAAAAAATCAAAACAGTCCCAACCCTTTGAGGAAAAAAATCCTCTATAGATATAAACAAAACATATGCGATTACTTTTATTTTTATCTGCCTTTTTATTCTCTTTCAATGTATTTGCACAGGATTATGCTTCCGATTGGAATGTTGTAATTCAAAATGAACTAGAAGGTAAAACCGAAACAGCCAACAAGAAAGTACTTGAAATTTATGCACAGGCCAAGAAAGCCAAAAATGAACCGCAAATTATCAAGTGCTTCTTTTACACCTCTAAATTCAGACAGGTTTTTGATGAAAAGGCAGAACAAATCACATTAACAACTTTACAAAATGAAATCAAAGTGGTTTCCCCTGCCTCAAAATCGATATTGCATTATATTTACGGCACTATCTTAAAAGATTATTACCAATACTATGATTATAAGATTAAGCAAAGAAAATCAGTTACAGAGAAAAATACGGATCTCGAAACCTGGTCCGCGGAAGATTTTTTCACTGAAATAAATGCAAGTTTTTCAAAAGCGTTGGAAAACGAAACACTTCTAAGAAACAAATACATAAACGAATACAAAGACATTCTTGAAATTTCGTCTTTCAACGACGCGAAACAATATTCACTTTACGATTTCCTCAGTAAAGAAATCCAAAGTTACTATTTGAGAAAGTGTAATGATTGGCACGAAAAAGAAAAACTCCCAAAAGAGCCTGAGCTAATTGCCAGCTTTTATGGAGATTCTGAAAAATTTGTAAACATGAATTTTTCAAATCTCACACTCAATTTAGAAATGTTTCTAAAAATTCTTCAAAGAAAGGAAAAATACTATTTAACAAACAACAAATCACTTATCGAATCGGCAAAGTACGATCGCTTTAAAGCCATCAATACTGTCTTTCCTGACAAAACTTTATTTACTACAGTTACAAGAAATCTTGAAAACAACACAACAAACAACAACTTAAAACAGTGTCTTAAAATAAACAGAGCAGTAATACTTAGGGAAGATCCTAAAAAAAACAGCCATGCTTTAAGCATTCTGGATTCTGTTATCAATTCCAAAGTGGATGACTATATCATTTCGGAAGCTCAAATGGAAAGACAGAAAATTTTAGCCAAAGAACTTTCAATTTCTTTGAATAAGAAGACATATGCCAACGAAAACAGCCGCGCATTTATTAGCTTCCGAAATGTCAACAATATCAAATTATCGTATTTCAAAATTAGTGCAGACCAGTACATTAAATTCGATCAAAAAACAAAAGATACTTTAATTGCAAGTACGAAAAATAAAAAACCTTTCAAATATTCAACACATTCGCTACCGGATAAAAAAGACTACTGTAAATATTCAACAGAAATTCTATTGGATCAAATGCCGGTTGGACATTACCTTATTATAGCCGAAGACACTGACAAAGAAGGCGAAATGGTACTAAACACAAATGCAACATTATTACAAGTCACCAATATTGATTATATTAAGGATGGTAACAGCAAACAAGAACATTTCTTTTTATTAGATAAGAAAACCGGAAAACCTTTAAATAATGCATTGGTAAAAACTTTATATGCTACCACAAAAACAGATAAGAATGGAAAAGCAGTACTAAACCAAAAAAAGCAGGAGAAAAAAAGCCCAGACTCGTACATCTATTTTACACAAAAAAAGGACACTTTGGTTCAAGTTTACGAGCAGTTTACAGTTCCTTATTCCTACAATAGTTCAGAGGACAACCGTAAGATCGTGTCCAAAATATACCTAGACAGAGCTATTTATCGTCCTGGTCAAAAAGCATATTTCAAAGTCATTCTCTTTCAGAACAAAAAGAATATTAAAAGTACGATTCCTCAATTAACGATTCATGTAACTATTGACGATGCTTCAGGGAAAACCTTAAAAGAATTCGACATTCAGACGAATGAATTCGGATCTTTTTCTGGAGAATTTGACATTCCAAAAAATTGCATAACAGGAAGGTTTTCGATTGATCTGGACGAACCTGATGATGTAACTAAAGACACATTATATTATGACACGAAAAAAGAGGAACACGCAATATGGGATGAATTAAGCTCAATATTTGATCATGAAGAGCTCAGTTTTAAAGTGGAAGAATACAAACGTCCAAGCTTTGAAATCAAATTTGATACTATAAAAGAAAATTATACAATTGGCGACACCGTAAAAGTAACTGGCCGTGCAAAATCATTAGCCGGAAACAATATTACCAATGCAACAGTTAAATACATTATCAGTAAAAAGATAAAAACAACTGATCAACAATTTACAAGTTCAAAAGCAAACATTATAAAAGAAACCAAAACAGACAAAAATGGCGAATTTAGCATAGCGTTCAACGCTACTGATAGCGAATTTCGAAATAACAACATTGACAACATCCTTTTCAATATTGATGTTGATGTAATTGACAGTAACGGAGAAACTCAAAGCAGTACCGCAACGGTTGATGTAAACCAGAAAACATTAAAACTCGGCATCGACTTTGTTTTCAATGAAAACAACAAACCTTATGGAGGACTTTATAAAGAAAACAAAAACAGTATAAAGTTAGAAGCAACTACATATAATAACTACTCTGTTGATACTAAAGGGGAATTGCAAATTTTCAGAATTACAAAAAAACATTATCTAAAAGAGAGACAGTTTGATACTCCTTCTGTTCCTATAATTCCGAGATCGGAATTCGAAAAGTTATTTCCACATGAACCTTATGACAATGAAGACAGCGCACGGCGCTTTTACAATGATTTTTATTCCAATGATTCAGTAATTCGCGCCAAGAATAGGATTCTGGTTAAAACCATTCCATTCAACACCAAAGAAAATCACAAAATCCTTCTTGAAAATTTAGACACAGGTGAATATATTATTGTTGCAAAAGCAGCAGACAGTAAAGGTAACTGGATTGAAACCAGTAAAACTTTTGAAATGAAATCAATTGACAAACCTCAATCAGCATCTGAAGTTTTCACATACAAAAGAGTAAATATAGAATCAAAAGACAAAGTTGCCTTCGAATTCTATTCAGTTTTACCACAACTCTACATCACTGTTAGAAAGTACATAGGATTGACTCTTGACGAAATCAAAATTGTAGAAATTAAAAACGGGAAAGGTTTTTATACCACTTCAAAATCAAATAATAAAAAAAATAATTCTTTCCATTTTTCTGCATTATGGGAAAATGGAAAATATTCTGAAGAGATAACCATTTCAAAAAAAACATTCCAAAAGTATATTGATTTTGATGTACTTTCCTTCAGAAACAAAATCGAACCAGGAAGCAATGAAAATTGGTCATTCAAAATAGAAGACAACAAACTCGAAACGGAAGTATTGGCCTCAATGTACGACACTTCACTGGATCAATTTGCGAAAGGATCTTGGGAATTTCCATACTTTCATAATTACTTCAATCCACCTAGCTATCCTTATATCAGGAGTTGGGGTCGCGATAAAGTAGAGATGGATTTTCATTCTGAATCTAAAAAAACATATTACTACAAATTCAACATTCAGCCAAAATTAAATTGGTTTGGCTTTAATTTCTTGAACTCCAATAGTCTTATCAAAGGAAAATACTACAAAGACATCATCAAATTAAGTAACTTACCCGATGGTTCTAAGCAAATTACAGGTATTGTTTCTGATGCAACCGGAACTATTCCCGGCGCTAATGTTGTAGTTGAAGGAACTAATCGAGGTGTGCAAACCGACTTTGACGGAGCATACAGCATTTTTGCAAAAGAAGGAGAAAAGTTAGTGTATTCGTTTATGGGAATGATTGATGTTGTTAAAACAGTGGGAAGCGCTAATGTTATTAATACCGTTTTACAAGAAAACACACAGCAATTAAAAGAAATGGTAATTACTTCTGTGGGATATAAAAAAAATGAACAGGTATTCAACCCTAACATCATTGTTGTAGCAAAAAATGATAAAGACATACGATTATTTAATGAATACAAAAAGAGACTTTACGAGTACGATGAAGATGAAGAAGGCGTAATGAGAAAAAAATCCGCAGTTACTTCCTCATACTCGACTGTACATACTGAGGAACTACAACATGGATCATCATCTCTTAATCAAAATGAAAAAGCTTTAATTATTATTGATGGTGAAATACAAGATTTGGCAACACTGAAAAAAATCCCGCAGGATGATATCACATCCATAACCATTTTAACGGAAAAAGAAGCTACTAATCTGTATGGTGAAAAAGGTAAAAACGGAGTTATTTTGATTAGTACCAAAACTGCCTTAAAAGACTTGGAAAAGGTAAAAGCAAGAAAGAATTTCAATGAAACCGCTTTCTTCTACCCGCATTTGAAAACGGATACAGATGGTAAAATCAGTTTTAACTTTACTACTCCGGAATCCTTAACAAAATGGAGACTGCGATTATTTGGTCATAACAAAAATGCGGAAGTAGGTTATTTTGAAACCGAAATCATTTCCCAAAAAGAAGTAATGGTCATGCCCAATATGCCACGTTTCTTCCGTGAAAATGACACCATAACATTATCTGCAAAAGTGGTTAACATGACTAATGAAGCTAAATCAGGGACGGCGATGCTGCAATTAATGGATGCAGCAACCGGAAATACTATTGATGTTCGATGTCTGAATACTGACAATGCTAAAAATTTCATCTGCAAACCAAAAGAAAGTGTCGCCGTAAAATGGATGATAACCATTCCCGAAGGCGCCCAGAGAATACAATATAAAATAGTGGCCAAATCAGGAAATTTCAGTGATGGGGAAGAAAATATAATTCCGGTACTAACCAATAAAATTCTGGTAACCGAATCCCTACCAATTTGGGTAAGAGAAAAAACAAAAAAGGAATTCACTTTTGACAACCTAAAAAACAACAATTCAAAAACATTAAAAAATCATTTGTTCACTTTTGAGTATACTTCAAATCCAACTTGGTTTGCCTTACAGTCATTACCTTATTTAATGGAATACGAACACGAATGTGCCGAACAAACCTTCGCTCGATATTTTGCTAACTTCATTGCGTCTCAAATCATTAATAGCAATCCTAAAATTGCCGAACTCTTCGAATCTTGGAAAAATGAGAATAAAAAATCTCGATTGGAAATGAACGAAGAGCTGAAATCGGTTATTTTACAGGAAACACCTTGGTTATTGGATGCTGATGAAGAAGCAAAAAACAAACATTTGGCGTATTTATTTGATTTGAAAAAACTAAAAGATTCATCGGATGAAATCAGTAAAAAGTTAAAAGAGAAACAGTCAATCTCAGGAGGATTTGTATGGTTTGATGGCGGAAGCGAAAACCTGTTTATTACACAGCATATTCTTTCGGGAATTGGTCATTTGAATGCTATGTTTCCTAATTCACAGGCCTCTTTTGAAGGAATTATCGCTACTGGAATTCCCTACATTGACAAACAGTTTACCGACTCATCAAAAAACAGAAAAATTGGTTCAAATTGCAATCCAATCGATTTGCATTATCTATACACCAGAAGCTTTTACTCAAAATCACATCCGCTTAATGATATAAATAAAAAAGCTATCGAAAATCAGCTAGTCGGTTTAAAAACCAATTGGTTGGAATACAATTTGTATCAAAAAGCACAAATGGCTCTTATCTTCAACCGCTTCGGAGAAAAAGAATGGGCAAAAAAAATTATCACACATTTCAAAGAAACAGCCTCACATGACACTGAAAAAGGAATGTATTGGATAGCTAATAAAAACAGTTTCAACTGGTACGAATCTCCAATTGAAACACAAGTTCTGATCATCGAAGCATTTTCTGAAATCGAAAATGATAAAAACACTATTGATGCTTTAAAAGTTTGGCTCATCAAAAACAAACAAACCAATAGTTGGGCTACCACAAAAGCAACAACCGAAGCTATCTATGCTTTATTACTTTCCGGAACTAATTGGTTGGAAGCAAAAAACAATACAGTTTTTAAAATCGGAGATGAAAAAATATTGCAACAGAAACTAACTGAAAAAGAAAAAGAAACTGCTACGGGTTATATTAAATTAAACTGGAAGGCGGAAGAAACAAACAAAGAAATGGCTTCTATTACGGTAGAAAACAAATCGGAAGTGCCTGGCTTTGGTGGTGCTTATTGGCAGTATTTTGAAAACCTCGAAAACATTAAAACCGATTCAAAATCAGGTTTAAGCATTCAAAAAGACGTTTTCAAGAAAGTCAAAGACAGTCAGGGTGAAAAATTAATCCCGATCAAAGATCAAAAATTGACATTAGGAGATGTCATCACTTTCCGCTTGATTATCAAAACCGATAATGATTTGGAATTTGTTCATCTTAAAGATTTAAGAGCTTCCTGTTTTGAACCTCTAGATGTCATTTCTGAGTACAAATACCAAGATGGATTGAGTTATTACAGAAGTACCAAAGATATTGCCACTCATTTCTTCTTCGATAACATCAAAAAAGGAACGTACGTTTTGGAATACGATGTAAGAGTAAATAATCAGGGAATTTTCAATAACGGTATTGCTACACTCCAAAGTATGTATGCTCCAGAATTCAGCACGCATTCCACCTCTACAAAAATTAAAGTAACTGAATAACAAAACAAAAAAACCGACTTAACTAAAGTCGGTTTTTAATTTTTGTGCTTTTTCTTTATTCTTAAGCTTGTTCAAATATAAATCATATAGCTTTTCAAATGTGATTTTAGAATGACCTATTTCATGTGCTTTTTTATAATTGACTTCGGCTTTATCGAACCGTTTGAAATAGACATCAATATACCCTTTTGCCAAATACCCGTCTACTTTAGACAAGGTCAATAATTCGTTCGCATATTTTTGCGCTTTCGATTCGCTTCCACCAATAATCCCAGGCAATTCAATATACAGTACCACCAAAGCCCAGCGGCATTCAATATGTTTGGAATCCAGTTTCGCAGCTGTTTCAAATGCTTCTTTAACATCATCGATCATACCCAAAGCTTTAAACTTATTACTGTTTTTAGCTTTCATTCCTAGAGCGCCTCCGTACTTGAATTGATAATTGGCCGATTTAGGATTTTTGTCTCTTAACTTGGTATAATAAAACAACGCATTATCCCATTGTTTCTGATGTCCTGCAATGTCCCCCAAATACTCCACTACTTTAGCATCGTTGGGTTTGTTCTTATATTCGTTTTCCAATAAAGGTTTTGCCTGATCGAATTGTTTTTGCTGGAACAATTTCTCGGCTTTTTCAAAATTAGTCTGCGCAACAATAATTTGAGAAAATAAGACTAAAAAGATATTAAAATTCTTCATTACCTACCAGCTACATTATTAAAATACCCACATTCTCTAATTACTTCCTGATAATATTTAGTTTTGGAATAATTCTTTATCAATTTTTTATAACCGTTGAATACGATATAATCTACTTCCCATGGCTTGTATACTGGAGTTTTGTAGAATGCATTCCTTTCAATTTTAGTGAGCATGTATACCGCTTTGGCTTTTTGTTCATCATTTGTTGCTGCATCAAAAGCCATTTGATAGTATTCCTGGCTTAATGTATTACTAGACAACATTTCCTGATATACATCGGAAATAAAGTCATTATAATTACCGTACTGATCAATGATTTTATTATCGTAAAACAATCGCGCATTACCATAATACGACATGTTATAGAAGGCATTTCCCAACAATAACGCATTATTGTATTTGTCATTGCCCGAAGTAGACGTAAGTCCTCCTTGTATCTCTACCAGTTTCTTCAAGAAAGCAATTTTAGTATACTTCGTTTTTTGATAAGCGACATGATCACAATCGTTACAATCTTTAATATTGCCATTGAAGGGATTGCCATATAAAACGACTTCTTTGTTTTTCGTAGCCTTTTCCATTTCGGCAATAGCCTGAGGTAATTGATTTTTATAGGCCAACTTTATGGCTTTAAATTCATAGATATCCTCCAGAGTAACACTATAAAGCGATTGTGCCATTTTATCCCAGCTTGTAAGCGATGTTTTAGACAAATAATCTTGCATTTTTTGGGTACGCTCCGGATTCAAGTAGAACTCTTTTTCTCTGTAAAACAATTCAGCCATTACCAAATTTCCTTGTTTCTTGTACAACTCAGCGATATAATTGCGCGACCAATTGGTTAAAAAAGTCGAACGAAGCACAGAACTCGATGACACTTTCCCATTAAGTTCATACAACCATTGCAATTCCGGAAGTAGTTTATTTTCCGCAGCAGTATCCATTTTCTTAATCGAAGCCAAAAGATTGAAAATCTTAAACAATCGTAACTGTTCTCTTGCTACAGTTGTATTGGGATTATTTTTTTCGGCTTGTTCAAAATAATTAGCCGCAACACTGTTATTCCCTTTAATAACCTCCAAATAACCTGCCACTGTATTCCACAAATGAGGAGATTTTGTATTGTTTGCATTGGCAATTTCGACTACTAACTGATATAACTTCGCATCCAAACCTTGACTTTTAAAAGTAGTTTTATTGCCGTAACTACCTCCCCATTCCCAAGTATTGAGTTTACTTTCTTCCTTATTCACCGCCCGTGTTACTAAATAATCCAAATGTGCGTTTTTAGGATCCAACGTATAAATCTCATTAATAGCCTTTACTTCATCAGCATAATACCCATACAAAGCCCATAGTGATGCTTTTTGGCTGTTGTTTTTTGCCATAGCCAACGATTGTTGAAAGTCTTTATCTTCTTGCGGATGAAAACAATAGGTCGCAACTACACGAAGTTTTGGACATTTATCAAAAACCAGACTGTACATAAAATTAGATCGCGCATAGTCTTTGTTCTTATACATTACTCCCGCAACATAGGACAACCCTCTGTAATACAATTCATCACGTTCCTTATTGGCTTGTGACTTCGTATAGAAAAGTGTAGTTTGATTAGGATCTTGACTATAGAAATAGGATTTCATCGTTAAAAACCAATAGCGACTTTTTAGAAATGGGTCTTTAGCAATAGTATAAATATTTTCTATTTTCTTCGCTTGTTCAACAGTCATGTAATTCATAGGATCCATGCTGTCTGTATCATAATTCCAAGAGGCCTGATTGTTGGTATATTTTTCCAAGGATCTTGACAAATTCATAAACGTAAAAAACTTACGGATTTTATCGTCTTTCAGATTGTATTTCACCGACCATTTCTTGTCTTGCTTGTTTCCGGAAATCAATTGGGTTATCTGCTTAAGATCGGTGATAGCCGAATCATTCAGAATAAAATATTCCAACTCCTTTGCACTGATTTTATTGTTTAAATAATTTTTCCAGTCGTAAACAACCGAACTTCCAAATCGAGTAGAATGTGCATTGTCATACCAATTGTCACCATAAAACATATTGGTACTATAAAACAATTGCTCATAAGAGTCATCTTCAACATAAGCTTCTGGAGCAAAGTTGGAACTACTCTCAAACCAATCCCATTCACCCCATTTACCATCAGAACACAATGAGAAAATGGTCGTAGCAACAATGGCAATCGAACTAAAAATCAGCGTTACAGGTTTTGAAAAAAGTGTCATTCGTTAGTTTGTTAAAATTATTTTGATCCAAATCATAATAAATGATTTCTTTTGGTTTTTTCGGCATATACTTTCGCAACAAATCAACCATCTCTTCTAAATCCTCCTCCTGAATCGCTTCGATTTTGAGTTGGTCCCCTTTTTTAAAAAAGAATCCTTTAGTGATTACATCGTCCTTTAGTACTGCCTTATTTTCTTTCCATTCAAAAGTAGCATTATTTTGAAATTCCAAAGCATCAATTTTAGCAATCAAATTCACAATTTGACCATTTCTGCTATGCACTATCCAGGAAAACACCGGTAAAGCGACTTTCAAATCCAACGGATACTTTTTCAACGACGGTAGATAGCGTTCCGCAATCGATTTATCATAAATAGAATTGTCTTCTTCAGCCTTCAGTTCTCCCATATTATAAAACATCAAAACTCCGTAATCCACAGGTGGAATCTTGGTTTCTTTAAAATACTTTACTTGGTGTAAACGAATCGTTGCCGAAATTGTTTTAGGATACTGCTTTTTTAATTGGTGAAGAAAGCGCATAAACAAATCCCTACTTTGTAATGACCAATCGCAATCTATTTGAATCTCATGGTTTTCAATACGGTTTTTGGCATTGATCTGATCCACCAATCGCACAATTTTCATGGCCAAATCTTGTACATCTAAACGCTTATCCAAAAAGACTTCGTTCTTAATAAACACAACAGGAATGATTTCGATTTTGGGTTTTGCTGTATCAAAATGAATAGGCGCTACCGGAAAAGGTTTTCCGCTTTCTAACTTCACATCAAAATAACGCACATACAGTTTTTGAACTTCATTAGTCTGTACTACCTGCTGCTCTTTCGAAGTAAGCTTGAAAAAAGTTTTCCAATAATAAAACGATACCGATGGTGCGTCTTTACTCTCACAAGAGAATAAAAAAAGAAGTAAGCCTAAAAATAAAAATTTCTTCATGATCTAATACTAGCGTAAAGATACATAAAGACCATAAAAAAACCGGATTCAAATAGAACCCGGTTTGTATATTTTTAATCCGATGGATTATTATTTCACCAATGTCATTTCGTCAACAATGTGTTTTGCTCCTGAGAAGTTCTCAATTACCCATAACACATAACGAATATCAACGTTGATCGTTCTTTGTAAGTTTTTATCAAAGATAACGTCACCAGCCATAGCTTCAATGTTTCCGTCGAAAGCCAAACCGATTAACTCTCCTTTTCCGTTCAATACCGGTGAACCAGAGTTACCACCTGTAATATCATTATCCGTCAAGAAGTTTACGTGTAATGTACCGTCTTTATCAGCATAACGACCAAATTCTTTGTTTTGGTTCATTTCTAAAATACGTGCAGGTAAGTCGAATTCAGCATCCCCTTTTTTGTATTTTTTCACTTGTCCTGATAATGTAGTGTAGTTGTTCACTTTTGCATCATTACGCTTGTCAGCAGGTAATGAACGAACTTTACCATATGTTAAACGTAAAGTCGAGTTCGCATCCGGATATTTGATAGAACCAATTTTAGATTCTCTTAATCCTTCAACTAACTTACGGAAAGCTGCTCCGTAATCGTTTTGTGCCTTAGCAATTGCATCCGATTTAGAAGCAAAGTGCGTTAACATATCATTTGACAACACATATAATGGATCGTTTGTCAATAAAGCTTCACTTGGTAAATCCAAGAATGCTTTGATTCTTTCTTTTGAAGTAAAGATACTCAAGTCAAAAGCAGCATTTACATACTTCGTGAAGTCACCATTGTTTTCTTTACCAATTTTCTCCACTAAAGGAGCAATTGCATAACCTGTAGATTTAGTAGAATACAATTTCAATTGTGCTGCTAAAATATCTTTCTCAGCTGGAATGTGTAATTCTTTGAACATGGCATCAGCCATTTCTAAGATAGCAGGAGCCATTTGAGCACGTTTCGCAGGATCTGCTTTTGCATAGTTCTCTAATTGTTTTCCTAAAGTTCTTGCCACAGGACCATAAGCTGTTGTTCTGAACAACTGGTTCATGTAGTTATCATGACGTGATTTCTCATTCGTCAACTTATAGAAGTTATTGATTGTAGCAACAACATCACCATACTTCGCTTTGTTCTCAGGTTTGTTAGCCCAAGCATTGAATTTAGCTTCTTGTGCTGCCTTTGTTTTAGCAGTACCAAATTTGCTCAAAGCATCAATCATCCCTTGACGGTTTTTCCAGTAGTTTGCTGTTGAAGCAAATTTAGAAGCATAAATCAAGTTCAAAGCATCGCTTTGGTTCATGTATTTCTTCATGTTATCCATACCCACTTTTGCACCTTCAACCCAAGCAGGGTAAGCAAACTTCACGTTTTGCTCAATACCTCCTGCAGGCATCCAACGGTTAGTACGTCCAGGATAACCTAAAATCATAGCATAATCATTTTCTTTAACACCACCTAAATTAACAGGTAAATAATGTTTCGGCTTTAAAGGAACATTGTTCTCTGAATAATCAGCTGGATTTCCATTAGCATCTCCATAGATACGGAACATCGAGAAATCTGCAGTGTGACGTGGCCATTCCCAGTTGTCAGTATCACCACCAAATTTACCTAAGCTTTCTGGCGGAGTTCCAACTAAACGAACATCTTTATAATCTTGGTAAACGAAATAGTAGTATTCGTTTCCTTGAAAGAAAGGACGAACAGAAACTACATATTTCCCTCCTTCGTTGTTTTCTTTTTCGATTTTAGCGATTTCAGCATTGATTGCTTTTTCACGCTCAGCTTCTGTCATTTTATCATTCACCACACCTAAAATACGTTTTGAACAATCGTCCATACGAACGAAGAAACGTACAAATAAGCTTGATGGTTTGATTTCTTCTTTTCTTGAACCAGCCCAGAAACCATTTTTCAAGTGGTTTTTCTCTGCGGTAGACAATTCGGCAATGGCATCGTATCCACAGTGGTGGTTCGTTAATACCAATCCGTCTTTAGAGATCAATTCAGCAGTACATCCACCATTGAATTGTACAATAGCATCTTTTAAACTGTGGTTGTTGATGCTGTAAATTTCCTCAGCGGTTAACTGAAGACCCATTTTTTGCATATCTCTGTGATTCAAACGCTCAATGAACATCAAAAACCACATTCCCTCGTCTGCTTTTACACTTGAAGGAACAAGCATAATCGAAACGATTAGAGATAAAAGTAATTTTTTCATAATAAAATTTAGTTTTAGTGGTGCGAATATAGGTGATTTGGCCATTTTTAGAAAATTTTACCTTCCATTTTACCTTTTTGTTAAGATAACTTTAACGTTTTCAATCAATACAAAAAAGCATTCAACCGTTTATGAAACAATACATTATACAATTTTCATTCTGTACAACATCCAAAACCTTTTATCATGATGTGATTTAGCAAATAAAGGGATCCGGTGAGCGAAAAAAATGCTATTCATTAAACCAGAAAAGTTGCACAAGGCTTAACAAACTTTACACAAAGCCTAACAAACTTTACTCAAGACCTAACAACATTTACATTAAACCTAACAAGCTTTACACAAAGCCTAACAAACTTTGCTCAAGACCTAACAATATTTACATAAAACCTAACAAGCTTTACACAAAGCCTAACAAGCTTTACACAAGGCCTAACAATATTTACATAAAACCTAACAAGCTTTACACAAGGCCTAACACCTTTTACACATGGCTCAACACTCTTTACACATGCCCTAACGTTAAACACACAAGGCTCAACGTAAAGTCATATTGGGAATTACAATTTACACCAAACAAAAAAGCACCCTTCTCAGGATGCTTTTAATTTATTATTTGGTACCACAATAGGTCATATCACTGATGGCAAGACGCTGACTTCCTGTGGAAGCGGGTACTGCTACATCATCTGAAGGAAGGTAATACACTTCTTTAACCGTATCCGGCACATAAATATGCACTTCCACAGAGGAATAACCGTTTGGCAAATAGGCAATATAATACCCTTTAGGATGAAGTCCCCAAGTGCCTCTTTCAATTTCCGACGGTTCGTTATTCATTCCAGCCAACATCGCCAACTTTTCAATTTCTTGATAATTGTATGAACTGGATGAGTTAAAAAATTCTCTGATTCTATTTTCTGCCTCCATCACCAAGCGAACAGGCTTAGGCAATTCAGCAGTAGCTTTATCCATTACACTCTGTGGAAGGAAATCCAACCCTTTATTGGTCAAATCCAAAATTTGCGCTTTGCTCAACAACTTAATAGCCGTTTCCTGAAGTTCCATCGGAAGATTTTTGAATTTCGTATGTGCAATAATAGCCCATAGCAAACACTGCACTTTGCTTTGTTCAATTTTCGGATTCTCTTTCCAGTTTTTGATAATTGCAATTACAATTTCTTCTTTCGGCCCTTTCACTGGCGCATAAAGATATCCATCACCTTTACTAGGTCCGTGTGTGCCCGCTTTCAAACAAAAGCTTTTCGCCTTGAAGGAATAAAAGCCTGGCTTTAAAAGAAAACCTTCCGCCGAAAAATTTTCATTACACAGTTCTTTGTATTTCTTATCCTTCCCGAAAGATACTTCTTTCACATTCTTTACATCACAGTCTTTGAAACTGGTCGTAATGGCTTGTCTCGTCAATAATTTCGCTGCTTTGTCCCCACCTAAATTCAGCGCTTTATCTTTTGCCTTATCCTTAATTAAATCAAACAATTGTGCATTTGATACAAAAAAAGAAAAGCAAAAAACCAGTGTTACTAATTTTCTCATTTTTAATTTGTTTGTTTATTTGATTGGCAAAACTACGACAAATCAGGTCGCAATAAAAGAGCAAAGTACAATTTGTCCGAACAAAGGTCAAAAGACTATCAAGCATAAAAAAATCCCTCAATTGAGGGATTTTTTTATGCTTCTGTATTTAACATTTTCCATAACTTGTCTTTCAATTCCTGCAACCCTTGTTGTGCTACAGATGAAATAAACAAATACGGCATACCTTTAAATTCTTTATCCAATTGTGCTTTCATTTCTGCTTTCAATTCATCATCCAGCATATCACATTTGGAAATGACAACCAAACGGTCCTTATCTAACATTTCCGGATTGTATCGACGCAACTCATCCAATAAAATTTCATATTGTTCTTTGATATCATCCGCATCAGCAGGAATCAAAAACAACAAAGTCGAATTACGCTCGATATGACGCAAGAAGTAATGACCTAAACCTTTACCTTCCGCGGCACCTTCTATAATCCCAGGAATATCAGCAATTACAAACGATTGAAAATCTCTGTACGCCACAATTCCTAAATTAGGTTTTAAAGTTGTAAACGGATAATCTGCAATTTTAGGTTTAGCCGAGGTTAAAACCGACAATAAGGTTGACTTCCCAGCATTAGGAAATCCAACCAAGCCAACATCTGCTAAAACTTTCAACTCTAAGATGATATCGATTTCTGCTCCAGGAATTCCTGGTTGTGCATAACGAGGTGTCTGATTCGTAGCACTTCTGAAATGCCAGTTTCCTAATCCACCTTTTCCACCTTTAACCAATATCTTTTGCTCGCCATGTTCTGTAATTTCAAACAATACTTCATCCGTATCTTTATCTTTCACTACAGTTCCTAGCGGCACTTCAATATATTTATCTTCACCGTCATGTCCAGTGCTTCGAGAACTACCTCCGTCACCACCATGACCTGCTTTTACATGGCGCAAAAACTTCAGATGGAACAACGTCCATAAGTTTTTGTTACCTACTAGAATTACGTGACCTCCGCGACCTCCGTCACCTCCATCAGGCCCACCTTTTTCAATAAATTTTTCTCTATGTAGATGCGAAGATCCCTTCCCTCCTTTTCCGGAAGAAGCATAAATTTTCACATAGTCTACGAAATTTCCTTCCGTCATTCTTCTACCCTCCTTAACAATTTTCAAACAACTTCAACAAGCTGTTTTATTTATCTATTTTAATTTATCTCTTTCAGTGAACGCACTAAAACTTTATCAATTTTAATCCCGTCCATGTCAATTACTTCCAACTCCATTTTGTTCCAAATGAGTTTTTCACCCACTTTTGGGATATACGACAACTCGGTCATGATCAATCCGCTCACTGTAGTCACTTCATAATCATTGATCAATTCATCCATATCGAAATACGTTAAGAAATCATGCAAAGAATAATGACCATCTACTAACCATGTACCATCTTCTCTGGCAATCAACTGAAACTCTTCTTCATAAAACTCAGCGGCATCACCCACCAAAGCTTCCAAGATATCATTCAGCGTGATAATACCTTGCAACACTCCATATTCATCGGTTACAAACGCATAATGCACCTTGGTCTTCTTAAAAATCTCCAATGCTTTGTAAGCAGAAGTATGTTCTATAAAATAAACCGGTTCTTTGGTAATGGCTTTCAAATCAAACTTGCCTTTCTCGAAACTTGAAAACAAGTCTTTCAGCAAAACCACACCTGTAATATTATCCAAATTGTCATCACATACCGGATACACCGAATGCAATTCATCCAACACCTTCGCTTTAGTTTCCTGTAAACCGTCTTCCAGCGACAAATACACTACCGATTTACGATGTGTCATCAATGAATTCACTTTACGATCACCAATATGGAATACGCGTTCCACGATATCCTGTTCAATTTCTTGAACTTCTCCACCTTCAGTTCCTTCTTTAATGATGGCTTTAATTTCTTCTTCGGTTACTTTACCGTCTGCAGTAGGTTTAATTTTGAAAACATTTAAAATGAATTCTGTAGAAATAGTTAACAACCAAATAAAAGGAGCTGCCACAATAGACACCATTTTCATTGGAACCGCTACTGCTTTTGCAATTGCTTCGGGGTAATTTAAACCAATACGTTTTGGCAATAATTCTCCTAATACTAAGGAAAAGAAAGTCAGTATAACCACTACAATTCCAACGGACAAACTTTGAGAATACGGTTGTAAAGCGGTAAAACCATTCAAAAATAATTTCACATCTTCAGTTACCTTTTCTCCCGAATAGATACCGGTTAAAATACCTATTAACGTGATCCCTATTTGAACTGTTGAAAGGAACTTATTGGGCGAATTCGCCAAATCTAAAGCTGTTTTTGCACTCGTATTGCCTTTTTTGGCAGCGGTTTCTAACCGATTCTTTCTTGCTGATATGAGTGCGATTTCTGACATGGAAAAAACTCCATTGAGTAAAATCAGCAAGAAAATTATGACTATTTCCAATTGTTTATTGTTTGATTTTCGTTTGTACTAATTTACAAATTTTCAATTACATCACTCAATCGTTCTGTAATTTCAGCAATAGTACCTATTCCGTTTACTGCGTAAAATTTATCTTGTGCTTTGTAGTAATCCATCAAAGGAGCCGTTTTTTCATTGTATTCCTGATAACGGTTTCTTATTTTTTCTTCATCCTGATCGTCAACTCTACCAGATGTTTTCCCACGTTCCAACAAGCGCTGTACCAATATTTCATCATCGGCTTCTAAGGCAATCGTAGCGGTGATTGATTGTCCTTTCGATGCTAAAAACTGATCCAAAGCATCTGCTTGAGTTAAGGTTCTTGGAAAACCATCGAATAAAAATCCTGCTGAGCCCGGGTTTTTATCTACTTCATCTTGTAACATATTAATCGTAAGACTGTCTGGAACCAAATCTCCTCGATCGATATACGTTTTGGCTTCTATACCAAGCGCGGTGTTGTTTTTCATGTTGAAACGAAAAATATCACCTGTTGACAAATGAGTTAAGTTGTATTTTTCTTTTAAAAATTCTGCTTGTGTGCCTTTTCCTGCACCTGGTTTTCCGAAAAGAACAATATTGATCATTCTAATTTTTAAGGTTTATTGTTATATAAAAGTGATGTTGTTTATTTTGATAATTGGTAAACGTCTTTCAGGTTTCTTCCCAATCCGTCATAATCCAATCCGAAGCCTACAATGAATTTATTTGGAATTCTGATACCAACATAATCCAATTTAATATCTTTTTTATATGCTTCAGGTTTTAAAAATAATGTTGCAATTTTAAAATGCTTCACATTCTGGCTTTTGAAAATATGCTTCAATTCTTCAATTGTATTTCCGGTATCCACAATATCTTCAACTATAATTACGGTTCGACCCTCCAAATTCTGATTCAAACCAATCAATTGTTTTACCTCATTTGTAGTCTCCGTTCCTTCATAAGAAGACATCTTAACAAAAGATACCTCACATGGACTATCATAATGCTTCATTAAATCGGACAGCACCATAAAAGAGCCATTCAAAACACCTATAAAAACAGGAACTTCATCTTGAAAATCATCCTCTATCTGCTTCGCCATATTGGCAATTGCAAAATCAATTTCTTGTGCCGAAATAAAAGGCTCAAAATACTTATCGTGTAATTTAACTTCCATAGTTGTGTTTAGAAATAAAGGGCAAAGATAATAAAAGAGTTGAGTATGCAGAAATTAATTATTTTTGAGCAATGAAATCAGACTTTTACATTAAAATTGAAAATTGTGCCGCGTATCGAAAAGACCGCGAAAAGAATAGAAATTTAGCCCTTCGCAACCCTGACTACTTGAAAGAAGTAACAGAAGTTGCTTTTGATCTGAATGACAAAAACCACCACAAAGCCTTTTGGATTTTAGAATTGGTTTGTGAAAAAAAACTAAAAGCCTTCTTACCCTACATCGAACAATTTTTAGAAACAATTCCAAATTTAAGAAATGATTCTGCCATTAGACCAGCTGCTAAAATCTGTCTTTTTCTGGCCAAAAGCAATCATCGCGCCAATGGGATTTCATTATCACAACTTCAGGAAACCCAAATCATTGAGATGTGTCTGGACTGGCTCATTCGTGATGAAAAAGTGGCTACAAAAGCCTACGCAATTAAAACGTTATTTGTTTTGGGCAAAAAATACGATTGGGTTCATGAAGAATTAAAAACTATTGTACAACAAGATTATGCCCATCATACTGCAGCATACAAGGCGACTGCACGAAATACTTTAAAAAAAATAAAATAAGTAAATCGCAAATTTTAACAAAATACACTGGAAAACCGTAAGTATTATAATACAAGTTCCCTTAATTTTACATCAAGAGATCCAAACAACAATAGTTTTGGATTTTTGGATAGATTGTAAATACAAAATATAATCCACCAGTAGTTCCAAAAAACGACAAAAACAAAAAATTACACCCCAAAACTCAATATTTTTATTTGGAAAACCCGGATTCGTTCCGGGTTTTTTTTATTTCTATAGTATTGCATTGTAGCTTTAAGTCAAGATCCTATTTTTTTTAAAAAATACTATCTTTGCACCACACACAACTACAACACAATGAAATATTTTTCTTCTGATTTTAAATTAGGAATCCTAGGAGGAGGCCAACTAGGTAAAATGCTCCTGACCGAAACCCGAAAATTTGACATTCAAACTTTAGTTCTTGACCCCAGTGATGAAGCACCTGCACAATTTGGCTGTACTGCTTTTTACAAAGGAAGCTTAATGGAGTTTGACACGGTATATCAATTTGGCAAAATGGTGGATGTATTGACCATCGAAATCGAAAATGTAAACTTAGATGCTTTAGACAAATTGGAAGAAGAAGGGTTAGCTGTTTATCCTTCACCAAAGACACTTCGCCTAATTCAAAACAAAGGCAAACAAAAAGATTTTTATGTAGCGAACAAAATCCCAACCTCAGCACATCAACGTTTTGTAGACTTGAATGCTTTAAATGAAGCCTTAGAAAATGACACCTTGAATTTTCCTTTTGTTTGGAAAAGTGCTCAGTTTGGATATGATGGGAACGGTGTAAAAATTGTTCGTTCAACTATAGACATGGTTGCTTTACCAGACGTTGAATGTATTGCGGAAGACATGGTACCTTTTAAAAATGAGTTGGCAGTGATTGTTTCCCGTAATCCATCGGGCGAAATCAAAACCTACCCGGTAGTTGAAATGGAATTCCATCCTGAAGCCAACCAAGTAGAATACACTATTTGTCCAGCAAGAATCAGTAAAAAAGTAGCCGAAAAAGCACAAGAAATTGCTTTAAAAGTTTCGGAAGCTTTTAATCATGTTGGGTTATTGGCCGTTGAAATGTTCCAAACCGAAGATGATGCAATTTTGGTAAATGAAGTAGCCCCTCGACCTCATAACTCAGGACATTACAGTATTGAAGCCAGTTATACTTCACAATTTGAACAACATTTACGATCCATTTTAAATTTACCTTTAGGAAGTACTGAAAGTAAGGTAGCGGGCATTATGGTGAATTTAGTTGGAGCTGAAGGCTTTACAGGACAAGTAATCTATGAAAACATTGAAAAGATTATGAAAATCCCTGGCGTTACTCCACATATTTATGGCAAACGCGAAACCCGCCCGTTTCGTAAGATGGGCCATGTAACCATTATCAATGAAGACATGAAGGAAGCCCGCAAAATTGCCGAGGAAGTCAAGAATACAATTAGGGTGATTAGTCAATAATTCAAAAAAGATTACATACAATCAAATCAAAAAACAAAACACACAATGAATAAAGTAGCCATCGTAATGGGAAGCATTTCTGACATGCCAGTCATGCAAGAAGCCATAGACATATTAAACAGTTTTGCTATCGAAACAGAAGTAGATATCGTTTCTGCACACAGAACCCCGGAAAAATTATTTGATTTCAGTCAAAACGCACACAAGAGAGGAATTGCAGTAATTATTGCTGGTGCTGGCGGAGCAGCCCACTTACCGGGTATGGTTGCTAGTATGAGTCCGTTACCCGTTATTGGTGTTCCGGTAAAATCAAGCAACTCTATTGACGGTTGGGATTCGGTGCTATCCATATTACAAATGCCAGGTGGAGTTCCTGTAGCTACAGTAGCCTTGAATGGTGCTAAAAATGCTGGTATTTTGGCTGCACAAATCCTCGGATCTCACAATCCCGCAGTACTAGACAAAATTATCGCTTACAAAGAAAGTTTAAAACAAGCCGTTTTAACCGCTTCTGAAAATTTAAAACAATAAGTATAAAACAAAAAAAAGCTCCTAAATGTGGTATTTGGAGCTTTTAAGTAACACAAACATAAATATCGATATGGGTTAAATCAATATTTAAATTTTATATATTGTAATCCTGAAATTGAATGTTTAAAACCTATTTTATTGGTTTACAGCCCAAACATAATTATTATTTCGGTATACAACAAATAAAATCGACGAAATACACACACAAATGAATATTCTTACAAAATACTTTGACACAAAGCACAATACTGCTCCTTTTTCACAAATTAAATTAGATGATTATTTACCTGCTATTAAAGAAGGTATTGAGGTAACTAAAAAAGATATCGACGCGATAGTAAACAACTCGCAAAGTCCAACTTTTGAGAATACAATCGAGGCCTTGGAATTTGCCGGACCGCAGTTGGATCGTGTATCTACCATTTTCTTTAATTTGAATTCGGCAGAAACCAGTGATGAAATGCAAAAATTAGCACAGGAAATTTCACCTTTATTAACCGAATTGGCAAACGACATTACATTGAATGCCGATTTATTTCAGCGCATCAAATCGGTATACGACCAAAGAGAAGCGTTACAACTCACTACGGAGCAAGCTACTTTATTGGAGAAAAAATTCAAAGGTTTTTCCAGAAACGGAGCGCTTTTAACTGAAGACAAAAAAGTACGTCTTCGCGAAATCGATACCGAACTAGCCAAATTAAAATTGACATTTGGAGAAAATGTCTTAGCAGAAACCAACAACTACGAGTTACACATTACCTCGGAAAATGATTTAAAAGGCTTACCCGAAGATACTATTGAAACCGCCCGTTCGCTAGCTAAAAGCAAAGAGAAAGAGGGTTGGATTTTTACTTTAGACATACCTAGCTATTCACCATTTGTAACTTATGCTGACAATCGCGAACTACGCAAAGAAATGGCTATTGCTTATGGAAAAAAGGCGTTTCAAAACAATGATTTTGACAATCAGGATAACGTAAAAAGAATTGTAGCCTTACGTCATGAAAGAGCACAGTTGTTAGGATACGAATCGCATGCACATTTTGTATTAGAAGAACGCATGGCACAAAATCCTGACAAAGTCAAATCGTTCTTGAATGATTTATTATCGAAAGCAAAACCTGCAGCTCAAAGAGAATTCGCACAATTAACTTCTTTTGCAAAAAAATCAAACAATATCGACCATCTAGAAAAATGGGATGGCGCCTATTATTCTGAAAAACTGAAACAAGAGTTATTCAATTTGGATGATGAAAAATTAAAACCTTACTTCAAATTACAAAATGTACAAGAAGGTGCATTTGAAATAGCCAAAAGATTATTCGGACTAACATTTACTGAAGTTTTCGACATCGATAAATACCACGAAGACGTTCATACTTTTGAGGTAAATGATTCGGATGGCAATTTAGTTGCTATCTTTTATTCTGATTTCTTCCCACGAAAGGGAAAACGAAACGGTGCTTGGATGACTTCTTTTAAATCACAGTATCGTAAAGAGGGAAAAAACGAAAGACCACATGTTTCAATTGTTTGTAATTTCACGAAACCTACCGAAACCAAACCTTCATTATTGACTTTTAATGAGGTGACTACTTTGTTTCACGAATTTGGACATGCCTTACACGGCATGTTAGCCAATACTACATATCCAAGTTTATCGGGCACCTCGGTATATTGGGACTTTGTCGAATTACCAAGTCAGGTGATGGAGAACTGGTGTTATGAACCGGAAGCTTTGGCCATTTTTGCCAAACATTATGAAACCGGCGAAATCATTCCGCAGGAATATGTGAACAAAATCAAAGAAAGCGCTTCCTTTTTGGAAGGAATGGCTACAATGCGTCAATTGAGCTTTGGGTTATTAGATATGGAATACCATGGTAAAGCAATTACCGTTGACAATGTCAAGGCTTTTGAAAAAAATGCAATGGAAGCAACTGCTTTGTATCCCGATGTGGAAGACAACTGTATGAGTGTTTCTTTCTCTCACATTTTCCAAGGTGGCTATTCTTCTGGATACTACAGCTACAAATGGGCAGAGGTTTTAGATGCCGATGCATTCGCTTACTTTCAGGAAAAAGGAATTTTCAATACTGAAGTGGCGGATAAATTCAAAAACTTTGTCCTATCGCAAGGAGGAACGGATCATCCAATGACTTTATATAAAAAGTTCAGAGGTCAGGAACCTAAACCCGAAGCATTATTAAAAAGAGCTGGATTGATATAAAAAACCCAACAATCATAATCAATAAAAACCGAAGTTAACCCTTCGGTTTTTTTATTCATTTTTTTTTAAATTCAAAAACCAAGTAGAAACACCTGAAATACCCTTTACATCGAAAAACGCGTAAAAACACCTAAACCCAAGCACATAGATTGCAATAATTTAGCAGGATACAAACTAATAAAAACTAATATCATGTTAAGCGAAACTACAACTATTGATCTTGGCCCTGGTGCGATTGCAAAGGCACAAGTAGCAGGCGGTCCTGCTTTTATTTTATCTTCGACAGAATGGTTAGCCATTCAAACGTATGTTGAAAGTGGTATGGCGTTGCCTACAACTGATGATGCTTTTAAAAAATTATTAGGATCGGGGGCTCCTAGTGATTTATCTGATTTCAAACCACTAATTGATGCTTACAAACTCATTAATGGTCATGTTACAGGATGGCAAACCGATACTTTTCCAAAAAGTGTATCGTTAGCATCTGACATTTACAATTATGCGCAACAAGCGCCAACCTATTACGCTCCAATTTTACCACTTGCAAAAAAATTAACCGCTAATCCAGATGACCAAGATGCTAAAAAGGAATTGGTTGCCATCTTAGATATGTTATCCAAAAGTGCTAGTGGATATCATGACAAAGCAAAAGAGGTTGCGGAGAAAATTCAAAAATTTGCCAACGATACGCAAGCTGACAAAAACACATTAAACGGAACGGATGGCAACGGTGGTTTGAAAAAATACTACAACGACAAATATGGTGCAACCAGTTCAGAAGTAGAAGAACTAACCAAAGAACTTCAAGCACAAAAAGTGATTTTAGATGCTGCCAATAAAGAATACGACCATGATGTTATTGTGGCTTCCACCACTCCAACCTATGCTTGGGTTTGGCCATTTGGAACTATTGCTGCCGCTATTGTTGCAGGTGTTTATGGAGACAAAGCTGTAAAAGCTTTGGAGAGATCAAGAGCCGCTCAACAACAAATCAATTCATTAAGCAGCAAACTTGCAGCTGACACAATGTTGATGATTAACATTACCACAACCGAATCGAGTATTACCAACATCCTTGAACCATTAAACGCGGCGCTGCCGGTTATTCAAAAAATACAAGGGGTATGGGGTGCTATTTCTGATGACTTGAACAATATCATCACCACTATCAATACCAATATTGCAGAAGCTTTACCTATCATCATGAATTTAGGAGTACAAACTGCAATAAACGAATGGACTGAAGTAGGCGGATTAGCTCAAGCGTATCGTTTAAATGCTTACATAACAGTACAAAAATAATTGTCATGTTAGTCGATAATTTAGTTATGAACCAGTCTGTAGCATTTACAGACTGGTCAACTTATTATAGTGAATTGCAAAAAAAAGGAAATATTCCCAACGCTTCTTCCGCTATAGTAAATAGAGACAATGCCATTTTTAGAGATATGTATCTGGATTTAGCCGCAGTGAAAGAAAAAATCCGAAACTCAGGTTTTACTCCATCGCTCATCACTATTTATGCCGATGTATTAACCATTAGCGACTTTACAAGTATGCTATTGGACTCAAGCGGCCTTATTATTTATGCCCGACGTATAGAATCTTCTGAAAATGCTTCTATATTGTTGAATTATGAAAAATCTTCAACAGCGCAATTGGTAATTTTCGCTTCTGAAATCGAAGGAGAAATCAATGTGACTGCAATCGAAAACAGAACAGATCAGCCAGTACAATTTACTTTAAATAAAGACATTATTTCACCGGGAATTTCAATCAATAATTTGGAAGGTAAACCTGTTAGTCAAAAATTGAGTCTACAACAAGGAATCGCCTTTCAGTTACCCTACGACATGACTATGTATTTAAGCAATGCCTTTATTTATGGCTCTTTGTTGTATGATCAAAATCAATCCTTGGCATTATCAATTTTCCAATGGGTAAAAAGCTGGGCTGCTCAAAGTACCGACATGGAGGAACTCTTCTACAGAAGCACCAGTTTGGCTACTTTATTAAGTTCGGAAATAAATGCAGCTTCGAACGGTGCCCTATTTGTACCTTATCTTACTTCAAGCATCTACACCAATCTTGCAGAAGCATTTTCTATAGAAGCCGAAAAATACGAGAATGACTACATGCATTTAAGTACGCAGAAAGTAGTCACCTCCGAAAATATTGCATTAGCCAAAACTATGGCTGCAAATTCGCAAAGCGAAATTGAGTATGTCAATGCTTTATTAAAACAAGCTAATGAAAATTACGACAATGCAGTAGCTGCTTCTAACAAAGCGCAATTCAACTTTACCAAACAAGAAATAAAAGTAAGTGATGTAGCGGCAAAATTTGAACAGATTGGAATTCCAGATTACCAAAGGGAACAAATCATTAAAGCGATAGTGAGTTTAGCTACAGCGGTGATTACGTTTGGTGCTGGAATTGCCATGACAGTTGCCGGTGATCCAGCGGCTGGTCCAGCGGCTACAAAAGGTGCGATAGATTCGGCAAAAGCGGTTGCCGACGCAGCTGACACAGCAAAAGATGTAGCTCAAACCGCAGACAGTTTGAAAAAATCAATGGAATCGCTTAAGAAACTCGTAGAAGTTCTTAAAAAAGTATACGAATTATCCAAAGCGGTTAAAGATGTGGCAAGTAATATCAGCACAGCCAAAGGACAAATCAAAGTGATTCAGGAAATGAATGATGCCACAAACGGAGTCGATTTAAGTGCAACAGAAGCTTGGGACATTTTCAAAATTCAAGCTGATAACATCTTGGAAGATCCCATAAAAAAAGAAATTGAATTCGCTGCTGAATACAAACAGGAGTTAGACATTTTGGTGGTTTATGGCCAATCGCTTTCTGCTTCCCAACTTGCTGTGATAAAAGCAGGGCAAGATGTAGCTTCTATTACATTTCAATTACATTATGCAAAGGAAAAACAAGAGAACCTACAAAAATTAGTCGATACTTTAAAAGTGGGAGATGCAATGATTGACGAAATGATGCTTCAGTTTTACCAAAAATACATTGATAGCAAAAGCTCTTTATTCTCTGCATTAAAACTCTATCAAGCCTCCTATTTTTATTGGGCATTCCGAAAATCAGACATTCGTCCTAAAATTATTGATAAAGTGAATGATTTGAATGCTGGAATCAAAGACATTACTAAAATTGCTATGGATACAGCCAATGCACTAAACCAATTCAATCCTCCGCCACAAACCATGAGTAATATTTTGTTCGAAATAGATGACGAATCATTACTTAATGAACTGAGAACAACTGGAAAAACTACTTGGGTTTTACCTATGAATAATCCGGAGTTCGATGGATTGAATAGAGTTCGTCTATCAACGATACGCGTGTGGCTTGAAGGTATTTCTTTACAACCGCATAGCGATTCGGTTTATATCAACATTACAACAGCTGGTAATTATTTAGACCGTTACAACAATCAGAATTATCAGTTTGGCAGTAAAGAATTAAAAAGAGCTTTTAAATACCGTATTGCAGACAAAGGGCAAAATCCCGACTGGAAATTTGATAATAACTCGTATGGTTTTGTTCAAATTGACGGATCAGTTGACCAAGAAGTAGCCTATGCTTATTTCCAGCCCACACCTTTCAGTGAATGGAGTATCTCGTTAACGTCAAATAACACAGGTGTCGATTTTTCAAAAGTATCTAAAATAACCATGTATTTTGAAGGTTCGGCAATTGGCTCAACGAAAAGTATGAATGCTCAAAAAAAATTGAACAATGCTTAATTTAGCTTCAACTGCTGTTAGCGAACTATTTACAATTCCTGTAAATGATTGGACGGCGATTAACAAAAGAGTGGGTGAAATTAAGGCTTCGGCAAACATCAAAGACTACATTTCAAGTATTCTTGCCGGCTATCCTGATCTTTTGACAAGTTGTCTTCAATGGGAAAAAAGCACATTCATTGGACTGATAAACCAGTCCAATGAATTAGCAAAGTATGCCGACGAAGCCATATCCAATTTTACGCTACTGAATAACAATGTAAAGGCTTCTCTAAATGCAGGAAATACCAAAGTTCCTAATGACTTGCAACAACAAACGATAGCGACTTTGGAAAAATTAAGAAATGATACTATACCTTTAGAAAATACTTCCAATAGTCTTTCTTCAGAAGTACTTACTTTTTTAAATAACAATATCATTGTTGATACCCAAATGCTAAAGTACAAAGATACATTGGGTACATTTTGGGCACCAATTGGAGACAATATCAATACATTAGAAGGCGCTGCCAGTAATGTTACTTCGGTATGGAGCGCTATAACGGATGATTTAAACAATACGCTCAACGCTCCTATTACTGTTGACTTTGCGTTTATTACATCCCTGAACATCGATGCTGCGATTATCGATTGGCAAAATATTAAAGCGGAAGCAACCGCATTCCCTTTACTAACCAATGGACAAGAGAACTATTGGACAAATCCATTTTAAATTAAACGTATGATAACAATAACCAACGAAAATCTCAGCAGTTTACTTCAAGCTGCAAATGTCGGCCCATTTATGCAGGCTGAAATTGTTTCTCTTACAGGAAAAGGAAAATTAAGAGTGACTTGCAACTGGCTGTATTCCTCTTTGAATTGCGATCCGAATGACAACTCTACTTTTTTGTGGCAATTCAATAAAATTGACGACCAACATATTTCGCTTTCACCTGTCAACAGTTGTATTACAAAAACCATCTATGCCAGCGTTAGAGACGACATCAATTACTACGTACAAGTTCAGGCTCCGTATTCGGCAGATTGGATAACAGCCGTTGCGCGAGATGAAATCATAGGTTTTCAGTTAAGAAGTACCGCAATAGCACAACTAACCGGTTTCAACGGAAAATTCATCCGAATGAATGACCAACCGGACAACCAGAGTGGACATTCGGGTTATAGAGTACGAAGTATGGGAGAAACTTTTGATCAAAATGCACAATGGTTCATCGGAATCAAAAACTCTCTACAAAGTCATATACAATTCAGCGAACTGAATTATAGTATCGAATCCATCGGACAACAATTAAAGGAATCTCATATTGAAATTGAGGAAAATGTACTACAAAAAGTAGTTTCCCAATTACAATACTGATTATGTTTGTTTTACACCCGAAAAGCATAGACTCATTTCACCATAAATGAAGTGTATGCTTTTCTTTTAAATAAACTTTCATTTTTTTTTGAAAGTTTAAAAACTTTGTTATACATTTGTCTCATGACAATGAGCATTTTTAATGCGATTTGCATTTGACCTTTAATAAAGTGATATAAGCAGCAAATGGACTTCAAAGAAGCAAAAAATAAATTCGTTCAAACGTGGGGAGCATTAGGTTCACAATGGGGAATCAACAAAACTATGGCACAGATTCATGCCTTGTTAATGATTTCAAGCGAAGCCGTTTCTATGGAATACATTATGGAGGAATTGCAAATTTCCAGAGGCAACGCTAGTATGAATTTGCGTGCGTTGATGGACTGGGGCATTGTCTATAAAGAATATAAAGCAGGTGAACGTCGTGAGTTTTTTACAGCAGAAAAAGATTTGGATGAATTAGCTGTTAAAATTTCTCGTGAACGAAGCAAAAGAGAAATCAAACCGGCATTAAAGGTTTTAAAAGAAGTTTCTTCTATTGACGCCTCCTCATCGGATGAAGAAAAACACTTTGTAGAACAAACAGCAAAACTGTATGATTTCGTTTTAAAAGCGGATAATGTTTTGGATAAAATTACGGAATACAAAGACAATTGGTTAGCACAGATTCTAATCAAGTTCATGAAATAGTTCTTTTACAAAACAGCTATTTATAAAACCTTGAAAAAAGAAAAAGAATAATACATAACTATTTTTTTTAACCAAAACTTTCATTTTTTTCTGAAAGTTTAAAATTTACAAATACTATGAAAACAGCATTGAAAATAACCGAAATCATCAATATCGCAGCGTTACTATTTCTTCTTATTGGCGCCTATGGGCTTACCATAACAGGATTTTTACAAGTTGTAGCTGCGCTTATTTTTGTTGGAACCTTCCCTAAAAACAAATTCATTTATTGCTACTTCGGATTGGTAATTTTCTTCTTTTCAGTCTGGAGTGGTTCTTTGGAAGATTGGTTTTTTATCATTCCCATTTTTCTGATTTTCTTTTTGACCTTCATTATTTACCATCAAAAATGGAAGCTAAAAAAGGAAAATCAAGAATCAGTTACAACAGTAAAAAATTAAAATATGAGCTTCTTAACCGCACAATGGAAAAACCTGATTATGGCAAACTATGTTGTCAATTCGGAAGTACTTGAAAAATACCTGCCAGCTGGAACGGAACTCGATTACTGGAACGGAAACTGCTATGTAAGTTTGGTTGGATTTCTCTTCAAAAACACAAAAGTTTTAGGTTTCAAAATACCGAATCACACTAATTTTGAAGAAGTCAATCTTCGGTTTTACGTCAAACGTTTTGAAAATGGAGAATGGAAACGCGGAGTGGTTTTTATTCAGGAAATAGTTCCCAAAAGCATTATTACTTTGGTTGCCAATACCTTCTACAGAGAAAATTACAAAACCTTGGTCATGCAGCATGAGAACCAACTGAAAGCTGAAATCAGAAAAGTGAGTTATAGTTGGGAAAATCAAAAGAAAACCAATCAGATTACGGTCAACGCTTATGATTTTGCTTCAACAATAGATGAAGGAAGCGAAGCTGAATTTATCACCGAACATTACTTCGGTTATACCAAATACAATGAAAACACTACCTACGAATACGAAGTAAAACATCCAAAATGGCAACAATATCTGATTAAAAACTTCGAGATTACAATTGACTTCAAAAATGCGTACGGTAACGATTTTGCCTTTTTGAATGAACTGAATCCATCTTCTGTATTCCTAGCTAAAGGTTCTGAAATCAGTGTAGAAAAAAAACGAAAAATTAAACTTTAAATTCAAAATCATGAACATTCCCAATTGGTTAATCATCTCGGCAGGATTAGGTCAAATATTTACCGCTATGATATACCCGTATATACGACACCGCGTTTTTGATTGGTATACTGACGTTCAAAAACTAAAACCATTAAATCAGGAAATTGCGAAAACTTATGGACGATACATTCAAGGTTTGAATTTTTCTTTCGGAGCTATTACATTATTGTTTACCAATGAATTGAAAGAACAATCGGCGCTTGCGGTTGCTTTGACAGGATTAATTGCTGCGTATTGGGTTGGAAAAGTAGCCACTCAAATTGCCTATTATCCCATGTATGACATTCCAAAAAGAACCTTGTTTAAGATTGGAAGTTACTTCATGAATACCTTGTTCGTCCTTTTTGCGGTAACCAACACCTTGCTTTTCATTCACAATCTGACAGGACATTATAAACTCTTTCAGTCATGAACCTCAACATTGCAGGATATGTTATTTTCCTCATCATCATTAGCTATATCATTCTCGTTGTTGGAAAAATATGCTACCGAAATGGAAATATTTACGTCGCCTCACTAATTCCGGAACACATGGATTTATGCCAACAGATCAACAAAATGCTTTTGATCGGATATTATTTAGTCAACCTAGGTTACAGCGCTATGACCATAGTCAATTGGGAAGCCATTACTTCAATACAGCAATTGGTGGAAATCATAGCGACAAAAACAGCCATTATAGTACTACTCCTTTCGTTGCTTCATTATACAAACATTTTTATACTCACCAATTACATTCAAAAATTAATTAAATAAGAACATTATGGAAACTTCAAAAATTTTAATCGGTTACGCTATCTATTTACCCGTTGTATTTCTACTTACTTTTTATGTTTCACGAACCTTATTCAGAAATGGAAAAATATTCATGCTCGACATATTCAAAGGCCGAGAAGAAATTGCTTTTGCTACCAACAAATTGTTCGAAACTGGTTTTTACTTACTAAACCTTGGATACGCTTTACTGATTTTAGAATTAAGTCTATACCAAGACACTTATCAAAACCTAATCGAAAATTTAAGTTATAAAATTGGTGGTTTTTCAATTTACCTAGCCATTATGATGTTTTTCAATTTGTATCTGTTTTTCAGAGGAAAAAGAAAAGCTAAACAAAATCAAACTACAGAAGTGATTACTTATAAAGCGTAATCATTCAATTAAAATTGCGACTGTCTGAGTTATGACAGTCGCAATATAAACCCTAACAACATGAAAAAAATTGTAATAGTAGCTGGCACAGGTTTTTTAGGTCAAATTCTAGTCGATTATTTCCAAAAAGAAACAACGGAAATCATCATTTTAACAAGAGGAAAGACAAAAACAAAAGGCAACATCAAATTTGTTCATTGGAATGCCAAAACTTTAAACACTTGGCAACAGGAACTAGAAAATGCTGATGCATTGATTAATCTTGCAGGAAAATCGGTCGATTGTCGTTATACGGAAGAAAATAAAGTGGGTATTTTGAATTCTCGAGTTGACACTACCCAATTGTTGAACAAAGCCGTTTTACAATGCAAAAACCCACCCAAAATTTGGCTTAATTCATCAACAGCAACCATTTACAGACACTCCGAAGATAAAAAAATGGACGAATACACCGGTGAAATTGGTGACGATTTCTCTATGAATGTTGCTAAATCATGGGAAAAAGCCTTCTTTGAAACTGAAACACCAAAAACTCAAAAAACAGCATTACGAACTTCTATTGTATTAGGTAAAAGCGGTGGTGCATTCCTTCCAATAAAAAATTTGACTCAGATGGGATTTGGCGGAAAACAAGGAAGCGGGAATCAATTCATCAGTTGGATTCATGAAAAAGATTTTGCCAGAGCCTTAGCATTTATTATTGAAAAGCAAATAACTGGTGTTATCAATATTGTTGCAACAAATCCAGCAAAGAATACCGATTTCATGAGAACATTACGGAAGGCGATGGGAATTCCTTTTGGAACGCCTATTGGAAAGCGATTATTAAAATTTGGCGCAAAACTTATTGGAACAGAAGCTGAGCTAGTATTAAAAAGTAGAAATGTGATTCCTACTCGTTTACAAGAAAATAGATTCAAATATGAATTCGAAAACTTAAATGAGGCTTTCAAAAACTTATTAGAAAATGACTGAAATTATATTATATACAAAAATCAACGCCGCCAAACCAATCGTTTTTGACTTATCCCGAAACATCGATTTCCATCAACAATCGTTATCGCACACATCGGAAAAAGCAATCGCAGGAAGAACTTCCGGTCGAATTGAATTAGGTGAAACCGTTACCTGGAAAGCAAAACATTTTGGGTTCAACCTAACGCACCAAAGTAAAATTACCGAAATGCATTACCCCAATTCCTTTACCGATGAAATGCTAGAGGGAAACTTTGCTTCTTTTGTTCATTATCATTATTTCGAAAGTGATGAAGAAGGAAACACCATTATGATTGATGAACTATTTTATGAAACTCCTTATGGCATAATCGGAAAAATAGTTGACGTTCTTGTTCTCAAAAAATACCTTCAACGGCTAATTGAAAAGAGAAACAAAACCATTAAGAAAGTAGCCGAAAAAAAACAAAGCGGCTCGGTGAAGCCGCTTTGAAATCCAATTAATATATAAACAATCTAAAAAAATTAGAGTCTTACAATTCCTGTAATGTATGGCGCACCATTCAGCGGTTGAAAAATTTCAACAATAGCTTCCCAAACTACTTCTGCTGGAGGCATGCTTGCAATACATTTGTAACGATAATTTGTTCCAGCAACTACTTGCGTAGAAACGGTTTGAGGTGTATAAGTTACTCCTACAAATCCCTTCATTGCTTCTTCAAATACTGCTTTATCTTGTGCTGTTAGTGGATGGTATGCTGTCCATCCTCCTACTACTACTTCCTGGTCGTTTAATAATGTGTTCGTTGACATAATTTAATTTGTTTATTTGATATCCTACTCATATGGCTTTTCAGATTCCGCCTTGTTTTTAAAGTTGTGTCAAACTCAACTTCGACGTCTAAGTAATATTACCACACAAATGTAACAGTAATACAAAAATCAAATCAGCGTATAAATACGTGATTTCAAACACTTAACAAAAAAACAACACGAGTAACCACCAAAACACGGGTACGCTTTCGACCCAAAAAGAAGTATAATAATCAGAACGCTTCGGGTTTGAGAATATCGTAAAAAGAGCCAATACGACAATGAGAATAAAATTGATCCAAAGCTGGCGCACTTGAAAATCCGATTTTAAAAACTCCAACCCATAAAAAGGAATCAATAGCAAAAGGTTCAATCGTTTTGTTTTGTAAACTCCTAATTTTTGCGGCACCGTTTGCAGTGACCATGCATCTTTCTTCAGATCAATAATTTCAAAAATTAGAATTAGAATAATGACCAATAGAAAACGCTGGCAAAATTTCAATCCCACATCTTGATTAATTGGCAAATCAGCATTGATAATAGGCAGTAAAAGAGTAATCCCTGCCCAACAAAAAGCTACAATATAAATTTTAACACCAGCCCAATTTCGGGCGTTACCCAACTTTGGAAAAACAGGAAGCGTATACAAAACTGTTAATCCTAAAAAAAGAACGGTAATCCATTGGGTATGAAATTGCAATTGAAAGAAACAATATCCTGTTGCTACAAAAGAAAGCGCACTCAATAAAACAATGGCTTTTCTTTCCGTAGTCAGTTTGAGTTTTTTAGCCCGGACCAACTCATCGTATTTCACAAAATTATATCCGACAATCGTTCCGAAAAAAGCAAAAGCTGCCATCGGTGCATCATAGGCGATATGGAAGAAATGAAAAGTCATTTGCACCAAAGCATACACCGCCAATGCCACGTGAATACTTCCGTGAATATAAAAATCGAATATTTTTTTCAAAAAACTAATCATTCACGATTTCAACGTTCTGTTTGATTTCAGTACCTTTTTCATCCACTACAGTAATCACATGCCTTCCTGTATTGACCACAACAGGCATTTCATGGAAAGTTTGAGTGGTTCCCTTATATTCTTTATCAATGTACCAAAACAATTTGTAATCCCGGTTACTATGTGCTACTTTTAAGACTACAGGCTGGATTTTTCCTTCGAAATTTTTAGTCAGGTAAATGGTACTGTTTCCTTTAGGATAAATAAAACCCATACTTGCCTGTTGTGCACCCTGACAGTCATTCCTGAAAGGCGGCAATTGCTTATAGTCAATATGAAGGTTCTTATAATACCATTCCATCACCGGAGGCAACACAAACCAACTTTGAGCAACTATATTCTCCACATTTTCGCAAGTGCTGTTCACCCGATATTGTAGTGTCGCATCCAAATGGATTAATTGATGATAGGGACAAGCTTTCGTTTTCTTATCATTTTTAGGAATCAATTGTTCTGTTTTAGGACAATTATCTTGTGCTAAATGCCCACTAAGCGAACAACATTCAACAGTTTCCAGATCATACGAAGGAGCTGTAAACCATTTTTTTCTCGGCAGAAGATTGAATACATCAAATAAAACCGGTGCAGCACTATCAATTCCTGTTAATTCAGGCCGTCCTTCTCCAGAAGCATTACCCACCCAAATGCCAACCACATAATCACTATTGGTTCCGATAGCCCAAGCATCACGATTCCCGAAACTCGTTCCTGTCTTCCATGCAATTTCAAGTGACGAATCATAAAAGCGCCATGCTTCATCCGCCTCCGGGCGATTCACTTCTTTCATGGCATTGTACGTTAAAAAAATAGAACCCGCTCCAAGAATTGGCTTTTCTGAAGTCTCGTCACCAAAATCCTGTTCGAAGTCGTATTGATAATTCAAATCCGAAAATTCATCCTCGCGGTATTTCCCGAAACTCTGAACGTTATAATTCAGTGTCGACGTAAGATTTGCATAAGTTTGACATAAATCCCATAAATTACTTTCGGCTCCACCCAAAATCAACGACAATCCATAATGATCCGGATGCTTATTGATATTTTTCAATTGGAACTGTTGCAGTGTTTCATAAAATTTATGCACACCATGTTCCTGAAGCATTAATACGGAAGGAATATTCAGTGAACGGGATAACGCTCTTTGTGCCGGGACTGCGCCATCAAAAGTCAGATTGAAATTTTGCGGTGAATAACCAGAAATCTGTGTTGGAACATCCGCAACAAGTGTGTTGGGTAAAATTTCACCGTCATCCAGCATCGAAGCAAACAATAAGGGTTTGAGCACACTTCCTGTACTTCTGGGTGCCGAAATGATATCCACATCTTTATCGTGCAGCACATCAGTAGGAGTATTTCCGACATAACTGATCACATTTCTGTTTTTTATATCAATTACCAAAACGGCCATGTTATGCACTTCGTTTTGACTGTACTGACTGTGGTATTGTTTTACAATTTGGTTGATTCTGTTTTGTAATGAAAGATCAACTGTTGTTTTAATTTTTTGTCCTTCATGCTCCAAGGCAACTTTCTCCAACAAATGTGGCGCAATTTGCGGTAACATATAAGGTTTTTGAGGCAATGGTTCCCGCAAAGACAAATCATAAGTCATGGCATCAATGATCCCATTATCCATTAATTTTTTCAGCAATGCATTTCTTTTTTGCAATAGCTTCTCCTGGTTCTTCCCTGGATAAATGAGTCGGGGTGCGTTAGGTAAAACCGCTAATGTGGCACTTTCTGCCCAAGAAAGCTGATGTGGCTGTACACCAAAATACCGCCAGGCCGCCATTTCAACACCCACAACATTTCCACCGAAAGGAGCATGAGCCGCATACAATTCCAAGATCCTTTCCTTGGAATGTCTGAATTCCAATCGGGTGGCCAGAACGATTTCGATAACTTTTTCAAAATACGTTCTTTTTTTATTTTTTCTGGACAAACGGATAACCTGTTGGGTAATCGTACTTCCGCCACGCACTACTTTTCCAGCAGTTCTGTTTTGCTTCACCGCTTTTGCCATGGCAACCGGATTAAATCCGAAATGGTAATTAAAATGTTCGTCCTCAAAATAAATCAGGCATTGTTTGAATTTATCCGGAATGGAATCCTGTTCCGGAAAACGCCATTGTCCGTCACGGGCAATTTTAGCTGCCAACAAATCGCCTTCCTTACTTTCAATTACAGTCGAAAAAGGCTCCACAAATAAAGTCCGTGGTAACGAAAAATAATACGTCAACAGCAATACAAAACCCAAAATAGATTTGATGCGGTTTAATTTTATCCAATTAATTATCCTTACCAGTCGTGGAAAATTATCCAGTTTGATTTTACTGTTCATATTATAAAAACTGACAGGTCCTAAAAACCTGTCAGATACTAAACATTTATTTTACAATTTCAATCCATTGTCCTTTACTTCGAGCAATGAAACTATTATCATACATGGCTTCACATTGTACACCGGGCAAATAATATTTACCCAAATAAGAGGCATTGATCAACATTTTGAAAACACGTGTTTCCCTTGATTTCAATCCGAAATAATAATTGGCTCTATCATCACGGATATCAATAAAATCAGCGAGATTTTCGGTAGCATTACCATAATCCGTGTAGCGCGTATTGACGATTTCAAATCCGGACGGAAGAATCTGGGTTAAAGCAATAGTCGGCACAAACTCTCCTTTTTGGTTTGTTAAAATCACCTCAGCAATCAATTCAGTTCCCTGATTAATTTTACTCACATTAACCACATTGCCTTTTCGGTCTTTGAAAACTACTTTGGCCACCACATTATTGCTCATCACTTTTTCCTGTCCGACAGGAAGGATTCCGCTATTGATCACACGCACAAACAGTGTGTTCTTTTTATTGTTTTTGATAGCCAATTTATTCGCCTTGCCACTTACCGTCAGATTACGTTGGGCAATCGCTTTTGTCGAGGTAATTTTCACTGTTTTTCCACCTGAAGTGAACTGCACATCAATTCCTTTACCTCCGTTGAATTTTGCAAATTTAGCCATCGCATACAATGAATAAGCAGTGGTTTGCGTACTCATCCAATTATCTGAAGACAGATTTTTAGCCAATGTTACAGCCATTGCAAAAGCTTTCTGTTTTTGTCCCAAGAGTATCAACGTTTCTAATGTCATTGCACGGTTTCTATCTTCCGAACCATAGCTGTAATAGTAATAAGGCGAATAACTTTCGGTGATATTGGTTTTAGAAAGCAAAGCCAATCCTGCCGAATTCTGTTTCAAGACCGCGTAAGCCGCTGCCAGTCGTAACTTACTTTCGTTGGAAATCTTTTGCGTTTCTCTTAAACGGTTCATCGAAGCCAAATCAGCCGAACCAGCTAAAGCCAATGTATACAAACGGTACGCTTGTCCTAAATCGCTTTGGTACTGACTTTCATGTCGCCATTGTTTTGCCATTTTCTGCTGGTATGCAATCCACTTTGTTTTAAAGTTCACCGGCAAAGCATAGCCTTTTTTCTCTGCTTCAATCAGGAAGTGACCGGCATAACTCGTTCCCCAATCGTCTGCTTCAGGACTGTCCGGCCAATAACTGAATCCGCCGTTAGCCAACTGGAAGCTGGTCAATCTTTCAATCGCTGCCGAAACATTGCGCTGTATCGATTGTTTTCTGCTGGCATCCAAATCAATAACATCGGTCAGATACAATTGCGGAAATACAGAAGAAGTCGTTTGTTCCACACATCCGTGAGGATATTGAATCAGGTAATCCAGTCTTCTGCCGAAGTCGATCGTTGGGATTGATGATATTTCCACCATTGCTTTATTACTTCCTGCTACGCCAAAGCTATTCCAACTAATTGTTTTACTGGAACCCGAGCCTAAAGTCGCATCGGTAAATGCCGTGGTCACCGGATTAGGATTCATCACATCAATTTCCACATCATACACTGATTTTTCAGAGCCTGAAGTAGCTATAATCTGAATTTTTCCTATTCCAGTTGTATTCCCTACAACCAGATCGAAATACGCCATTTTTTCATCAGGCGAAGCAAAATATACTTTTTGTGTTGCCGGTCCAGCCAGTCTTACCGCACTGTTTGTTTTCACTTGGACGGTTACATTTTTCACATGTTTTTCAGTAGCAAATAAAGTCACCGGAAGTGTTACTTTCTCGGATGGCGATATTTTTCTCGGTAAAGAAGCCAATACCATCAACGGACTTTTCACAGCAGTTGCTTTCTCAGCCATACCATACGCACTGTTTTCTGCATTGGCAGCCACCACCATTGTTTTAACCGATCCGATATATTTCGGTAACTTAATCTGATGTGTTTTCGAATCGCCTTTACCCAGTTTAAAAGGACCAAAGTACATTACGACCGGTTTAAAGCGATTGGCTTTTTTAGCTTGCGCACCTCCGGCATCCTGATCTCCTCCGATACTAAAGATTTGATTTACTTTTCCGCCGTATGCCCCAATAACATTATCATAAATATCCCAGGTACGTACACCCAATGCTTCTCTGGCATAAAAATTATCCCAGGCATTTGGTGTTTTAAATCGGGTTAAATCCAACAAGCCTTCATCAACAACTGCAATAGTATAAGTCATTGCCTTACCGTTTTTCTCACTCACTTTCACCGCCACCTTTTGTTCCGGGCGCAATACATCCGGCATGGAAATTTCAGGTTCCAGAACCGTTTGTTTGTCCACCACACTGATTGGCACAATACCGTACATACGGATTGGCGAATCATTTTTAGTCGAAGCGTGCGGTTGGAGCATCGTTAGATTAATATAGACATTGGGTGTCATATCCGGAGTGATCTCCAAATCAACCTGGGTTTCTCCTTTTTTGGTTTTAGCCCAAAATGCCTTCACCACTCTTGATCCGTTTTCTACCGAAATCAGCGCACGGCCACCCTCACTTGACGGGAAGAAAATTTTAGCTTTTTCCCCTACTGCATACTCCTTTTTATCGGTTGAGAAACGCAGCATTGTTGCTTCTTTTCCTTCCGTATTTTTAGAACGCTCCGACCAATACGGATAATCTAAAAATACTGTTTGTCCCGAAGCGTGTCCGTCGTTAGGATCAATAGCACGAATCAGGTAACGTCCCCAGTCTTGTTCCGGAACTGAAAAATTCAAACTTCCCCTACCCGATGCATCTGTATTGATCACAAATGATTTATAAGTGGTTGTTGATGTTCCGGTGCTGTAACTAGACAAGTTATCTGAAGATTCATCCCACCACCAGCGCGAATCCACTTTATATACTTTTACTTCAAGACCTCTAACCGATTTAGGTCTTCCGTTCTCGCCTAAAGTCACGAACTCATAATGGTTGTTTTTTCCAGTTTCCAGCAATCCGTATTTATTCGGTTCCGGAGCTTTAATACCCACATAAGTTGGATACGGAGAATATTTTACCGAAGAAACATCAGTACTTACATCGCCTCCGTTTTCATATACTTTGGTAATAAATGCGGCATTCAGCATTCCCGGTGCCTGTCCTTGTAAAGAAGGATTGATTGGGAAGCTTACTTTTCCTTCCTGATTGACTTTACCGGAATAGACATTGATTTCTTCCGTAGAGAAATTACGCGTTGGGTCATCAAACACATATTGGTCATACCCTTTGAAAGCGGTTACCTGTTGGGAGAATTTAGCCTGAACTTCCGTTTTTAAATCTTTAGCAACCGCACCATGCATCCACAATACCTGAACTGTGTTCACATTCTTTTTTGATGCCGACAAAACGCCTTCATTGAAACTATTTTTAATTTTTAAACGGTTTGGTTTTATCGTTTCAATTTTCACACTCTTGTAAAACTGTGCACCTCCCACGCTTACCATGGCTTCCCAATTTCCGGTAACGGCTGAACTTTGGGTAATCAATCCGAATTTATAATGATTCAAATCATTTGCTTTCTGAATGGTTTGGTATATGGTTTTACCTGTTGGGTCATTCAATCGGAACTTTATCGGATGATTGGCAGGAATTTTATTCGCTTTATCATTCAGAATAAATGACAAATGGATAGAATCGCCCGGGCGCCAAACCCCTCTTTCTCCATAAATAAAACCTTTTAATCCTTTTTGCAACGTTGCTCCGGAAACATCGAAATTACTCACCGATAGGGAAAGTTCGTCATCCAACTTGACATAAGTACTGTTCTCACCTTTGGTTACAATGGCGAAATACGCATACTTCTTCAAATCAAATTGAGCCATACCATCGCCATCAGTAATCGATACAGCCAATTTTTGCTGTTGGTAATTATATAGTTCCACTTTAACTCCTGCAACCGGATCAGTGCTTACAATGTCGTTCACTGTAATCATCACCGATTTATTATTTCCTCTTTTGGCAATTACCCCTAAATCAGTGGCCAGAATATTAGTCGAAACCTTCGTATTATAATAGTAATAATCGGTACACGGATCTTGACTTTCTCTCCATTCGTAATCCTCTTCGTAGTAATAATCATAATTTCCGCTCCCGCTATAATTTACGTCATCCTCTTCAGCCTCTTCGTCTTCAGCTCCATTATTTTCATCGGTACCCTCCGCACATTTAAACAAAGAATATTTCTTCTTGAATGAAAACTCCACACGATAGATAGCGCCGGGTTCCGGAGTAATTACTTTAGACAAATCAAGTGCATACGTATTCCACTTGGTATAATCCAGCAACTCATTTTGTTTGAGTTCCAGTGTGGATTTAGCCACAGGCTGACTGACCTTCTTGAGGTTATTTGCTCCGTTCAGTTCGTTATCCTGTAAAAACTGAAGAATGTTGTTTTTATAGATTTTATAGATTTTAACGTCAACCTTTTTAAGATTAGCCGCCTCAAAATTGATTTTTAAATTATTGGAACTTGGCAATATTGTTCCGTTTTTAACAAATTTCACTGCCGGATTGATCGGATCAAAATCGATTCTTTTCGAGTAATTCTGATTCATTTCATCACCATAGACATTTTTGATACCCTGAAATACTTCCACCAGTTTATTTCCTGAAACAGCGACCGTATTCGCAACCGGCGGTGTATATTCTTCCTCCTCATATTCTTCGTCGGCAACTGCCTCTACAACAGGTTCTGCAACAGCTGCAGTATCAAGAGCTACTCCAGCAGTATCCACATCCACTGCCGCCGCGGCTTCGGCTGCTGCTTCCACAACGGCTGCTGCTGAATCGACAGCCATAGTTTCCACTTCCGTTGCAGTCACCTCAACAACTTCTTCAGATTGCACCGGAGTCTGGTTGTTGAAATACACTTTCAATACATTCCCCATAGTAGCATATTTCACGTCAGAAGTATTTTCAATGGCTACCAAACCTTTGAAGTCCTGGTCTTTTTTCAGCGGATCGGAAAAATTGATTACCAATGACTGGTTATTTTCATCCCCGATCTTAATATCCATTACTTTAAAATCGCCTTTAGCCGGAATGGCAATCTTCGTTTTACCTTCCGTATCAATGTCTGCATCATCACCATCCCATGCCAGAGTGATATCACTTGCTTCATCAAAGCGTTTGATGCCTTCCACCCTAAATTTGAATTCGGTTGTTGAACTGTTCTCTTTATCAAAAATCACGTTCAAATCATCGCCTTTTTGGCTGCATTCCACTAATTCTTTCACTTCATCAAACTCCAGAAAATCGGCTGTCTTTAAAGTCCCATTCATATAATAGGTTTCTTTGTCAGACGATTGGATATCATCGGTTGTTACCGTAAAATCCTGCTTTATTGTTTTCAGCGAGAAGTTGAACTCGGATAATTCCTTCGGAACATTCGTGATTTTATCTAACTTCAGTGAAACCTGATACAAGGTATTCTGATCTAATTTTTCATTTGGAACAAACGCAATTGTATTGGACGAAAGCGCTATTAATTTTCCACTGACACTGGGTGAAATATCCAACAAATCGCTGTCTAATTCCTGGTTGAGTTTCCAGGCAGGATTGTTAAACGCAAGTTGGACTCTGATATCCGATTTGACGGAAACAAATCCGGACGTAAAAGCCGAAATGTGATTTTTGAAAAGCTCAAAATTGGAATCAAAATCGGCCGCTTTTTTACCACACGAAAAAAGAACGGAAAAAATCAGGAAAAACCCGATAAACCTTGTTAGTTTCATAGAAGATGAAGGTTGTTTTTAAATAATTTTAAGTAGTAAATGTAAGAAGATTTATATGAAATTTAACATTAAAATTAATTTCGTTAAATACTAACTTGTTTTCTAAATAATAGCTACTTTTGTTCCTCAAAAAATCAGATTATTTTAGGTGATTTCCAATGAAGAAGGACATCCTATTCAGCGTAAAATGCTGTTGGAATACATAACTGATTTTAAACACACAACTTTATACATAGCATTTATCAAACAAAATGAGAACAGACGCATTTGCATTAAGACACATTGGTCCAAGGGAAACTGATCTACAACACATGTTTAAAACCATTGGCGTAAAAGATATGAGCCAATTGCTTTATGAGACTTTTCCAGACGGAATTCGTTTAAAAGAAGATATCCAATTAGATCCTGCGCTGACTGAGTATGAGTATTTATCTCACATCACACAGCTAGGATTAAAAAATAAAGTATTCAAATCGTATATCGGTTTGGGTTACCACCCGGCAATTGTTCCGCCGGTAATTCAAAGAAACATTTTTGAAAACCCGGGATGGTACACTGCATATACTCCGTATCAGGCAGAAATTGCACAAGGTCGTTTAGAAGCTTTATTGAATTTCCAGACCACGATCATTGAATTGACCGGAATGGAAATTGCTAACGCTTCGTTATTGGATGAAGGTACTGCTGCAGCAGAAGCGATGGCTTTACTTTTCGACGTAAGAACACGCGATCAAAAGAAAAACAACGTGAGCAAATTCTTCGTGTCAGAAGAAATTTTACCACAAACGTTATCTATTTTACAAACCCGTTCTACTCCATTAAACATCGAATTGGTGGTTGGAAACCACGAAACTTTCGATTTTTCTGCTGATTATTTCGGGGCTATTTTACAATACCCAGGGAAATACGGTCAAGTTCATGACTATTCTCAATTTATTGCTAAAGCGACTGAGAATGAAATTAAAGTGGCTGTAGCTGCGGATATTTTATCTTTGGTAAAATTAACTCCTCCGGGAGAGTTGGGCGCTGCAGTTGTAGTAGGGACAACACAACGCTTCGGAATTCCAATGGGATTTGGCGGACCTCACGCTGGTTTCTTCGCCACTAAAGAAGAATACAAACGTTCAATGCCGGGAAGAATCATCGGTGTATCAATTGACGTTAATGGCAACCGTGCTTTACGTATGGCATTAGGTACACGTGAGCAACATATCAAACGTGAAAAAGCAACTTCAAACATCTGTACAGCTCAGGTATTATTAGCTGTTATGGCAGGTATGTATGCTGTATATCACGGACCAAAAGGTTTACAATACATCGCAAACAAAGTACACGCTTCGGCAGTGACAACTTCAAAAGCATTGGCTTCTTTAGGTATCAACCAAGTGAATACTACTTTCTTCGATACGCTTTTAGTAAAAGCAGATGCAGAAAAAGTGAAAGCGATTGCAGAGAAGAACGAATTCAACTTCTTCTACCCTAACAAAGACTGTGTTTCGATTTCTTTCAATGAAACAACTTCAATTGCCGACATCAACACCATCATTGCTATCTTCTCTGAAGCAGCAGGTAAGTCAGCAGTTCATGTTTCTGAATTGACTTCTGAAATCAATATTCAAAATAACTTAGTAAGAACTTCTACTTTCTTACAACATGACGTATTCAACAACTACCATTCGGAAAGCCAGTTGATGCGTTATATCAAAAAATTAGAACGCAAAGATTTATCGTTAAATCACTCGATGATTTCTTTAGGTTCATGTACGATGAAATTGAACGCTGCCGCAGAAATGTTGCCACTTTCAATGCCGAACTGGAATAGCATTCACCCATTTGCACCGGCTGATCAAGCACAAGGTTATATGACCATGTTGAAAAAACTGGAGCAACAATTGAATGTAGTAACCGGTTTCAAAGGCACTTCATTGCAACCTAACTCGGGAGCACAAGGTGAATATGCCGGTTTAATGGCTATTCGTGCGTACCACATTTCACGTGGTGAAGGTCACAGAAACGTATGTTTGATTCCATCATCGGCTCACGGAACCAATCCGGCTTCGGCAGCGATGGCAGGCATGAAAATCATTGTTACCAAAACCACTCCGGAAGGCAACATCGACGTAGAAGATTTAAAAGCAAGAGCCATTGAACACGCAGCTAATTTATCTTGTTTAATGGTAACCTACCCTTCTACGCATGGGGTTTACGAATCCACAATTATCGAAATTACGCAATTGATCCACGACAATGGTGGATTGGTATATATGGACGGTGCCAACATGAATGCACAAGTAGGTTTAACAAATCCTGCAACTATTGGGGCTGATGTTTGTCACTTGAACTTACACAAAACTTTCGCTATTCCTCACGGTGGTGGCGGACCTGGAGTTGGACCAATCTGCGTGAACGAAAAATTAGTTGACTTCTTACCTACTAACCCGGTGATTGCTACTGGAGGAAAAGACGCTATTTCGGCTATTTCGGCTGCACCATACGGATCGGCTTTAGTATGTTTGATTTCATACGGATACATTACTATGTTAGGTGCTGAAGGCTTACGTTCTTCTACCGAACATGCTATTTTGAATGCGAACTACATGAAAGCACGTTTAGAGGAACACTACCCAGTTTTATATTCTGGTGAGATGGGACGTGCCGCTCACGAAATGATTTTGGATTGTCGCGAATTCAAACAAAACGGAATCGAAGTGGGTGATATCGCAAAACGTTTAATGGATTATGGTTTCCACGCTCCAACGGTTTCTTTCCCGGTAGCAGGAACTTTAATGGTAGAACCAACTGAATCGGAAGATTTGGCTGAACTAGACCGTTTTTGTGATGCCATGATTTCAATTCGTAAAGAAATTGCAGAAGCTAGTGCCGAAAATCCAAACAATCCTTTAAAAAATGCACCGCATACATTAGCGATGCTTACTTCAGATACTTGGGATTTACCATACACAAGAGAAAAAGCGGCGTATCCATTGGATTACATCGCAGACAATAAATTCTGGCCTACGGTTCGTCGTGTAGATGATGCTTACGGCGACAGGAACTTGGTGTGCTCATGCGCTCCAATTGAGGCTTACATTGAAAATTAATATGAGGAAACAATTAATATCGTTTTACATGATTTTACTAAACTCTTTGTTTTGCTTTTCGCAAAGCAAAGAGTTTTCCTATTTACCGGCAAATAAAGATTCTTTAAACAATTACATCAAATCGGCCGCAGCAGAGAAAATAGTAAAACTTGGAGATAAGAACAGAAAAGACATCAAAAAAATTGTTGAAGAACGAAGAGACAATTTCATCAAATCCATAGAAGATAGCACCTATATTTTTGATAAGAAAATCAACAATTACCTAAAAGGGATTCTGTCGGAGATTTACCAAAAAAACAACATAAAAGACGCGAAGAAATTTTATTTTCTTATCGACAAGTCACCCATCCCTAATGCGGCATGCTACGGGAACGGAATTTTTTCGATCAATCTTGGTTTATTCAATCTGATTGATAGCGATGACGAATTGGCTTTCATCATTGCGCATGAGATTGCACATTATCAGTTGGACCACAACGACAGCAGTCTGTTAAAGTATATTGAAACAATGAATTCGAAGGATTTCAAATCGAAAGTAAAACAAATCGACCGTCAGGAATACGGCAAAAGAAAAGCTTTTTACGATTTGATAACCGGTTTGAATTACAATTTTTTACGACGCAGTAGAAAAGCAGAAACACAAGCCGACTCCTTAGGTTTAGCATTATTCAACAAAACAAAATACGACAAAAAGGCCAGTGTGAGTGCGTTGAAAAAATTAGAGAAAATCGACGAGATAATTTTCAATGAAGATCCGTTAATCAAACAACATTTTAATTTTGAGGAGTATCCATTCAAAGAAGCATGGCTAAACAAAGAAGAAAACCTATTCGATTTGAAAGAAACGGCGGATGATTATGCGATGCACAAAGACTCCTTAAAAACGCATCCTGATATTCCGATTCGTATTGAGCAGTTGAACGCTTTATTGAAATCCGAAGCCAATGGAACGGCGGCAATGTCTGACAACCTGCGTGAAATCAAAAGTATTAGTGCCAAAAATAGCATCCTGATATTTATAGACGATTCGAAAATTGACTTGGCATTGTATCAAACCATGATATTATTCAATCGAAAAGAAATCGACCAAGAACGCTATACCTTTTTGATTGCCGATTTACTAAAACGTACTTACGATAGTAAACTTAAACATTCATTCGGAAAGTATGTCGATCCGGTAAGTCCATTCTCAGAAGAGAAACACCTCAACGAAGTACGTACCTTTCTACATAATCTGGAAGTTAAAAACGTACGCAAACTAGGACATTCCTTCTGTTCCAAAAACAAGGAATTGATGAAAAACAATCCGGAGTTTGCCAAAATAGAGCAATTTTTTAAAAACCTAAATATTTAATCTTAATTCAATGAAAAACAAATTCTTAGCATTGGTGATAAGCTTATTATCACTAACAGCTTTTTCTCAAACCAGCAAAATTGGCGGGGTAAACAATTTCATCCTTAGAAATTCAGGAGCGATTTTAGATAAAAATAAGGATGTAGACGGCTATTACTTCTACTACCTTGTAGACAAGTTAAAAAAAGGAGAAGCTGAATTTGCTATTCAAATTTTAGACAAAAACTTAAACGAGGTTGCTAAAAAATCGTACGTAGACAACAAGAACACGTTCTTAATGACAAGTAGCTTTAACAACCAAGCTATGATGTTTGCAATGGCTAATTTCAAAGACAGAGAAATCAGTCTACTTAGCTTTGACAAAGGAGCTAACGCAAAAGAAACCGTTAAAATTCCTTTGGAGAAAAAAGAAATTGCGTACTTGCAATTGGCACAACAAACAGGAGACTTCAACGTATTGTTCCCAGTTGACAATAAAGGATTCCTTTTCAACAAATTTGAAGACAACAAAAAAATCGGTTACTCTTTGAAATACTACCCTACTGATGGTGGTAAAGCTTGGGAATTCAATTCACCTGAAGAATCAAAAGAAATTTTGGCAATCAACCCTATTGAAGTAAACGACAAAGTAGTAGTTGCATTGGAAACTTCAAAACCAGGTTTGCTTTCTAGAAAAATTACTTTACGTACGAAAGTAATCGATGTAAATACCGGTAAATTATTATTCGAAAAAGAATACAGCAAAAACGCAAAACCAAGATTGATCAACAATGCGTTCTTGGATGCGAACAACAATGTGGTATTAATGGGAGAATACTTCAAAGAAGGTGACAACATTTTCGCTGACAAAAGCTTAGGTTTATTTACAGAAGTAATCGATGTAACTGGAAAAACCATCAAAGAAAACTTCACAAGCTGGGCGAATGACGTAAGCAAAATTTTCAAAACTGAAAAAAGCTTTATCGATGACAAAGGATATGTATACTTCCACAACATCGTAAAAACTAACAATAACGAGTACTATGCTATTGGTGAGTTCTACAAAAGAACTGCAAGTGCAATGGGTATTGCTGGTGCTATGTTAGGTGGTGGAAATACAGTAACTCAAATTACAATTACGAACTCGGTAGTATTCAAATTCAACTCTGATTTCAAATTGACTTCAATCAAAGAATTCGAAAAAGGAAAATCAAGAGCGCCAAGTTTATCTGATTTCGGTAGCCCACAATTGAATGCTCACGCATTGAAAAACTACGGTGCATTCGATTATACCTTTACGCAGTTAGACAAAGCGAATGATAGATTCTACGCTAACTTCATCGATTACGAAAGATTAAAAGGAGAGAAAAACAAATTGGCTTTCAAAACAATCATCTATGATGAAGGTCAATTAACAGAAGACAAAATCTACCTTACTACTGACAACAAGTTCTTCAGAACTTTACCAGCAAAAGTAGGAAGCGTTTTATTGTTAGAATACGACAAGAAAAACAAAGAGATCAGCTTACACATGGAAAAGTTGAACATCAACTAATACGAAAAGGACTCCGTTGGAGTCCTTTTTTTTTTTATCCTCTTTACTCCCATTTTGTTCAAAAAAACAGTGCTTATGCATCCACTAGAGAAGTAAACAATCCGAGCTTTTCCTTATTTTTACATCATGAAAGACATAGAAAATCAAGACGACCTCTACTTGCTTGTAGATGAATTTTATAAAAAACTATTGACTGACCCAAGTATTAGCTACATTTTTACGGATGTAGTCAAAATTAAAATTCAGGAGCACCTTCCCATTTTGGTTACGTTTTGGTCACAAGCCATTTTAGGCACCGGAGGCTACACCCGCAATCTAACTGATATCCATTTGGACATTGACAAAAAAGAGCATTTGACACCGGAATTGTTTCAAATTTGGTTGGGCCATTTCAATACTACGGTCGATACCTTTTTCAAAGGAGCAAAAGCCGAGCAAATCAAAACACAGGCATTGAGCATTGCAACTATAATGCAAATCAAGATCATAAACAATAAAAAAGGCTAACCAATGGTTAGCCTTTTTTACTACTCTTTAATAATTTTCTTCATTGTCTTTTTCCCTTCAGAAGTAATTTCCACTGTATAATACCCTTTTGCTAATTTTTCGACATTCAGTTCATCAATTGAATCCGCAACCTGTAAAACCTTTTTCCCCGAAACATCATAAACAACTACATTATCTATCGTCGCATTGTTTGAAGATGAAAAACGCAACACTTCTTGCACAGGATTGGGATACACTTGAAAATTCAAATTCGTATTAAAATCTGCCGCATCCAATACCGCAGGACAAGCCACTGCAGTAATTGTACTTTTTTGTACTGTTGTATTATCGCCCAATTGCCCCACATGATTTTGACCTGTACCGTGTAAAGTTCCATCATTTTTCAGCACCAATAGCGAATAAATATTTAATCCAATATTAGAAGAATAATCAGAACCACTTAATGGTACAGTTAAAGCAGTTGTATTAAGACCTAATCCATTTTGCCCATAGGTATTTAAGCCGTAAGTCCAAATAGAACCATCGGGTTTAACTCCTACAAAATTTTTATCGGTTACTTTTACATTTGCCCAAACATGTGAAGGATACAACTGCATAAATGTAACTGAAGTAAATGCAGAATTTGGAATCATCCCAGCCAAGAACAATGTACCATCATCTTTAATAGCGACAGACGAATTAGTACCAGCCTCAATTTTAATGAAATTATTAGTTCCTGGAACTAAATAAGGAGCATCTTGATTAATAACATTTCCATTACCTATTTGCGAATAGTCATTGTTCCCCCAAGTATACACATTACCGTTGTTTTTTAATAAAACCACATGAAATCTACCCGCCTCAACATCTTTATTGTCTGTTGATACGCCTAATTGTGTTGGAATAGCATATCCACCGCCTAAACCGTTCCCCATTTGTCCATAAGTATCAATACCCCAAACCCATATTGTTCCATCTGTTTTTAATCCAATCGAAAACGTTTCGCCACCCGAAACTTTAGCCCAATTCGTAGCCGTACCAATTTGCATGGGCTGATGAACTTCCGCAAAACCACCATAACCCAATCTATTATTTGCACCTTGACCCCAACCCCACAAAGTGCCATCCGCTTTGATAGCAAAAGAATGATAATATCCGGCATGAACGCTTACCCAATCAGTTGCTGTTCCAATCTGAACCGGTTGTGTTCGATTGATAATTGTACCATCTCCTAATTGCCCGGCATTGTTGTATCCCCAAGACCATAACGTCCCGTTGGAAGCCAATGCAAGAGTGTGATACATACCCGAATCAATTTTTTGCCAACATTGTGCAGACCCACTCAATGCCGATAAAAACAGAAGTAAAAATAATTTTGTTTTCATAGTTGTTCCTTTTATTGAACCAAAAGTAGGATTACCTATTAGGTTCTTTTTATGACAACTTCTGAAACCACTTTATGGATTGCTGAAATTTATTGTAAGTCCTGAAGCAAATTCACCAACATCTCTTTTCGCTCTTTTGAAACCGGAATCCGCTCACCGTTTTCCATTTCAATATAAGTCCCGTCCTTTTTGACCAACTTCTGAAGGTATTTGAGATTCACCAAATACGAGCGATGCGGTTTGTAGAACAACTCTTTGTTTTCGAGTAAATCGGTAAAATATTTCATGGGCTTACTGATCAGGATGGTTTTACCATTTTGCAAAAAGAAATTGGTATACATCCCATCGGCTTCGAGATAACAAATTTCATCCGTTTTCACGAATAATACGCCTTCATCAACCGGTAGTGCAATTTTATTGAATTTCTCAGTAGTCAAAGCATATTTCAACTCCAATAATCGTTGTTGCAATTGATTTTGGTCGATTTTCTGCACTACTTTCTGCACTGTTTCCTGCACTTTATTCGGGCGCAATGGTTTCAACAGATAATCGATAGCCGAGAATTCAAACGCCTGAATGGCAAATTCACTATAAGCCGTTGCAAAAACCAATTCGAAACCCACCTCTTTCACATCGATAAAATCAAACAACTCCAAACCCGAATGTTCCGGCATTTCGATATCCAGAAAAACCAATTCGAAAGTATGGTTTTTAATCAGTCCTATGCCTTCCAATAAATTTTGGGCCAAATGAATTTCGGTTACTTCCGGACAATATTCTTCCAAAATGGTCTTAAGTAGCAACCTTGCTTTATTTTCATCATCAATAATCAACACTTTCATATCCTATTTATTTATGGGAATCCTTACTACGATTGTTGTTCCGGAGGGAGCGCCTTCAGCATCCTTTACATCGATAATTTCCAACGCCATCTTTTTAGCTTCATTTTGATTGATGAGTTGGAATCGGTCAACGCTGGCCTGAGTGGCAAACGATTTGTGTTTTTTATTTTTTGTAATTTCAAGACTCTTTTCACGACCAACACCATTATCGGAAATTCGGCAAACCACCTCATCTTCACCCAACTTCTCAAAAGAAACTACAAGTTGCTTCTCCCCTTTTTTATGTAGCAAACCGTGTTTGATTGCGTTTTCCACAAACGGTTGAATAAGGAAAGAAGGAATTTCAATCTGGTGTACTTCCAGTTTTGGATCTATTTTGATTTCGTACTCAAAATCATCATCAAAGCGCAGTTTCTCGAGTTTAAGGTACAACTTCAGTGTTTCCAATTCCTCATGCAGTACAATTTTATCTTCCTGACTGTGCTGAAGGTAACTCCGCATCAAATCGGCAAAATCACCCAAATAATTAGACGCCTGTTCTTTTTTATTCTGCAAAATAAATTCCTGAATACTATTGAGCGCATTGAACATAAAATGTGGATTCATTTGCGCGTTCAACGCGGCAAGTTTGGACTTATTAATCTCTTTGCTGTATTTTTCCCGATCAATTTGAATTTGGGATTTTTGCAAAAGATAATTCACCCGCAGACGATACAACAAAAACAAACCCAAAACCACCAAACACATTGCAGGCAAAAGGAACTGCCACTTTTTCCAGAAGACAGGTTCAATCTCAAAACCAAATCGTTGTTCTTTCGAAAAATTAATACCATCCGTCAGTTGCACAATAAAAGTATACTTTCCTGCAGGCAATTTGGCATAGATTGCTTTGTTATCCTGAAAGCCAACCTTTCGCCACTCTTCATCATAACCTTCTAATCGATACCGATAATTCAAGTTGCGTTTATCCAGGAACGTGATCGTATGAAAATTAAATTCCAGTGTATTTTCATCTGAAGAAAGTTGAGTAGTACCCATCTCCCATTGAGAACCATTGACCAACAGTTGGTTTATAAAAATATCCGGCAACGCTTTGTGATTTTCGATGGTATTAAAATTGAAACACTGCAAGCCTTTGGAAGAAACCACATATACCAGATTCTCCATGACTTCGAAATCAAGAATCGTGTTCGATAGCAAACCTTCCGCTTTGGTAAAATTTACACCATTTTTAAAATCGGCAGTAAAACGTTGCAAGCCTTCATTCGAAGCCACATATACATAAGGAGCATTGTAATGGATTTTGGTTACGCGATCGGACACTAACTTTTGTTTTGTTGTAAGATGTCGTAGTAATTTTTGATCCCGAAATACATAAATACCCGTATTGGATGCCACCCAAACCTGATTATTGAAACCCACTATCCCATTACTAAAAATAGGCTGTCCATTGTACTCCACCTTACTGAATTTACCTTTGTACCTTTTTTCTAAACCAGTAGAAGAAGACAGCCAAAGCACACCATTTGGTTCATCATTATACAAGCCGTAGGTACGAGTGGAATAACCCAGTGTATGATTCTTGTTTTTCGGATTTAGTAAAAATAATCCGGAGCGTGTAACATAGAAAACGGAATCGTTCTTTTGGTTTTCAAAAACGCCGTATTTATGGAAATCATTTTTAAGAACTTCTTTCTTGAGTTCGGCATCAAAAACACGATCGTTTACGAACATCTTTTCCGATTTTGGGGCGTATTCCAAAAACTCAACCTTATTAAAATCGCAACGCAGCAACGAAATAGCTCCCTTTTTCAATTGGAATACCCTTCCGGAAGTTCCTCCAAAAAAAACCAGATTCCCTTTTTTGGTAATTTGGCTCAGGTCGTCGTGTTCGAGTATCGATGCGTTCGAATAATCGGTCACCTCCATATTAGGAATCAGTACAATTCCTTTACCAAATGTACAAAGCCATACATTCCCTTCCCGGTCTTCAAGGTAGGACGAAATAAAGAAATCACTGAATAATTTACTATTATTGAACAGTGGAGTACCGTTCGACTGAAAACAATACACCCCATTTTTAGATCCCGCGAGCCAAACCAAATCTTTGTGTTCCCCTATCAAAGGTCGGTAGGTGACCGATTGGTTTTCAGGCATGGCAAATGCAATGGTTTTCAATTGTCGTTCGGTTTGAAGAATGGCTTTGTTCGACAGGTTCGCAAAATAGAGGAAGCCCTTCCCCTTTTTGTAGTAGGCATGGTTTTGAATTAACGAAAGCTTGGGAATGGCAACCGTCCCTTTTTTTATTCTTCCATCATGCCATTGGAATTGAAACCCCTCATTCCAGAAAAATATACTCGCTTTTTCATCTTGTGTAAGTTTTTCGGCAATATCCTCTTTGAAATCAAAAATGACTTCAAATTTTGTTTTCTTCCTATTGAAACGAATGAGATCTTTACAAGAAACAACCAATTGGTTCTGATTGTCAAATGCCACAAACATACTACCGGAAATCAATCGTTCCGGAATCTGGCAAAAAACTTTCAACGTATTATTTTCAACCGTCAAAACTTGTCCACTCAAATTATGGCAATAAATTTTACCCGTGCGATCCTGTGTCAACCCGAACAAAGATTGGTCTTTTATTTCTTGCATCGGAAGCAAGGTAAAAACAGTACCATCATAAGCAAATAAACCAGTATTGGTAGAAAGCCAAACCGTATTGTCTTTTCCCTGCAATGCACTATAAATGTTTACGCCCGCCAATTCATCATCACCAATAATGTAATGAGAAGGCTGTTGCGCAAAGCAAAACCACGTGAATAAGAGAAAAAAACATCGAATTAACATATCGAGTCAAATTTAGGACATACCACTTATAAATTAAACACCACTTTGTGAAAGCTGCGTTTGAACTTCTGAAACCAATTGTAAACCTATTGTTTAATCTGAAAAAAAAACGCCAAATAAAAACAGCATCGATAATTTTATAACTTTTTATTTGGATTTTTAATAAAAATAAATAAAATAAGCCGTATTACTGCCAATAGATTAATATTATGGTTAATTTAGTGTAAACTTTATCTCAACTTATGAATATCCGAATTACTGGTTCGGGAAGCTATATCCCGACCGAAATTGTGACGAATAAAGATTTCGCCAAGCACGTTTTTTTAAATGATGATGGCACCCCATTTCCATTACCCAATGAAACCATCACCGAAAAATTTCACGACATTACCGGAATTGAAGAAAGAAGGTATGTGACAAATGATTTACTAACTTCGGACATTGCCAGTATTGCAGCCAAAAAAGCAATTCAGGATGCCGGCATCGATCCCGAAGAATTGGATTACATTATTTTTGCGCACAACTTTGGTAACGTGAAAGTCGGCGCAATACAAACTGATATTTTACCCAGTTTAGCCACTCGCGTGAAATTTGACCTGCGTATCAAAAACCCACGATGCGTTGCTTACGATATGCTTTTCGGTTGTCCGGGATGGATTGAAGGTGTTATCCAAGCACAAGCCTTCATCAAAGCCGGAATGGCCAAAAAATGTTTGGTCATTGGTGCCGAAACCTTATCGCGTGTAGTCGACTTGCACGATAGGGATTCGATGATTTATTCGGACGGTGCGGGAGCTACCATTGTAGAAGAAACAGATGCTGACGGTGGAATTTTAGCCCACGAAACCGCAACCTTTACGTATGACGAAGCCTACTATTTGTTCTTTGGCAATTCGTTCAACAAAGACCACGACCCGGATGTGCGTTACATCAAAATGCACGGTCGTAAAATCTATGAGTTTGCCTTGAGTCAAGTACCCAAAGCAATGGCTTCTTGTTTGGACAAAAGTGGTATTGACATTTCGGAAGTAAAAAAAGTACTGATTCATCAGGCGAATGAAAAAATGGACGAAGCGATTATTCAACGCTTTTACCGCATCTACAAACAAACCCCACCCGAAGGTGTGATGCCCATGAGTATCCACAAATTAGGAAACAGTAGCGTAGCCACCGTTCCTACTTTATACGATTTGATCGTAAAAGGCGAAATCGAAAACCAACAACTGAATAAAGATGACGTAGTGATTTTTGCTTCGGTAGGTGCCGGTATGAACATCAATGCGGTGGTGTATCGATATTAATTATGAATTATAAACTCTGTTCACTATAAAAAGGCTACTCTTTCGAGTAGCCTTTTGTTTTTCAACTCTTTATTGTTTTTTTTTAACCGAGTGAAATTTTGGAAACACTCCTTTACACTAAACAATACAATTCTTTTACTTACTCCAGCACTATTGAAAGTAAAATCTTATAAACTAAATTCTTTTCAACATTCTAAAAGTCAATCCATTCCGTCATTGATTCCTATTTTTTTTTCAATTATCTTCGTACGCTCTATTAATCCCATTTCTATGAAACAACTTTACACCTTATTCTTATTTATAAGTGTAACAGTTTCCACAACTGTAAATGCACAAATTGATCCACAATTACAGTGGGTATTAAACACCGAAAACACCTCCATCGAAGGTGGTTTCACCACTGGAAATGGCATCGCAGTGGATGCATCCGGAAACCGTTACATCACAGGATACTTTGACAAAACAGCGGATTTTGACCCGTCAGCAGCAACAGCCAACCTAACGTCCCTAGGCAGTTTTGACATTTATATAGCCAAATACGACCCCAACGGTAATTATCTTTGGGCGAAAAACATAGGCAACACCGGTGACGACAGAGCTAATGCTATTGCTTTGGATAATGCCGGTCAGTTCTATATTATCGGAAATTTCAAAAGTACAGTGGACTTTAATCCTTCCGCTGGTGCCGATAATTTAACATCCGTAGGAGCATTAGATGGCTTCATTGCTAAATATGATACCAACGGAAATTATATCTGGGCCAAAAGTATTTCTGGAAATGCCAGCATATCTTTAAGTTCCATCGCTCTAGACAGCAGCAACCAAATTCACATTACAGGTCACCACAACAACACCGTTGATTTTGATCCTTCGGGTGCTACAGCAAACCTCACAGCAGTAGCAGGAGGTACCGATAGTTTTATAGCCAAATACGACACTAACGGAAATTACCTTTGGGCAAAAAATATAGGTGGCAACAACTTTGACTACGCTTACTCCATTGCGGTAAACAGCAGCGGGCAAGTACACATCACCGGAGTATTTTCAGGCACCGCCGATTTTGATCCTTCGGGAGCTGCCGCCAACCTCACGGCTCTTTCTACAAATTCAGATATTTTCATCGCCAAATATGACACCAACGGGAATTATATTTGGGCAAAAGCAATGGGTGGAAACAACACCGACAGTTCAAATGCAATTGCATTAGACAGCAGTGGTCAAATACACATCACCGGCTATTTTAATGATACTGCCGATTTCAATCCTGCAGCCGCAGTCAATAATCTTACCTCAACTGTGGCAGGTGTTCAGGATATTTTTATTGCTAAATATGACACCAACGGAAATTACTTGTGGGCAAAAACCATTAACGGAAACAGTATAGAAAAATCAAATTCAATTGCCATAAACAGCAGTGGACAGGTACATATTTCCGGATCATTTTATGCTACCGTAGATTTTGATCCTTCAGTTGCCACCGCCAATCTTACTTCCACAGGAAACAATGATATTTTTATCGCCAAATACGACAGTAACGGAAATTACCTTTGGGCAAAAAATTGCGGAGGAGCTAACGATGACGTTGCCAATGCCATTGTTGTAGACACCAATGACAAAATATTCTTTACCGGTTTTTTCAGAGACACCGTAGATTTTGATGCTTCGGTATCTGTTTCCAACCTGACAGCCGGTTTCGGAAATGCGAATTGCTTTATGGCTTGTTACAGTGCAACAGGGACTTTTAACAATGCACAAGTTATTGGAGGGTATTCCAACCAAATCTTTGCAGAGATCGGAAAAGCAATAACTACCGACAATCAAGGCAATGTGTATGTAACAGGTACTTTTAACGGAGTTACCGACTTTGATCCTTCAGCAGCAACCGCTTTACTTACGCCCATATCAAGCAATCAGGATATTTTTATAGCCAAATACAATTCCAACGGAAATTACCTATGGGCTAAATCCATTGGAGGAAATAATGCAAAATATGTCAATTCCATCAAGTTAGACAACAATGGACAAGTACTTATTACAGGCACCTTTGTTGGGGCCGCAGACTTTGATCCTTCCGCTGCAACAGCAACCTTAACTCCTGTGGGAAGTTCGGATATTTACCTAGCCAAATACGACACCAACGGGAATTACCTTTGGGCAAAAAACATGGGTGGAGTTAGTAATGACGAAGCAACTTCCATTGCATTGGACAATAACGGACAGATTTACCTTTCCGGATTTTTCTTTAATTCGGCTGATTTTGACCCTTCACCTGCAACTGCTAATCTGACAAGTGCTGGAGGTTACGATAGCTTCATTGCCAAATACGATGCTAACGGGAATTATCTGTGGGCAAAAAACATCAGCGGAACCAGCGATGAATATTCGATTTCTATGGCTTTGGACAATAACAACCAAATACATATCACCGGAACATTTATAGGAACTACCGACTTTGATCCCTCAGGTGCGGTTGCCAATCTTACATCGGTATCCGGTAATTCAGATGTTTTCATTGCAAAGTACGATTCCAACGGAAATTATATCTGGGCAAAAAACATAGGAGGTTCTGGACCTGAAGTAGTTCGTTCCATAGCATTAAACAGCACAGGACAAATTCATATCACAGGTACATTTCAAAACACGGCAGACTTTGATCCATCTGGAGGCAATGCCAACCTTTCGGCTGTTGGAGCGAGAGATATTTATATTGCCAAATACGACATTAACGGAAACTACCTATGGGCAAAAGGGATGGGTGGAACTAGTACCGATGAAGCAATGTCTTTAAGCTTGGATACCAGTGGCAGACCTCATATTACAGGTTATTTTCAAGGCACGGCTGATTTTGACCCATCTCCAGTAGCTGTAGCCAACTTAACTTCGGCATCAGGAAGCATCGATATCTTTATTGCCAAATACGATGTCAACGGTAATTATATCTGGGCAAAAGCCATCGGAAGTCTAAATGTTGATTCAGCGAATGCCATTGCATTAGATCGTAATAACAAAGTCCACATAACCGGATATTTTAACAATACCGTTGATTTTGATACTTCGGGAGCTACCAGCTACTCTACTGCTTTGAATAATATGGATGTTTATTTAGCGCAATACACTTCCTGTACGACTGCCAATACAAGTATTACCCGTAACGGTATGACTTTAACTGCCGATTCGACTGCCGATTCGTACCAATGGATAGACTGCTCTAACAACAATGCTTTTATTCCAGGCGCTAACAACCAATCGTATACCCCAACTGTAGATGGAAATTACGCAGTTATTTTAACGGTTGGGAGTTGCGACAGCGTTTCTGAATGCCAAGCTGTATTGGGCACTGAAGAAAATCAATTAGAGACGGTCGTATTGTACCCTAATCCTGTTACCAATCATTTTTTCATCTCCCTACCCCACATTTTTGAATCTTCAGAAGTGACGGTTACGAATTTACTGGGTAAAATCATTAAAAAAACGAACTACAAGCAACAACAACAAATCAATATATCGCTTGAAGACACAGCCAGCGGCATTTATTTTGTTCGTCTGGAAGGCGAACAAAAAACAAAAATATTCAAAGTCATTAAACAATAAATCAACCATCAAAAACCTTTCGGAAACGGAAGGTTTTTTTATGCAGGCTCATCAGTAAATTGTACTTCGCCTCCGACTTTTTGAATCTTTTGCTGAATTGCGGTTTTCATAAGAAGAAGACTTTCCTGGTTGAGATGCAACTGCTCTAGACTGTATTGATTGTATTTGTTGAATGTTTTCAGTGCGTGATCCCGGATAATCAAAATCAATCCATCATCGGGCACTTCCTGTTTGCTTAAGTGCGCCATGGTTTGGAATGCAGCTAAAGCTTCGATGCGGTTGCACTCCGCAATGGCGATTTCTTTTTGAATGCGACGGAGCTTGACCTCCGTCTTGATCTCCTCTTTTTTACGTTGCGTGTTGGTGCGTTGTTCCTCCTCTTCCAACAATTGTGTCACTGCTGTAGACATTCCTTTTTCCTGTTGCACGCTTAGCAATAAGGCAGTCAATTGTTGCATGGGCTTCAATGGCAGCGCTGGTTTCCCTGATTTAAACATCGACCATTGACTTCTGGGAACACCTAATAACATTGTCATTTCTTCTAGTTCTAGTCACAGCATTTTTTTTAACTCACCTACCAGTAATTTGGTTATAGTCATGACTTAACATACTAAAAACCCTACCGGTTATCGGGAGGTTTTTTTTTACATCCAATTATCCGATTCACCCAACTTCAATCTTTTGATAATTTGATGTTCCAACAGGTTAAGATTTTCCAATTTTAATTTAGTCATTTCCAGTTTATGCATACTCCGCTTATCCAGCATTTTTTTGGCCCTAGATTGAATTGAGGATGCCAAAGCCTTATCCACCCCATCAAATCCATTCTCAATCACAGTCGCAACAACTAACGCCGCTAAACATTCTTTACGTTGATTTTCAAGAGTTTCAATTGCCTTTTGGATACGATACCGTTTTAATTTTATCGTTTGAAGTTCGCTTTTTAGTTGCTTCTGTATTTTCATCTCTTCCGTCTTTAAAAACGATTTAGTTGCATCAGGCACCTCCTTGACATTCTTTACCTCCCCCATAAGAGAAAACAATCTTATCTTTGCTGCAAAAGAAATCTCTCGCTTGGAGGATTTATACATTGACCAATGACTCACAGAAATCCCCAATAGCCTTGCAATTTCACTCTGAGTTAATCCCAGCACCGGTTTCATTACGTCCTTCTCTTTACATGTGTTTTTCATTTTTTATTTTTTTAAATCAAACACAACTCTTGTGCCTTTTTTTGAAAAAATTAAAAATTAAACACAAAAAAAGTGTTTAATTGTAAAAAAATAAATCCTAAACACAGGAATCAATGGAGTGAGAATTTGGTGTTTTTAAGGAGTAAGGAGAAATGAGTAGGTTGGGAGAAGAGGTTTTGTTTTATTTTTTTTGCATACTATTTAAAATACTACACTCATTCAATTCATTAAAAAATGTAATAAAGCTGCGTATATTTACGAGTTATATGGCATTTTGAAAAACATCGGTGAAAAAGACAGTTTACATATTGACAATTACATTCGGGCTAGCTTTCTATAACAGCAGAGCGCAAGAATCAAATGATAGTAAATCAAAAGTTATTTCTTCAGACACAATTACTAAAAAACAATTTGAAGTTAAAGACAGTATTTATAAAATTGGGGAATTCCTTTTTGAAGCTAAAAGGAATGCAAAATTTGAATTTATAAAAAAGGGTGAAAAGTCAAAAATCAAAACAAAAGGAGATACATTGTATTTTGATAATTACATTGTGCTTCTTGGAGATATTGACGAAATAACTAGTCCTGGCATTTTTAAAAAGTTTAAATTTAACTCACAATTTGAAAATTTTAAGACAAATAAAATTTATAAAGGAAAACTTGCAGATCCAATTTTTTCAACAGACAAATCCGCAAAACGCTTTATTACTCGAATAAAAGATGGTTGTAAAAAAACTGGTGTAAATTTCGCAGGACATTACACAATTATTGAATGGGGTTGCGGAGCTGCTTGTGCACAAATGGCAATTGTGGACAGGATTAGTGGTGAAATAATTTACTCCAAAATCCCTTTCGACAAAAATGATGGGCATTGTGGTGCTGAATATAAAATTGATAGTAGATTGTTAATCATAAACACAGAAGCATTAAGTGAATGGTGGGGATATGAATCAGGCTATAAACGTTGTGACCATTGGAGAATGACATCTGTATTTGAAATTGAGAATAATAAACTTATAAAAATTGAATAACAAGAAAAACGCCATATAACAACGGTTTCACGAATTGGCGAGAATATTGGTAAATTCATATTTGTATTTCGCTATTAATTTTATCTTAGTGAAAAATATAAAGTCCCGAACTTCGACACTTCGCAAAGCTGCAAACCGTTATGCGGCATTTTACCCAAAAATCGTGTGATAGAAATAATTACAAAAGATGAACATAAATTTAAATACTGAAAGATTAAATATAAAACCAATTTCTATACTAAATATTGAAGACATTTATAAGTTGCAATCATTAGAAGAAACGGCAAAGTTTAATACATCGGGAATTCCCAAAAATATAAACGAAACAAAAATTACTGTTGAAAATTGGATTGTCGAAAATGCAAAAGAAGACACCAAACGATTTACTTTTTCAGTTGAATTAATTGATGGAAATGAATTTATCGGTTTGATTGGAATTAATTTAGGGAAAGATCATTATAAAAATGCGGAAGTTTGGTTTCAATATGATTATAAATTTTGGAATAAAGGTTATGCAACAGAAAGTTTAAGAAAAATAATTGATTTCGGATTTAAAAACTTGAAACTACATAGAATTGAAGCTGGTTGTGCAATTGAAAATATTGGTTCAATCAGTGTTTTAGAAAAAGTTGGTATGCTTAGAGAAGCACATACACGAAAATTATTGCCTTTAAAGTCTGGCTGGTCAGATAATTATGGATATGCAATTTTGTCGACTGATGAAAGAAAATAACCCCGATAGCGCGGATTGACTTCGTCTGTTCGGCTAAAGACTAGGGTGCATTCCGTGCTTTATAAAACATGAAAAGACTATAACTTAAAAATGTTGTAGTCTTTTCATGTTTTAATCAATTTTGGACACGAGCCGAACGCTCGCCAGCTTTTGATCCCAATAAAGCAGGTTTACTTAATTTGTTATTACTTATAACTTCCGATCCAACCCTCAATTCATCCTACCGTAACAAACTTATTCAAACCCCGACTAATTCTGAAAAAACTAATCAACTATGAATCAAACTAAAAACCTTCCGGTAAAAAAAGGCTTACTTTACGGTGTAATGTTGGGAATTGTGGTAGTCAGTATCGGGATTATACGTTACAAAACCGGAATGATACTCCACGACGACCAAACACTGAGTTATGTATATTGGTGCATCTTCACATTGACCATTTGGTACGCTGTGTTCCAATACAAAAAACAGGATGGTGCCTCCTTTACCTATAGGCAAACCATTAAAATAGGCCTATTAAGCGGACTCATAAGTGCGGCCTTGTACACCGTTTACATTGTGGTGCTCAATACGTACATTGACCCTGAACTGGCTTCCAAAATAATAGAATACAAAACGATCAACCGAGCAGGTCTGTCCGCTGAGGATGTCGCTAACTCAAACAAAATCATGGAAATGAATGAAGCCTTGAGAGGCTTAGTCTACATGTTCGTGTGCATGTCTTTCGGAAGTATTCATTCAATATTGGCAACGTTTGTAGCAAAAAGGGGTAAGAGTTAAAACCAATACTACTCCCGCTCCGCATAGTCTGACTACGTAGAATCTTCGATTACTGACTTTTCGACAATAATTAACAAAACATCTACTTTAATTTACATAATTAATGGCTCAAAGTCAGGAGACTTTGAGCAGCAGGCTAAAGTTGTAGATATAACCTGTGCATTCCAACTATTTCCTTATTTTTGAAAAGCGTATTCAAGAGTTGTTACATCAATTTTAGCAGTAACATTACAAAAAAGAATAAAAAATTAAAAGATGAATAAAAAACATACTGTATTGATTGGATTTTTTTTTCTGGGAAATGCACTTGCTCAAACTAAAGTCCTTCAGGTACTTGACAATGGTAATTTAATCATCGAAAACAATAAAAAATTTGCCATTTCAAAGGATAGTGCAAATGGAATTTTCAAATTTGACACTATTTATAAATCTAAAAGAGCAGATTATTTATTTACGAAAAAAAATAATTTTTGGGGCATTATAAACCAAGCTAATCAAGTAATAATCCCAAATCGTTATCAAACAATCAATACTGCTTGTTGTTATGGAAATTTAAATGGAAAAGACAATTTTATTGTCAGAAGAGACGACAAGGTTGGAATTATAAATTATAACAACAAAATTCTAATTCCTATAATTTACGACAAAATTACAAATTGGGTTGAACATGGGCCAAAAGCGCATTATGTTTCGAAAAACAATAAAATCGGATTAATAAAACACAATGGTGAAATTATGATTCCGGTTTCTTACGATTCATTATATTATTATAATGACAGCATAATAAAAGGAAAAAACAATCATAAATTTGGAGTTCTTAATTCAAAAAACACTGTAATTATTCCATTTGATTACGATGCACTTATTGTGGATTTCAATACGGATGGATTGGAAGATGAAAATCATATTAATAAATTTGTCGTAAAGAAGAATGACTTCTGGTACTATTTAGACTATAGTGGAAACATCATCGAAAAAGAAATTCCAACTACAGAAATTGAAAAAAAATACGATTCCTTCGAATTGAAAAATTATGATTTTGAATATATTGAAAAAATACTAAATAGTACTATAAAAAACTACTTCTAACCTCCCCCGTTAGCCAGAACGTCCTGCAAATGGCAACAAAAAAGTAAAATGACAACAGATAATGTGTTCGGCTAAAGTCGTAGATATAACTTGTGTGTTCCAACTATTTCCCTATTTTTGAAAAGCGCTATATAACAGTGTGTTTATCGGAATTGGCAATCCTACTTTACAAACTCCTTATGAAAAATCTTTTTGGAATTACGTTCATTTCATTGATGCTACTTATCGTATTAGTGAATTTTGCTTGTCAGAAACAAGAAAACCATCATTCCAACACCTTGCTTTTAGAACAATCAAAAGAATTGACAATTGCTAATAAGAGAGAATTGCACCACTTACTTTCATCCATTTGGTCAATAAATGTAAGAGAAAAAAAACAAACTTCTATCGAAACTCAAAAAATTGAAAATCTGTATACAGAATTTGAAAATTTTGAATTAAAAATTCAAAAAAGCGATCGCAAAAAAGCAATTGAATTAATTAATCAGCAAAATGCGAAATTTAAAAATGATAGTGTTTATAACATCCCAGGATTTATTTTTAAACCTATAGTTATTGAAGAATTAAATGAATTAAACGATGACGTTTTTAAGTCCTATTCGATATCAAAAATTTCAAACTTCTACTTGGTTTCTGCAGGTTATATTTTTACCTCACGTAGTTATGGCCGTGAAGCGCTTTAAAGCGGCTGCTAATAAAAGTGTTACACAATTGCGAATTTGAGGTTAATAAAGGTTTATTTTCGCTAGAAATTCTAACTTTAATAACACCAAAGCTAAAAGTGCATCATTAAAGTAAAGCAGTCAGCTCCGAAGTTCGCAACCTCAACAAGTAGTAAAACGTTACGTGTAAATTGTATGACGACACCGATAGACCACAATAAACTTCTCCAAAAAATCGCAAAAGAGCGACTGAAACCTTATGGAATAGTTCAAAAAGGACAATCACGCACTTTTCTTTACGATAAAGACTGGTATACTATTGTAATTGAATTCCAACCTTCATCTCGGACAAAAGGAACCTATTTGAATATAGGAATTGACTTTAACTTTTATCCAAGAGACTATTTTGCTTTTGGATACGGCTACAGAGAAAAAGGATTTGAAGAGTTCAAAGACGAAGAGCAATTCCATAAATTAGTAATCAACCTTTGTGAACTTTCAATACAACGAGTTCAGGAGCTTGAACAAAAATGTATAGACGTCTGGACTGCACTAAAAACAGTGGAAAAGGAAAAAGCGCACGATAGTTGGAGAATTTATGAGGTGGCGGTTTTACATATTTTGACTTTAAACTTTGACCAGGCAAAAAAACATCTCTTTCAATTGAGCAAAACGAAATGCAAATATGACTGGGAAATGGAAAGAAAGAAAATGGCAGACGAATTATTGGATTGGGTACAAGAAGAACCTGCAAATTTGGACAAGATAAAAAGCATAATCAACAAAACACGACAATTGAAAAAACTCCCGATAGTTCCATTGGACAATTTAACTGAAAGAAAAACGTTTCCTAACCGCACCTCCCCAAAAACGGGCCGGATGTGGTTAAAAAAAATTTTAGGCATTGAATAAATTATTGGCAGTTTGACTTGCTGGCACTACGAAAACTTTGCCATCGGGAAGCCGCAAAACAATAGCAGCAATTAAAAAATGACCGACAATAATTTAAAATTATTAAAATACAATCAACTGTGGCTGGAATTTGGCGTACTGACAACTGATATTCTACTGACACAAGTGAAAGACTTTGAAAGTGGTTTGGACGAAAATACGGAACACTATCGTTTTCGTGCGTTCAAAAACTATTTAGAAACCCAATCCCAATTATCTGATGAGCAAATTGTCAACCTATTTGAACTCATTACAATTGAAACAGATATTGCAATGGCAACCTCCATGGCACTTGACATCTTAAAAAGAAAGTCACTTAACGATTCACAATTTAAACATGTCTCAAACCTTTTAAAACAAATAATTGGAGAGAATATGCAAGCCTATATCGACCAAGAAATAGTTTGGAGACAAAAACGGTAACAAGCAAAATGAGTTACCGCTCATAAATTTTCGAGAAGGTTATGAATTTTGTGGTAAACTCATATTTCTATTTTACTAGACATTTTATCTCTATTCGAAAATGTAAAGTTCTACACTTCGCTACAAAAGAGAAGCCGCGAAAAATTGTATTCAACTAAAAAACAGCACCTAATGAAAAAATTTTTATTTCTTTTTATACTATTGAGTAGTACTTCTTGTACGTTAAAAAAACAAGAAGGAATTTTTTCATTTGAAAAACCTACAGGTTGGAAAAAAATTACATCAGATTCTATATTCGAACATATGAAATCAAAACACCAACCTATAGTGAGTAGAGAAACCTATATAAATATCAGACATCAGTCTAACAGTAGCCTTGACAATCCATTCTTTACAATTGTTAAAAGAGAAAATAAACATGTAAGTGATGACGCTTTTTTTGATTCTGTTCAAAAACAGGTTGACTTGTATAAAGAATTTTATCATCCTATTCAATTTACTGACGAACCAAAAATCATCAAAATTGACAAAATGGACGCATTATATTACTCTTTTGAATTTCAAGAATCAAGAAACAATAAAATAAAACAGCATAGAAGCAAAGCTTATATCATTCCAAATAATAATTTTTCTTATGAAATATATATGAATGATGAAAAAAATCGCGATTATCAAAAAGATTTTGATCAATTACTTTCTTCAATACAATTCGATAAATAGTCCGCTGCGCAAAGTCTTCTTTCATAACGACACTACTCGACAAAGTGGATTCCTCTAAAGGCTATTCGAATTGTTATGGCTATTTTATTTACTTTTGAAATGTATCACAAATAAGCAAAATGTAGGCATACATTCGCTGGAACAGAATAAAGTTTAATCCTTTTAGTTTACCAATCAACTATGCAACTATTCCGAAAATTATTAGGCAGAAAAACACCACATTTGAAAGAAGAAAATTTCAGTGTCACCATAAACAATTTAACGATTGACGACAGTCTGACTTCTGAAAAATTCTTACCTATGAAAAATGAGTTGGTAGAATTTCTTATCACAATTTTACAAGAAATCAATAGACTTGAACAAGAAATTTTTAACCGCAGTGAAAAGTTAAAAAATCCAAAAGAACCAAATCAAGTTCAACCTGGAGAAGATGAATTATGGGAGGAATACACTTCCCGATATCGAAAAATTGTCAGCCCCATCTTCTTGGATACTACTCAGGGAAATCCTGATTCTTTTGGCAACCCTGCAAAATATGATTACCTGCTCTATCCAGATACAAAGTTAATTTTCATAATGAAATCCGAAAATCGAGCGGTTGTTGAAATTGAATTCTATCAAAGTATTGGAAAAAAAGAACAGTTTGTTTTGAAAAAAGAAATAGAAAACTGGAAAATAGCAACAAAAAAATATGGCTTTATAGGAGAAAACACCTGGCACAAAGATTCATTATAATAATGTCGGTTTTCTTTTTACCATACACTATTCATCTTACCTAACTAAACTAAGACAACAAAATAGTATCTAGTCATGCTTTGTACAGTACGAATCCTATTTACTGGAATAAAAGCTACACTTTAGAAAATAAATTATCTTTGTCTATTCGAAAAAAACGCTCTCTAAGAGTTACTTTGTTACCATAAAAATGAGCCAGTCTACTACTACAAAAATTGTTTACAAGAATCCCTACTCCTATATTGCTTTACTTATAATCTGTTGGGGTATGTTTTTGATGAGCGTGACAACACTATATCTATTTGGTATGTGTTTCTTTGGGCTAGGCGCAGTCGTAGTTAGCTATCCGCTACTCGATCCAAAACAAAAAAAAATCATATTCACAGGAACCAAAGCATACAAAGAACAGATCAAAAAGGAATTAGCGAAAAGAAAAACAGATTTTGGGCTTTTTGCTTACACAGACAAAGGATTCACAATAGCATTGCAAAATAAATTTCACACAATAAACTGGACTGAAGTACTTTGCCTTTTTGGCTATAAAGTCGATCTATTTGCTGTTGACGAAATTCGTTTGGACGTTTTTTGCGAAAATAATATTGCATTTACACTTTCTGAAGAAACACCCGGATGGTATGTGTTTTTGGACAAAATCGTCGAAAACTTACCCCAAAGTAAACCAAACTGGGCAATTGAAATTGCTTTTCCTGCCTTCGAAACTAATTTGACACTTATCTTCGAAAAGTACAACAAAAGTGTAGAAGAAGCGAAACAACTGTATTATAAAGAAAAGTAAAGTTATGTATATTACTCTTGATATTAGTAAAAAAATTGAAATGGACTTCGGGCACAAAGCGACTGAAGTGTATGGCCTTTTCGATCAAGCCTTTGAAAGTGCTGCTTATTTGAAGGAGGAAAGAATTGTTCGATGCATAGTGTTTTTGGCCGAACAAAACATCGAAAAGCTAAAAAAATACATCAAAGCGGCCACCGATGATCCAAGAGATGTACTTTTTTGGGCCGAATACCTAAACCATAACGATAAACATCCAACAAAAATTCGAGATTTCGACCAACCTTTTGACCAAGCCACCTTACAGTAAACAAATGAAATTTATACAAAAAACATTCGGAATCCTTCTTTTACTTATTACATTACTTCTCGCCTCTTCCTTTGTTTATGCCTTTCGAATTCTTTTTGATAAATGTATCTACAAATTAGAAGCGAAAGCAATTGGAGCATCAGGATATGCCATTGGATTTGCCCTTCTTTTAAATTGTTGTTCCCTTCTGATTTACTTCTTAACCCGAATGAGTCTGTATTTACTCATAAAGAGAAAAATGAATAGTCGTAAATAAATTGATCGATATAAAAAATTTCAAAAGAATAAACAGAAAGACAACGAGAAAAGTCCCAACATGACTCTTTACTAAACCATTCTAGTACTTCTTCATCATTATTTAAATAACGATTTCGGTAGTACCTCTTTAATCGGGATAATATTAAAAATCCGGTTACCCAATGCAAAAATTACAAAAGCGATGGCAGGTTTGTAACACAGAGTTAGAAACTTATTAGGTGCATCGGGCAGGAATTTACCAACCACAAGCACAACAATCAAAAGCCCGAATACATACAAATACTTACTGCTAAACGGATGCACCCCAAACTTGCGGTAATTAAAACCAATTTTAATCAAATTGTAAACCGTTAATGAAATAGAGGTCGCTATGGCAACACCCGTAATTCCCATTTTAAAAATCAACAGGAAAATAAGATTGTTTACTATCGTTAATACCGCCAAAGCAATGGTAGTGGTATTATTGAACTTGTAATATTTGGAATTCGTAATGATGTAACCGTTAAAACCGGTCGCCAGATCAAACAATAATGCTAAACCTAAAATATAAACCACCGGAAGACCTTGCGCCAGTTCATCACCGTTTTTCATCAGGAAAAATAAATCTTCGATACCTGAGGCGACCAACCCGAATAAAACAGCTCCCATGGTAAACAAATACAAAGAAGTTTTATGATGCAGCGATTTTAAATCGGACATATTGTTTTCTTCAATATACTTTGCGATAATAGGTGCCGAAATGGTATACACGCCCAAAGCCGGAACGGTAATCATACGTACTAAATTAGCCGAAGTATTGTAAATCGCCAAAGGTTTATTCCCAATGAACTCACCAATCATAAAAGCATCGATATTGAGAGCAACGATAGAACCCAAACTACCAAAGAAAGTATAGAACGAATATTGCATGAGCTCCTTCTGGAAATTGTTTTCCTTTAAGAAAGCGAACGAAGTTTTTCCGGTAAATCGATCCAAACGTTGTACATAAAAAAACATCCCTATCAATGCCAATGCAAAAAACAACACTACAATCCAAATTGCTGTCGTAGCTGCTATTTTGAAAAAGAAAAAGGCACTAAAGGCTAAAATCAATCCGAGTTTAGGAAAAACATTTTCGAAAATATTAGGAACCACGATTCTTTTTTTAATCGAAATAAATCGTGAAAACAATTGGATAAGCGCCAAACACAGCATAACCGGAAAAATGTATGCTCCAAAGGCATAAAACTGCGATTCTCTGATTTGTTCACTAAAATAAGACAAAGTCCAAAACAATACCGTGACAATAACAAAATTCCTAAGGATAAACCAAATGGAATACTTTAATAGATTGTGTTGGTTATTGGTTTCTTCCATTTTGGGATAAAACCGAACGTTGGCATGCATAATCCCAAAAGTTACCAAAGGTAGTGCCAATAAGGCTGTAGGCAGAATGTATTGTATTTTACCTGCAAATTCCAAATCGTTAGGATACAGGAATACCGTTGACAGAATCCCTATCAACGTACTGAAGTACCCAACGATACTGTATTTTAAACTTTGCCTTGCTACTACGCTCATTTTGAGTTATGAATTATAATTCTTTCGGCACGAAAATGAAGTTATTGATATACGTATTAAAATCATTCAGATACTCATCCTTTTGGAAATCGGCCATTTGCGATACTTCGAAAGGTTGTAAGCCTAATGTTTTTCGGTCGAAGTAAAACACTTCGTATCCAAACCCAACAATAAAATCGAAGATATCCTTGATTGGGTAATGTGCATGACGCAATTCGATTTCGATGATGAAAGTCGGTTTGATTGTTTCCAGAATGGTTTTACATCCTTTAATCGTATCAAACTCGTGGCCTTCGACATCAATTTTTACGACATCAATTTTGGACACATTTTCTTTTTGAGCCCAATCATCTAGCGTAATGGTTTGAATTTCTATTTTTTCAACAGCATCACCCATATCTTCCAATGAAGCTCGCGTGTCTTGCAAACCGTCACCTTTTTTAGGAATGTGCAACACCGAAGTTCCCGTTTGGGAAGAAACCGCCAATGGAAACAATTTTACTTTTGGAAAAAGCGGCTGAATGTAATTCACCAATGTCTGATTCGGTTCAAAACCATAAATCTTTCCGGATTGAATTACTTTTTCGGCCTGATACAAATAAATGCCTTTATTGGTTCCGATATCGATAAAAACCGAATCACTTTTCAATACTTGATGAATGTACAACAATTCGGGTTCGCACTTATAATTACCGGTAGACAATGAATGCAACGTTTTATAATAACGCTTTTTGTATAATGATGGCCAGTACTTGTAGGCCAGTTTAATAAGACTTTGTAACATTTAGTTTTTTGTTAATTCTAGCAGTTGTTCTTCCAATATGTTTTTCACTTTTTCAAAGGTATATTTTTCAACGTAAGGATTTAGTTTTTCATATTCCTTTTTGAGTTGTTCTACTGTAACAGTATTCAACATCTCGTACAACTCGTTTTCATTTTCATAATACAGATTATGCCAGTCCATTTTCGGATAACTTCCCGGAAAGATTCCTATTTTACCGTTATATATACAATCGGCTTCACTCCCACTGACCTTCGTACTGCCGTAACATTCATCCACCCAATAAAATGAGGTTTGTTCTTTGACAGGACACAAAAGCAAATGCGCCTTACTGATGATTTTGCTGTAACTCACCCACGGAATAAACTGACTGAAATACGTAATCCGGATTTTGGAATGACAATTCTTTTTCAACTGTTCCAATTGACTCACAACCGAATCATTTTCAGGTTTCCCTAAGAATGTAAACTGTAAAGTAGATTGTGGTTGCAGTCGAGAAATAACGCTCAGTACCAAATCAACATCTTTCCTTTTATTCGAAACATTACCGGGCATCACAATGTGAATTACCTCATCCTCTGGAAAAACAGATTCATGGCAATAATTCATCTGAATCAATTTTGATTTAGCCGAATGCTTTCCGTTGGCTAGAATTGTTTGCAATGCTGCTTCTGAAATAACACCGTATTGTTTTGCCTTAAGAATTACTTTTCGTTGCGAAGCCACTTTTTCTTTCAGGTACAATTTCAAGAAATAGGTAAATCGCTCCTTTTCTTTCAAAATATTAGCGAAAGAAATAGTTTTGAAGAACAAACTGAAATTCAGGTTATGAATCAGACACAACACCTGTTGCGAAGTGAACAGTTTCTCATAATCTCTAAAATCACGGTGTAACGTATTAACCACGACACCTTCAAAATGGGAAAAATCTGTTTCTGCCACCGAAACGATAAGCGAAATATGTTCTTGTGGAATTGCCGTTAGTTTGTCATAAACTTTCGGACTTACAAAAAAATGAAAATCAATACGATTCATTCTAGAAACCAACAAATACCATTGTTCGAGCAGAGCCGAATGGGTTTCCATTTCAATAAAAGCAATTTTCTTCTTTTCCAAGAGTTTTCTATTTCTTATTGGACAAAAATAAAGATATTTCCGCTTTGAAAGGGATTAATTTCTGGTATTATCCGACACTTTAGTTAAAATTTATTTCTTAAAATTTATGTACGTTTGTAGTCATTATACTGAAAAATGAACTATTACATCGTCATACCCGCACACAACGAAGAAAAGTTTATAGGATTAACACTTGATTCTTTGATCAACCAAACCGTTTTACCCAAAAAAGCGGTCATTGTTAATGATAATTCTACGGATCAAACTGGTCCGATAGTGCAATCCTATATCGAAAAATACCCATGGATTTCATTGGTACATAAACAATCGGACGCCATTCATTTGCCAGGCAGTAAAGTGATACAAGCTTTTCAAGCTGGACTTGCTACTTTGGACGAAGAGTATGACATCATGATCAAAGGTGATTCGGATTTAATTTTTCCTCCCCATTATTTCGAAACAATTATACAGCATTTTGAGAGCGATCCTACTATTGGCATGGTAGGTGGATTTGCATACATCGAAAAAGAGGGCGAGTGGATTTTAGAAAATTTAACCGATAAAGATCATATTCGCGGTGCATTCAAGGCATATCGAAAAGCAACCTTCCATCAAATTGGCGGATTGAAACCCGCTATGGGCTGGGATACGGTAGATGAATTGTTGAGTAAATATTACAATTGGAAAGTGGTTACCGACGAAACTTTGAAAGTAAAACACTTGAAACCTACGGGAGCCAACTACAACAAAACAGCACGATACAAACAAGGCGAGGCATTCTATACCCTGGGCTATGGTTTTTTCATTACTGCAGTCGCATCTTTAAAACTGGCCATGCGAAAAGGAAAACCTTTATTGTTCCTGGATTATATCAAAGGTTTCTGGAAAGCCAAAGCCGAAAACAAAACGATGCTGGTAACTCCAGAACAAGCCAAATTTGTCAGAGCCTATCGCTGGAAAAAAATGAAGGCGAAACTTTTTTAAATTTGACAAAAAACAAATCATCCTAAAATATATACTTCCAGGATGACCGTTACGTTAAATAAGATTCTATTTTTAGTTTAGAAAAGCCACATCGATATATTTATTTACAACCGATTCAAATTCTTTTTTGTTCACCGGTTTCGATAAATAGCCATTGAACGCTTTATTGTAATTTTCTTTATTTTCTTTAAACGCATAGGAAGATTGCGCGATAATAGGAATCTCGGGCGCTTCATTTTTAATGAGTTGTGCCGCGGTATAACCATCAACTTGTGGCATACGAAGATCCATCAGAATTAAATTGATATCTGGGTTTTCTTTGTAAATCTCATAAGCTTCTTCCCCATTTTTAGCCCGAATAATTTCTACATCTCCTTTTTCCAATAATTTTTTAAGTAGCATGAAACTGATTTCTTCATCTTCGGCAATCAGTACTTTAATTTTTTTCTTTTCTTGAACTGCCAATTCATCTATTGTTGACGGCACATAAGGCACCTTAAAATAGAAAACGGTTCCCGCACCTACTTCCGATTCTACTTTTAAATCGCCTCCCATCAACTCGACATATCGTTTTACGGTTGAAAGACCTAAGCCAACATCTCCTGTATTACTCAACAATTTTTCCTTACTACTGCTATTAAGACCAATACCACTATCTCGAACATAAAATTTTAATTCATCCTTAACCAAGCGGTATCCCATTTCTATAAAGCCTTTATTGGTAAATTTCAACGAATTGTGAAGCAAACTGGTAAAAACACGAGTTATCTTTTCTTTATCAAGCATCACGGTATCTTCATCATCTGCCAACCCTTTAAAAGAACGCAAGTTCAGCCCTTTATAAAACACCTGATCTACAAACTTAATTTTCAAATCATCAAGCAGTTCATTTAAGGATACGCTTTGGGTATGAACCGATTCATTTTCGGATTCGAAAGAATGGTAACTTGTGAATTCGGCAAAAAGTCCGTGGAGTTCATTGGAACAATTGGTAATAATCTCGGCAAAGTTATTTTTCTCCTCCACATCCAAAGAAGCAGTACATAACAAATTAGACAAACCAACGACCGTATCTAATGGACCTTTGATTTTATTCAAAAAAGACACTACCATTTCAGGACTTTGAGGTGGATAACCACCCGGATTTTCCAGATTCAAACTATTTAAAACAATCTTTGCCTCTTTATCAGTATCATTCAACAATAAGGACAAACCCATGAGCTTTTCTTTTAAATGCGCCATCCGACTCTCAATCGCATCATAGGAGGATTTATTTGTTTCCATATACTCTGTTTTTAAATTAACACTTTCATTTATCATGGGGCTAATTCAAACAAGTTCAATGGGATGTAAATGTTTTTAAATTTTTTAATTATTTGAATATCATAAAGTTACAGTTTTAAAAAAGAAAAAAAAACGTTTTATCAAAATCTTTACCCAATTTTATGTTAAACTATCCAAAACCATAAATTTATTTCAAACCTTCACTCTGTTTTCAAATATCAGGCCTACAACTTAAAATAATTCGGAAGCACTATCCTACTCCTGACAATTTTCGTATTTTCGCTATTATTTTTAAGCCTATGATGCTCGTTAGATATTTATCACAAATTGGGAGGTATTTTATCATGCTTCGCGAAATCTTCAAAAAACCCACCAAATGGTCTATGATGCGCCAATTGATTTTCAAGGAAGTGGATGATTTAGTTATCGACTCACTAGGAATTGTTTGTTTCATTTCGTTTTTCGTAGGTGGGGTTGTAGCCATTCAGACCGCGTTAAATCTTACCAATCCATTGATTCCAAAATACTTGATTGGTTTTGCGACCAGACAATCGGTAATTTTAGAATTTGCCCCTACATTCATTTCCATCATTATGGCAGGAAAAATGGGATCATTCATAACCTCTAGTATTGGAACTATGAGGGTTACAGAACAAATTGACGCATTGGAAGTTATGGGTGTTAACTCATTGAACTACTTAGTTTTTCCTAAATTAATGGCTTTATTGTTGTATCCATTCGTAATTGGTATCAGTATGTTTTTAGGAGTCCTAGGAGGATGGATGGCTGCTGTTTATGGTGGTTTTACATCTGCAGATGAATTCATCAACGGAATTCAAGTTGAATTCATTCCATTTCACGTAACCTATGCATTCATCAAAACCTTTGTTTTTGCGTTTTTACTCGCAACCATTCCTTCTTTTCATGGCTACTATATGAAAGGTGGTGCTTTGGAAGTAGGTAAAGCAAGTACAGTATCCTTCGTTTGGACATCTGTAGTGATTATTTTATGTAACTATATTTTAACGCAACTCCTTTTAGCGAAATAATTATGATTGAAGTAAAAGACATTAAGAAATCATTCGGAGACCAAATGGTCCTAAAAGGAATTTCTACTACGTTAGAAGCAGGAAAAACCAATTTAATCATTGGACAATCTGGCTCAGGTAAGACGGTTTTTTTAAAATCATTATTGGGAATTCATCATGTAGATAGCGGAACCATTTCATTTGACGGCCGCATTTACTCGGAAATGAGAGATGATGAAAGACGTGAGCTAAGAACTGAAATCGGAATGGTATTTCAAGGGAGCGCGTTGTTTGATTCGATGACTGTGGAAGAGAATATTGGTTTTCCTTTGAAAATGTTTACCGATAAAACCAAAAAAGAAATTAAAGAAAGGGTTGACTTTGTTATTGACAGAGTGAACTTAATCAATGCCCATACTAAAAAGCCTTCAGAAATTTCAGGAGGTATGCAAAAACGTGTCGCAATTGCTAGAGCTATCGTTAATAATCCCAAATATTTATTTTGTGACGAACCCAATTCAGGATTGGATCCCAAAACGGCCATCGTTATTGACAATCTGATTCAGGAAATTACTAAGGAATATAACATTACCACCGTTATTAACACACACGATATGAACTCGGTGATGGAAATTGGCGACAAGATTGTATTCTTAAAAAATGGATTAAAAGCTTGGGAGGGAGATAAAACTCAGATTTTCAAAACCGATAACGAAGCCGTTACCGATTTTGTATATTCATCTGAATTGTTCAAAAAAGTAAGGGAAGCCGTATTGAAGGAAGGAATTTAACGTTCCTTCAATTTCCCTACAACGGCTTTAATATCTTGTTCTTTATTTTTGGGATAAATCAAAAGTACATCGTCTTTGTCTACCACAATATAATCCGTCAAACCATCGATTACCACTAATTTCTTACCTTCGGTCCGGATAATATTATTGGATGCATTCTCTAAAAACACAGTAGCATTAACTACTGCATTATCTTGCTCGTCTTTTGGCAATTTATCGTACAAAGAACCCCAAGTTCCTAAATCATTCCAATCAAAAGTCGCCGGGAGTACAAACACATTCTGTGCTTTTTCTAAAATGGCGTAATCCACAGATATATTCTGAGCTAAAGGATAATTGTCTTGTATAAACGCATTTTCTTTATCCGTATTTAACACTTCATAGCCATTCATAAAATGAGCATACATAGAAGGCTGAAAGGTTTCAAAGGCTTTTAGCACTGATTTGGCACTCCAAACAAAAATACCTGCATTCCACAAAAAGTTTCTACTTTGAATGAATTTGCGTGCTGTGGCATAATCCGGTTTTTCACGGAACTGTTTCACCTTTTTAACGGGACGTGAATCCAACTTATCGAATTCGATATAACCATAACCCGTATTAGGGAAAGTGGGCAAAATACCCAAGGTCATTAAATTTTCGTCTCTATCACAGAAATCAAAAGCGTGCTGAAGATTTCTACAAAATTGCACTTCGTCTTCAATCCAATGATCAGAAGGCGCCACAACCATTACCGCATCTGGGTTTTGTTTCTTGATTTTTAACGATGCGTACAAAATACATGGGGCCGTGTTACGCATAGCTGGCTCCAGAACAATTTGCTCTTGTTGCACCATTGGCAATTGCTCCAAGACAATATCGTTATAACTCTCGTGAGTCAGGATTAAAATATTCTCTTTTGGTATGATCTGAGATAAGCGGGAAAACGTTTTTTGAATTAACGTTTCACCTGTACCCAACATATCATGAAACTGTTTTGGGAACTCGGTTGTACTTACCGGCCAAAAACGGGAACCTACCCCTCCGGCCATAATTATAGCATAATAATTCTTGTTCATAGTTTAAAAGTTACGAAGTAACGAATCGGCAAAGTTACAAAGAATTCTATTTAACTAGGCAGTAACTCCACTTCCGCATTCGGATTAAACAAATAAATTTTCCCGGTGGCAATTTCCATACATTCTATACGCTTAGTCCGTAGAGCCACTTTTTTAAATATTTTCCCATTATGGATTCTGAATTTACTTCCATAGGGAATTTCGAAAACATAATTCTTGTCATTCTCGGGATCGAATTGTTTTAAAGCCAAAGCCAAAGTAGCATCGGTATCACTACTCGCTTTCGGATTTCTGAAATGTCTTGCAATTAAAGGCAATAACTGATTCGGAAAAATTTCCGGACGAATGAAAGGTACCATCAAACGTTGAAACGTCAGTTTCCATTCATCTCCATGTGGTTTTATCAATCGACCGTATTTTTCAAAAGCCACCAAATGGGCAATCTCATGAACTAAAGTAATTAGGAAACGGTATTTGTTCAAACTGGCATTGACTGTAATCAGATGATAACCCTGAGCATCCTTTCTATAATCCCCATGTCGAGTTAATCGTTCATTGACAATTTTAAGATGCACATGATGGGTTCTGATTAATTCAAAACACATGGGAACAGCATGTTCCGGTAGATATTTTAATAAAACATCGCTCAATTTAAGGTGTAGTTGATGAAACCTGAAGTATTTTTCCGTTGAAATATTGATTCCCGGTCAAAGCAAAATTAAAAATATAATCCGCCATTCCTGCAGCAGATATTGGAGCTTCATATCCTGGGAATGCTTCCTGTAGCATTTCGGTTTGTACCGCACCCAATGCCAATACATTAAAAGCAATTCCTCTCTCCTTATATTCCTCTGCCAATAATTCTGACAAAGTAATCACCGCCCCTTTACTGGAACTATAAGCTGCTAATCCGGCAAACTTCATACTTCCTTGAATTCCACCCATAGAACTAATAGTCACTACATGGCTCCCTTTCTGCAAATACGGAATACAAACACGAGTTAAATTAGCTACTCCAAAAACATTTACTTTATAGATATTTTCGAATTCCTCACCTGAAATCTGATCAAAGGGCTTTAACAATAACGAACCAGCATTATGAATTAGAACATCTACTTTCTTCCAAGTATGTTCAATGAAATTTTCAACTTTTTTTAAATCCTCTTCAATAGACAAATCGATAGACAAACAGGTAATATTTGAATTTTCAATTAATGCCTGTGGCGTTTTTCTTGAAATTGCCAGAACCTGATGTCCTGCGTTCGCAAACAAAAGTGCTAATTCATAACCAATTCCACGAGAAGTTCCCGTGATAATAATATTTTTATTTTCCATCTAATTGAATTTCTTTTTGAGGCGCATTAATCATTTTCTCCAAAACAGGAATACAAATATTGATTACTTTCTTCATATGTTTCACATCCATTTTTTCGAATTCATCATCTGCGTGATGGTAAAAATCATAGTTTTCAAAATCGAAGGTTGAAATCGTATGAGATGGAATATTATACTCTTGGTAAAATGGATAATTATCTGACGCTTTAAACAATTGGTAATGTGATTCAGCGGGTAAGTAACCAATCCATTTTTCACCCGCATATTCATTCATTCTTTTGGCCATATTGGATTTGGTGATACCAGTCATGTAAACCAACATGTCTTTATCTTTCATTGGAACGCCAATCATTTCAAAATTGAACATAAAATACACATCAACCCCGTCCTTTTTCATATTCTGAGCCAAATGTCTGGATCCCAGCAATCCTTTTTCCTCCGCTGTGAACAAGGCTAAAACAATAGAACGTTTATTGTTCCTGTTTTTCCCGAAATACCTTACCAACTCTGTTACAGCAGTTGTACCAACGGCATTATCATTAGCTCCATTGGCTATAATATCACCTTCAACCTCACTTGCTGTACCAATATGATCATAATGTGCACCGATTACTACATACTCGTTTTTCAATTTTGGATCCGTTCCTTCAATAACACCTACGATATTAAAAGCCGGTTTATCGAAATTAGTCAACTTATCTCTATAGGTTGCATAGTAAGGCTTGACATTGTTTTCTTTGTAAATCTGTTCCAGAAAAGCCATGACATTTTCCATTTCTGGCGTACCTGGTTCTCTACCTTTATTCGCATCCGATGTCAAAAAAGAAAGAGTTTTAGTAATACTTTCTTCGGAAGATAAATTATTTTCCGATTGTGCACAGGAAAGATTCAGCGAAAAAAGTGCAGAAATAATGAAGAGATAGCGCATTGATTATTAGTTTGAGATATGTAAAAATAAAAAATCCCGACGAATCGGGACTTTTTGAATGCAAAAATATTTTAATTAGGCTAACATTGTAACCGGATTTTCCATAAAGGCTTTGAATGTTTGAAGAAATTGTGCACCTGTAGCACCATCAACCGTTCTGTGGTCACATGCCAAAGTCACAGTCATGGTATTACCTACAACAATCTGACCATTTTTAACAACAGGCTTTTCAACGATAGCTCCTACTGATAAAATAGCCGAGTTCGGTTGATTGATAATCGAGGTAAAAGACTGGATTCCGAACATCCCCAAGTTAGAAATGGTAAAAGTACTTCCTTCCATCTCATTTGGTTGAATTTTTTTCACTTTTGCTCTACCAGCCATATCTTTTACAGTAGCACCAATTTGTGTCAATGTCATTTGATCTGTGAATTTCAACACAGGAACAACCAATCCATCTTCAACAGCTACAGCTACACCAATATTTACATGGTGATTAATAATCATAGCCTCTTCTTTCCATTGAGAATTCACTTGTGGGTGCTTTTTCAATGCCATAGCCGATGCTTTGATTACCATATCGTTAAATGACACTTTAGTTTCAGGCAAACCGTTAATCATATTACGTGAAGCAATTGCATTATCCATATCCAACTCGATAGTCAAATAGTAATGAGGAGCCGTAAATTTAGATTCTGACAAACGCTTAGCAATTACTTTGCGCATTTGTGAATTTTTCACTTCTTCTTGGAATACTTCACCAGCTGGAACAAATGGTTTAACAGCTGCAACTGCTGAAGTAGCCTGAGCAACTGCTTGAGCAGGAGTTGAAGCTGCAGTAGCAGTTCCAGGAACAAAATTCTCCACATCTGCTTTAGTAATTCTTCCATTTTCTCCGGAACCATTTACCTGGGCTAAATTAATTCCTTTTTCCTGAGCAATTTTTTTAGCCAACGGAGAAGCAAAAATTCTACCTGAAGCATTAGCAACAGGAGTTGCAACTGGAGTAGAAGCAGCAGCAGTAGTAGCTACTTTATTTTCTTCAACTTTTGGAGTTTCAATTGAACCACCTACTTTAAAATTAGCAACAATCCCTGAAACATCTGTTCCGGCCGGACCTAAAATTGCTAATATACTGTCAACTGGAGCCGAACCACCTTCTTCAATTCCAATGTACAATAAAGTACCCGCATTGAATGATTCAAATTCCATTGTTGCTTTATCTGTTTCAATTTCAGCAAGAATATCTCCTTCTTTTACTGCATCGCCCACTTTTTTCAACCAAGTTGCTACAGTTCCTGTAGTCATGGTATCACTCAAACGAGGCATTGTAACCACTTTAACACCTGCTGGTAATTCTGCAACTGGTGCTGCAGTAGCAGTAGCTGGTTTTTCTTCATCTTTTGGTGCTGGCTCTTCGGCTTTTGGTGCTGAACCACCTTTTAACAAAGCAGAAATATCTTCTCCTTCTTTACCTATAATAGCCAACAATGAATCTACCGGCGCTGATTGGCCCGCTTCGATTCCGATATGCAATAAAGTTCCTGCATTAAAAGACTCAAACTCCATGGTCGCTTTGTCTGTTTCAATTTCAGCAAGAATATCTCCTTCTTTAATTGTATCACCCACTTTTTTAAGCCATGTTGCAACGGTTCCTTCCGTCATGGTATCGCTCAAGCGCGGCATTGTAATTACTGTTGCCATAATTTATAATCTATGAGGGATGAATGGATAATTTTCTTGTTCGTATACTACATCATACAACTGTTGCGGATCAGGGAAAGGAGATTCGTCTGCGAATTTCTCACATTCAGTTACCAAATCAGCAACTCTCTGATCGATCACCTCGATTTCAGCATCTGTAGCATAGTTGTTTTCTTTAATCATATCTAAAACCTGAGTAATTGGGTCGATTTTTTTGTATTCTTCCACTTCTTCTTTGGTTCTGTATAATTGTGCATCCGACATTGAATGGCCCCTGTAACGGTACGTTTTCATTTCAAGGAACGTTGGTCCGTCTCCACGACGTGCTCTGTCAATAGCTTCCTGCATTGCTTCAGCTACTTTGATAGGGTTCATCCCATCAACAGGCCCACATGGCATTTCATATCCTAAACCTAACTTCCAAATGTCTGTATGGTTAGCGGTTCTTTCTACAGAAGTTCCCATGGCATAACCATTGTTTTCAACTATAAAAACTACCGGTAATTTCCAATTCATAGCCATATTGAAGGCTTCGTGCAACGATCCTTGACGAGCAGCTCCGTCACCAAAATAAGTCAAGGTAACTCCTCCAGTTTCAAAGTATTTATCTGCAAAAGCGATACCGGCACCTACTGGGATTTGTGCACCAACAATACCGTGACCACCATAAAAACCATGCTCTTTATCAAAAATATGCATAGAACCACCCATCCCTTTTGAAGTTCCGGTTACTTTTCCAAGTAATTCTGCCATTACCCTTTTCGGATCAGTTCCCATACCGATAGGTTGCACGTGGTTACGGTAAGCCGTAATCATTTTATCTTTTGACAAATCCATTGCATGTAATGCTCCGGCTAAAACGGCTTCTTGTCCGTTATATAAATGTAAAAAACCTCTAACCTTTTGTTGAATGTAAAGGGCTGCCAGCTTATCTTCGAATTTTCTCCAGAAAAGCATGTCTTCATACCACTTCAATAAAACTTCTTTTGTTACTTCTTTCATGTGACTTAGTAAAGTATTGTGTGTAATTATTTTAAAGGACGCAAAAAATTGACCTCACACAAATTTGCGAAGAGCAAAAGTAAGACATTCCAAATAATTACTAAAATTTACAGCGTTATTTTTGTTGATTACAAATAGTTTTTATCAAATGTCAGGGGTAATAAATTTTGGATGGAATCCGATTTATAAACTTCTCCTGTTTCTCCCATAAAAAATATTTCGATTGGAGCATCCTGTCTAAATTCATATTCATAAATAGACTGACGGCATGCTCCGCAAGGAGGTATTGGCTTGGTCGTAACATTTTCTGTTGCGCCTGCTGTAATCGCCATTTTTACAATTTTAGCATTCGGATAAACTGCGCCTGCTTGAAAAATTGCCACACGCTCAGCACATAAACCTGATGGATATGCTGCATTTTCCTGATTGGAACCTACCACGATCTCACCGTTATCCAACAACAACGCTGCGCCTACTTTAAATTTCGAATAAGGGGCATAGGCATTTTTCCTTACTTCAATCGCTCTCTTCATTAAATCTTGGTCTTCACTAAAAAGTTCCTCCAGTGAATGAAATACTAAGATTTTTGTGTCAATTTTAATTTCTTTCATACTTTATAAGGGAAAAAAAATCCAAATTTCAATAAAGAAATTTGGATTTGCATTTAATTATTAATTCTAATTAATATTGTTCGTAATCATCACCAAAGTTGAATGTTAATGAAAAACGCAATGTATTTTCTAATGGATTTTTAACTCTTGACATTGAAAACAAATAAGAAGCATCCAATTTGATTGCATTGTATTTGAATCCTGCTCCCAAAGTTGCAAACTTTCTAGCACCTTTATCTTTACTTTCATTAAAATACCCAGCTCTCAATGCAAATGAATCTTGATACCAATATTCCAAACCTGCAGAATACGTTAACTCCTTTAATTCTTCTTTAAAACCATCGGGTGCATCACCGAATGATTTAAAAATCCCAGAAACCCATCCAACATTATTGTAAGCATCTGCTGCAGCCTGATATTCCGGCCCATCTATAAAACCGTCACCATTAGCATCAGTAACAACTTGAGGCGTTGGCACTAATAACTTTGTGAATTCAAGATTTGTAGTTACTTTATTGTATTCATCAAAGATAAAATCAAAACCTCCACCCAAACGTAGATTTGAAGGCAAAAAGTTTGAACTTCTTTCCACATCTCCGTCGTAAGAAATTTTAGGACCTAAATTTTGCAAATTGAAACCTGCTCTCCAACGACCATTAAAATCATTGTATGCAATTTCAGCTGATTCGTAATATCCAGCAACATCCACAGCAAAAGTATTTGCTGCAGAAGCATCACCTGACGACGACGCAATTCTTAGGTTTGAACGAATATATCTACCGGCTACCCCCATGGAAAAATTATCACTCAACTGTAATGAATATGACAAGTCGAATGCCAACTCATTTGGTTTTACTGAACCAGTAGTTGTACCGTTTTGATCGGTCAACTCGATATCACCCAAACCAAAATATCTCAAACTTCCTGCAAAAGCACTACGTTCGTTGAAACGATTAAAATAAGTCACCTGACTTAATGAAATATCATTCACCAAATCTGTCAAATAGGGAGTATAACTCACTGAAAAACCGCTTTTCTTAAGTGAAAAAGCATATTTAGCAGGATTAAATTGTTGTGAAAAGGCATCAGGAGATGTTGCAACTCCGATATCACCCATACCTGCTGAGCGGGCATCGGCTGCAATCAATAAAAAGGGTACCCCAGTTGTAATTGGTCTTTCATTCTGGGCAAAAACAGTCGTAGATGCTACCAACCCAGTAAAAAGTAAGATTAGTTTTTTCATTATATTTTTCAAAATATTCAACAAATATATACTTTTTATTAAAGTATCACTAATTTCTCAAATTTTTCGGCTTTTTTGTTGGTCAAGGTAGATTTGACTGTCAATTTATAGACATAAACTCCTTTACCAATTTTATCACCGAAATCATCCCTTCCGTCCCAGGTGATATCTCTTGACGTAAAACCTTCGGTAGTAACGGTTTGATTTTTACTCCAAACCACTTTACCACTTATAGTCAACACCTGTACCTGAACATCCAACGGCTCGAAAGGTTTGTTGTGTGTAAACCAAAACTCAGTGTGACTGACAAACGGATTTGGATAATTCAAAACATTTTTCAAAACCAAATTATCATCATCAACCACTATAAACTGTAACTCAGATGTAATCAAATTATTGTACACATCCCATGCTTTAAAAGTTAACGTATGCAAACCCGGTGTCAAATTCTGAAACGGGAATCGCAATTTTCCTTTAGTATAATCATCCAATTCGGTTTCATAATAATCATTCAACACATACGGTTTTGTTTCATCACCATCCAAATAGGCCACAATATCATGACCGATACCACTAGCGGTATTAATCCCGTTTTCATCTTCCAAAAATGCCAAAAACAAAGGAGATTCATTTGTAATTCCTCCCGACACAAAAGACTCATCATTCATATATAAACGCACCCTTGGCGGTGTATTATCAACTGCCGCATTGGTATTCAATCCACCTATTCTAATTGATGTATCATAACCTGTTTGATCTTCTAACACATTCGTTTTTTTAGCATAAAAACTAACTTTACCATTCCCTTCAGTAATTCTGATATCTCTAGGCACCACAAAAGTAAATTCAAACAAGCCATTTCTGATTGAAGCATTTCCTCTAAAAATTGTCTCTCCCAAAGTTTTGAAATTCATTTTATACACTACCCCACCAACCATCGTTCCGTCATTTCCTAGAGTAGTTCGATCAATTTCCTTATCAAAAATATTTACAGACAAAGCACCATTATAATCGGACAAAAGCGCATCAAATTCATCGCTCACTTCACCCGAAAACTTTACAACACTCAATGCTCTTAGTGGCTCTGTTACCGAAGCAATTGGAACATCATTAATTTTAGTCAATCTGATTTTTGGTTTAGGAATTGCTAATTTTAGCGCAGGATCTCCAATATAAAACACCACATTATTTCCGGAATTCATCATATTTACTTTTGTAAGTCTGACAGCTTCCGCAATCGAAACATAATTATTCGATCCATAAGCAAATAAATACTCTGCAAATCTCTGATTAAAACTTTCCCCGGTATTTTGTCCAATTTGTCTTGTAGTAGTCACCATTGAAACCGCTCCTCCTTTAGGATTCCAATAGGTATATTCACCCGCAGTTTTTCGCAGAGGATTATCAAAACGAGTAAATTCACAAGTCACCGTAATAAAAAGTGGATACTTATATTTATTATTGAGATTCTGAGCATCTACGATTTCAAACAAACGTTCTTGAGCCAATCCATCTTCACCACCATGACCCAAATAATCAAAAAACAATGCTCCCTGCGCAAAGGAATCAATAAATTCCTCTTTAGCTTTGGGATATTTTTGGCCTCCCGAAGTAGTTTCTTGAACATATGCATCCGAATGGATTTTTTTAGCATTTAAAAAAGGTTTGTTCGCCGTAATTGTATTGGCCATATTATCTACCACAGATTGCAACGAAGCATCACTTACTTTATCAAGATCGTCTGAAACGAAAACTAAATTATTTCTCCATTTTCCATAGGACTTCTCGTCATAATAATCAATAACTTTCGTTACCATTTGTTCGGCCTGACTCAAATTTGACGCCAAAATTCGTCCCACTGCAATATCCAAACTTTGCGATGACAACATACGTCCTTCATTATCATCCATCATCCCGAAATAATCATCGGATATAAATGAAGAGATAACAGAAAAACTATCCAAAGCATGAAAAATAGGAACAATGTTCGTATTGCCACTAATTCGGTTTTTAAAATCAAAAGAAGCATCTCCGAACAAGCACAAATATTTAATACGATTTTGTGGTGTAGTAGCATTTTCATATACATACTTCACAAAATTTCGTATTGCTCCAATATCTTGCTTTCCTGAAGAAAATTCATGGTATAGTTTTTCTAACGTAACCACTTTTACCTTTAATTGATTTTTATTCACATGAAAAGCAGCTAATCTTTCAGCCTGTGTAAGCAAAGATTGCGGTGTTACTATGACATAATCAACATTTTGAAAATTACCTTGGTTATCTTTAAACACATCTCCTTTTAAATCCTGATTGGCTACAGTAGTATCTGAGTCACGCAACGGTGTGTAAAAATCCGCATTATCGATTGCCACATAGTTTCTTTCCTCTCCCATGGTAGCCAAAACAGAGAACTGACTTTGGGCAGCGTTGGCTTTTGCGGTAACGTTATATATATCAGTTACATCCCAAACCTGACTAATAGCTGTCGCGTTACTGATCTGGTATTCACAAATACCAACATTAGCCTCAACTTCATCAACTTTAAAACTAAATTGTTTTCCAAAGCCTTTCAAAAAAGACTTCCCGTTAACTTTAATAAAATCAAGGTAGGCGTTAGCACTTGGCACCCCTCCATTATTATATTTAATAGTTACTGAAATAGTTCCAGGAGCAGGATTAGCCGTAAAAGTGTTCGTACTTGAAGAAGCGAAAACCGGACCTTCAGGATTGATTGCACTAAAATTCAAAATACCCACATCCTGTGCATTCACTTTAACATTGAATGTTGTACCTACAACTCCAACAGCGGCACCGTTAACTACAACATTAACCGGAGTCGACGGAACCAAGTTAGGAAAACCAAATGGAAACGTTTGTTCATTTTGTGTTTGAAACTGTTCACCGTACCATCTTCTACCCAATTTCACTATATTAACATTATCCACTTCATGAAATTGGTATTCATCAAAAGTAGTGTAAGTATTAGTCGGACTTCCAACTGGTTCAACCAACTGTTGAATCCTTTTACCAGGATTGGCTGAGGAAGTGATATAATAATACGATTTTGAAGCATACAAATTAGTATGGGTCTGACTTTCATCGTTCCAATTCTCAACTCCTTGTGCATAAAACAATATATAATCAGTATCATTAAAAACCCCGTCTTCTTCACCAACAAATTGAATGGCATTTTCCGTAAGATCATCAGGATAAGGAATAGAATTTAACAATGGCAACATTTTTCCACCATTACCATACAACTTAATATTTCTTGGATCCCCATTTGTATTAATCCCCAATCCACTTAGAAATTGTTTCGTTAATTTATAAACACCTGATTTTTCAACATAAAACCTTTTCCATGTTCCACTGCTTAACACAGAATTCGAAAATGCTCTTTGACGAGATGAGAAACTGCTCCTTTTTGTATCTGGAGACAAGATGTACGTCAATGATTTTATTCTTTTAAAATTACCATTTTCAGTGATAATAGGAGAAAAAGTTATAACACCGAAAAAATTATCACGTGCTTTCACATTTTCTACTTTAACATTTATGGCATTAGAAATATATTTCTTATCCAATTCCCCAATTTTCTCATTGGAAACGGTTTCGTATACTACGTTTGAAATTCGAACAGAATTTTCATCAATCGGAGCGTTCAGAGGTATAGCTTTAGAGAACAAGATAACCTTCTTTGCTTCATCGAAACGGAAGTTTCCTTCTTGAAAATAAGGTATCGAATAATGATACTTTTGATTCAATACGTACTTAGAATCATTCCACAACAAGTCAATATTGCCACTTTCCTGTGCAACAAGAGGTTGTAAAAAAGAAAACAAAAGGAAAAATAAAATCTTTTTCATATCTTTAATAAACGCAATAAAGCCTTTTATATTTTTAAGGTGTAAAAATAGCCAATTACACAATATAAAAAACAAGATAACGTTATCATCTGATATTAACGTTTAAAATTTTAAGATTTTTTTAAAATATTTATTCATTTAGTGTTGCAGTTTAATGGTTAATTATTATATTGCGCCACAAAATAATTACCTACTGAAAGTATGAAAGTAAACAAAACAATGACAGTAAGAGTACTTTTTTCCATGATGGTACTGTTAGGTTTTACTACTAGTTGTAGTAAAAAGTCAAGCACGAAAAACACTTCGTCAGCAACAGGATGGAAGATCAATGATCCGAACGGAGGTTTCCAGTACAACTCCAATTTTACAAAACAAGAAACTGCTCCAGGCCTTATTTTAGTTGAAGGTGGTACATTTACCATGGGTAAAGTACAAGATGACGTTATGCACGATTGGAACAATACTCCATCTCAACAACACGTACAATCTTTCTACATGGACGAAACAGAGGTAACTAATATCATGTACATGGAGTACTTGGATTGGTTAAAAAGAGTTTTTCCTCCGTCTGACGCAAACTATCGTCATATCTATGAAGGTGCATTACCGGACACTCTAGTTTGGAGAAATAGATTAGGTTATAATGAAACTATGACCAACAACTACTTAAGACATCCAGCTTATTCTCAATACCCAGTAGTAGGTGTTAACTGGATTCAAGCAAGCGAGTTCGCGAAATGGAGAACTGACCGTGTTAATGAAGCAATTCTTGAAAGAGAAGGCTACATGAAAAAAGGCGCAAAAGTTGTTGATGTTGATGCCAACAATACTTTCAATACAGAATCTTACTTAGTTTCTCCTTCTACTTCTTTCGGAGGTAACGAAGAAATTATTTTACAAAAACAAATGGGACGTTCTGCTGGAAAGTCGAAAAAGGCGAAAAAAGCAGAATCTACAGATACAACTTCTACTGCAGGTGCTGACGGGCCTAAAAATGTATACGCTCAAAAAACATCTGGTGTTTTATTACCTGAATACAGACTTCCAACTGAAGCTGAATGGGAATATGCAGCTGCTGCTGACGTAGGAAATAGAGAATACAACATTTACAGAGGACAAAAGAAATATCCTTGGAAAGGTCAATACACTCGTTCTGGAAACAGAATCACTAGAGGTGATCAATTGGCTAATTTCAAACAAGGCAAAGGAGATTACGGAGGAATTGCAGGATGGTCTGATGACAATGCTGATATTACAGCCGCAGTAAAATCATACAAACCAAATGATTTCGGTTTATATGACATGGCTGGTAACGTTGCTGAGTGGGTACAAGACGTTTACAGACCTATCGTTGATGATGAAGCAAATGACTTCAACTACTTCCGTGGAAACGTTTATACTAAAAACAAAATCGACAAAGAAGGTAAAGTAGAATTCGTAACTTCTGACAACATCAAATACGACACGTTAAGTAATGGTAAAATCATTGCTCGCAACAAGCCAGGAGAAATTGCTCAAGTTCCTGTTGACGAACAAGAAACTTACTTAAGACAAAACTTCTCTACAAGCAACAATATTGACTTCAGAGATGGAGACAAGTCGTCAACTCGTTTCTTTGATTTTGGAGGAAGTGAAGAAGGAGCTGCTCCTCTTTCTGAAAAGAAAAGAATGTATGACTCACCAATCCATAAAGTTTCTTCTATTAAAGATACAGTTAGTGGAACTTCAGCAATGGATCGCAAATTCGACAAATCCGTTAAGAGAACTACATTAATCGGAAACGATGTAAGGGTTTACAAAGGAGGTTCTTGGAGAGATAGAGCTTACTGGTTAGATCCAGCAACAAGAAGATACTGCCACCAAGACATCGCTACTGATTACATTGGTTTTAGATGTGCAATGTCAAGAGTTGGTCCTAAATCTGATTTCAAGAAAAGACCAAGAAATTAATAATACTTTCATACAAAATAAGAGCCCTATTTTTAGGGCTCTTATTTTTTTAGTAAATTCGCCACATGAAGATAGAAGAAATTTACCAATGTTTTTTACAGTGTGAATCTATTTCCACAGATACACGCAAGATTGAACCAAATTCGCTATTTATTGCTCTTAAAGGACAAAATTTTGATGCCAATACATTTGCTCAGGAAGCACTAAATAAAGGCGCTCAATTTGTAATTTTAGACAATAAAAACTTCTTTACGGATCAAGACAAAATGATTTTGGTTACCGACAGTTTAAAAACCCTACAGGAGCTAGCTAATTACCATAGAAATCAACTAGGTTTACCAATAATTGCATTAACCGGTAGTAATGGCAAAACCACCACCAAAGAATTAATCAATTGCGTTCTTTCCAAAAAATACAGAACAAAAGCAACAATAGGAAATCTAAACAATCATATTGGAGTTCCACTTACACTTCTTTCTTTTGATGAAGATACAGACATTGGCATTGTAGAAATGGGCGCCAATCATCAAAAAGAAATTGAATTACTTTGCAAAATTACTGCGCCAGATTTTGGATATATTACAAATTTCGGAAAAGCGCATCTAGAAGGATTTGGTGGTGTTGAAGGTGTAATCAAAGGAAAAAGCGAGCTTTATGATTACTTAAAAGAAAACAATAAAACAGTTTTTGTAAATACTGACGATCCTATTCAGAATAAAAAAACAGCGGAATTTACAAAATACACATTTGGAAGTGCAACAAACAACAACATAGTAATCACTTCTGTAAGCGCCAATCCATTAGTTAAGATTAATTTTTCAGACAAAACAATTCAATCACATCTTATCGGCATTTACAACGCAAACAATATTAACGCTGCAATAACTATCGGTAAATACTTTAACATTAACGAAAACGATATAAAAGATGCAATTGAATCCTATATTCCATCCAACAATCGCTCTCAATTAATTGAAAAAGGAACTAACCATATTATTCTCGATGCCTATAATGCAAATCCTTCAAGTATGAGTGCCGCACTAGGAAATTTCATACAACTTGAGTCCAATTCAAAAATTGCAATTTTAGGCGACATGTTCGAGTTAGGAGAAGAAAGTTCAGAAGAGCATAAGAAAATTGTAGAAAGCCTACAAAAAGAGACAACTATCGAAGTTTGTTTTATTGGCAAAGATTTTTATTCCAATAAAACCATAGACAGCCATTTGCATTTTTTTGAAACGTTTGATGAGTTTAATAAAAATTACCTCAAAAAACCACAAAATTCAACAATTTTGATCAAGGGTTCCCGGGGTATGGCCTTGGAAAGAACTTTAGATTTATTATAATTTATTAATCCAGCAAGTGCTGGATTTTTTTATAACCAATCATAGTTTAAGCAAAATACAAAGCCATATTGATAAGCACAAACTTAAAAACATGCGTTAAAATAAGATTCCACAAACATTAATTGAAATATAATTCAACTTGCAGATAGTCACCATACACAAACTAGACATTTGAATAGCTTATAATTTCGAATTTTAGCAATCACATGAAAAGAGCTATTACGAATTATCAAACAAGATTAATTCTTAAAATTGAACCAAAAAAAAACCTTATACAAGGCAATATTTATTGCATTAAGGATATATTTAAAAAAGAAATATTATACCAAATATTTTGTCATTATTGCCAATCAATAACCTCTTAAACATTTCCTCACACATAAAACTATTCACAAAGAAGAAAGTTATTATTTCCCACAACCTTTTAGTTTAAAAACATTTTATAATTAAAAAACCCTATTCATAACTGAATAGGGTTTTATAAAGAAAGGTAGCGGATCGAGCCCGAAGGGCGACACGCTGCACCTATAACAAAAAAAATCCCCAT
>NZ_JBHSHZ010000010.1:0-2579 GCF_042653365.1 Flavobacterium sp. GCM10023249
GAACCTTACTCCTCTCTTTTGTTCTTTCTGATTAATAGCTAAATGTAGAAAATGTAAACTTAAGGCGGTTTGCCTCAATGGCTTAATTCAGTGATTCTTTAGAAAATACGCTGATAACTCAAAGTTTGGTTTATATTTGTGATTGTTCGGTAACAATTCAAGCCACTGCGCCAAGCCGCAGAACGTTATAGGAAATGTGAAAAACTTAATTCTGGATATAAATAAATATATAAAACATTAAAACGAAATGGACATTGAAACATTAGCAAATCATATCTCTAACCTAGGAAAACAGTACTTTGACAAGGCATGCAAACTTGTATTAACTGAGGTATTTAACTTGAATGCAATTAATATTGACGGGGCATACGATGGTGGAACCGATTTAGTAGCTTTTTCTGAGGGCACTCGCGAAAAGGCTGCATATCAAATTACGACTCAAAGAACAGATATAAAAAATAAGGCATATCGTGATGCAAAGAAAGCACTTCAAAAACTATCAATTGAAAGGTATTACTTTCTTACCACATATAATTTAACTGAAATCGACCAAAGATTAATTGAAGGTAAAATTTCACAAGAACTTGGAATCAATGCAAATTGTTTTTCCCCTAGAATTATTGCGGGGCTTATAATCAATGATGGTAAACTTAATAGATTTTTGGATTTGCTAGATTATCCTCTTCCAAGGCAACATGGTAATATAGTTGATATTAAGGAAAAGGCATTACACAGTTATGGACTATTCTCTGAAGATGCCGGAAAACTTCGACATAGCGTGTACGAAGACACAATACTTTTTTCACTTTTTAATAACAGTATGGACGAAGACTCATTAGTGAATTCAGTTATTACATTTTTGAATTTAGGTGAAGAAAAAGATGAGTTTGTCAGAAAAAGAATTGGTGGATTATTCGGAAAAGCGTTAATCGCAAAAGACGAAAATAAAATTATCAGCTTGACATCTGAATCATCTTCAGATTTAGAAAATCGTCAAAGTCTATACGAAATAGAACTCAATAATCTTTCCGCAGCTCAAACAGATTTACTTAAGGACAAGTATAATTTATCATGGACAGCAGAGGAGTCAAAAAAAATATCGTTGTGGATTGCAAACTCGTATATAACGGAACAGCTTGAAAATCTTAAGGATATTAACGCTTCAATTGTAAATAACAACTTTTATAATATATCAGAAAACGGAACCAACAAATTAAAACAGTTTTTTACTAAAGAAAAAAAACAAGATTTACCTACTACTGAGAACATTGTTAATGATTTATTGGACTTGGCTTCAACACACCCGCTTATCACAAAAATTTCAAGAGCTTCTGTATATGTGGCGTTAGATGGTAATAACCCAATTGCATCCGCAAAATCAATTGGAGCTAGTAGATGGTCTGATGTTAACATAATACTTGAACCAAGTGTTGCTCTACCTTATTTATGTTCGCTTTTGTATGCTAGTAATAACAATCGATTCTTTAAAACAACTGTTAAAAGTGTTAACCAAGCAAAGGAACAAGACAGCTTATTATATATGCCGTATTATTATTTTAATGAGTGTGCAGGGCATTTACTTACAGCAAGAAAATACATCGGTTTCGAAGATCAAAATAAAGAACTAGAATTCTCAAATAATGCTTTTATTTCAAATTATTTTCATTTAAAAAACAAGGGAGAGAAGGTACCCAATACTATTTCGGAATACCTCTCAACTTTTAGTACAGCCGTCAAAACTGAAAGAAGCGATGTGAAAAGTTGGGTTAGAAGTATAATGACAGATTTACAATCAATATTTACATCAAATGGAATTGAATTTATTGATACACCACATTTTGAAGAGGAAGATTTGCAGGAAATCAAATATCACTACAACGATATTTTAGAGGAAGCACGCATAAAAAAGAAAATACATTTGTTCAATAATGATATATATACATTAAAAGCAACTAATGAACGAATAGTAAAAAACGGTGAAACATGGGTGATTTTGACAAATGACCGATCTCTTGTGAACTTCTCGAAAACCGAATATTTTAAGGGATGGATAGCGAATCCTTACAAGTTTCTCCAAATTACAGAGCTTTCTAAACCAATGTCTGAGTCAAAATTAGTTTCTTTAGTACATTCTGTCGCAACTTTTAGTGACAGAACTCTTTCCTTAGGAGCAAGAATTATAGATCGATTGATAAATTTAACTTCAACAAATATTCAAAATTATGAACTTAAACTGGAGATTGAACGCTTTAAACAAGAAACAATAGAATCAATAAATCTTGAAGATTCAAATATCTTCGACATTATTGACTCAAAAACTGATGAGTTTATCGTTAAACATGGGTTGAACAATGATGATAAAGAAAAAGATGACGAAATCAATGATGACACGGTTGATTTAAACATCTAGGACACTTCCTATAACAGGCGTAACTGTTGCACAACTACCATTTTTTCAAAATAACTCCAAAACATATAGTATAAAACCTCATTTAAAGTGATTTAGACGAGGTTTTATTTTTACCTCACTGCTACAAGTTCAAAATTGGAATGGCTCACAATCAGGCTTTTTATATCTA
>NZ_JBHSHZ010000011.1:0-75170 GCF_042653365.1 Flavobacterium sp. GCM10023249
CTCTTCATCGTATAATTTTTAAAGCTTGCGCTTAATTTTGTAGACAAAGTGCTAGGTTATTCGAATCTTACAATTCCTCTTACTCTCTTTTTATTTGCTTCAAACATCTCTGTTTAAAGCGGCTGTCAATTCAATATGTCTATGAACGTTTCTTCTTATTTTTTCGCTAAACATCTTTCGTTGTTTGCGGGTGCAAAGGTATAAACTCTTTTTACATTACCAAAACTTTTTGAAACTTTTTTTTGAGAAAATTTTCTTTCCGTTTTTAGTGTCAATATTACTTAAGAACCTCTCCGTTGCGGGGTGCAAAGATAACATCTTTATTTTCTTCTTTCCAAATCTTTTTGCGATTTTTTTTAAGTTTTTATCTCTCGATTCAAACTCAATCACTTAGACTTTTTTAGAACATTATTATAAAGAACTTTGCTGTTTCGCATGTCACTTGTTGTTCAATGCGGGTGCAAAAGTACCACTTCTTTTTACATTTCCTAACCTTTTCATAACCTTTTTTACATCTTTTTTTTACTTCATCTGAACCTCAGTAAGTTAGACGTTAAAGTTTTTTACAGCTTTGTAGCACATCCGCTACACTACCCTATCACCATTGCACTATACAATACATAAAGTAGGCTTTTAGCAGGAGCGATGGCATGATTTTATATCCTTTACTAGTAGCCTTACACTACCTTTATATTACTTTGATACTACTTTGATACTACTTTGATACTACTTTGATACTACTTTGATACTACTTTGATACTACTTTGATACTACTTTGATACTACTTTGATACTACTTTGATACTACTTTGATACTACTTTGATACTACTTTGATATTACTTTGATACTACTTTAATACTACTTTGAACAATTCGATACAAACCTTATACCCTATTTAGGGATTATCATCATTGTAATTCTTGTGGCAGGCTATTGAAATCAACGGCTTTACTAAGTTCTACTTTTGGAAGCAACCGCTGTCAGGGTTGGAAACCGCTGACAGGGTTAGCTACTTAGTCGTTTCGAATTCTACACACCTATATATTTACTCCTATATATATAGGTGTACTTTCTATGAACCCAATGCTTGCGTGAGCGAGTGTAGTGGCATCCTTTTATCTATTGCCCAGAGTAGCGTTTGAACTTATCCAAATACAACCTATGGCAATAGATAAAAGATACAACGGAACACGCGACCCGAAGGAACGAAGGGGCACGCCATGAGTTGGATTATTGGAATACTAGATTATTAGAATATTTAGATTGTTAGACAGTTGAATTGATGAATAACAGCGATGAAAAGGATGAGGAATAGAAAATAAAAAGCACCTATATATAGGTGCTTTTTATTTATTGACTTGTTGTTTGATTCGCTTTTAGTTTTTCTTTCCACAATTTTCGCAATTCGGAATAATTCACCGAGACACGAGATTGTTGTTTCGGTAGCTTTCCTTCCGCAAAAGCCCTTTCCAAAATCCCTTCAATCAAAAAGTCTTCGGATACATTGCTTGGATCGTATTTCGATTTCAGATTGATATCAAACATTCGGGCGGTGCTATTGGACCAGAAGGCTTTCCAGCCACTTTTTAAATCCTTAATCAAATCAAAAGTAGTAGTTCCGGTTTGTCTGTGAATTAATTTCACCAATATTTGACCGTCTTTACGACTCATTTTTTTCAATTTATCTTCAAATTCATTGGTGAGATAATTTTCCACTAATTTGAAATACTTCTTTTTATCACGTTCAGATTTTAAACCTCGCATACCTTCATTCAACATTTCCAACTTATCCGCTGCTGTTTTTGCATAGGGATAGGTTTTAAGAACACGGCGTTGTAAGATCAAATAGCGTTTGCGTTCTTCTTCCGTTTTTAAAATAGGTTTATTCGATACATAGATTTCTTCCAACTGAATATTCAATTCGGCTAAGGTATCATTTTCGATTTCTTCAACTTCTGTAGAATCTTTGATTACTTGCGCATTCCCATAGGTTGCAAATAATAAAAAAAGAAGTAAGAATTTGATTGGTTTCATTCGTAAAATTTGTTTGTTCAAAAATATAAATTAATCAGCAAGTCTAATGCCAAATGCTTAAATTAGCCGAAAAATATTTTTATGGCATCAAAATCTATATTAAACAAAGCCTCTATGGCTTTTTTGGAAAGATATTTAAATAACGCATCCCCGACGGGTTACGAGAGTGAAGGTCAGAAAATCTGGATGGACTATTTGAAACCTTATGTAGATACTTTTATTACTGACACGTATGGTACTGCAGTAGGAATCATTAATCCGGATGCACCTTACAAAGTGGTAATTGAAGGACACAGTGATGAAATTTCGTGGTATGTAAACTACATTACCGATGATGGATTGATCTATGTTATTCGAAATGGTGGTTCAGACCATCAGATTGCACCATCAAAACGAGTAAACATTCATACGAAGAATGGAATAGTTAAAGGCGTTTTCGGATGGCCTGCGATTCATACCCGTGGTCGTGGGAAAGAAGAAGCCGCTACCCAGCACAATATTTTCATTGATTGCGGATGTACTACCAAAGAAGAAGTTGAAAAATTAGGCATTCATGTGGGTTGTGTAATTACTTACCCGGATGAATTTATGATTTTAAACGAAAATAAATTTGTTTGTCGTGCTATCGATAACCGTATGGGTGGATTCATGATTGCTGAAGTTGCCCGTTTACTAAAAGAAAATAAAAAGCAATTACCATTCGGTTTGTATGTAGTGAATGCTGTTCAGGAAGAAATTGGACTTCGTGGTGCTGAAATGATTACACAAACCATCAAACCTAATGTTGCAATTGTTACGGATGTTTGTCATGATACGACAACACCTATGATTGACAAGAAAATTGAAGGAGATCTTAAAATAGGACGTGGACCAGTAATTGCGTATGCGCCTGCGGTACAAAATAAACTTCGTGAATTGATAACCGATACAGCTGATGAGAAGAAAATTCCTTTTCAACGTCATGCTACTTCGAGAGTAACCGGTACCGATACTGATGCTTTCGCTTACAGCAATGGTGGTGTTGCTTCAGCTTTAATCTCTTTACCGCTACGTTATATGCATACCACTGTAGAAATGGTACACAAAGAAGATGTAGAAAACGTGATTAAATTGATTTATGAAACCTTATTAAAAATCGAAAAGAACGAATCGTTTTCGTATTTTAAATAATGAAACATATAGCCTTTTTATTGGTATCACTTTTTATTTATTTCAATTCCTATAGTATTACAGTAGTTGACCAATTTAAAAAAGTAGATTACAATAAAAAGGCTTTCTTTTATAGGAGTTTAAGAAATGAAGATAAATTGCAACACAATTTGTTCTTCGAAAGTTACTTCACAAATGAAATCAACCGAAACAGTGTTACTAAGCACAATAAGGATTTTACTTTTTGTTTAGCGTCGATTTATCAAATACAAAACAAACACATCAAAGCAATTGAGACTTTTAATTTATTGCTTAAACACCACAAGACCGAATTAAAACCACGGGATTTAACAGATATCTACGTTGGTCTGCAAGAGTCTTATTTACAACTCAACCTTTATTCTAAAGTTTTTGAGATCAATAATATTATCGAATCTTTAATTAAAAAAGGCTATGATTTTCCGTTATGGAGTTATAATATCAAAAGTAGACTTTTTTATCAACTGCGAGAATACAAAAAAGCAATTGTACAATTAGAAAAAGAGATTCATTTCTTGCAAAGCACCAAAAAAAGAGACTCATTAATCATTCCATCTGCATATAATGATTTGGGGCTTTTTTATTATTATGACAAGAACTATAGTAAAGCGTTAATCAACTACAACAAAGCTCTTCAAATTGCATCCATTAGTTTAAAAAACAACCCAAAAACACAAACACTACTCTCTTCGGTTGTACATATAAACATTGCTAAACTTTATATTTCATTAGAAAAATATAAAACTGCAAAATCAATCATAGAAGAAAAAGTATTCCCTTTAAAAGAGACTATAGACAAGGAAACTCTTTTAGAAGCGAAACTTAACTACACAAGAGCGTTATTAGGAAATAAACAACTGAAAGAAGCCTCCGAAAGAATAAAGGAATTGGACCGTTTAATTCAAAGCAAATCATCAAAGTATCTGCTTGGTTATTTGAATGTAAAATTAAATTACCATAAGCTAACCGGCCAGTATGCAATTGCATCAAGAGTACAGGATTCGATTATATCGCTTAATAACGAATATTTAGAAAATCTAAATAAAAAAATTAGAGAAAGTAGCGAATTGAATTATTTATATTCGGAAAAAGAAAAAGACGAAACTGAAAATACCCGAAAAATAAGAGCGTTTGAAAAAAAAATATTCTTAATCGTTATTGTAACTCTACTTATTATACTTTCTATTGGTAGTTATTCGATTTTAATTAACCGAAAGAAACGATTACAAATACAAGCCATGAATTTGTCTATTAAGGAGTCATTACTTGAAAAAGAATACCTTCTGAAAGAGATTCATCATAGAGTCAAGAATAATTTACAAATAGTTTCCGGTATCATTGAACTGCAAAAATTAAACATAGCTGATGATTCTGTAAAAGTCATTCTTGAAGACGGCCAAGCCAGAATAAAATCTATTGCTCTAGTGCATCAGATTTTATACCAATCCAATAATTTTGACAAAATCAATTTTAAAACATTTTTGAATGAATTACTAGAAGCTATTCGGGTTTCCTATCAATCAAAACATGACTCTTTATTATTTCAAAAGGAGATAGACGATATTGAATTGAACTTGAACACCTCAATATCATTAAGCCTTATAATCAATGAAATTATAACCAACAGTATTAAACATGCAACTATTGAGAAAGCCAAAAAAGTTATTTTTATTCGCTTCTTAAAAAAAGATAATGTCTTTGAACTCTTTATAAAAGACAACGGAAGCGGATTTTCAACGAATGTTTTAGACAACAAATCAAATTCTGTTGGAATTGATTTAATCAAAGGATTAACCAAACAAATTGATGGATCGGTACGTTTTAGCAACAATAATGGCGCACAGGTGTTAATTACATTTCAAGAAACGAAAAACAACCATCAAAAATAAGATACAGTACTATCATGAAAACCAATTCAGTTAAAGTTTTAATTGTCGAAGATGAATACATTACTCAAAAAACGATTACTTTATATTTAGAAGAATCAGGATATAACGTGGTTGGTGCAACGATGAATTATGACGAAACCTTGCATTTACTAAACACAACTGAAATTGATTTGGTTTTGTTAGACATCACTATTAAAGGAGAAAAAAGCGGTATTGAAATTGGCAATTTAATTCATAACCATTATCCTATTCCCCATATTTACTTAACGGCCTACTCCGATGAAAGTACCGTAAAAAATGCAATTAGTACAATGCCCTCTGCCTATTTGGTAAAACCTTTTACAAAAACAGATTTGTTTGTTGCAATAGAAACTGCAATGGCAAACTACAACTCGAAAAAAGAATTGCCTATAAAACAGGATATTATTTTTTTAAAACATAAAGAGTTTCATGTTAAAATAAACCTGGAGGAAATCAGTTACATAGAATCACAAAAGAACTATCTTTTATTATACACTGAATCTGAAGTATATAAATACCGTTCGACCTTAACAGATTTCAAGCCCAAATTACCAAAGCAGTTTATTCAGATTCACAAGGGTTTTATGGTAAACAAACACAAAATAAATGGATATAATTCCAATTCTATACTTGTTAACGATAAACAATTACCCATTTCTAGAACATTTAAAGATTCGGTTTATCGATTATTATAAATAAAAAGTTAATTATCCCTAAATCCGTTTATTTTATCCCACTTTTTTTAATTTAAAAATCCACTTATTCATATTTGCTCCGACAAACGACTTAAGCATATTATGAAAAAGATTTTATTTATTATTCTATTCCCTTTAGTTTCCTATTCACAGGTTGGAATTAATACCACTACACCAGACGCAAGTTCGATGTTAGATATTACTTCCAATGACAAAGGATTACTTATACCACGAATTTCAATACCAAATCTAAATGCTTCAGCGCCTGTAACAACTCCTGCAGTAAGCTTATTAGTATACAACACAAATTCAACAACTGGTGTTGGTTACTATTATTGGGATGGTCTAAAATGGATGTCATTAGCTGGAACTCCTAATTATTGGACCAAAGTAGGCAATGACATTTACAACAATAATTCAGGAAATGTCGGTGTAGGAACAACGAATCCAACGAACAAGTTTCATATTGAAAACATCGGCACCCCAATTTCTTTATTGAATCAAGGTTTTGAAACCAACACTATTGTCCCTTTAACAACAAGCGGAAATGCCAATTGGACAACTCAAACAACCCAAAAATACGCTGGTACATATGCTGCTAAATCAGGCGCCATAGGAAATAATCAAAATACTAATATGTCTACTACAGTTACAGTTCCTACCGGAGGAGCAACTTTAAGTTTTTATCTCCGTGTAAGTAGTGAATCTGGCTATGATTATCTGAAATTCTATATTGACGGTGTACAACAAACACAGTGGTCCGGAACAGTGAATTGGACACAACAAACTTATGTTTTAACAGCCGGGACTCGAACTTTAACTTGGGAATATAGCAAAGATAGTGGCACTGCTTCAGGAGAAGATGCTGCTTATATCGATGCTATTTCAATAAGCGCTGCTGCTCCGGCTGCTATGAGAATTGTTGATGGAAACCAAGGAACAGGTAAAGTTTTAATGTCAGACACCAATGGTAACGCTACTTGGCAACAACTCACCAATAGTAATATCGGAGATATTCCTAATATTGCCTCAATTCAAGGTATGACGATTCCAATTTGTAATTCAATATCAGTAGGAAGCACTGGATCATTCACTGTAAATGTAAAAGGGGTTTCCACTAATGTTGCTTGGGAGGTATTGAACAAACAAACTAAAAGTGGTTCAGCAACAGTGACTGATAATGGAGGAACCACAAGAACGGTTGCTTTAGCGCCAATAACGGCAGAGCGAATACAAGTAAGTTATACCTTCACTCCCCAACTCCCATTTAATCCATTAGGAATCATTTTTAATGCTTATAACGATAGTGGTTATCCTGATACATTTGTTTTAAATTATGCTGCAAGTGCACAGAATTCAATAACCGTTAATATTGCCAGAGCTGATTTATTTGCCAGTTCGACAAGCAACTGTTGGCAAGGGCAATTTTACTTTGATCTTTTCATAACAAATTAATTTTTTGTTTTCCCTTATCTTTTTCCTACTAAAACTAACCACTTAGATTTAATCATAAGTGGTTTTTTATTAAATTTACGATTCAAGCAAATACAATATGCAATCGAAAGCCACTACAGTTAGCGACTATTTAGACGAAATTCCAGAAGAAAGAAAGATTGGGTTTAACCGGTTACGAGATATAATACTACAAAATCTACCAAAAGGATTTGAAGAATGTATGAGTTATGGTATGATGGGTTATTCTGTGCCACATAGTATTTATCCAAATGGCTATCACTGCGATCCGAAAGTTCCACTACCTTTTGTGGGTTTAGCATCACAAAAAAACTTCATCGCTTTTTATCACATGGGGATTTATGCCGATGCCGAATTACTAAGTTGGTTCACTTCCGAATTTCCAAAGTATTCTAAGAAAAAATTGGATATGGGAAAAAGTTGTATTCGTTTCAAAAAACCAGAAGACATTCCGTTTGAATTGATTGGTGAACTGATGCAAAAGATAACCGTTGAAGAATGGATCAATACGTACGAAACAGTTTTTAAAAAATCCAAATAAGTAGTACTAACTAAAAACTATACAACTATGAAAATCTTAAAAAAAATTGTATTCGCACTTCTTGCATTAATTGGTATTTTTTTAATTGCTGGATTATTTATGAATAAAAATTACGCTATGGAACGGGAAATTACCATCGATGTTCCTAAAGACAGTGTATTCAATTATATCAAATATTTAAAAAATCAAGATCATTTTAGCGTCTGGAATCAAAAAGACCCTAATTCCAAAAGGACTTTCAAGGGTACAGATGGTGAAGTAGGCTTTGTTTACACTTGGGATAGTACAATGGATGATGTAGGTGCTGGGGATCAGGAAATTAAAAAAATAACTATTGGTGAACGAATTGATATGGAATTGCGTTTTAAGCGTCCGTTTGAATCGACCGATTATGCCTACTTCATTACAGAAGCTTCCTCTCCTTCACAAACCAAAGTAAAATGGGGATTTACGGGAACCATGCCTTATCCGATGAATGTTATCAAACCTTTCATGAATTTGGACGAAATGATGGGTAAAGATCTACAGGCTGGATTAGAACAATTAAAAGTTCTTTTAGAGCAAAAAAAATAGTTGTAAAAAAAGCCCCGTAAATTGGGGCTTTTTACTTTGACATGAATCGATTATGGTTTTAAAAGCTCCATCGCTTCCTTTGATTTAGAAGATTCCGCATATTTATAAGCAGTAAATCCTTTTTCATCTTTAACTTCTTTTTTAGCGCCTTTTGCAAGCAACAATTTAATAATTTCTACTCTATTGTAACGAACTGCATACATCAAAGGAGTAATACCATTTGAAGCTTCATTCGCATCTGCACCATACTCTAAAAAGGTTTTAACGGCTTCTAAATCACCTTTAGCAATGGCTGCACATAGCGGTGAATTTGTAGCAAGAACTACACTTTTTACTGGAGTTGAAACAGTTGCTGCAAAAGATTGCGTTCCAAGGGCACCAAGTGCTACACCTAAAATAACGATTGATTTTTTAAAATTACTTTTTGAATTTTCTTGAATTTTTGATTTCATGATGATTGATTTTTTTGATTAATGATTTATGTAGTAGACGAACAAATGTTGCCATCCGTTACAAGACTGACCTTACTATAACAAAATTTTAACACTTACCCATTGAACTATATTTATTTTCTTACAGTATTGCATAAAAAAAACCACGCAAGCGTGGTTTATGATCGTTATTGAAATTTTATTACCGATTCAAATACTCGGTAACATTCTTTTCTATACGCTGTTGAATTGAAGTTACATCTGCCTTTTCGAATTTTTCTCCTATGATATTCTCGTACAATTCAATATATCTTTCAGAAACAGTGCCAATATATTCGTCAGTCATTTCAGGAATTTGTTGTCCTTCTTTACCTTGAAAACCATTAGCAATAAGCCATTGGCGTACAAATTCTTTGGACAATTGCTTTTGTGCCTCACCTTTGTCTTGTCTTTCCTGATAGCCTTCGGCATAAAAATAACGAGAAGAGTCTGGGGTATGAATTTCATCAATCAAAACGATTTTTCCGTCTTTGGTTTTACCGAATTCGTACTTTGTATCCACTAAAATCAATCCACGAGAGGCTGCAATTTCAGTACCTCTTTGAAATAAAGCTCTAGTATATTTTTCCAAAACTAAATAGTCTTCTTCAGAGACAATACCGTTTGCCAAAATGTCTTCACGGGAGATATCTTCGTCGTGAACCCCTAAATCTGCTTTTGTCGTTGGCGTAATAATTGGTGTTGGAAATTTGTCATTTTCTTTCAATCCTTCTGGCAAAGAAACGCCACAAAGCATTCTTTTACCGGCAGCATATTCACGAGCAGCATGACCGGAAAGATAGCCTCTGATTACCATTTCCACTTTAAAAGGTTCGCACAAATGACCAACTGCCACGTTAGGATCTGGAGTCGCAATTAACCAATTGGGAACAATATCCTCGGTTAGTTGCATGAATTTAGTAGCTATCTGATTTAAGATTTGTCCTTTAAAAGGAATCCCTTTAGGCATTACAACGTCAAAAGCAGATAATCTATCAGTGGCAATCATGACCAATAGTTCGTCATTAATATTGTAAACTTCTCTTACTTTGCCTTTGTAAATTGATTTTTGACCCGGAAAATTAAATTGGGTTGAAGTGATTGTATTCATTAGAGTTGTGTTGTTGTATGTTTTTGTTTCGCAAAAGTAATTTATTTCAAAGGAATATAAAATAAAAAAGTCGTCTCAAAAGAAACGACTTTATAACTACTAAAATAAACCCAATTACATATTAATAGACCAAACCGAATAGCTATTCGGAGGACATTGAATTTTAACCCATTTATCACCCTGAGTTGTTGGATACCAAGAAGAATGGCCCGTAAAATCTTTAATTTGAGCATTCGACCAATTGGTTTGAATCCATCGTTCCTGCCAAGATGAAGAATTGTTCAGATAAACCACCAATCCAACATTTCCGTTATAGCCGTTTCTTCTAGCGATGTATTCATCATTATCGGCATAAAGTATCGAAGTCGTCCCGGTTGCTTTATTGTTGTGAATCCAAATCAAGTTGTTCAATTTGTTTTTATCCAACCACTCTTCGTAATCACGATAAAAGAGGGTAGGATATCCTTCGTGTGTTAAAATGTAAGCATACGCAAGGTTTTTTTTCCATATTTCATCGGTATCATGATTTGATACAAAAGTCACTGCTTTGTATGGATTTCTTTTCCACATCATATCATCGTTAAGCAATGCCAGATTATTACCATCGAACGCATCGTTCATTTTATAGTAACAGGCAAAATCAAACACCGAAGAATTGGCATTATTTGCCCACCATTCTAATGTATTGACATTAGCATCCCAATATTCACCCACAGAAAATCCTCCGACATTGGCATTCCAATTGTTGACCACCCACGGACCAAAACCTTTTACATAATCAAAGCGCCATCCATCGAATTTCATCGTGTTCTTGTAATATTTCCCTACAGCATCTGTTCTACCCCAAAGCCAATCCTGTACATACGGATTCGCATGACATAAATCAGGATAACCACCAAATGACCCTTCGTCATTATTCCCATAGGCATTTTTATAGAAATCATGGTAACTTCTTTGGAATTTTCCCGAAGCCACCCCAGAAAAGTTTGTCCAAGTTTGCGTACCTGTATATGGATTGTTTTCCAATTGGCCACCACTATTATGATTGATAACGATATCGGCATAAACCTGCATATTTTCGGTATGAGCTTGCGTGATTAAGCTCACCAATTCGGTTTTAGAACCAAAACGCGTTTCAATGGTGCCGTTTTGATTGAAGTCTCCGAAATCATAATAATCGGTTGGATCATATCCCATAGAAAACGGTCCGTTTTGCGCTTTGGATGCAGGTGGCAACCAAATAGATCCGATTCCGGCATTACCCCAAGCAGTCACTTTAGATTTCACAGTATTCCACCAAGTTCCGCCAGCAGGTACATCCCAGTAAAAGGCTTGCATCATAACTCCTCCACCCGGATTTGCTACATATTTTCCTGTAGTAGAATTATAGGTATTTCCTGTACTGAAAGGTTTACCGTCATGATTGGTAACGTTGATAATTTTAATTTTTTGGGCAGCTTCTAAAGAATTGCCATCTGTAGTATCGTCTTTATCACATCCAAAGGCTGTTAACAACAAAGACAAACACAACAATTTTGTGGTTGTTTGTTTCATAATTTCAGTTTTTTGTTTTTTGTTTTTTGTTTTTTGTTTGAAACTAAAATTATGCATTTTTATATAAGATAAACATTTAGAATTAGTTAGACCATAAACGAAAACGTTTTCGTGTTGAAAAGTTTTCAATTTAATCGATAAACTACGTTGTAGAAAATCACATAAAAATAAAAAAAGCACTGTTTTTCACAGTGCTTTTTTAAAATATTGACTTTCAACAATTAAGATGAAATTATTCTTTTTTGAAGTTCTGAAAAAAAAACCAATCCCTTTTTTTCAACTCCTGGAACAATTTCAAAATCTTCTACTCCATTTAGATTCAGAAAAACCAATCTGACGTCCTTTTTATTAATTTCAATATTTTTTATTTTCTCCAGTGGAATTTTATAGGTATTTCCCATTTCATTACTAAAATATCGGTACGCTAGAATGAGTACTACAATGAGCCCGATAGGAACAATTCTTTTGACACCATTATCCACCGTGATAGAAAACAGGAAAATAGCACCAATAACGATAAAGAAAACATAATACTTTCCCTTTTTAAATGCATTCTTTCTTACCGATTTAGTAGATTTCTCAAGTAACTCCTTTGTTTCCGACCAATTTCCTGAATTTGTCAAGTAGAGATTTTCGTCATTGCAATTAATGTATCCGTTACTGTACTTGAAAAATTCTTTCATTTCTTAATCCTGATTTTCGATACTTTTATAAGCATCAATGATTTTCTTCACTAGACGGTGACGTACTATGTCTTTATCATCCAAATAAATAATTCCAATGCCATCCACATCTTTCAGCACCAATAACGCCTCTTTCAACCCAGAAATAGTTCTTCTTGGCAAATCCACCTGGCCGGGATCTCCGGTAATAATGAATTTTGCGTTTTTACCCATACGGGTCAGAAACATTTTCATTTGGGAATGCGTTGTATTCTGAGCCTCATCCAATATCACGAAAGCATTATCCAGAGTTCTACCTCTCATGAATGCCAAAGGAGCAATTTGGATAATTCCTTTTAGCAAATAATCTTCCAAAGTTTGTGGTGGAATCATATCCCGAAGTGCATCATATAAAGGTTGCATATATGGATCTAGTTTTTCCTTCATATCACCTGGAAGGAAGCCAAGATTTTCACCTGCTTCTACTGCAGGTCGCGTTAGGATGATCCTTTTAACTTGTTTTTCCTTCAATGCCTTTACAGCTAGTGCAACACCAGTATATGTTTTTCCTGTACCTGCAGGTCCAACAGCAAACACCATATCATTTTTACGAACATAATCAACCAATTTTTGTTGATTCGGAGTCATTGCTTTGATTAGCTTTCCACCGATACCATGTACTAAAATCTGATCACTTGCATCCATCACACCGGTTTGCTGAGCATCACCTTCAATTACGCGCATGATCACATTATCATCGATATTATTAAAACGGGAGAAATGTGTCATTAAACGCCTAAATCGAATTTCAAACTCATCCAGTACTTCTTCTTCGCCAAAAGCTTTTAAAGTAGTTCCTCGTGCCACGATTTTCAGCTTCGGATAGTATTTCTTAATGGTTTCCAAATGGCTATCGTGTGCGCCCCAAAATTCTTTTGGTGCAATGTTCTCTAATTCGATTATTCTTTCGTTCAAAGGCTGAAAAATTTAGTTAACAATAAATTCGTTATGTTTCTCTCAAATCTACTAAATTTACCGAAACATTTCAGGAATAGTTATAAACAAAATAATGTCAATAATTACACTTACTACCGATTTTGGCTGGAAAGATCACTTTGTAGGTGCGCTTAAAGGAAAAATTCTCTCTGAAAACTCTGGAGTTCAGATTGTTGACATTTCCCATGATATCGATCTATTTAATATTTCGGAGGCGAGTTATGTTGTTAATGCTTCCTACAGTAGCTTTCCGAAAGGAACTGTACACCTAATTGGAGTAGATAACGAACGTAACAGAGAAACACAGCACATTGCCATGCAATGGAATGATCATTACTTTATATGTGCCGATAATGGTATTTTGAGCATTTTAACTCAAAAAATAAAACCCCAAAAAATAGTTGAAATCAACATTCACGATCGCTTACCGAGCCATTCGACCCATATGGATGTATTTATAACAGTTGCGAATCATTTATCGAAAGGCGGTGCTTTAAGTGTTGTAGGTAAAGAAATCACCGCAATTAAAGCATTGAACGAATTACAACCTACCGTAGCCAATGACTTCGGACAGATAAAAGGCTATGTAGTTTACATTGATCATTTTGGCAATTGTGTTACCAATATCACTCAGAAGCTTTTTAGTGATATTGGAAAAAGCCGACCCTTTGAAATTAAATTCGGTACCAAATCCATTAAAAAAATACACCAGTCGTATTCCGATTTTAACATTCGTGAGAATTACACATTAAAAGATTATGAAGGTGAGAAACTGGCATTATTCAATGAAGCTGGATTTTTGGAAATCGCTATCTATAAAAGTAACCCTAAAACAACGGGCACTGCACATTCTCTATTAGGATTAAAATACAGAGATGTAGTCAATATTGTTTTCAAATAAAATCAGACACAATGTTTGTACGTATAGTAAAATTAAGTTTTCACGAAGAGCATATTCCAGCATTTCTGGAGAATTTTGAAGTCATGAAAGACAAAATTCGTAATGCTCCTGGCAATCGTTTTTTGGAATTGTACCAAGACAAAAACAATCCATGTATTTTCTTTACCTATAGTTATTGGGAAACAGAAGAGGATTTGGAGAATTACAGAAATTCGGAATTGTTTTATGATGTGTGGACATTCACCAAAAAACTCTTTAACGACAAACCCGAAGCTTGGAGTGTCAATAAATTAGTAACGCTGGAATAATGAATAATTTTTTAAGGAAACTTTATTACAAGCTACCTGTTTCATCAAGATATACATTAAGGAAAATCATTTATTTTCCTTCGGATCTTTTCAGAAGAAAGGAGGCTATGGTACCTCCCAAAGGAATTATTTTTACCGGAAGCGGTGACTATCTGAAAGTAGGCAAACAATACTTTGACTATTTTCTGAAATATGGAAAAATAAGTCCGGATGATTCCATACTTGATATTGGATCGGGTATTGGAAGGATGGCTGTTCCTTTTACACAATTTTTATCCGAAAAGGGAACTTACGAAGGATTTGACATTGTAAAAATGGGAGTTGATTGGTGCACCGAAAATATTACCAAAAAACATCCCAATTTCCATTTCAGGTTAATCCCGCTACAGAATGACCTCTACTATTTGAACACTTCTGTCAAAGCGGAAGAACTTCGATTTCCTTATGCAGACAGTCAGTTTGATTTTATTTTTCTGACTTCTGTTTTTACACACATGCTGCCTTCAGATGTGGAAAACTACATACAGGAAATGAGACGCGTTATCAAAAAAGACAAAATCTGTTTTGCAACATTTTTTATTCTGGACGATGAAAGCAAAAACAGTATGTCTAAAAAAGGATTGAAGAATTTCCCATACGACATGGGTTATTACCGCCTTATGGATAAGAATGTCAAAGAAGCGAATGTTGCCTATGAAAAAAAATACATTTCCGATATCATAAAAAAGCATAATTTTGAAGTCTTAAATTTCATACAGGGAAACTGGTCCGGTATTGAAAACACAGAATTAAACGAACATCAGGATATTATCATATTTAAAGCGATCTAATGAGAGCCATATTATTTAAAGAATTCCGTTCCTTTTTCGGATCACCCATAGGCTATCTGGTTATAGCTATTTTCCTTATACTCAACGGTTTATTTCTTTGGGTTTTTGAAAACGAATACAACATACTCAACTCGGGATTTGCCGACATGACACCGTTTTTCACCATTGCACCATGGATTTTGTTATTCCTCATTCCGGCTGTTACCATGCGAAGTTTTTCAGACGAGAAAAAACAAGGAACCATGGAACTATTATTAACAAAACCAATGAGTTTATTGGAAATTGTCAATGGAAAATTCTTAGGTGCCTTTGTTTTGTTATTGATTGCTATAATCCCAACATTAGTATACGTAAAAGTAATTTATGATTTGGGCTTGCCTGAAGGCAATTTAGATTTTGGGAGTACACTAGGTTCTTATTTCGGATTATTGTTTTTAATGGGCGCCTATACATCTATAGGTATATATACTTCGTCGCTTTCCGACAATCAAATTGTTGCCTTTCTTTTGGCTGTATTATTGAGTTTTATTTTGTATTTCGGTTTTCAGGGTATTTCGAATTATGAAGCATTCGGAAGCTTTGGTAGTCTGGTTGCCTCTTTTGGGATGGACAATCACTACAAAAGCATGAGCCGTGGTGTGATTGACACCCGAGATGTGATTTACTTCCTAAGTATCACTGTTTTCTTTATTTTACTGACTGTTAACAAACTAAAATCCTATAAATTATAATGAATAAGTTAAAGACTTTAGTTGGTACCGTAATCGTATTACTTTTAATCAACATCGTTGGCCATTTCTTTTTTCATCGTTTTGATTTAACTGCAGACAAACGTTATACCCTTTCAGATACCTCTTTGGAAATTCTGAAAAATGCAAAAGAACCTGTTTATATCGATGTGTTTTTGGAAGGTAATTTCCCTGCCGAATTCAAGCGTTTACAATCGGAAACCAAACAAATACTAGACGAATTCAAAGCATACAATTCGAATATCGTTTATCAGTTTGTGAATCCGTTGGAAAATCCTGACGAAGCGGATGCTATAATGAATTCGTTTCTGGAAAGAGGATTAACTCCCATAAAAATCACTGTTGATGAAAAAGGAAAACAATCGGAAGAAGTGGTATTTCCTTGGGCTATTATCACTTATAAAAACAAAAGCACGAAAGTTGCCTTATTAAAAAACCGATTGGGCGCCACGACCGAGCAAAAGGTAGTCAGTTCTGTACAACATCTAGAGTATGCTTTTGCCGATGGTTTCAATAAAGTGACCACCGAAAAGCAGAAGAAAATAGCCGTTATTAAAGGAAAAAATGAATTACCGGATGCTTTCAAAGCTGATTTCCTTCAAACAGTACGTGATAATTATTTCATCGCACCATTTCCTTTGGATTCGGTAAGCAAAGATCCAGTTTTATTTACAAAAGCTTTAAAAACGTTTGATTTGGCTATTATTGCCAAGCCTAAATCCGCTTTCACCGATGCGGAAAAACAAGTTCTAGATCAGTTTATCATCAATGGAGGGAAAGCCATCTGGTTGATTGATGCAGTAAACGTTGACACCGAAGGATTGAATAAATCAGGTGTCGGTTTTGCATTCCCTACCGATTTAGGATTGAATGATATGTTCTTCAAATATGGCTTTCGTATCAACCCTATCCTAATAAAAGACTTACAAAGTGCGCCAATTGCTTTAGCTACAGGAAAACAAGGAAACGAAACACAATACCAAAAATACCCTTGGTTGTATTCGCCCTACATTTTCCCGGAAAGCAAACATCCTGTAGTGAATAATATTGACGGATTAAAATTAGAGTTCGCCAACAGCATTGACACCTTAAAAAACGGAATTACAAAAACGGTTTTACTTCAAACTTCCGCCTACTCCAAAAAAGTGGGTACACCTGTAGAAGTTGCATTAAAAATGGTAAACGAGAAACCTAATCCAGCCGACTATATGGCCGGGCATATCCCTGTGGGTGTTCTGTTGGAAGGAAAATTCCATTCGGTATTTGAAAACCGAGTTTTGGCATTCAAAGATCCGGCTTTCAAAGCCACAGGAGCTACATCTAAAATGATTGTGGTTTCCGATGGAGATATCATTAAAAATCAATTGGACGAGAAAGGACAACCATTGGAATTAGGTTTCGATAAATGGACCAATCAAGTGTATTCCAATAAGGAATTTTTAATGAATTGTGTGAATTATCTATTGGATGATAACGGACTTATCAACATTAGAAGCAAAGAAGTGGATTTACCTTTATTGGATAAAGAAAAAGTATATGAAAATTACACTTACACTCAAATACTGACAGTTGGGCTACCTTTGGTAATCCTATTCCTTTTCGGTTTAGTACTAACCTATTTAAGAAAAAGAAAATTCGCACGATAATTGTTGAAAACCTCAATTCTTGTTGATAAAAATGTTTTCAATACTGATTCGTTTACGATATATTTGTAAAATGTAAAAAAGTCTTCATTCGAAAGAAGAAATATATAAAAAGATGCAAATGAAATTTATAGTATCAAGTTCTTATTTATTAAAACAATTACAAGTTTTAGGTAGTGTTATCAATAGCAGTAACACCTTACCTATTTTAGATAACTTTTTGTTTGAATTAAAACAAAATCAGTTGGTAGTTTCTGCATCTGACTTGGAAACCACTATGTCTGCGACGCTTTCTATCGACTCTACGAGTGAAGGAAGTGTAGCTGTTCCGGCAAAGTTGTTATTAGAAATTTTAAAGACTTTCCCTGAACAACCCTTAACTTTTACAGTTGAAGAAAACAACACTATAGAAATCAGTTCTCAATCAGGTAAATATGCGTTAGCTTATGCACCAGGAGAAGAATTTCCAAAATCTGTAAATTTAGAAGAGCCATCAAAAACCTTAGTTCCTGCAGAAGTATTATCGACAGCTATTAGCAAAACTATTTTCGCTGCCGGTAACGATGATTTACGTCCGGTAATGAGTGGTGTTTTCTTCCAGTTTTCTACAGAAGGTTTAATTTTTGTGGCTACTGACGCTCATAAATTAGTGAAATATGCTCGTACTGATGTTAAGGCATCTCAAGTAGCTGAATTCATTATGCCAAGAAAGCCTTTGAATATTTTAAAAGGTATTTTATCTACTTCGGATGCTGAAGTAACTATCGAATATAACGATGCCAATGCTACTTTCTCTTTTGACAATTATGTATTGACTTGTCGTTTAATTGATGGGAAATATCCAAATTACGAAGCAGTTATTCCAAAAGAAAATCCTAATAAATTAATGATTGACAGAACACAATTTCAAAGTTCTGTTCGTCGTGTGGCTATTTTCTCTAACAAAACTACCCACCAGATTCGTTTAAAAATTGCTGGTGCTGAATTGAATATTTCTGCAGAAGATATTGATTATTCAAACAAAGCAGAGGAGCGTTTGACTTGTGATTACCAAGGTGATGATATGCAAATCGGTTTCAATTCACGTTTCCTAACTGAAATGCTAACTAATTTACAAAGTGATATGATTATGCTTGAAATGTCGATGCCTAACCGCGCCGGTATTTTAACACCAATTGACGGATTAGATGAAGGAGAAACTGTAACTATGTTAGTAATGCCAGTAATGCTTAATAACTAAACGTATAACTAACCCAATACAATTCTTAAAAAAACCATCAGTATATCTGATGGTTTTTTTTAACTTAAATCGGAAAGAATTTTATCCAGTTTATCGGCATTAACCGGTTTGGATATAAAATCTTTCACGATCGAATATTTCTTGGATTTATCGATATCACTCCGATCGATAGAGGAAGACATAATATAGACATTCAATTGATCCTTCAATTTAGAATCTTCCAATTGGTCTAAAAATTGCCAGCCATCCAATATAGGCATATTCAAGTCGAGTAAAATCACACAAGGCAATTCGGATTCACTACCAAATAATACATCAATTGCATCATTACCATTTTTAAAATCAATCATTTTTCCAAAATTCCCATTCTTTTCAAGGAGTTTTTTCAAAACAAAAACAAAAATTGTATCGTCATCAACGATGTAAGTCATCTTAATTTTACTCATATAAAATACAGACTAAATGTTGTTCCTTTATTTATTTCACTATTCACTTCTATTCTACCACCCATAGACTCAATGTGGTTTTTCACCATAAACAACCCCAATCCTACCGCATCCGGGTTACCATGAAATGTTTTGTACATTCCAAAAATCTTTTCCTTATTCTTCTCTAAATCAATTCCGATACCATTATCCTCAATTATCAATTTGATTTCATCATTTGTTTTTGAAGCTGTAATATTAATTACAGGACTTCTATCTTTTGATTTGTATTTGATCGCATTCGTTAATAGGTTAAAAATAATGCTTTCTAGATACGATTGTGTTGCTTCAATTTCCAGATTTTCAGGAACATTAATGTTTAGTTCCGCATTACTCGTTTTGATTATGGCGCTAATACCCAGAATTGCCTTTTGAATTTCATCCCTAAGATTTAACTTCACTTTTTCATTACTAATTCCACTTTGAACAGCTACCGTTTCATTAAGAAAGAAAATAGTGTCTGACAACTTGTTTGTGCTTTGTTTTAGCATTTTGAAATATTCCTTTTGCTCTTCGGGGTTATCCGATTCTTCGAACAAATCAAGAATCATTGCCAGATTACTCGTATGGGACCTAATGTCATGAGAAACGATATGCGTAAAGTTTATCAGTTTTTCGTTTTGCTTTTCGGTAATTCTATGAAGTCTATTTCGTTCTTTCTCTTCTTCTTTTCGTTTGGAGATGTCTCTTGAAACAATAATGTACTTGATGTATTTATTCGAATCTTCATCATAAATTACATTTACTGACTCTTCCCTCCAATAATAATAGCCGTCAGCACTTTTAAATCGAAACTCATACTTGAATTCCTTTAATTTTTTCGAAAGACAATCATAAATCTTCATTTTTACAGATTCCCTATCATCCGGATGAACTCGTTCAAAAAGATCCTCAATTGTAAATCGCAAGTATTCTTTTTTAGGATAATTCAACAACTTAGAATAGGATGGCGAACAATAAGTTACTACTCCTTTTTCAATAACAACAACACCATCCGAGGTATTTTCTGTGATAAGTCGAAGTTGCTGTTCACTCTCTTTTAGTTTTCGTTCTGCCTTTTTGCGTTTATTTTCTTCAAGTGCCAGACTCAAATAATCAGCTAAAGCTCGTGCAAATGAAATATCATTCTCATTCCAAATTCGTGGATCATTTCTATGTTCGCAGCAAAGCACTCCATAAAATTTTCCATTAGCCCGAATAGGAATATCCAGCATATCGGTTATTCCCAAAGGTTTTAAGTAATTATCAATCAATTCAGCAGTATGTTCGTTTGTATAGACATCATCGGCAACCAAAGCCATTTGATTATTAACCGCTGCAATATATTTGGGTATATTCCGAGTTTCAAAAAAACCTTCTTTCCTGTACTTGTTCTCAATTTTATCATAGAGCTTTCTACAAACCAATTTATCACCCTTGACAACCCAGAAACTTGATCTATCAATATTTAGTCCATTGGCGGCCACAGTGATTATTTCTGTAATTTTGCCAGTTATACTTTTTTTCTCTGAAGCACTATACAATTTAAGAAGCAGGTTGTTTTGAACAACCAATGTTTCTTGCAAGGCTTCGGCTTCGAATTCTTGTTCTTTTTCCTGCGTAATATCCCTAGCGATAGTTACAGCGCGAAAAGGATGACCCACTTCATTATAATGAACATTCATGATATCTTCACGCCACATATAGGTACCATCGCCACGTTTAAGTCTAAAAACATACTTAAAAGAAGGCAATTGTTTCGCTAATGAACCATAAATAAAGCTTCTAACATAATCATAATCATCAGGATGAACCAAATGAAACATATCCTTCTGATGGGCATCCTGTTTTTCATCAGGACTCATTCGGATCATTTCATAATATCGTTTAGATGCAAAAACCATTTGGTCATTTTCGATGATATAAATACCGTCCGAGATATTTTCGGAAATAAAATTAAATCGCTTTTGGTTTTCGATCAGTTCATTTTCACTTTGTTTTCTTTTGAATGCTTGCGTGATGAGGCTTAGTATATCGGCGACAGAACGAGCGAAAGCAATATCATTTTCGTTCCATTCTTTAATCTCACCTTGTGATTCGCAGCATAAAATCCCTACCAGTTCACCATTTTCCAAAATTGGTACATCCATAATACTTTGAATGTCTAATGGAACCAGATACGAATCTTTTAGTTCTGCAAACTGAAAATCGTTGAAGGCATTGCTGGCAATTACCGGTGCTCCTTTTTGTAGTAAATCATAATAAATGGGGATATCACTTTTTTTTAGTGCCTCATACTGAATGAATTCCTTAGAATTGGCAAGAAGTAGCTTTTCACACTTGAGCAAATCATTTTCAAATTTCCAAATTCCTACTCTAGGTATTCTTAAGCCTAAAGCTACCGATTTCACTATTTCCTCTTGAACCTGATCAATCGAATTAAAACTAGTAAATGAAGATTGGTACAAATTCAGAAGAATCTCAAATTGTTCATTTGAAAAATGTAACGATAAACGGTTTGAGGTTAGCATTTATTTCACTTATGAATTTATACGTACAATATAGCAGAATAATTCGTAAAAAACTATTTTTTTTCGATGAATGCGCTCCATAATTGACAAATATGAATTTTAAACAATACCTTTGCATAAAATATATAGAGCAAGATGGCATCATTCGAGCAATTCAACCTTCCAAAATCTTTACAAAAAGCAATTGACGACTTACAATTAACAACTCCTACACCTATTCAGGAGAAATCATTTTCTGTGGTTATGTCGGGGCGCGATATGATGGGAATTGCTCAGACAGGTACTGGAAAAACATTTGCCTATTTGCTACCCTTACTTAAACAATATAAGTTTGTAAACACGTTCAATCCCAGAATTATGATTTTGGTTCCTACTCGTGAGCTAGTGGTTCAAGTTGTAGAAGAAATCGAAAAACTAACCCAGTATATGTCGGTTAGAACGCTAGGGATTTATGGAGGTGTTAACATCAATACTCAAAAAAATCAAGTTTATCAAGGTATCGACATATTGGTGGGAACACCCGGTCGTATAATGGATTTATCGTTAGATGGTGTTTTATCACTTCAAGAAGTAACAAAGTTAGTTATTGATGAATTTGATGAAATGCTCAACTTAGGATTTCGTCCGCAATTGACCTCGATCTTAGCAATGCTAAAAACAAAGCGTCAAAATATTTTATTCTCGGCTACAATGACCGATGAAGTAGATGAAATTCTAAATGACTATTTTGATTTCCCGGAAGAAGTCTCTTTGGCTCCATCAGGAACACCATTGGAAAAAATCGAGCAGTTATCGTATCATGTTCCTAATTTCAATACTAAAGTCAATTTACTAAAACATTTATTGAATAGTGATACAACTTTAGATAAAATATTGGTTTTTGTGAACAACAAAAAGATTGCCGATATGCTTTTGGATAAAATCGAAGTTGAATTTCCTGGACAATTTGGTGTTATTCATTCGAACAAATCACAAAACTATCGTTTGTTGACTATGCAGGACTTCCAAAACGGAACTTTACGAGGTTTAATCACTACCGATGTTATGGCTCGTGGTTTGGACATTTCCGGTATTTCACATGTGATAAATTTTGAAATGGCTGAAATTCCGGAACAATACATTCACCGTATAGGACGTACGGGGCGTGCCGATGCTAGTGGTATTGCCATCAGTTTCATTGCACCGCGAGAAGAAGACATTAAAGTCGAAGCTGAGTTATTGATGGAAAAAGAGATTGCCATCTTTGAGCTACCATCAACAGTTGAAATCTCCACTCAATTGATTGGACCTGAAAAAGAGAAACAAAAGGTAAAATTCTTGATGAAAAAGCCAAAAGTAAGCGAAAATGCAGCTTTTCACGAGAAATCAGAAAAAAACAAAAAAGTAAATCTTGGCGGACCAGGTAAACGTACACCACGTAAAACAGCTCCACGTAACCGTGCAGTTGAACGTCAGAGAGCACAAAAGAAGAAAAAGAAATAATTCATTATACGAAATCCTCAATCAACTGATTGGGGATTTTATTTTATATCTATCTTTGAAATCAAATTTAGAATATGTACCAACAGTTAAGCCGAATAGCCAAAAAATTCCTTAAAGAGTCTACTATTTTCAAAGTGGGATTCAACTTATCTCCTATGTATCGTAGGAGTACTGCCCGTATCGAACACGTTTCAAATGATTTGAAATTGGTACGAATCAAAATACCTTTGAGTTATAAAAACAGAAACTATGTTGGTTCTATTTTCGGGGGTAGTTTATTTGCTGCTGTTGATCCTATTCCGATGATACAATTAATGTATATCCTCAAGGAAGAATATATCGTTTGGGATAAATCGGCGCACATTCGATTTAAACGACCGGCTCGAGAACATATGTATGCCTCTTTTGAATTTTCTGACGAAGAACTTCAAGATATACTACAAAAAGTTAAGGAAAATAAAGAAACCGAGCATATCAAAACTACACAAATTACAAACCAGTCGGGTGAAACTGTTTTTTGTGAAGTGGAGAAAACGATTTATATTGCAGATAAAGAATTTTACAAACAAAAGAAGAAGAAATAATCATGAATTAATAATTGACAATTGACAATTCATAATTATCTTTGGCAGACGAAATTACTAAACTCCGATTAGCAAGACCTTGTAAAGTAAACACTAAACTGAATGCAATTCAAACACCCGGAAATCCTCTACTTTCTATTTTTACTGGTTATACCTGTTTTAGTGCATTTGTTTCAATTACGGAAGTTTAAAAAAGAATATTTCACCAACGTAAAATTGCTGAAAGAACTTGCCATTCAAACCCGGAAAAGTTCAAAAATCAAAAAATACTTATTACTTGCTTGTCGATTGTTGCTCTTAGCCGCATTGGTTTTTGCCTTTGCCCAACCCTTTTTCAAAGCCAAAGACAGCGAAAGTAAAAACAATGAATTGTTTGTCGTATTGGATAATTCGTTCAGTATGCAGGCCAAAGGACAAAAAGGCGAACTACTCAAACGTGCTGTTCAAGATTTACTCGAACATGCGCCAGAAGATTTACCACTTTCGGTGGTTACCAACAGCGAAGATTACTGGAACACCAATATCAAATCGATTGAAAAGGATTTACAGCAATTATCGTATAGCGCCCTACCCTTTTCGATGGAAAATGCTTTAATCAAAGTCAAATCGCACAACAGCAATCGTGGCAAAGATATTCTGGTTATTACCGATGCCATTGGATTAAAAACGGCTAATCTTGACCAAATGCCGGAAAACACCAAATCGTATTTCATTATACCCGAAGCGGAAAAACTTGAAAACATTGCTATTGACAGTGTTTTTGTTTCACAGGTGTTGGATAATTTCTATGAAATTGGTGTAACTGTTTCTTCTAATTTTGAAGAAGACAAATCGATCCCAGTTTCGATCTACAATAAAGAAAATTTAATTGCCAAAGCTATTTTACAACTCAACCAACGCAAACAAACCTTGCGTTTTACGATTCCTAAAGACAACTTCAACGGTTACGTTTCACTTAACGATAATAGCTTGAGTTTTGACAATACCTTCTATTTCAATATTTCAAAACCAGAAATCTGTAATGTATTGAGTATTGGAGATAGCGGCAAAAGCAATTTCTTATCAAAGATTTACACACAACCGGATTTCAACTATAAGAATGTAGCACTCAACACTCTTAATTATAGCGAAATAGGCAAGCAAGATGCTATCATTTTGAATGAATTGGACAACATTCCGATGGCTATGTTTACCAATTTAAAACAATTTGTGAGCAAAGGAGGCAATTTAGTCGTTATTCCTTCAACAAAAACTCCCATCAGTAATCTGAATACCTTTATGGCTAATTTCGGGGGTGTTCAATTTCTTTCATCCCAACAACAGGAAAAGAAAATAACCAAGATCAACTTCTCCAACCCTTTGTTTTCGAATGTATTTGAGAAGAAAATCAGTAATTTCCAATACCCTTCGGTAAAAGAAAGTTTCGCTATCAAATCGGCGGCATCACAAGCCATATTGTATGAAGATCAGACGGCATTTTTATCTACAATCTATAAAAATTCGGGAGCAGTCTATGTGTTTTCGGCAGCTATCAATAAAGAAAATAGCAATTTTCAGAATTCACCATTGATTGTACCTACCTTCTATAAGATGGGAATGAGCAATGAAAAGAACGGAGTCAAATTTGAAACCATTGGTAATAGTAAACCTGTGGTTGTAGCTGCTAAAGTTTCTAAAGACGAAGTAGTCTCGATTAAAAATAAGGAAGAAGAATTTATACCCATGCAACAAATCATGGACGACAAAATCAAAATCACCTGTGGTGATAGTCCAAAAGGTGCGGGGAATTTTAGTATTATCCAAAACAAAAATGATGTAGGTCTTCTTAGTTTCAACTACGATAGAAGAGAAAGTATTTTAACCGAACCCAGCAGCGAAAGCTTAGCCAATACAAACCAAATAGACAGTATAGAAAACTTCTTTGACACCTTACAAATCGAGCGCACCGACAATCAGATTTGGAAATGGTTTCTTATTTTTGCACTACTGTTTCTAGCACTTGAATTACTTATACAAAAATTTATAAAATGAGCTTAATTATCAGAAACGCCCGAATTATTGAAGCTAAAAATCCTTTTCACAATCAAATCGTTGATATTAAAATTAGTAATGGAACGATAGAAAAAATAGGAAATTCTATTCAATCACAAGACGGCTTTCAGGAAATTGAGTTACCTAATTTACATGTTTCTGCAGGATGGTTTGACACAAGTGTTTCTTTAGGCGAGCCCGGTTACGAAGAAAGAGAAACCATTGCCAACGGTTTGCAAGCTGCTGCCCGTTCCGGATTTACAGGAATTGCGTTGCAGCCCAACTCACAACCAGTAATCGACAATCAGTCACAAGTTCATTTTGTACGACAAAAAGCCCATGGATTTGCAACTGCATTATACCCAATAGGCGCTTTGACCAAAAACAGTGATGGTGTTGAACTAGCGGAACTATTCGACATGAAAAATGCGGGAGCTGTTGCTTTTGGAGATTATAATAAAAGTTTAGACAATGCCAATTTGTTAAAAATTGCATTACAATATACCCAAGATTTCGAAGGAACTGTCATCGCCTTTTCGCAAGACAACCACATCAAAGGAAAAGGCATTGTTAATGAAGGCATCACTTCGACCCAACTCGGATTAAAAGGCATTCCTGCATTAGCAGAAGAATTAATTATCGCCAGAAACCTCTTTATTTTAGAATACACCGGCGGAAAACTACACATTCCTACATTATCATCGGCAAAATCAGTAGCACTAGTTCGCGAGGCAAAAGCCAAAGGATTACAAGTCACTTGCAGTGTAGCAGTCCATCAATTGGTATTTACAGACGATGTTTTAAACGGATTTGATGCCAATTATAGAGTTAGTCCACCGCTACGAACAGAAGCCGACAGAAAGGCTTTAATTGAAGGCGTTTTAGACAATACCATTGACTGTATTACTTCTGATCACAATCCGATTGATATTGAACACAAAAAATTAGAGTTTGATTTGGCCAAAAACGGTACAGTTGGATTAGAAAGTGCTTTTGGTGCATTACAAACGGTACTCCCAACAGAAGTTATCGTAAGTAAACTAACTTCAGGAAGAAGCGTTTTAGGTTTACCCGAGGTTACCATTTCGGAAGGACAAGAAGCCAATCTTACCCTATTCAATCCGGAAGGAAATTGGACATTTGAGGCATCCAACCTACTCTCAAAATCAAAAAATTCTGCTTTTTTAGGAAGCAACATGCAAGGAAAAGCATATGGAATTTACAATCAGCAACAATTAGAATTACAATAATGGAAGACAATACAAAAGGCAAAAGCGCAGCCATCATCAGTTATATCTTATTAATCGGACCACTAGTTGCCATGTCAATGAACAGCGGAGAAGACAAATCGACCTTTGCCTCGTTTCATATTCGACAAGGATTGGGACTAACCATTACATTTGTCGCATTAGGCTTACTTTTATCGAACTTCAATATTCCAATGGCAACCATGTCAATGTGGGTCGCTATTTCGGTATTGGCAATGTATGGTATGTTTACTGCGGTAAAAGGAGAAACCAAATCAATCCCTTTAGTAGGTGATTTATTTCAAAAAATTTTCAAAAACATTTAAATGGAGTTATCATTATACCATTTGGTTAGAGAACCGAAACAAAAATTAGACAAAAACCCTTTATTGCTGTTATTGCATGGTTACGGCAGTAATGAAGAAGATTTATTTTCATTTGCAACAGAATTACCCGACGAATATTATGTAATTTCTGCACGTGCACCCTATGATATGATGTATGGGAGTTATGCGTGGTATGCGATTAATTTTGATGCTGATGCCAAAAAGTTTTCCGATTTGGATCAAGCGAGAATTTCTAGAGATTTGATTGCACAATTCATTGACGAATTACTTGTCAATTATCCAATTGATGCAAATAATGTTACTTTAATTGGTTTTAGTCAGGGATGTATTTTGAGCTATGCCGTTGGATTATCGTATCCACAAAAAGTACAGCGTATTGTTGGGATGAGTGGTTATTTCAATGAAGAAATTGCGATAGACAACTACGACAAAAATGACTTTAGTACGTTTAAAGTATTTGCATCTCATGGTAATGTAGACCAAGTAGTTCCAGTAGAATGGGCTCGCAATGCTAAACCACTTCTTGACAACCTTGGCATTCAGAATGTGTACAAAGAATATCCAGTGGGACACGGTGTTGCTCCTCAAAATTTTTACGATTTCAGGAATTGGTTGAATGAAACAAAATAATAAGAGACTCCGGATGGAGTCTTTTTTATTTTAGTCCAACGTATTTAGTGAAACATAATTAGTAAATGCTATCGGTATTTGACGATATTGGCTTTGCAATACATAACATTGACTCCACAATAAAAGCTATCGGCTCAACAACACACAATACCCACTCTACAACACACAACAGAAGCTCAACAAGCAGCAATTGAGGCTCCACAAGCAGTACTATTGACTCAACAACAGAAAACTGAAGCTCCACAAGCGACGATCGAGGCTCCACAAGCGGCAATCGAAGCTTCACAAGCGGCAATCGAAGCTTCACAATCAGTACTATTGACTCAGCAACAGATAACTGAAGCTCCACAAGCGACGATCGAGGCTCCACAAGCAGCACTATTGACATAACAAAAAACAGCCGGCACAAACCGACTGTTTCTTTATTACTACTATTGCTAATTCTTTACTGTTGTGGGTATAATAATGTTTCGGCAGGTTCGAAAGTTACCTTACCGTCTTTTTCCACAAAGTATTTGATGATGATTTCACCCCATCCGGCTTCACCTGTAAAATCGGCGATAATCCACCTATGGTTTAAAAAACGAACTTTATTGAGCACCATACCTTCATAAGAAATCAGAGAATTTCCTTTAGGATTATTATTGTATTCCATCAATTGTTCTTTGATTTGCGGCATCAATTGGTTCACATCAATCCCATCATAATAATTGATTGCATTGTCATTATGCGCCAATGAGAAATAATCTCCTTCCTCTTTTTCAGCTACAATTTTAGAGATGGAATCCTTCATTTTTTGTTTGTATTTTTCATGATTTCCACCTTCGAAATCCGCTTTTTTAGTGGCATACATCAGTTGAAAAATATTGACCAACACCGAAAAAATAAATCCGTACAAAAGTAACTTTTTCATAAACTATAAATTGATTTGTAAATTATCGTAAGCTAAATACACATTTTTGGGTAATCTTTTTTGAACTTCGTCATGGAACCCGAGCACATGACTAATATGGGTTAAATATGCTTTTTTAGGTTGCACCAATTCGATAAAACGGAGTGCTTCCTCGAGATTGAAGTGTGTTGGATGCGAATCGATACGTAAAGCATCAATAACCAATACCTCTAAGTTTTCCAATTTGTGCAATTCCTCTTTTGCCACAGTTTTCACATCGGTCAAATAGGCAAATTTATCGAATCGATAGCCAAAAACCTGCAAATCTCCATGCATAGCGTTAATAGGAATAATTACTTTATCATCGATCTCAATAGTTTCGTTATTATGAACTTCGAAAGGAAAAACGCCTGGAGCGCCAGGATATCTATTTTCGGTTGCAAAAATATAATCGAATCTTTTTTCCAGATTTTTGAGAACACGTGGATGTCCGTAAATAGGGATTTCACCTTGTTTATAAAAAAAAGGACGGATATCATCGAGACCTGCTGTATGATCTGCATGTTCGTGAGTAAAAAAAATGGCATCAATTTTGGGGCAATTAGACAGCAGCATTTGCTGACGAAAATCGGGACCACAATCAATGATAAACGAATAATCGTCCCATTCTACCCAAACAGAAACGCGAAAACGTTTGTCTTTTGGGTTGTCACTAAGACAAACTGGATGGTGACTTCCTATAACAGGAATGCCTTGTGAAGTACCGGTACCTAAGAAGTAAACTTTCAATTGCGAGTTGCTTTTTTACAAAAGTAAATAATATTTGATAAAAAATAACGCATTCATTACCTTTGCAGGGTATTTAGTCAATGAAGATGAAAAATCTAGAGAGAGAAATCAAATTAAAAGGAGACAAAGACATTGAATCTATCCCATCGATAGGAGACAAAGCCCTAAGAATCAACCTAAACGCAAACATTTACGGAACATTTGCTGAAATTGGTGCCGGACAGGAAACCGTTCGTCATTTTTTCAGAGCCGGAGGTTCGTCAGGAACAATTGCAAAGGCAATGTCAGCGTATGATAAGGATTTCAGTGATGCCATTTATGGTGCTGAAGATGATGGTCGTTATGTTACCGAAAACCGTTTGCGCAAAATGCTCAATTATGAAGTAGAACTGATTGAGGAGCGTTTGAAACGAGAGAAACATCCATCCAAAATGTTTTTCAGTTATGCCAACACAGTAGCCACAATTGATTTTGCGAAGCAATACAAAGGTCACGGTTGGGTAGGAATCAAATACCAAATCGAACCGGACGAAGCGTACAACGAGATTTTATTACACATCCGATTTAAAGAGACTGATGCTCGTTTACAACAAGAAACCTTAGGAAAACTTGGAGTCAACTTAATATATGGTGCTTTCTATAAATATAATGATCCGAAACGTTTATTGCGTTATTTGTACGATCATATCGACAAAGATCAATTAGAGATTGACACCATTAACTTTTCCGGACCTCGTTTTGCAGAGGTTGACAATCGCTTAATGAGTTTACAACTTGTTAAAAACGGAATGACCGATGCGGTAATGTTTGATCCCAACGGTAAAAACATTCTTCCAGCTGCGGTATTGTATAAGAAAAACATTTTAGCATTGCGCGGTAGTTTCCGCCCGGTAACCAAAGTAAATATGGACATGTATGAGAAATCATTACAAATGTTCATTGATGAAAATAAAGTAAAGAAAGAAAATACGTTAGTTGTTTTTGAAATTACGCTATCCAACTTACGTTCGGACGGTGAAATTGACGAAAGAGACTTTATGGACAGAGCCGAGTTACTGTGTTCGTTAGGTCAAACCGTAATGATTTCCAACTTCCAGGAATACTTCAAAGTAGTGGAATACTTCTCTAACTATTCTAAAGAAAGAATGGGATTGGCATTAGGTGTTAACAATCTGGTGGATATTTTTGATGAGAAATACTATCGTCACTTAAGCGGTGGAATCTTAGAAGCTTTTGGTAAGTTATTCTATCGTGATTTAAAAGTCTATTTGTATCCGATGGAAGACGAGCATGGAGTAATCTTGAACTCGCAAAATCTTAAAGTTCATCCGCGTATGAAAGAATTGTATAAATTCTTTGCTTACAATGGAAAAGTAATTGACATTACCGATTTTGATAAATCGCATTTAAAAATCTTCTCAAGAGAAGTATTGAAAATGATCAGTAAAGACAAACCGGGATGGGAAGTAATGCTTCCTGAAGGAATTGCTGAGTTGATTAAGCGCGATCATTTATTTGGTTACAAAGAACCCAATTCGGTAGAAACCGAGACGGCATAAAAACAAAAAAGCAGGTAGTTAACCTGCTTTTTTTTATTTTAAAATTTGCGTTGCATGTTCTTTAGTTTTCACTTTTAGAATTACTTCTTCAATAACACCATTGGCATCAATTACAAAAGTAGTTCGGTGAATACCGTCGAACTCTCTGCCCATGAATTTTTTCGGTCCCCAAACACCAAAGGCTTCAATAACTTTTTTATCTTCATCTGCCAAAAGTGGAAAAGGCAATTCGTTTTTACTTTTAAAATTAGCCTGTTTCTTTTTCGTATCGGCACTCACACCTAACAACGCATAGCCTTCTTTAATAAACGAACTGTAATTATCTCTCAAATTACACACCTCAATCGTACAACTTGGTGTACTGGCCGCAGGATAAAAGAAAACCACTAATTTCTTTCCTTTATAATCTGATAATGTATGCACATTTCCGTCTTGATCGACAGCTGAAAATGCTGGAGCTTTGTCTCCTTTTTGTAATGTAGTCATTGATGCTTTTCTATTTATTGAATGCCAAAGTTACAAAGTTTATTGAGTTTCTAATCTTAGATTAAAATCATACATTCGCATTTTACAATTCGTAATTGATAGTTTCAGATGACAAAAGCCGAAAAAGTACAATTTGTAATTGACACATTGGACCAATTATATCCAGAAATCCCTATTCCTTTGGATCATAAAGACCCGTATACTTTATTAATTGCAGTGTTGCTCTCGGCACAATGCACAGATGTAAGAGTGAATCAAATTACGCCACTCCTATTTGCCAAAGCAGACAATCCATATGATATGGTCAAACTTTCGGTTGAAGAAATTAAAGAAATCATCAAACCTTGCGGACTTTCTCCAATGAAATCTAAAGGTATTTACGGTTTATCACAGATACTGATTGAAAAGCACAACGGCGAAGTACCCCAAAATTTTGAAGCGTTAGAAGCTTTACCCGCTGTTGGACATAAAACGGCTAGTGTAGTAATGAGTCAGGCATTTGGTGTTCCTGCATTTCCTGTAGACACCCACATCCATCGTTTGATGTACCGTTGGAATTTATCCAATGGAAAAAATGTACAGCAAACCGAAGCCGATGCCAAGCGATTATTCCCTGAAGAAACCTGGAACGATTTACATCTTCAAATTATATGGTACGGAAGAGAATATTCACCGGCACGAGGATGGAATTTAGAGAAAGACATTATCACTAAAACCATCGGAAGAAAAAGTGTATTAGACGAATACCATAAAAAAAACGCCTCATAATGGGCGTTTTTTCGTTTTAGTTGTTTTAGTTTGAATTCAATTCAAATTCTTCGGTTCCTACCTTAACAATTTTCAGTGCTTTAGAATAGCTCAGAATAAAATCGATAGTTTCTTGTTTTGGAGACATCTCGGTAGCAACATTTTTTTCTTTAGTGTAAAGTTTCGCCATACTTTTAATTTAGATTTATAAGTATAACGCAACCTCTATCTATATATTGCTTAATTCGTCAAAATAATTTGATTTTTTTCAATAATTCTTCTCAGATTCAATAAGGCATAACGCATTCTTCCTAGTGCTGTATTGATACTAACACCTGTAATATCTGCAATTTCCTTAAAACTCATGTCTTGATAAATACGCATTTCCAAAACTTCTTTCTGATCCGATGGTAATTCCTCGATTAATCGTAACAAGTCGCTTTCAACTTGTTCGGTAATAATTTGGCTTTCCACGTTGGGACTATTATCGGCCATAACCGAAAAAATAGAAAATTCTTCTGTCTCGCGGTAAAAAGGCATTTTTTTATCTTTTCTGAACGTATCAATAATCAGATTGTGGGCAATACGCATTACCCATGGTAAAAACTTTCCTTCTTCGTTATAAGAGTTGCTTTTTAATGTTTTGATTACTTTAATGAAGGTATCCTGAAAGATGTCATCTGCTAAGTCTCTATCAAAAACTTTGGAATAGATAAATCCATAGATTTTGGATTGATGTCTATCAATTAAAATAGCCAATGCTTCTTCATTACCATCAATGTAGTTCTTAACTAATAAAGCGTCTGGGAGTTGAGTAATAGCCATAACAATACTTTTTAGATTTTGGGTGTTTAATCTTGCAGAGAATATCTCTATAAAAAGTATTTTTGTGTTATAAGCTTTTGTTTTAGTGTTTTGGTAAGCCAAATTTAGTGTTATTTTTTTTAGAAAAGCAACAAAAAATTCATTTTTTAACATTTATTAGGAAAATAATTACATCAAAAATGAGTTATAGGGCGTCAAAAAAAGTAGATTAATGATTAACTTTGTCGAAATTGACTTCAGTATATGAATCCCGATATATCAACCCTTGAGCCCAAAAAAAACATTCTTATTAAAGGAGCACAAATTCATAATTTAAAGAATTTAGATGTTGCTATTCCTCGAAATAAACTTGTAGTGGTTACCGGTTTATCCGGCTCAGGGAAGTCAAGTTTGGCATTTGACACACTTTATGCAGAAGGTCAGCGCCGTTATGTTGAAAGTTTATCCAGTTATGCCCGTCAGTTTTTGGGACGTTTGGACAAACCAAAAGTAGATTATATCAAAGGTATCGCTCCGGCGGTTGCCATTGAACAAAAAGTGAATACCACTAACGCGCGTTCAACGGTAGGAACTTCTACGGAGATTTACGATTACCTCAAATTACTTTTTGCACGTATTGGTAAAACTTTTTCTCCTGTTTCTGGGCAGGAAGTGAAAAAAAATACGGTTTCGGATGTGATGAATGATGTTCAAACTTTTGAAGCCGATTCCAAATGGTTGTTACTCTCTCCTATCCATCTGGAAGAAGGCCGCCAACTGGAGAACAAACTCAAAGTATTATTACAACAAGGATTTGCTCGTATTTTAGTAGATAACGAAATGATTCGCTTGGACGAAATCGATCAACATTCCTTAGACAATAAAGACATTCTTTTAATCATTGATAGAATCGTTGTCAAACATGAAGAAGATTTCTACAATCGTTTAGCTGATGCTGTTCAAACCGCCTTTTATGAAGGAAAAGGAATTTGCTATTTACAAGAATTAAGTACGGAGAAACGCTTTTCATACAGTACCAATTTTGAATTGGACGGACTAACTTTCTTAGAACCCAATATTCATTTATTTAGCTTTAACAATCCTTATGGTGCTTGTCCACAGTGCGAAGGCTACGGTAATGTAATTGGAATTGATGAGGACTTGGTGATTCCCAATACCGCTTTATCGGTATATGAAAACGCTATTTTCCCTTGGCGCGGTGAAAGTATGAGTTGGTATCGAGATCAATTGGTTAACAATAGTCATAAATTTGATTTTCCCATACACAAGCCTTATTTCCAGTTAACCGACGCACAAAAAGATTTGGTTTGGAGAGGAAACCAATATTTTGAAGGACTGAATGATTTCTTCAAAGAGTTAGAGGAGAAAAATTATAAGATACAAAACCGGGTAATGCTATCTCGCTACCGCGGAAAAACAAAATGCAACGCTTGTAAAGGGAAACGACTTCGTCCTGAAGCTAATAATATTAAGGTTGGTGGTATCACGATATCTGAAATAGTAGATTTACCAATCAAGAAATTAATTCCTTTTTTCAAAGAATTACAACTTTCAGAGTACGATGAAAAGGTAGCGAAACGACTTTTAATCGAAATCAATAACCGATTGTCCTTCTTACAGGATGTTGGATTGGATTACCTTACTTTAAACCGAAATTCCGCTACACTTTCGGGTGGTGAGTCACAACGTATCAATTTGGCTACTTCGTTGGGAAGTAGTTTGGTAGGTTCTATGTATATTTTAGACGAACCGAGTATTGGTTTACACCCTAAAGATACCGAACGATTAATCAAAGTATTGTTGTCGCTCCGAGATTTAGGAAATACGGTGATTGTGGTAGAGCATGATGAAGATATCATGAAAGCGGCCGACATGATTATTGACATTGGTCCAGAAGCCGGAACCTTCGGTGGTGAACTAGTGGCTCAGGGAACTTTTGAGGAAATATTACAATCGGATTCATTAACTGCGCAATACTTAAATGGCCAATTAGAAATTGCTGTTCCGAAGAAAAGAAGAAAATTCAAAAATTTTGTTGAAGTAAAAGGTGCTCGAGAAAACAATCTGCAAAATGTAGATGTAACTTTCCCGTTAGATGTTTTGACTGTAATTACAGGAGTTTCAGGTTCAGGAAAAAGCACATTGGTAAAAAAAATACTTTTCCCTGCATTACAAAAGCAACTTGAAGGTGTAGGTGAAAAAGCAGGACAATTTTCTGAACTAACCGGAAGCTATTCGCACATCAAACATATTGAATATGTAGATCAGAATCCAATCGGAAGAAGTTCCCGTTCCAATCCGGTTACCTATATCAAGGCTTATGATGACATTCGTGATTTATACGCCAAAGAAAAATTATCCAAAAATCGAGGGTATCAAGCCAAACATTTCTCGTTCAACGTTGATGGGGGTCGATGCGAAACCTGCAAAGGAGAAGGTTCTATCAATGTAGAAATGGTATTTATGGCTGATGTTTCGCTTCCTTGCGAAACCTGTGGTGGAAAACGTTTCAAAAAAGAAGTATTGGAAGTACAATTCGAAGGAAAGAATATTGATGACATACTTACGATGACCATTGATGAAGCCTTAGCGTTCTTCAAAGAAAAAAACCAAACCAAAATAGTTCAGAAACTGCAGCCATTACAAGATGTAGGTTTAGGTTATGTTCAATTGGGACAATCATCTTCAACCCTTTCCGGTGGAGAAGCACAACGTATTAAGCTAGCTTCTTTCTTAGTCAAAGGAGCAACGAAAGACAAAGCCTTATTTGTTTTTGATGAACCTACCACTGGTTTACACTTTCACGATATTAAAAAACTATTAGCTTCTTTTGAAGCTCTAATTGAAAAAGGTCATTCCATTGTTGTGATTGAGCACAATCTGGATTTAATAAAATGTGCTGATTATATCATTGATCTTGGACCTGAAGGTGGAGAAAATGGAGGACAATTACTTGCATTCGGAACACCGGAAGAAATAGTCAAAAACAAAAAATCAATTACTGCTCACTACTTAGCGGAGAAACTATAAAAAAAAAGCCTCGAATGAGGCTTTTTTTTATTCTATTACAATTTTCTTACTGACTTTTCTTTTACCCGAAGTTAAGGTTACCAAATACATTCCTTTGGACATTCCACTAATTTCAAGTGATTCTATTAACTTGGGCGTTGCAATTGTTTTCTGCAGTGCCGTTTTTCCGTTCATGTCGGTTATACAAATCTCATATTGATCAACATTCAGACTACCCAAAGTAATCTGAAGACTATCTTTTGCCGGATTTGGAAAAAAACGCACTTGATAATCCATTTCAAATTCCTCATTATTTAAAGTCGTTGCCGCCTTTGCAAAATGCAGCACAGCTCCTGTTGCTGCTTTTGCCACTTTAAAATTATAAACCGGATCCATGTTCACCAATAAATCGGTAGCTGTATGTTTATGACTTGTTTCATTTCTTTCGAAAAAACCGGTAATAACTTCATTGTTATCTTCAAAAGGCATATAATCGGAAGCATATGCATTGGAAAGGTACGTCTGCAAAGGAGAGTACAATCCAACACAAGTAATCAATTGATTGGTCATAGTAGCCGAAGCCGCATTATTAGTTGATGGTGTTCCACTGGTGTCTTTCTCACAAGTAATGGTATTATTAGTCATACCGGCTACACCACCCACTTCGTCCAAATTGAAGACCAAACGAATATCCATTTTAGGAGTCGTTCCATTCACTACTGAGGAAACAAAATGCTGACTTCCTTTCAATCCATCTTCTTCTCCACTGAAATTGATGAATTTTATAGAATATTCCGTTTCCACATTCTGAAGCAATCGGGCAATTTCTAGAATACTTACTACTCCACTTCCATTATCATTGGTTCCCGTACCATTAATAGAATCGTAATGTCCACAAACAATAACATAAGTATTGGGATACACTGTTCCCACTTTTGTCACCACTACATTTTTACAAGTACTTCCTGAATAAGAATAAGTATCGGTTGTAATCTGAGCTGGTGTATATCCGAATGAAGAATACTGTGCTAATAACCATTGATAAGTGTTTTCTAATGCTTGTGTATTTCTATACTTCACCCCAAGCGATTCAAAATGAGTCAGGTTATTGGTGATATTGGTTTGGGATACCTGATTCGCGATATCAGCATATCGTTGAATAAATGTTTGTCCAAATGTGGAAGTACTAACGGTTAAAATCGTCAAAAAAGACAGTAGTTTGGTTTTCATTAAGTTTTTTAGTTTAGTTTGATTTGGTTTTCTAACAAAAGTAAGCCTTTCCGTTAAAAAAAACAACCATCGGCAAACCCATTAATAATCAGTTACTTACAATTATTTTAAAAAATTAGGCACGCATACAATTAGTTTTGGCACGCAAATTGGATATAGCTAAACAACAAGAAAAAATAACTTGTTCGACGAAGCCGAAAATCGCAAGAGTAGGCAAACCATTAAATTATTGTATTATGAAAAAGATTACACTTTTAGTGGCCAGCATCTTCCTGGCAGGAAGTATGGCCTATGCGTCAGAAAATCCTGTTTTTTCTGACAATAATGGAAAAGCTTACGGCAAGCACAAGGCAATTGATTACCGCGATGCAGAACCAATCAGCTTTATGGAACGTGGAATAGAATTTTATGTATTCCCAAATGGAGATTTTGATTTCAACACACGTCCACAAGACTCGAATCCTAACGACGGATACTATTTTAAAACCGCTGGTCGTAGAGGCACAGTTACTGTAGAAAGACATCCGGTAAACTACGGAGTACGCATAGAACATGATGCTTTCGGTAGAGTTCGCAGAGTTGGAAATACATTCATCAACTATGATGCTTTCGATAGAGTTAACAGAATTGGTACTGTATATATGAAATACAACAGTTTTGCACTAACACAAATAGGTGGATTACGAATTGTATATGACCGTAAAAGATGTATCATTGATATGTACGGAAACGTAAAAGGAAGAAGCTATGGCTACGATTACCCAAGAGGCTATGAATCGCCAAGAAACGACTATCCTAGAAATGATTATCCAAGAGGTGGTGGTTATGAAAACGATGATGACGATTACTACTACTACAAAGCAGACGGTACAAAAGCTAAAATTGAAGATTCTTCAATGAAAAAAGAAGAAGAAGAAAGAAATAAAAGATAAGTTTTGTGAGACGAGTAGATCTCATATAAATTTGGTTAGGTTGGTTTGTTTTGTTAACTCCGTGGTCGCCATACTACGGAGTTTTCTTTTTTGGAGCTGATTCCCGTCTTCCGCTGTATCTGCCTTTGTTCGTTCCTCACAAAGCAGGATGCCGCTGCAACCGGGGCTAGGGAAATCCGGTTAAAAAGTGAAACTATACTAACTTGGATAATTGTCCGGTAAGATTTTTACGTGAATATTGCTGTAAACCTATAGGAAACACCTTTAATTCCCTCTGAAGGTATTTCTCAAAGTGATTCAAAATAGTTGCTTTCAATTGATCTTTTTCAGTATATGTAAAAAAAGTTCCGGTATTGGTCGATGTAATTATTTCGGCAAAGTCAGAATCTTTCGGACCAATTGCCAGTATAGGTCTTTCCGATACAATGTATTCAAAAACCTTTCCTGGAATGATACTTTTCGTTTCTTCAGAATCAATTTCAATTAACAATAAAACCTGTGATTTCCTTTGGTGTTCCACTGCTTCCTGATGTGAAACATATCCAAGATTATTCAAATAGTTATTCAATCCAAAAGATGCTATAGTATCCAGAACTTCCTGACTCACTTTCCCCATCAATTTTAATTGAAAATAACGAGCAAAATTTTCACTTTCCTGAATCAATTCACTCAGAGATTCCCATAGGATCTTGGGATTTCTGTCGGATAATAACGAACCAATATGTGCCAATGTAAATTGCTCATCCAAAGGTTGTTTCGTTACCTTTTCTACATCATAACCATTAGTAATCACCTCGATTGGTTTTGTAGTTAGACGTTCAAATTCAGCTTTGGTTGTTTTACTAGTAACTATAATCGTGTCAGCGGTATTCAATACGGCTTTTTCCTGTAATTTGTGTTTTTTATCGGCGTATTTTGATAATTTCAATGCCGAATGGTATCCAATTGTCGTCCATGGATCACGGAAATCGGCCAACCATTTCACTTGTAAATCTTCCTTTAATTGCAAACCAATCAAATGCAGACTGTGTGGCGGACCTGAAGTAATGATAGTATCAATTCCGTTTTCCTTTATATATTTTTTTAAATAACTTACAGAAGGCTTTACCCATAAAACCCTAGCATCAGGAATAAACAAGTTTCCGCGCACCCAAAGCATCATTTTCTGTAAGAAAGTTTGTTTCTTCTGATTGGGAATTATCCCCGAACTAATACCTTTCGTATTCTTTTTTGAGAAAACAGATGCCAATCCGTAGGGTTCAACAATTTTATTTTTTAGAACAATTGCTTTATCCGAAACCTCACTTACCAAACCTTCATCAACAATGGGATACATTGGGTTTTCCGGAACATAAACTATCGGTTGAATATCAAAATCAGGAAGATATTTGACAAATTTCAACCAACGCTGAACACCGGGTCCGCCTGCTGGTGGCCAATAATAGGTTATAATAAGTACTTTCTTCATTATAATTTTGCAGCAATTAACATTCCACACCACGTCATTGTAAAACCGATTAGAACACTCAAAGCAGTATAAAGCAACATCGTTCCCGTTTGATTACTCTGAAGTAATCCGACATTTTCAACAGAAAAAGCCGAAAAAGTAGTAAAACCTCCACACAAACCGGTAATTAAAAATAGTTTCATCTCTTTTGACAATACATTGTATTTCTCAAAATAGCCAAAAAACAATCCGATCATTAAACACCCTATACAATTAACCAGAAATGTTCCTATTGGAAAAGCCGTAGTACTCCATTTTGCGACAACACTGTTCATAAGATACCGCAAAACACTTCCTATTGCTCCTCCGACAGCTATGTAAACAATGGTTTTCAAGAAAATCGGTTTAGCTTGCTATTTTTTTTCGGTTTAGATAAACACCACCTCCAATTAATAGAATCATTACTACAAAACTAATTAAAGCAATGGTACTTCCGGTTTTAACGACTTGCGGTTCGAATTTAAAGTCAATATTGTGTTTTCCAGCTGGAATTCTCAAACCTCTAAGCGCATAGTTCACTCTATCGTGATTTACCGGTTTCCCGTCTATGTAAGCATTCCATCCATTTTTATAATACATTTCCGAAAACACGGCATAACCTTCATTAGGATTGTTGGAAACATATTTCATCTCGTCAGGTTCGTAAGCAATCAATTCGATTTTTGCTGACGCATCTCTTTTCGGGAAAGGTAAATTAATCCCTTTACCATATTCACCCAAATCCAATATTGCAACATTCTTAGTGTCCAATTTATCCAAAGCTTTCATTTCGGCATCAGCACCTCTTACAAATTTCAACTCGTTTACAAACCACGCATTTCCATTTGCTTGTGTGTTTAAAATGGTTATTTGCTCTCCTTTTTCATTGGTTTGAATCAAATATTTCACATTCAGCATGTTTAAAACCTGCATGTTGTTTTTGGTAATTTGATAGTCAAACAACTGTTCCATACGTTTTGGCTTCACTGCAGAATAACCACCGATGGATTTATGGAAATACGACGTTCTTGCGTTCATTAAGGCGTCACCCGAAACTTCAAATACACGATAATGCGATTTGTCTTTTCTGATTTCGGCATCGAAAGACGTTTCTACAAAAGGTTCGTCTACTTCAACCGGATTCACAAAACTTTCGGCGTTTACATAGTTTCTGTCAATTAAAAACAAATCGGCAACCATTAAAATTCCAACCACAACAACTCCCGCTTTAGAAGAAATCGTATTTTTTATTGTTAGGTACAATGCACCAAATGCAAGTAAAATAAATAAACCAGAACGTAATAAATCACTAGTATACATTGATTTACGATCTGCCTTTAAGGCATCTACAAATTCCGGTCCGTATGTTTGTCCTAAATAACCATCACTACCTCCTGCAAAACTGAACATTCCTTTAGCCAATAGAAGTACAACTAAGATTCCGCCGGTAACTGCAGCCGATTTCCAAAGCGCATTCCATTTCTCCTTTTCCTCTGCTTTAAAGAAACTTTGCAATCCCATCAAAGCCAAAGCAGGCATACATATTTCTAAAATTACCTGAATAGAAGAAACGGCTCTGAATTTATTATACAAAGGCACATAATTAATAAAGAAATCTGTAAGTAATGGGAAGTTTTTACCCCAAGACAATAGCAAAGAAACGATTGCGCCTCCTAAGAAAGCATACTTTAATTTTCTATCATCAATAAATAAAGCGATAACAGCTAAAAAGAAAACGATTGCACCAATATAAGCTGGAGCAGAAACGCCGGGCTGATCTGCCCAATACATTGGCAAACCTTTTACAATTTCTTTAGCCTGATCTTCTGGAACATTATTGGAAATTACAAATTCATACATTTCCGAATTAGTTCCTACATTTTCACTATTGGAACCACCAAAAATTCTCGGTGACAATAAATTGAAACTTTCCGCAATACCATAACTGTAAGCGGTAATATAATCGTAGCTAATGGCGTTTTCATTAGTATTTTTAGATCCATCAGGATTGAACGTCAAATCGTTTTTACCACGATTACTTTCTTTGGCATACTCTTGTGTAGCCAAAATACCAGTAGCATTGGTACCAATAGCCACTAAACCTGCAACTACAAATACTCCAAAACTGTACATTAACGTTTTTAATTCTTTTTCTTTGATTGCTTTGTAAGTATAAAATGCGGTCAAAACCAACAAGAATATCAACAAATAATACGTCATTTGAAAGTGATTCGCATTAAGTTCCAAAGCGGCAGCAACCATGGTGAGCAAACCACCTACTATCCATCGTCTTTGGTAAACTAATATAGCTCCGGCTATAACCATAGGCATATAAGCTATGGCATGCGCTTTGGCATTATGTCCTACACCTAAAATGATTATCATATAGGTCGAAAAACCAAAAGCTAAAGCTCCAAAAAAAGCTTTTAATGGTTTCATCTTTAAGACTAAAAGCAGTATATAAAAGCCTAAAAAGTATAAAAATAAGTAATCAGCTGGACGTGGAAGAAAACGCAATACACTGTCTACTTTTTTGATGTAATTATGCGGATATTGAGCACCTAACTGATAGGTAGGCATACCTCCAAACGAACTGTTTATCCAATAGGTTTCTTTCCCTGTTTCTTGTCTGTAATCAATTAATTCTTTTGCAGTTGCCTTGTATTGAACGATATCAGATTGTAGAATTTTTCTTCCTTGTAAAACAGGATAAAAATAGATAATTGCAATCAATACGAAGCCTAATAAGGCCAATGCGTGTGGATAAAAACGCTTCAGTTTGTCCATAAATATTCAGGTTATTCAAATCAAGGCGTGAAGATACGTTAAATTTTAGATTTAAAATACCCCGTACAATATTTTTGATTTTTGGCGGTTATGAAGAATAATCGAAAACCAAATGTTTCAGAAATTAATCAATTTCCTCGTAGTCAATATATTCGCCTACTTGTTTTTTGGATACGGGATTGCCTTCTTTCTTTGGAGTAGTAAAATCCTGATTGGTTTGCTGATTAAAATTACCTTGCTGGTAATGACGATTAAAATTTTCTTGCGCCTTTTCCATCATGTTTTTCATGATCATAGGCATGAAAATGCGGGTCAAAATTTTAACTAAGTAATAAAATCCGATGATATAAATAATGACTTTTAACAAGCCCATTGGAGATGCTTCTTGCATGATTCATTTTTTTTTCAAAAATACGGATTATTGGCAATCACATTCTTAAAATAAAGATAAAATATGTTACATTTGATTTTCTCAAATACTATAAAAATGAAATTACTCAGATTGATTGTATTAGGAAGTTTACTATCCGCTTCAACCTCAACCTACTCGCAATTCACAGACCAGATCAATTCCAACCGTCCCGGAAAATCTGCCGGAGCTTTTGCGGTTGGTAAAAAAGTATTCCAATTGGAATCAGGGTTGTATTACATCAATGAAAACCACGATGTTCTTGATTATAAAGCCAATGGTTTTGGTTTAGATCTCACTGCTCGTTACGGTATCTGGAGAGAACAGTTCGAATTAACTTTGGACGTACAATACCAAATGGATAAATACAAAAGCGTCATACTGAACGATAACAGAAGTGGCTTACGAAATACTACATTAGGTGCAAAATACTTGTTTTACGATCCGTATAAAAAAGGTGAAGAAAAACCTAATATTTATAGCTGGAAAGCCAATAAAAAATTCAAATGGAAAAGCCTTATTCCTGCAATCTCAGGTTACGCAGGAATTAATTATACTATGGACAATGACTACAGTATCCCAAACGAAGCAACTGTTAGTCCAAAAATTATGTTGATTACCCAAAACCACTTCAAAGGAAAATGGGTTTTTGTAACCAATTTAATTGCCGACAAAATCACTTCAGATGCTAAAAACTTTGGTTATATCCTTACCGTTACCTATGGTGTAAATGAAAAATGGTCGGCATTTCTAGAAAACAAAGGAATAAAAGGCGATTATTACTCTGACGGAATTTTCACTTTAGGTGCCACTCACTTATTGATGGACAATTTACAAGTCGATGCTTCTATCAGTAAAAACATCAAGACCACTCCTGGATTGGTTTATGGCGGTATCGGTTTCTCATGGCGTTTCGATAAAAAACATAAAGACATCGAAATCAAAGATGGTAAAGAAGTAAAAGAAAAGAAAGAAGAAAAGTCTAAAAACGGAGTCTTATCCGAAGAAGACTTGAAAAAAGCCGAAGAAAAAGCAGCGAAAAAGAAACGTAAAAATAAAGACGAAGATTTACCTGAAAAATCTACACAGGAACAAGAAGAACAAAAAACAAAACGTTTAGAAGACGAAATTGAACCCTAAGCCATGATCAAAATAATTGAAGCCAATTCTAAAGATGCAATCAAACAATTTGTCAAATTCCCTTTTTCACTATACAAAGACAGTCCGTATTGGGTACCTCCTTTGATTCAGGAAGAAATCGAAACTTTTGACAAAACCAAAAACCCGGCTTTTAGTAATGCCGAAGCTCATTTCTACTTGGCTTATAAAAACAATGCAATTGTAGGCCGAATCGCTGCCATTATCAATTGGGATGAAGTAAACAATCAAGGAAAAAAGAAAGTGCGTTTCGGATGGTGGGATGTCATAGACGATATCGAAGTCACCAAAGCATTACTTGAAAAAGTGTACGAATTCGGACGACAAAACAACCTAGAGCATGTAGAAGGTCCAATGGGTTTTTCCAACCTAGACAAAGTAGGTGTTTTAACCGAAGGTTTCGACGAAATAGGCTCCATGATTACTTGGTACAACTTCCCTTATTACAAAACCCATTTAGAACAATTGGGCTACGTAAAAGAGAAGGAATATCTGGAAAACAAATTCCCTTTTTCGAATGTAAAACCGGAATTCTTCTTGAAAGCACAGGAACTGATAAAAAAACGCTACGAACTTCGACCTGTCAACTTTACTAAAACAAAAGACATCATGCCGTATGTGGATGAAATGTTTGACCTCTTCAATCGATCGTATGCCAACTTATCGTCTTTTGTTGCTATTAATGATGTACAGAAAGAATATTTCAAAAAGAAATACATTGGTTTTATCAATCCGGAATACATCAAATTTGTAGTGGATAAAGACAATAAAATTATTGCTTTCAGCATCGTAATGCCAAGCTTCGGCGAAGCACTACAAAAAGCAAAAGGTAAACTATTCCCTTTCGGTTTTTATCATTTGCTAAAAGCTAAAAAACAAAGCAAAGAAGTATTATTCTATCTTATTGGTGTCGATCCAGAATACCAAAGCAAAGGTGTCACAGCGGTTATTTTTAACGAATACTACAACACCTTCAAAGCCTTGGGTATCGAACAATGTGTGCGTACTCCGGAATTGGAAGACAACGTTGCCATCCATAATATCTGGAAACACTTTGATCCCGTTATTTTCAGAAGAAGAAGAACCTACAAAAAAGATTTATAAAATAAAAAACCATCCTAATCTGGATGGTTTTTTTTATAGGTTTCATTTTCTTAAATTAAGAAACGTCAACTGTCGTTTTATCAGCAATCGCTTTATACGTTCCGTTTGTCAATTTCTCACGGATCGCTTCAAAGGCAGACAATGTCTCAGCAATATCTTCTAATGTATGCGTCGCTGTAGGAATCATTCTTAATAAGATAATTCCTTTAGGGATTACCGGATATACAACGATAGACAAGAAAATATTATAGTTTTCACGTAAATCGTTCACCATTACCATTGCTTCTGGAATAGATCCTTCTAAATATACTGGAGTAACACACGTATTAGTATCTCCAATATTGAATCCTCTTTCTTTTAATCCGTTTTGTAATGTATTTACGTTCAACCAAAGTTTGTCTTTTAACTCTGATGATTTACGCAATAACTCCAAACGTTTCAATGAACCAATTGTTTGAATCATTGGTAACGCTTTAGCAAACATTTGCGAACGTAAATTGTATTTCAAATAATCAATAATATCTTTATCTGCTGCTACGAAAGCTCCAATATTAGCCATCGATTTTGCAAACGTAGAGAAATACACATCAATTCCGTCTTGACAACCTTGCTCCTCACCTGCTCCAGCTCCTGTTTTACCTAATGTACCAAATCCATGTGCATCATCAACCAATAAACGGAAATTGTATCTACTTTTCATTTCAACAATTTCTTTCAACTTACCTTGTTGACCGCGCATTCCGAAAACACCCTCAGTAATGAATAAAATTCCTCCTCCAGTTTCTTCTGCTAATTTAGTCGCACGTTGTAAGTTTTTCTCCATGCTTTCAATATCGTTGTGCTTATACGTAAAACGTTTACCCATATGTAAACGAACACCGTCAATAATACAAGCATGCGCATCCACATCATACACAATCACGTCATTCTTAGTCACTAAAGCATCAATAATAGACACCATCCCTTGGTAACCGAAGTTTAACAAATATGCTGCTTCCTTCATTACGAATTCAGCCAATTCATTTTCCAACTGCTCGTGGTACGTTGTATGACCTGACATCATACGCGCTCCCATCGGATAAGCCGCTCCGTATTGCTGAGCCGCTTCAATATCTGCTTGACGTACTTCTGGATGATTTGCTAATCCTAAGTAATCGTTAATTGACCAGTTTAATATTTCTTTTCCGTGGAATTGCATTCTTGGTCCTAATTCTCCTTCCAACTTAGGGAAAACATAGTAACCCTCTGCTTGTGAAGCCCATTTCCCTAACGGACCTTTATTGTTTTGAATTCTTTCAAATAAATCTTTCACCATGATAAAATTGTGTTTTAAAAACGCCCCAAAAGTAATTATTTCTGTCTTTTAAACATAATTATTTAGCAAAATAATGCACTCTTTTTTACGAACAGCCGTCTCTTTATTTCTTAAAAATCAAAGCTTATAAATTTTAAAACCATATATTTAGCTTCACAAAACGAAAGTAGTTTCACAAAAGCACTTTCCTTCATTTATAATTCTGCTATTCTTGGCTATGATCGAAAAAAATTCTTCAGAAAAAAACAATCTTAAAAGTATTTTAGGAGTAGGTTTTGGCATTGCCGTTACAATTGGTGGTGTCATTGGTTCGGGAATCTTATACAACCCTGGCATCATTGTCGGTTTGCTACAAAATCATTGGCTCATTCTTCTGTGTTGGCTATTGGGCGGATTGTATTTAATAATGGCTATTGGTGCTTATTCCGAATTAGGAACAATGATTCCGAAAGCCGGTGGCCCTTATAACTACGCCGAAAGAGCATTTGGCCCCTACCTAGGTTTTCTTACAGGTTGGTTTGACTTTCTGGTCAATTCGCTCGCTCCTGCTTATATTAGTATTGCCATCGCCGAATATTTAGCGCTCTTGTTTCCAACTTTAAAAGGATACGAAATTCTAATTGCCATTAGCATCGTGGTTGCTTTTACTGCATATCATATTGGTGGTGTGAAAAACGGAGATATCTTTCAAAAAATCACAAGTTTGCTGAAAGTTTGTGTTTTCGCTTTTCTGATTATCGCTTGTTTTTATTTTGCCTTCGGAAAGAGTTTGCTTTTTAATGAAACAACCAATACAACTCCTTTGGCTCAAGGTGGAATAATCATTGCTATTTTTAAATCGCTCCAATTGATTATCGGAACGTATGGCGGATGGAACGCTGCTTGTTATTTTGCCGAAGAATTTAAAAACCCGGGTAAAGAATTACCTAAATCGCTCTTCATCGGTGTCATTATTGTCATTATCATTTATATTCTTTTCAATACGGCTTTATTAAGTGTGGTACCAACCGCTGTTTTATCAGGCTCTTCTCTTGCCGCTTCCGATGCAGCTACCCTAATTTTTGGCAAAACCGGAGGTGTAATTTTTACCTTGATTGCCATTTTATCACTAACCAGCATCCTCAATGCTTTTATCATGGTGCCTTCGCGAATTTTATTTGGTTTAAGCCGAAGTGGCCATTTTATTCCTCAAGGTGCTATTATCAACAAAAAAGGATCTCCATACATTGCTATGGGTATCATTTGCCTACTCGAAATCGTTTATATTTTTTCCGGGTCTTTCTCTGAATTGTTTGCATTAGGTACTTTCACCGTTTTAATTGTAGACGGATTAGCCTATGCTTCGGTAATTAAATTACGAAAATCGGAACCGGATTTACACAGACCTTATCGCCAAAAAGGATTCCCTTTCAGTAGTTGGCTTCTAGTTGGTGTCGTGCTTGCTTTATTAACAGGGTTTGCCATTGCCGATTATAAAAGCTTACTTGTTCTAATTGGGATTGTTATTGCTTCTTATCCTGCATTCAATTTGTTGAAGAGGAAATAAACAACCTATTGAAGAATTAGCGATACATTCAGAAGGTTTCTTCCTTTGAATTTTGAATGTATTCCTTCAACCCAAAGAAAACGCTTTACTGTAATAAGAATTCTTGCTCCTGTCCTTATGAAATTTCTTTCGGTAAAAAGGAATCCAACAACCGAATACTCAAATTATCGAACAATCTAAAGAAAAAAACCTACATTAGTTACATCTTAAACTATTCCAATGTCAAATAACATCTTGAAAGAACTGCCGGAATTGCTGTCAAACGGAATTATCACCGATGAAGTTGCAGCAAAAATCACCGACTATTACAAAAGAAAGGCATCAACAAATCCAAACCGCCTCTTTACCATTTTTGGAATACTGGGAGCGATCTTGGGCGGCTTAGGTATTATATTAATTGTAGCACATAACTGGGATGACTTTTCCATTACTACAAAAACCGTAGTGGCATTTATCCCTTTGGTACTTGGCCAAGTGGCTTGTTGGTATACATTGAACAAACTACCGAACTCAATCACATGGAAAGAAAGCAGCGCTACATTTCTGGTATTCGCCATCGCCGCAACCATCTCATTAATTGCCCAAATTTACAATCTCCCCGAAGACATGGAAGGATTTCTACTAACATGGATCGTACTTTCTCTTCCATTAGTATACATCATGCGCTCTTCATTCACATCACTTCTCGCTATCCTAGGCATTGTCTGGTATTGCTCGGAAGCACATTACGATTATCCAAAATCAAATGGATGGATACATTGGTTATTACTACTAACACTCGTTCCTCATTATTATAATTTAATTAAAAACCATCCATCATCGAACTTTACCCGATTCCACCATTGGTTTTTCGCAGGTTCCCTTCTTTTTTGTCTACCTAGTATTTCTAAAGAACCCAACACATTAATGCTTATCGGTTTTGCATCGTTATTGGCTATATTTTACCTCATCGGAAAACAAAATTTCTTTTTGAACAACAATCAAAACCGAAATGCGTATTGGCTCATTGGAAAAGCCGGCACACTATTTCTACTCTTTATTCTTAGTTTCAAATTTCCATGGAACGAAATAGGAAGAGAAAATGAGAAGGTAAATCAATTGGATTCATTGGTATGGATCACACTTTTCATAACTGCAATTGTACTATTGTATATGCACCTAAAGAAAACCAAACTTTTAAAAATCAATCCTGTAAGCCTTGGATTTGTTCTCATTACGATTTTGTATAGTCTCGCAGGAAATGAAAACGCTTTTATAATTACGGTCGTTAATATATTTGTTCTTGCTATTGGTGTTACAGAAATTAGAAATGGAGCAGAAAGCAACAGTTTATACAAACTCAACTTCGGGTTACTGATTATTTCCATATTAACCATTTGCAGGTTTTTCGATACCAATATGAGTTTCGTTGTTCGAGGCGTATTATTTATCGGTATCGGTCTTGGTTTCTTCCTGATGAATTACTATCTACTAAAAAAACGCAAACAAAATGAAAACTAAAACCCTAGTCCTTATAGCATTTTTTGTTATGGTTTTTGCGCAACTTGCTGTTCCAGTTCAAATGGTAACGCACAACAATGACGTACTGGAAACCGGAAAATTGTACAAATTCAAAACACAACCTATTGATCCCTATGATCCCTTTAGAGGTAAATACATCAACCTATCATTTGAAGAAGATGATCTTTTCATCAAAAAAGAAATTCCAACAGCCAATGCTATTTATGCCACGCTTACCACTGAAAAAGGGTTCGCAAAAATCAGTAAAATTAGTAACCAAAAACCAAAAAGTGGTGATTACATTAAACTGAATGACGTTAGAATGTATAAAACTGTAGACCAATATCAAGTACTTTTAAACTTTCCTTTCGATCGCTTTTACATGAACGAATACAAAGCACCCGAAGCAGAAAAACAATACAACCAAGCCGTATCAGCAATACAAAACAATGTGTATGCATTGGTCGCTGTAAAAGATGGAGAGGCAATTGTGAAAGATGTAATTATTAATAACATTTCAATCAAAGACTACAGCAAGCAAAAGACTAAAAAAGAAAAGCCACTCTAAAGAGTGGCTTTTCTAACGAATTAATCTTCTAAAATTAAAGAACAAATTCTAAATGGAGTTAAAATTTTGAAAAATAGTGAAACAGATGTGGTATTAACTTTTAAAAAACATTTGACTTTTGTCCCCAATCTAATAGTTTTTTGTAGTATTCTGTTCTCTAGGTTTTTTTAATTCATTCTTTTTAAGATTAGATTCTAGTTAGTTTGCTTGTTCAATTAAAACTTATATGTCAAAAGTATATCAGATATCTGAATGTTGTGTACGGTTTTTCCGCATTTCTTGTTAAACTTTAGATTTTTCTTACTTTTGAAAAAAATAACACTCAATGCAACTCGTATTCGCTTCCAACAATAAAAACAAGATCAAGGAAATTCAACAATTAGTTCCTTCACATATTAAAGTAGTAAGTCTTGAAGATATCGGATGTTTTGTAGATATACCTGAAACGGCTACTACTATAGAAGGCAATGCCCTACTTAAAGCCAATTATGTAACCGAGCATTTTGGATATCCCTGCTTTGCCGATGATAGCGGATTGGAAATTGATGCTTTAAACGGTGAACCCGGAGTTTACTCTGCTCGTTATGCCGGACCACAAAGAAGTGATGAGGATAATATGAATAAGGTATTAAGCCTACTGGAAAATGAAACCAACCGCAAAGCCAACTTTAAAACGGTCATCGCACTAAATATAAATGGTGAACAACATCAATTCACCGGAATTATTAATGGAACCATAATGACCGAAAAGAAAGGCAACAATGGATTCGGTTATGATCCTATTTTCACTGCTGATGGATACTCCAAAACTTTCGCCGAACTCACTTTGGAAGAAAAATCGGCTATAAGTCACCGTGGTAAAGCGGTAAAATCATTGATTTCTTACTTAGAATCTCTTTAATTTTTTTGATAAATTCTCAACAAACCCACGCTTAAATCTGTAATTCTTCAATCTTTTTCAACATCCATTTTTATAAATTATTGATTATCAAAGATTAATAAAATCACAAATAAAAAGATTCTGCTAGTTTATATCGTTTATAAACACTACTTTTGCACCCAATTTAAAAATAGATAATGAATAAATTTGAACAATTAGGATTGAATGAATCGCTACTGCTGGCGGTTAAAGATCTAGGATTTGAGAATCCGTCAGAAGTACAGGAAAAAGCGATTCCAATACTATTGGAGCAAAACACAGACATTGTTGCATTGGCACAAACTGGAACAGGTAAAACAGCCGCTTTCGGCTTTCCGTTAATCCAGAAAATCGACGCTGATGACAAAAGCACTCAAGGCTTAATTTTATCGCCAACACGTGAACTTTGTTTACAGATCACTAACGAGATTAAACAATATTCAAAATACATTAAGGGCTTACACACCGTTGCGGTTTATGGTGGTGCAAGCATTACCGAGCAGGCGCGTGAAGTAAAAAGAGGTGCACAGATTATTGTGGCTACTCCAGGACGTATGCAAGACATGATCAATCGTGGGCTTGTGAACATTAAAAACATTAACTTTTGTGTGCTTGATGAAGCAGATGAAATGTTAAACATGGGATTCTATGACGATATCTGTTCGATATTATCAGACACTCCGGATGAAAAAAACACATGGTTATTCTCGGCTACTATGCCTCAGGAAGTAGCAAGAATTGCAAAACAATTCATGCACAATCCTCAAGAAATCACTGTAGGTACTAAGAACTCAGGTTCTTCAACAGTATCTCACGAATTCTACATGGTAAACGCTCGTGACCGTTATGAAGCATTAAAACGTTTAGCAGATGCTAATCCAGATATTTTCTCGGTAGTATTCTGTCGTACAAAACGTGATACACAATCTATTGCTGAAAAATTAATCGAAGACGGATACAACGCTGCGGCTTTACATGGTGATTTATCTCAGGCACAACGTGACGGGGTAATGAAAGCATTCCGTGGTCGTCAAATTCAAATGTTGGTTGCTACCGATGTTGCTGCTCGTGGAATCGACGTAGACAATGTAACTCACGTAGTAAACTATCAGTTACCAGATGAAATCGAAACTTACAACCACCGTTCTGGCCGTACAGGTCGTGCAGGTAAATTAGGTACATCTATTGTTATCGTAACGAAGAGTGAAATCCGTAAGATTCACGCGATTGAAAAAATCATTAAACAAAAGTTTGAAGAAAAATCAATCCCTAGCGGAATCGAAATCTGTGAAATCCAGTTATTGCACTTAGCGAACAAAATCCACGATACGGAAATTGATCACGAAATCGACAACTATTTACCAGCTATCTATGAAGTTTTCCAAGACTTAACTAAAGAAGAATTGGTAAAAAGAATGGTTTCTGTTGAATTCAACCGTTTCTTATCGTACTACAAATCAAAACGTGACTTATCAAGTCAAGGTGGAGAAAGAGGCGAAAGAAGTTCAGAACCAAGAGAAATCAGAGCTGGTGATCCAGTACGTTACTTCATCAATATCGGTGCAAGAGATGATTTCGATTGGATGCAATTGAAAGACTTCTTAAAAGAAACATTGGAATTAGGTCGTGATGACGTATTCAAAGTTGATGTTAAAGAAGGATTCTCTTTCTTTAATACGGATGGTGAGCACACTGCCAAAGTAATGGAAGTATTGAATGGATTCGACCTTAACGGAAGAAGAATCAACGTTGAAATTTCTAAAAATGACGGTGGAGGAAATTCTTCACGTCGTGACCACAACGGAAGAAATTCTGGTGGAAGAAGAGAAGGCGGATTCAGAGGCGAAAGAAGTTCTTCTCCAAGAAGAGAAGGTGGTTTTGGCGGAAGAAGCGAATCGCGTTCGTCTGACAGAGCTCCAAGAACAGAAAGACGTGGCGAAGGAAGAACTTCAGAAAGAAGAAGTGATTCTTCAGACAGAGCTCCAAGAAACGAAAGACGTCCGGGTTCTATCCAAAGACGTTCTGATTCTCCAAGCGCTCCAAGAGAAAGAAGACCAAGAAGAAGCTAAACGATTTCTTATTGAATAAAAGGCCAGTGCCTTTTATGAAATAAAGTTGTTAATTTTCTTTTAAATCATAGTGAAACTACAAAATATCTAGTACTTTTAGAACTTCTAAAAATCAGTATGAAATATTTTGTAGTTTTCTTTTTGACCCTACTTTTCTCCCCGGTATTCTCTCAAGAAACAACCGTTAAAGGAACCATTATAAACGACAACACCTTAGTTCCCATAAGTAATGCGAACATTGTTAACACCAATAAAGTAAGAGGAGCCATTTCGGATAATGATGGTAATTTCGAAATCAATGCCGATGTTAACGACATAATATTAATTTCCTGCTTAGGCTTCCAGTCTATAGAAGTTAGAGTTACCAACGACTGGATAAAAAACCGTACTTCGCGAATTACACTAATCGAAAAAGCCTATGCTCTACAGGAGATTGTCATAGCTCCTTATACATTGACCGGTTATCTGGAAGTGGATGCCAAACTAATCCCGGAACGAGAAAATTACTGGTATTCTATTGCCGGTTTAACCAAAAGATATGAAGGTGGTGAAAACTCTCCCAATGCCTTCTCCCGTGTAATGGGCTCCTTATTCAATCCTGCCGATGCCTTGTATAATTTCTTTGGTAAAAAACCGAAGGAATTGAAAAAACTACGTGAATTAAAGAAAGACGACAATCTACGCACAATACTACAAACAACGTATGACCGTCAAACCATTTACGCGATGTTAGGAATCAACGAAAAGGAATTACAAGAAATCTTAGCACGTTGTAACTATTCTGAAGCGTTCATGAAAAGCGCCAATGACCTTCAGGTTTTGGATGCCGTAAGCGGATGCTACGAAGAATACAAAGTACTCAAGAAAAAATAAGTCGGTTTCTTGCAACTAATCCGTCATTATAAAAGCCTACTCTGGCTGGTACTGTTTGGTTACTTTTTCTGGTTAATGCTGGAAATTACACTCAAATACATACCCCTAAGTGCTCAAGTGGCTTTCCTGAATATCAAACAAACCGAAGTTTTAGGCGTTCCCTTATATCTTCCGATATTCTATGCACATGTATTGACCTCGGTATTTTGCCTGTTGGCAGGATTTACACAATTCAACAACAACCTACTCAATACAAAACCTCGCATTCACCGTTGGATGGGCAAACTATACGTGGGAACCATTCTATTGTTTGCGGCACCTTCAGGTTTATTTATTGGTTGTTTTGCCAATGGCGGACGCATTTCCAAAATATCGTTTGTGTTGTTAGCCGTTTTGTGGTTTTATTTCACGCTGAAAGCATTCACTTCCATCCAACAAAGAAATATCGCAGCACATCAAAAATTCATGTACCGCAGCTTTGCTTTAACCTGTTCGGCAATTACCCTACGTTTATGGAAAGTTATTTTGGTATATTTGTTCCAACCTTCACCCATGGATGTCTACCAAATCATTGCGTGGTTGGGATGGATACCGAACCTACTAATTATAGAATTCTATCTCTTTAAAAGATTTAAAATATGAAAAAACTACTTGTTGTTTCCGCACTTTTTGCTGTCTTGGTTTCTTGTAAAAAAGAAGCTGAAAAACCATTGGCACAAAAAGAAACCGTTGTCAAAGATGCCGAACAATTCAAAGAACTGTATGGCAACTGGGTGGGCGATTTCATTGCTGAAGAATACGACACGGTGGGCGAATTCGTTCACTCGAATAAAATCAACATTGTCATCAAAAACATTGTGGGCAATCAAGTGCTCGGGCAAAATGTAGTAGCCGGAAACAAACGCCTTTTATCCGGAGAAGTAAAAGTAGCCGATCTGAATGAATTCCGTTTCGAACTAAAAGAACCGGGAGATAGCAAACGTGACGGTGTATTTACCTTTATCATTAAAAATGATACCCTTGCAGGAGAATGGATTCCCAATAACCCAAAAGCAGTTGTTAAAAAAAGAGTCTACAAACTGACCAAACAAAAATTTGCCTACAATCCGAATCTGATGTTACCTAATGATGAAGACTACACACAATTCATGGACCAATATTCGATGAAAATAGACACGGTTGAATATGAAACGGAAGATGGCGAAAAAGAAACCTATGAAGATGAACTCTACAGAACGGCGTCGGATATTGTAACCAAATTAAACTCCTCCACTACCCTTTTAAAAGAAAGCGATGTGAAGAACCTTAAAAAGCTAGAACTGGAAATCTTACGCAATACCATTTTTGCACGTCATGGTTATACGTTCAAAAAGAAAACCTACCGTCAATTCTTTGATCCGGTAGACTGGTACGTACCGGTCTCTGATGATGTAGCCAACGAATTAACGGTAATTGAAAAACAAAACATCAAATTATTACAGCGTTTTGAGAAATATGCTGAAGAGAATTATGATACTTTCGGAAGGTAACACATTTATAAAAAACGGAAAGAAATACACAATATCTCAAAGCATTGCGATTCCCTTCTAATGCATGGCATAAAGAAGAAATTAATCCGAGTTAAAATCAACCTTTTTTACATAGTAACAACCCATATGTTCAAAAAAATCATAGCCGTATTTGCCTTATTATTTACATCATTGCTATTGGCACAAGTAAAAACCCGCCCAATAATTCCTTACCGTGATGGGAACAAGTGGGGATTTTGCGATACCCTCGGAAAAACAATTGTTGCTCCTTATTTTGATGAGTTAGTCGATATGAACTATTCTATTTTTGAATTCAACTTGGGAAGATTTGTTGCCAAAAAAAACAATGAATTCTTTGTGGTTGATCAAAAGAATCAATTAGTACTAGCACCAACCAAAGCCTATGATTTCGTCAAAATCAATCCTTATAACAGTAAGATGATTGAATTGTACAAAAACAACAAAATGGGGTTTTGCTTTAGTGAAAAAGAGAAATCCTTACCCGAATACGACGAGTTATTTCCGGATATTGAGGGGCGGGTAATTGTCAAAAAAGACAACAAATTCGGCGTAGTCAATTACTTTAATAAGACTATCGTACCAATTCAATACATTACCTTACATCGAGATAGCCGATACGATACTCTAATCAAAACCCATTTGAAGTTCAAATGGTATTATCAAGATGCCGATCGGAAAGAAGGCTATATCGAGGATCAAATGGTAATGGCAAAAAGCCAAACGAACGAAGAAGATGACGTTGTATTAACGAAAACAATTTCTGATATCGATATAAGAGGTTTGAACTCCCATGACGAAAAACGACTATTCAAACAGTATGACAAAATAGAAAGTGTAAGAAATTCGAATTTCTATTTGGTATATTCAAACAACAAAGTAGGCGTTTTTGATATCGAAAAAGAAGCGTTAGTACTAGCTGTCGAATACGACAACATTGAAACATTCTTGCTTGAAAAAATCTATTTTAAAGCAATCAAAAACAATGAAATAACAGTATTAAACAATCGCTTTGAGAAAATCAACACCTTTGCTATTGATGATTTGTACTACGATAGAAAGGTATCCAACTTTGTATTTGTACAATCGGGCAAAAAAGGCATCTTTTACTTTAACAATTACTACAAATACATCCCAGCCAAATATGCCGATATCCTAGAATACCATTCAATACCAATTTCTAGGGCGTGGAATTTTACCGTATTTAAAGTAAAGAATCCTGATGGAACCATTGGTTTTGTAGGAGAAAATGGCGTTGAATATTTTAAAAACTAATAGACAACTACTTTTGGCTGTGTAACGACTCCAAATACTTCTGGGTAATAAAATCAATATCTTTGATGGATTTTCGGGTCCAATCGATGCGTTTTTCCAGCAATTCGGCTTCGGTGAGTTGCCATGGTATATCGGAATGACGCAATCGGGTTGAGACATTCTGGAGTATTATGGCCGCTGAAACCGATATGTTCAAACTTTCGGTGAAGCCCACCATTGGGATTTTCATAAAACCATCCGCTTGCGACAGCACCTCATCGGACAAACCATGACGTTCGGTTCCGAAAAACAAAGCCGAAGGTTTTGAAATGTCAAAGTCTTCCAGCAAACAGTCGTTTTCGTGCGGTGTAGTGGCTATGATTTGATATCCTCTTTCTTTTAAATTGGTAATACAATCCTGATTGTTCCCAAAACGGTGAATGTCTACCCATTTTTCGGCGCCCAATGCAATTTCCTTATCGATGGCTTTTCCAAATCGCTGCTCTACTACATGCAATTCCTGAATCCCGAACACTTCACAACTGCGCATTACGGCACTTGTATTGTGCAATTGGTACACATCTTCACAAACTACAGTAAAATGTTTGGTGCGCTGTGATAAGACTCTCAAAAAACCCTCTTTGCGGCTTTCGGTGATGAAACCTTCTAAATAACGTAAATAGTTTTCGTCCTGGAATAACGATTGCATTTTGAATGGTATTTATGTATTTTCGGCAAAATAAAGCGTAAAAAGTGAACAAAACAATAAAATGGTTCGGTATTATAACCCTAACTGTACTTGCTGTTGTACTTACTATCCATTTTTGGACAACTAAAGACTACTACAAGCCAGGTGAAAACGGAGAAAAAAACTGTAGTATTGGAGAAACATTCCAAATAGAATTAATCACCAATGGATCGACAGGTTATTCCAATTGTTGGATCAACGAACAGCATTTCAAACATGTTCAATTAATCCAATCCGAATACCATCCCAGTTGGAATGAAACAATGGGCTATGTTGGAGCTGGGGGAACAATGGTATATACGTTTAGTGCGGTTTCCAAAGGAATAGACACTTTGAAAGTAGCGGCCTGCCCAACCGCCAGAGAAGGGAAAAGTTGCAATGACTTCAACGAAACCAATACAGCACCTCACAATCGTTTTGTTATTACAGTAGAGTACTAAAAAAGAATTCTACTTACTTAATAACGAGTTCACCAAACTCGATTCGTAGTTCACCAAACTAAGTAACTAGTTCACATCTTTTAGTTTATAGTTCACGTTACTTAATAACTAGTTCTCATCTTTTAGTTTATAGTTCACGTTACTTAATAACTAGTTCTCATCTTTTAGTTTATAGTTCACGTTACTTAGTAACTAGTTCTCATCTTTTAGTTTATAGTTCACGTTACTTAATAACTAGTTCTCATCTTTTAGTTTATAGTTCACGTTACCCTACTACTATTTTGAGTAAATTGCGTGAAGGATCTCGTCTGAGGACGAGACAAGTTAAGCGGAAAGCCCACAGTGAGGAACGAACGAGGACTTGCAGCGCATAGCCTGACCCGCAGGGACACGCCCAAAATAGTAAATATGAAAAAGAAAATAGTAGTTTTAACCGGAGCCGGCATGAGTGCCGAAAGTGGTATCAATACGTTTAGAGATTCGAACGGATTGTGGGAAAACCACGATATCATGGACGTGGCTTCGCCCGAAGGCTGGCGCAAAAATCCGGCTTTAGTCTTGGATTTTTACAATAAGCGCAGAGCACAGTTGAAGGAAGTAAAACCCAATCGCGGACACGAGATTCTAGCCGAAATGGAACAGGAATACGAAGTACAGATTATCACCCAAAACGTAGACAACCTGCACGAGAAAGCAGGAAGTACCACCATTTTGCATTTGCATGGCGAACTGACCAAAGTACGAAGTGTTGCCGATGAACAGTATATACTGGATTGGACCGAAGATTTGCATTTGGGCGAAACCGATGCTAATGGTCACCAATTACGTCCGCACATTGTTTGGTTTGGTGAAGCGGTTCCTGCCATTGAAGACGCCATTCCGATGATGGAGGAGGCAGACGTGGTAATAATCATTGGTACTTCCTTACAGGTATATCCTGCCGCCGGATTGATGCACTATGCACAACCTCATGTTCCGGTGTATTATATCGACCCGAAGCCTGCAACCATTTACGATTTGGCCAATCCTCTAAAAGTACTAGCGATGAGTGCAAGTGAAGGACTTGAGAAAGTTAGGAGTTATAAATTATGAGTTATGAGTTGTGAGTGAATAGACTTTAGCGCTTAGCACATAGCGCTTAGCGTTTCTTAACAAGGCAAATAATTTCATCACAAGAAATTTGTTTCATCATTTTATGGAATAAAAATTCATTATTGAAGAATAATTACCATGCACTATGGACTAAGAACTAAGGACTAAATACTAACAAAAAAATAACAACTCATAACTTATAACTCATAACTTATAACTATTTTTGCGCTTTCTTAAACAACACACAACACAATGCAACTAACTGAATTGAATGCTATTTCGCCTATTGACGGTCGTTATAGAAATAAAACTGTTTCACTTTCCCCTTATTTTTCTGAAGAAGCGTTAATCAAATACCGCGTATTGGTTGAAGTAGAATATTTCATTGCACTTTGCGATGCCGGTATTCCACAACTAAGTGGTGTGGCAAAAAGTTTGTATGCCGATTTGAGAAAGATCTATGAAGATTTTTCAACCGAAGATGCGTTATGGATTAAAGAAACGGAGAAAACAACCAATCACGACGTTAAAGCAGTTGAATACTTCATCAAATCAAAATTTGATACTTTAGGTTTACAACAATTCAAAGAGTTTATCCACTTCGGACTAACCTCACAAGACATCAACAATACTGCTATTCCATTATCGACAAAAGAAGCTTATGAAAAAGTATACCTTCCTTCGTTGATGAATGTAGTTTCCAAACTGAAAGAATTAAGTGTAGAATGGGCAAACATTCCAATGTTAGCCAGAACACACGGGCAACCGGCCTCTCCTACCCGTTTAGGAAAAGAAATTTTGGTATTTGTGGAGCGTTTGGAAGAGCAAATGCGTTTGTTGTACAACATTCCGTTCGGTGCTAAGTTTGGTGGTGCTACCGGAAACTACAACGCACACAAAGTAGCCTATCCTTCGAACGACTGGAAGGCTTTTGGAACGCAATTCGTAGAGGAAGTATTAGGATTACACCATTCGTTCCCTACAACTCAGATTGAACATTACGATCATTTTGCTGCCTTTTTTGATGCATTGAAGCGTATCAATACCATCTTAATTGATTTGGACAGAGATATCTGGACGTATGTTTCGATGGATTATTTCAAACAGAAAATCAAAGCCGGAGAGATTGGATCTTCTGCGATGCCACATAAAGTTAACCCGATTGATTTTGAAAACTCGGAAGGGAATTTAGGAATTGCCAATGCGATCTTCGAACATTTATCGGCGAAATTGCCTATTTCGAGATTGCAACGTGATTTGACTGACAGTACCGTATTGAGAAACATTGGAGTTCCAATGGGGCATACTATCATTGCTTTTGAAGCGACTTTAAAAGGATTGAACAAATTGCTTTTAAACGAAGACAAGTTTGCTGAAGACTTAGAGAAAAACTGGGCAGTAGTTGCCGAGGCGATTCAAACCATTCTAAGAAGAGAAGGTTATCCGAATCCGTACGAAGCACTGAAAGATTTGACCAGAACGAATTCGGTCATCAACAAAGAATCGATTCATGCATTTATTGAAACCCTGCAGGTTTCCGATAGCATCAAAGCAGAATTGAAAGCAATCACACCCAGTAATTATTTAGGAATTTAATCCTTTTTTATACAATACAAAATCCCGCTAATATCCTTAGCGGGATTTCTTTTTAAACTAACTCCCTGAAAAACAATCAATAAGTTTAACATTTTAAAAGGAAAAACCGTACAATACTACTTCCTAAAGTTGCTACTTTTATTGTAGGAAAGCAGCGGTTAAGTGCATTCCTGATTGATTTGACTATTGCAATAAGCGTATTAAATAGTAACACTAATTTTTTCAATACCCGGCTACAAGGTATTGAGTCCTTAATTTTCTGTGTCAAAGAAGTAATTAAGCTAAAAATCCACAACTACAATTGTGGATTTTCTGTTATAGCGCACTTACAAATATTCTCCATGTTGTGTGATATCCAAACCAAGTTCTTCTTTGTCTTCACTCACTCTTAATGGCGTAATTTTATTGACTACAAAAAACAACAAATACGACATCACAAAAGAGAAAACAGCAACGATGACCAATACAATTATATGATTGACAAATAATTTTGTTTCACCGAAGAACAACCCTTCGTATTCAATTGCGGGATTGATTTTCTTCGATGCGAAGACTCCAGTAAGCACCATTCCCACCATACCACCTACTCCATGACAACTGAACACATCCAGTGCATCATCAATCTTTCCTTTAGGGAATTTTAGAACCACTATATTACTCACTATACTACTAATCAAACCGATGAATATGGCGTGAGGAATGCTAACAAATCCGGCTGCCGGCGTAATGGCTACTAAGCCTACAACAGCACCGATACAGGCTCCCATAGCGGATAGTTTATGTCCGAGTATTTTATCGAAGAAAACCCAGGTCATGGAAGCAGTTGCAGCTGCTACCGTGGTGGTTGACAATGCCTGAACCGCCAATGGATTAGCTCCCATTGCAGAACCAGCATTGAATCCGAACCATCCAAACCATAGTAAGCCTGTACCTAAAAGAACATAGGTTATTCGTGCTGGATTATTTTTAGGATTTTTACGTTTCCCTAAGAACATGGCTCCGGCTAATGCAGCCCATCCGGCGCTCATGTGAACAGCCACACCTCCTGCAAAATCAAGTACACCCATGTTAAAGAAAATTCCGTCAGGATGCCACGCACAGTGCGTTAGAGGAGCATAAACCAATAAGATGAACAAAACCATAAAGAGTAAATACGCCCAGAACCGAATTCGTTCGGCAAAAGCACCTGTTATCAAAGCCGGTGTAATAATGGCAAACTTCGCTTGAAATAAAGCAAACAAAAGCAACGGAATAGTGGGTGCCAATCCCCAAGAGGAGTTTATCCCAACATTATTAAAGAATAAATTATCCAATGGATTTCCTACGATACCGTACCATGAATCGCCAAATGATAATCCGTAACCAACAATAACCCACAAAATACTCACGATCACCATAGCCATAAAACTTTGGAGCATCGTACTAATCACATTTTTCTTTCCGACCATTCCGCCGTAGAAAAACCCTAAGCCTGGAGTCATTAATAAGACCAATGCAGTAGCGACAATCATCCAAGCCGTATCACCGCTGTCAAATTGTACTTTAGTGGAATTGATCGTGTTAGATGATTCAAAATCAACCAACAAAGAGACGAACGCCAATGTTACTAGAACAAAAGCTAAAAAAAACTTTCTTTTCATAGGCAAAACATTTAAAAATCATTTTAAATATATTACACCCATCAAAAACAACCTAATTACAATTGTACTTTTATTATTTTAAAGATTTACCCCGTTAAAAAATAGGGTATCAAAAATTAATAATTGAAAAAATAAGAATTAAGCAATGCAAAACAACCGTATTTTCTTTTTCAGATAATAAACTCCTATATTTGAATCCAATCCATTTCATACTATGAAAACCCTATCAAAAGACCAAAGCCACTCCAAAGAATCCTATTTATATATGCTATCCAAAGTTTTTGAAAGAACTTCTTATTATGGAATCAGAAGCTTTTTGGTCTTATATATGTTAGAAAACTTACATCTACATCAAGATGAAGCAGTAAAAATCTACGGCATCTTTGCCTCTAGCATCATTATATCTCAAATTTTAGGAGCACTTTTAGGTGATTTATTGATCGGAAACAGAAGAGCGCAACTTATTGGGGGTTGCTTACAATTGATTGGAACTTTGGTACTCTTGGTTCCAACATCTCTGGGGCTATACCTTGGCTTAGGTTTATTATCATTAGGTTCAGGCTTATTTTCACCCAATTTACTTGCCCAATTTGGAAAACTGTATCACAACAAAAAGGCAATCATGGATGGTGCCTTTACCTCCTTTTACACCTCCATCAATATTGGCGCAATACTAGGAGCATACCTCCTAATGATGATTGTATCAAACAATTACCTATTGGGTTTAATAACCAGCTCAGTTTTCATGTTGGTTTCTATCATTATTTCATTTTGCATTGATTCAAAAAACAACGAACAGCAATTCGTTTTAATTCCAGGTGATACTAACAAAAAAGCTTTGCGTATATTATTTTCAGTCTTCCTTTCAATTTCATTTTGGTATTTATACAATACCTATAGTGATCGATTTTATGAAATCATAAGTAACCTAAGAAATACTTCAACATTTAATGAATTTGCCTATATCTACAGTATTAATACCGTATTTATACTACCTGTTGGAATCTTCTTTAGTGTTATTTGGTCCTTTTATTATTTAGATTCTAAAATAAAATTAAGTATCGGCTTCCTATTCGTCGCAATCACAATGTCTGTATATGCATTTATCGGAGAAAACATTCCCGATCTTATTGCATCAAGTTTATTGATAACATTGGCTGAAAACCTAATAAGCCCAATTCTTCTTTCTGTTGTCACCAAAAATACCAATCCCAAGTATCTGGCTTTAACCCAAACGTTGTTATTACTACCGTCATTTCTAATTTCGGCCGCATTTACCAATGGTTATTTACTACCAAATTATTTCAAGCCAAGTATTGTATTAGCCACTTTAATTGGCATCAGCCTACTTGTTGTCATTTATCTGAACAAGAAAAAGGCAATTACCTCCATTTGAAAAAAACATTAAAAAAGGGATTCGTTCAACGAATCCCTTTTGGTATGAATAGCTTACAAATATTATCTTGAATAATTAGGTGCTTCTTTTGTAATGGTCACGTTATGCGGATGGCTTTCACCAATTCCGCTAGCAGTGATTCTAACGAAACGACCTGTAGTTTGTAATGTTTCGATGTCTTTAGCACCACAATACCCCATTCCGGCACGAAGTCCGCCAACAAACTGCAACATACTTTCGTTCAATTCTCCTTTGTAAGGAACCCGACCAACGATACCTTCCGGAACTAGTTTTTTCACATCGTCTTCCACATCTTGGAAATAACGATCTTTTGAACCTTCTTTCATCGCTTCTACAGAACCCATTCCACGGTACGATTTGAATTTTCTACCTTCGAAAATGATGGTTTCACCTGGAGATTCTTTGGTACCAGCCAATAAAGAACCCAACATCACACAATCAGCGCCTGCAGCAATTGCTTTAGGAATATCACCCGTATAACGGATACCACCATCAGCAATAACAGGAACACCAGTACCACGTAGAGCAGCAGCCACTTCCAACACCGCTGAAAATTGAGGAAAACCTACACCAGCCACTACACGAGTAGTACAAATAGAACCCGGTCCGATACCCACTTTAACAGCATCGGCACCATTTTCAGCTAGATACAAAGCTGCTTCCGGAGTAGCAATATTACCCACTACAACATCCAATTGAGGAAATTTAGCTTTTACCAATTTTAATACGTCCACCACACCTTTTGTATGTCCGTGAGCTGTATCAATAATTACAGCATCTACACCTGCATTTACTAAAGCTTCGGCTCTATCAACCGCATCGGCAGTAACACCTAAAGCAGCAGCAACACGTAAACGTCCGAACTGATCTTTATTGGCATTTGGCTTTTGAGTAAGTTTGGTAATATCTCTGAAAGTGATTAAGCCGACTAATTTATAATCCGCATTAACTACGGGAAGTTTTTCAATTTTATTGCCTTGCAGAATCTCTTCAGCTTGAGCTAAGGTAGTTCCTTCAGGAGCAGTTACCAGGTTTTGAGAAGTCATTACTTCGGTAATTGCTCTTTCATTATTCTTTTCGAAACGCAAATCGCGATTCGTAACGATTCCTTTCAATTCTTGACTTTCATCTACAACAGGTATACCGCCGATACTAAATTCACGCATCACCTGTTTTGCATCACCAACAGTAGCAGTCAAAGGCAAAGTAACAGGATCGATAATCATACCGCTTTCCGCACGTTTTACTTTGCGTACTTCAGCTGCCTGCTTTTTAATTGACATGTTTTTATGCAACACACCAATACCGCCTTCTTGAGCCATAGCAATAGCCATAGCGCTTTCAGTTACCGTATCCATAGCAGCAGATACAATAGGCGTATTTAATGTAATGTTTTTTGAGAATTTCGTTTTGATACTTACTTCGCGAGGGAGAATTTCTGAATAGTTAGGAACCAACAGAACGTCGTCATAGGTTAAACCTTCTCCGACAATTTTAGCAGTGTGTGCTTTCATGTTGCAATTTGTAGTTGTAGTTAAATTGCATGCAAATATAGTAAAATTATCTGAACGAGAAAAACCGTTTTAACTTCTCTTTAAAAAACAAATTCCAATGTGGTATACAATACTCGTGGTTCTGAAGGAATGATTCCAGGTCCAGGGTATCCTGTTGCTCTTCTTGTAAAATACCAGTTATTGGTTACGTTATTAATTCCTGCTTCCAATTTGAAACGCTTCCACTTATACGATGCTGAAAAATCCATCACATAATAGGAAGGGATTTCGCCGAAAATACCATAGGTGTTGTCATTAGGATCTGTAGTTCTGTTGTAAGCATCTGTGAATTGAGAAGACACATAGCTTAGTTGCGTACTGGTTAAAAAGTTTTTATAACCAACACCCATACCCATCTTAACATTATACAATGGTACAAATTCTACTTTATTCCCTTTCACATTCGGTCGGTCGGATTTTAAATATTCCGATTGTGTTATAGACGTATTGGAGAAAATTTCCCAGGCCAAATTTTCATTTCCTTTAAAGAATGTTTTTTGCAAATTCCAGTTCACAATCGACTCTAATCCGTAAGTTATACCCGTTCCGACATTATCTCTCAATCGAACCGTTGTATTGGAACCGTCAGGATTCCGAGCTTCAAATTCTCCAATTTTATCATCATAATACAATCCGAAAGCACTTACGTCAAACGTAATTGTAGTACCAATTCTACCTCTTGCTCCGAAATCAGAACTATATCCTTTCTCATCGGTAATATTTTCATCAATAGCCTGACCTGCACTTGCGGTTCGAATATCGTTAAACGTAACCGAACGATAGTTTTGAGAAACATTCCCATAAAACTCCACTGTATTCCCTTTCGGTTTATAGCTTAGCCCAACTCCCAGCAATAAGAAGTTTCTCTCTTTCACATTATTTTCAGTAAAAGTCTCATCCAAAATAACATTTCCTGCTAGATCGCGATTGATTCTTCTATAGCTTCCGTTAGCTTGTGTTTTAATCACTTCATAACGGAAACCCGGCGTGATTGAAAACACTGGAGATAGTCTAAAAATATTCTCTCCAAAAAGCGCAATATTCAAGTTGGGATACTTATAGGATGATTGAGTTCCGTAGAAAGGAAACTCATCGGTAGCCAGTTCAAAATCCGCATCGCTTCCTGAGCTTCCCGGTCCTTGAAGTCCGGAATTATCCGATTGATAATATTTAGCTCCCAATAAAAATGCACTACTATTACCCAATAGATTGTATTTTTTCAAGTAACGCGTTTCCACACCCCAATTGACAAATTCACCAATAATCAAATCGCGTTCAGTTCCTGGAACATCTGCATTCGAGACACGATTCGATCGATACCCCAATGCTTTTCTGGATGCATCCAATCCAAAAAATTGAACCGAAACATCGGCATCGTTATCAAATTTATGTTTGAAGCGCAGTGCGAAAAGATTCCAATTGATATCAAACCAGTTTCTCGAACGATTACTTTGCGTTGGATCCTGATTGAACATAAAATCAGTTAAACCACCTGCCTGTTTCGCGAGATAATCAAAGTGTGTATAGTCGAAATGCAATGAAGTTTTTGGAGTAAACTGATAATTCAGATTAGCAAAGAATGTTTTTGCATCAAAATTAGAATTCGGACGGAAACCATCACCTTGTTTATAATTGTAAAAAGAATAGTAACTAAATTTACCTTTCGTTCCGCTTAAGCTGGTGAAATTCGAATAGAAACCGTAAGTAGCACCTGTAAAACGACTCGTTACTTCCATTTCTTTTTGAGCCGGTTTTTTTAATTTAAAGTTAACCATACCACCAAACTGAGTACCATATTGCAACGATGCTGCTCCACGTACAATTTGAATTTCTTCCAAGGCTTCGGTTGGAGTTGCATAATAACTTTCCGGATAACCCAATACATCGGCACTGATATCATAATCATTCTGACGTGTATTGAAATTAGAAGTTCGGTTAGGATCCAATCCTCGGCCACCTATAGAAAGCTGCAAACCACCATCGTTACTTTCATTGATGGTCAAACCTACCACTTGGGAAAAAATCTGACGCGCATTATTAGTAGCCTTGTTGGCAGTAAGTTTATTCACCTGCACCACTTCGGTCTTCTTACCAGCATAAATAGCCGTTTCTTCAATATCCTTCAATTTACGAACGGATGTGAATTTATCGCGTTGCTTACTAATTACCACTTCTGACAAGTGTGTCAATTTTTCCAAGATCACGGTATTTTTAGTTGAAGTAGCAGTAAAAGATTTTTCAACCATTTGAAAATTGTCTTTATAGAAGACCAATTGGTGTTCTTTAGAATCCTTTACAGGAACAACAAAATTTCCTTCTTTATCAGTATTCGTTTTGTAACCACTATTCTTATCAAAAACCTCAACATATTCTAATTTCAAACCATTAGAAGATAGTACAGTTCCAGAAATTGCATTTTGAGCAAATCCTTTACAAGTTAATAACAATAGAACAACTAAAAATTTATAATCCTTTAATTTCATCTGTAAATGGAAGTATCCACGTTTTGTGTTTGAATGATTCTTTTTCTTTGGCCAAATCGACATTTGGATCGATATATCTTTGGCTTAAACGTCCGTTGAGCGCAACATAGCTTTCCACTCGAACTTCGGGGCTTGCATACCCCATTTTTTTATAATAATCATGTAAAAAATGCGCGTACTCTAAGATAAAGTCAGGTTGAAAAGCCATTTGTTTTTCCTGAAAGGGCGTTAGAAATTCGCTATTTTCTACAAATAGTGTCTGTTTAGTTTTCGCATCGGTAACTTTAAATTGAGTATAACCCGACTTTTCCATTAGCATTACACGCCACGAGAAACGAAACCCTTCTTCGGTCCAAAACAACTCATCTGGATAAGCCAGATAGCGGAATGGAAAAACCAACTGTATTAGCAACAATGCAGCTACTATATACATTTTAGGTTTAGCAATTATTGGTATAACATTATCATTTTCAAATACACCTCCATCGACTCGCAACCACTTTAGTATCTTTTGCAAAACCCTTTTATGAAAATCGGAGGAAAAGAAAATAAGCGTACTGATAATCATCACGTAAGGAAAAACCCCGATTGGGAATAGCATTTTAGTAAAGACGTGGAAGAACACCACCAATATAAAACCGAAAATTCTAGTTCTTCTGTATAACAATAAAAACGGAATGGATAAATCATATAAGGCTCCACACCAGCTGAAGGCATAGTGCGCCCAATTTTCCTTCAAAAACGGACCAACAATTGGCATTCCGGCATTCATGGGTAACCACATTTTAAGTGGCATCGCCTCCAACAACCAATCTGAATTGAGTTTTGCTAAACCAGCGTAAAAGTAGACAATACCCAGGATAATTTTGATAGCATCGACGGTCCATCTTGGAACACGTTGGAATAACAATTCCTTATGCTTATAGGCATCCACTGAATACGATGCATTGGCTGGCAAAAAAATCAACAAGAAAGCCACTACAGAAATAAAATAGTAGTGATTTAGATACGTTGTTTTATCGATAAGTTCGATATAAGTAAAACTCAAGAAGAACGTCGTTATAGCCATTTTGTATTTGTAACCTATAGCAACAAAAAGTGCCGATACGCCACAGATAAAAAATAAAACATAGGTAAAATCCCCTAATGGTTTTACCCAACCAAAACCATAATAAGTAAAATGGAATTTCGGTTTAATGTACAATTTATCGATCCAGTCGTAAGAGGCAAAGCGGATAATACTAAAAAGCATCATTAAACCAAACGCCAGCCTGAAAAAAGCTAGCGTTGCGGTTTCTGTTGTAGTATTTAAATAATTTTTAAACTGTTCAATCATGATTAGTCGCCATCAGCATCAACATAATCCACTGTGATATTTAAAGCCGGCATCATGTCGGTTTTAAAATAGACAACATTCCATTGCAATTGGTCAAAAGCAGTAATCATCTTAGAGTTATCCAAAGTAACTTGTTCAGAGAAACTATCGTTTAACTGTGCATTCGTATTGAAAATAGTGGTAAACTGATTATTGATGATATCACTTAGTTTCTGACCATTTTTCATTACATTCAAGTAATCCAAATACGCTTTCAAACCGTGACTTGTTGTTGCAGAAGCAAAGTATTTACCATTAAAGAAATCTTGAGTTGCTTTTACCCCTTCATTCAATAGTACTTTAGAAATATCATTTTTGTAATATCCTTCTACTTTACCAGCAAATGTAGTACCACTTGAGTACACACCTGCAGGAATCCCTACTTTTCCGGCACGTACATTCTTTTCATAATTCTTTACAAAAATATTAACCATTCGGTTTACAGAACTACTTGCAGTATTACCGTTACTTGCGATGAAAGTATTTCTGTAAGCTCCTTTCCAATCGTTAGTTAACAAATCTGCATTACTTTTCAATCGAGCAGACAAATCAGTTAAATATTGTTTGTATTTCACTGCATTTGAATTCGTAGTATAAAAACCAACGATAGTAGTATCATCTGTACCTAAGCCATTGATCATATAATCGAATGCTGGAAAACCTTGTCTACTGATTTGAGTTAAAGAAGTTAAATTATAACCTCCTGCAGCAATATTCGCTTCAATACCCGTAGCATCTGTTGGATAAATATTAGTGAAGCTTACGAAGCTTATTTCTTCCGCTTTACCAATTTCAAAGATAGAAACATATTGAAACGCTTTATAGGCTTCCAACCATGCTGTTCTTACTTCTGTCAATCCAGCAGTAGAAGGAGCAGCATTAAAGTCAGAAACTTTAGATTGTAACGTTGTAACCTTGGTTTGGTAATTTTCAAACGAAGGAATGATAATATTATCAGCCCAGCTTGTTAGCAAATCGGTTCTATTGTAACCATCGCCTGAAGATTCTGAACCACCATCACCTGAAGAACAAGCAATAATGACAGAAAGAAAACTGAATAAAGCTACTATTTTTTTCATTTTTTGAAAATTTTTGCAAAGTTACAAAAAAGCAGAGGAATTACTTCTTCTGCCTTTTTTTAATTTATGAAATTATAATGACTGCGCCTGAGCTACAGTAAATCCGAATTTAGTTGCGATTTTTTCTGCTAAACCATCGATATGAGTATTCAAGTAATCAATATCCCATAGACCTGGTCTAGGATCTGCAACTGTTCCTTTACCCGCCATTAACTCCGTTAAGATCGCATCTACTTCAGTTTTGGTCATGTATGGATTATTAGTCCCAGGCTTGTTTGTATAACGTAAGCTCATGATGAAACCATATCCTTCTGATAAAGCGTGGAATGCTTTAATACCATTATCACCAGCAGTTAATTTTGCTTTTCCTTCTTTTAAATAGTATACTGCTCTTACCGCAGGAACCAAAGCTAATTTTTCTTTAATGATATTGATTTGCTCGTTACGTGTTTTGTAATCACCTGCAGTAATAGCTGCTCTACCTTTTCTGAAAGCCGCGTTGATATCCGCTTTTAGAGTATTGAAATCCGCATCAGCATTTACTTGGTTGATATAGCTATCCCAGTATTTTCCACCACCTGCACCGTAGATGTACCCGTAAGCCTCATCCCAAAGGTGTTCCATTTTAGTGTATCTATGCGTAACAATATTATCCCCGTCTTTTAACTCAATAAACACTTTATCATCGTTGTCTTTTCTGTTTGTCCCTTCATCAAGAACATCTACACTTAAGTAGTTGTTTACCACTTGGTCTAACAAACAAGCTCCCATCATTCCTTTTAAGAATACTTGTTGTGGCTCCAAACCGTTAGCCGCGTACAATCTTTTAGAAGAACCATCTAAATAAAAACCGGCAACACCTGCAGAAGCAGCCACTCCTTGACTTGCGGCTTCAGCATTGTCAAACTGTGTTTCAAAGAAACCTCTAACTGAAGTTTGTTCTGCAATTGATCCACCACCTTTTAAATTCACGAAGAAATCTTTAGAAGCTGCAGTTTTGTTTTTCAACTGTTTGTCAGTAGCGTTATTTAAATCGGTACTAGTAAATGGTGTATTGGTATTCGTGAACATATCCGACAATTTAGCATCATCTACGGCAGTACCTGCAGCAGCATTATCTCTGATATAATTACCCATTTCCTGCAACATTAACAATCTATTCGTTTGTCCTTCAAAATACACAGAAGTAACACCCTCATTTTGGAAAGTATAGGTTTCGGGAACTGTATATTCGAATTGTTGCTCGTTATCATCATTTGAACATGATGTTGCGAATAAAGCCATAACTGGTAGAGAAGCTAAAAGGACTTTTTTAAAGTTCATATAGTATTTTATTTAGATTGAATTAAAATAATTTGCCGCAAAGATAAAGACTCATTCTAAATAAGACAAAAATTATTTAGATTATTTTTAAATAGTAATTAACAAAATTCAAAACGCATTGTTAATCAAGCTATTGAAAACAACACAACAACGTTCCTTTTTAGAATTACAAAAAAAGTAAGAGTTACAACTAAGTAAACCAAGTCGAAGTACGACTCTACAACATTTTAATTAATGGTATACTGTAAAAATCTTCAAGGCTTCGTTATACGCGCTTTCAAAACTCATAGCACTTAAGTTATGATCGGCTTTTTGTGTAGTGAAATACGACAACAACTTTTCTGTAGGCATATTCCCTGTTAATTTATCGGTAGCCATTGGGCAGCCGCCAAAACCTTGAATAGCTCCATCGAAGCGTTTACATCCTGCCTTGTAGGCCGCATCTACTTTTTCATGCCATTTGTCTGGCGTAGTATGCAAATGAGCACCAAATTCGATGTTTGGGTATTTAGGGATGAGATTAGAGAACAAATAATCGATGACTTCGGGAGTTGAAGAACCAACGGTATCGGAAAGCGAGAGAATCTTCACGCCTCTGTTGGCTAATTTTTCTGTCCACTCCCCTACAATCTCCACATTCCAAGGATCACCATAAGGATTACCAAAGCCCATTGAAATATACGTCACTACTTCCTTATTGGATTTATCGGCGATGTTGAGTATTTCATCTAAAGTTACCAAGGACTCCGCAATGGTTTTATGCGTATTCCGCATCTGGAAGTTTTCAGAAATAGAAAAAGGAAAACCTAAGTATTGTATTTCGGGATGAACGGCTGCATTCTCGGCGCCTTGCGTATTGGCAATAATAGCCAAAAGCTTACTCTCGGTTTTAGACAAATCGAGTTTCGCTAATACTTCGGCAGTATCCTGCATTTGCGGAATGGCTTTCGCTGAAACAAAGCTCCCGAAGTCGATAGTATCAAACCCCACACGCAATAGCGATTGGATGTATTGTACTTTTTTATCGGTTGGGATAAAATCTTTGATGCCTTGCATAGCATCACGGGGACATTCGATGAGTTTGATTCTTTCGGCGTTCATAGACTTCAAAAGTAAAACTATTTATGCTTTTTCTAAAATCTTTTTATTGATTGCTTTGATTAATGCCGGTCCTTCATAAATAAATCCAGTATATAACTGCACTAAAGACGCACCAGCTTCCAGTTTTTCTATAGCATCTTCGGCAGTATGAATTCCTCCAACACCGATAATCGGGAACGATTGATTGCTCTTTTCGGACAGGAATCGAATTACTTCCGTTGCACGTTTCGTTAAAGGTTTCCCTGACAATCCGCCCACTTCTGTTTTATTGGGAGATTGTAATCCGTCGCGTGAAATTGTAGTATTCGTAGCGATTACCCCTGCAATTTTGGTGGTATTGACAATTTCTATAATGTCCAATAATTGTTCATCGGTTAAATCAGGAGCGATTTTTAATAAGATAGGCTTCGGGTTCGATTTTTGGTTATTCAAATCCTGTAGCCTTTGTAATAATTTAATCAAAGGTTCTTTTTCCTGCAACTCACGTAGCCCCGGTGTATTGGGAGAACTCACATTCACTACAAAATAATCTACATGATCGAATAAGGCTTCGAAGCATATTTCGTAATCGTTGACCGCTTCTTCGTTGGGCGTTACTTTATTCTTTCCGATGTTACCACCAATAAGTACCCCATTATTCTTCTTTAGTCGTTCCACTGCTTCGAGCACACCCCCATTATTGAAACCCATACGGTTAATAATAGCGGAATCTTCCAATAAGCGAAAAAGTCTCTTTTTAGGGTTTCCTTCTTGTCCTTTTGGCGTTAAGGTACCAATTTCGATGAATCCGAATCCGAAGTTGGACAATTCCTGAAACAGTTTGGCATCTTTATCGAAACCCGCTGCCAGCCCTACCGGATTTTTGAATGTTAGTCCGAAGACTTTGCGCTCCAAACGAGGATCATTGACTTGATATAGGGATTGAAGTAAGGACGCTACACCTGGAATTTTATTGGCAATACGAACTGCTGAAAAGGTAAAGTGATGCACTTTTTCGGGATCGAAACCGAAAAGTAGTGGACGAATAAGTTGTTTGTACATAGTTGTTGTGTTGTTGTTCTTTTTGAAACGGGTTCAAAACGATGGCAAAAATAGGTATTTAGTTGTAAAGTTGCAAAGTGATGGTGGTTGATGGTTTGTTGTTAATGGTTATTGGTTTGCGGTATGTCTTTGACGGGTGTTCCCTGTTTATAAAGTTATAACGTTGAATGTTGAAAGTTCGTTCATTAATAGAAGAATTCAAAAAGGTTCTCGATGCAATTTGCTTCACTGCGTTGTGCAAAGTGGTTTCTTTTCATTTGTCTAGACATCTCTTCTGATGACGAGAAAGGCAGAAATCTCTTCTAAGGCCGAGACACGGCAAAGGTCAAGACTGCATAATCTACTCCTAAAACTAACTCAGTACAGTGTTTCATGATCCGAACCGCTCGTCGTGCCTCCTCGGCTACGCGGATCACTCTCACTTCGTACTTTCGTTGTTTTTCACGGAGTATGCTATGAGGTCGGGTTGGGATTGCGGTTTGGGAGTGATGGGAGTTAAAAAGTAGAGTGCGGAAGCGAGAAAGCAAAGTGCTGAAGCAAGAAAGCAAAATGCGGAAGCGAAAAAGCAAAGTGCAGGAGCAAGAAAGCAAAGTGCAGGAGCGAAAAAGCAAAGTGCAGGAGCGAGAAAGCAAAATGCAGGAGCAAGAAAGCAAAGTGCAGGAGCGAGAAAACAAAATGCAGGAGCGAGAAAGCAAAGTGCAGGAGCAAGAAAGCAAAGTGCAGGAGCGAAAAAACAAATTGCAGGGGCGAGAAAACAAAACGCAGGAGCGAGAAAGCAAAATGCGGAAGCCATAATGTACCGTACAATAAAAGCTATTCAAAGAAAGGGATAAAAAACCTTGCAACAGAGCGGAAAATAGAAATTTGGATTGTTCGATTATTGGATTGTTGGAATGTTGGATTTGCCTCTTGCGATGAAGGTATTACGGACAACTGTGAGGGTTTGTGGCTTCGAGAACCTCAGCCACCGATGATGCTTCGACAGGCTCAGTAACCGCCGCTGACAGGGTTGTGAATTCGGTATAAAATTCTTATATTCACGTTTTTATAAGCCCGACAAAATGAAATGGAATGCACGCCTGAT